>NZ_JBDPME010000019.1:0-172305 GCF_039871825.1 Nonomuraea sp. B12E4 | reverse complement strand
GTGTTAAGCACGCCGCCAGCGTTCGTCCTGAGCCAGGATCAAACTCTCCAAACAATGTCTGGAGGGAATCGAAATCCCAACCTTGAAAGGAATCCGTCCGACACGAACCCCGGAAAGGATCGCGTCGTGACGGGGTTATACATGTAAAACATGCACTGGCTTTTAACACACTGTTGAGTTCTCAAGAAACGGACGCGTTCACCGTTTTCGTCAACCCTTGCGGGCTTCCGTCCCCGGTGGCGTTCATTTCGTTGTGCCTTTATTCTTTCAGCCGTTCAAGTCCCTGTCAAATTGACCCGACTTGCACAACCTGCGGAACTTCGGACACGGCACACCCACTGTCACCGGAGTGATGAAGGAGGGTTGCGCCGCACCGCGTCGGCTTCTAAAGATTAGCAGCGCCTCCGACCACTCGAGACGCCTTCGACTCCTTCGCCGGCCACAGATCGATCACGGCGACGGCAGGTGGCCCGGCCGCCACCGAGCCGTCCATGCCCCATGTCAACGGCCGAACATAGACTCCCCACGTGAGCAGCAACACGCCCCCAGTGGCTAAGAAGGTCCTGACAGAGCGCACGCATCACGGTGACGCCGTCATCGACGAGTACGCCTGGCTGGGTAACAAGGAAGATCCCGACACCACCGCTTATCTGGAGGCTGAGAACGAATTTCTCAAACAGGAGACCGCTCATCTCTCCGAGCTCCAGGAGCAGGTGTTCCAGGAGATCAAGGGCCGGACGCAGGAAACCGACCTGTCGGTGGCCAGCCGCAAGGGCGCGTGGTGGTACTTCACCCGTACAGAGGAGGGCAAGCAGTACGCGGTCTCCTGCCGTGTCCCCGCGGACGGCGACGCGCCCCCCGAGATCACCCCGGGCGTCCGCCTCGACCGCGAGCAGGTGATCCTCGACGGCAACGAGTTGGTCGGCGACAGCGAGTTCTTCTCGGTCGGCACCAGCTCCGTCACCCCCGACGGCACGATGCTGGCCTTCTCGACCGACTACAAGGGCTCCGAGCGCTTCACCCTGCGTTTCAAGAACCTCGAGACGGGCGAGGTGCTCCCCGACGAGATCGAGGACATCTTCTACGGGGGCGCCTGGTCCGCCGACGGCTCGACGTTCTTCTACACGCGCGTCGACGACGCCTGGCGTCCGTTCCAGGTCTACCGTCACACCCTCGGCACCCAGGAGGACGTCCTGGTGTACGAGGAGGGCGACGAGCGCTACTGGGTCGGCATCGGGCTGACCCGCAGCGAGCGGTACCTGGTCCTCGCCGCGGGTAGCAAGATCACCAGCGAGGTACGCATCCTCGACGCCACGGACCCGACGGGCGAGTTTCGGCTCGTCCGCCCCCGCGCCACCGGCGTCGAATACGGCATCGAGCACGCGGGTGACTTCTTCTACGTCCTCCACAACCAGGACGCCGAGAACTTCGAGCTGGCCACCGCTCCCCTCGACGCCCCCGGCGAGTGGACCCCGCTGATCGTCCACCGGGAGGACACGCGGCTGCTGGAGATCGACGCGTTCTCCGACCACGCCGTGGTGCACTTCCGCCGCGACGGCCTGACCGGGCTGCGCGTGCTCCCGTACGCCGCCGGCATCGAGGACTGGCGCGAGCGCATCGAGGCCTCCGAGCGGAACGCGTACGAGATCGACTTTCCCGAGCCCCTCTACGACGTCGGCCCGGCGGGCAACCCGGAGTTCGTCACGAGGAGGCTCCGGCTGGCCTACACGAGCATGGTCACCCCGCCCAGCGTGTACGACTACGACCTCGACTCCCACGAGCTGATCCTGCTCAAGCGGCGCCCGGTCCTGGGCGGCTACGACCCGGAGGACTACGAGCAGTTCCGCGACTGGGCCACGGCCGAGGACGGCACCCGGATCCCGGTGTCCATCGTCAAGCGCAAGGACACCGGCAAACCCGCCCCGACCCTCCTGTACGGGTACGGAAGCTACGAGACCTCCATCGACCCCAGCTTCTCGGTCCCGAGGCTGTCGCTGCTCGACCGCGGCTTCGTCTTCGCCGTCGCGCACGTCAGGGGCGGCGGCGAGATGGGCCGCCACTGGTACGAGGAGGGCAAGCTCACCAAAAAGCGCAACACGTTCACCGACTTCGTGGCCGTGGCCAGGCACCTGAAGGCGGCCGGGTGGAGCGGGCGGATCATCGCCAGGGGCGGCTCGGCGGGCGGCCTGCTGATGGGCGCGGTCACGAACCTGGCGCCGGAGGAGTTCGCGGGCGTGGTGGCCGAGGTGCCGTTCGTGGACGCGCTGAACACGATCCTCGATCCGTCGCTCCCACTGACGGTGATCGAATGGGATGAGTGGGGCGATCCTCTGCACAATGCGGAGGTTTATGAGTACATGAAGAGCTACACGCCGTACGAGAACATCGACGGCAGGCCGTACCCGCCGATTCTGGCGATCACGAGCCTGAACGACACGCGCGTGCTCTACCACGAGCCGGCGAAGTGGATCGCCCGCCTGCGGGCGACGGCGCGCGGCGGGCCGTTCCTGCTCAAGACGGAGATGGGCGCGGGGCACGGCGGCCGGAGCGGACGCTACGACGCCTGGCGCGAGGAGGCGTTCGCGCTCTCCTGGATCATCGAGAGGGGCACGTCATGACATATCAGGCCGACGAGCAGCGCTACGAGCGCCAGCCGTACAACCGCAGCGGGCGCAGCGGGCTCAAGCTGCCCGTCGTCTCCCTGGGCCTGTGGCACAACTTCGGCGACACCCGGCCGATCGAGAACTCCCGGGCGATCCTGCGGCGGGCGTTCGACCTCGGGGTGACGCATTTCGACCTGGCCAACAACTACGGCGTGCCGTACGGCTCGGCGGAGACGAACTTCGGCCGCATCTTCCACGAAGATTTCACGAAATATCGGGATGAGCTGGTCATCTCCACCAAGGCCGGGTACGACATGTGGCCGGGTCCGTACGGCGAGTGGGGATCGCGCAAGTATGTCCTGGCCAGCCTCGACCAGTCCCTCCAGCGGATGGGCCTGGACTACGTCGACATCTTCTACAGCCACCGCCCCGACCCCGGGACGCCGCTGGAGGAGACCATGGGGGCGCTCGACCGGGCGGTGCGCTCGGGCAAGGCGCTCTACGCGGGCATCTCCAACTACTCGGCCGAGCAGACCACCCAGGCCGCGCGCATCATGCGCGAGCTGGGCACGCCGCTGCTCATCCACCAGCCGTCCTACTCGATGATCAACCGCTGGATCGAGGACGGGCTGCTCGACGCGCTGGAGGACGCGGGCATGGGCTGCATCGTGTTCTCGCCGCTGGCGCAGGGCCTGCTGACCGACCGCTACCTCAACGGGGTGCCGGCCGACTCGCGGGCGGCGACGAGCAGGTTCCTCAACGCCGACCGGATCGACGTGGGCCTGACCCGCGACCTCGACGCGATCGCCAAGAGCCGGGGGCAGACGCTGGCCCAGATGGCCCTGTCGTGGACGCTCAGGGACCCGCGGGTGACGAGCGTGCTGATCGGCGCGAGCAGCGTGAAGCAGTTGGAGGACAACGTGGCCTGTGTGGACGGCCCGGCGTTCACCGAGGACGAGCTCCAGGCCATCGACAAGGTCACCGGCCCGGCCCTGTCCTCCCGCTGACGACGGTGGTCCTCACAGGGACTCGTGCCGCTGGAGGTAGGTGAAGGCCGCCCAGCCGGGCAGCACCGGCAGCCAGAACGTGAGCAGCCGGTGCAGCAGCACGGCCGAGGTGGCCAGCTCGGCCGGCACGCCCGCCACGGTCAGGCCGCCCGCGAGCGCGATCTCGACCGCACCCAGACCGCCCGGTGTGGGTGCGGCCGAGCCGATCGCGTTGGCCGTGAGATAGACGACCGCGACGGCGGTGAAGCTGATGGAGCCGCCGAACGCGGCGACGCAGGCGTCCAGGCACAGCACGAACGCGATGGTGATCATGAGGGTGCCGGTGCACGCCTCGACCATCTTGCGCGGCGACTGCAGCACGTCGAGCAGCCTGGGCAGCACGTTCGAGAACAGCTTGCGCATCCGCGACGTCACCAGCCTGCGCAGCGGCGGCACCCCGAGCACCACCACGACCAGCAGCGCGACCGCGAGCAGCACCACGACGAGCCCGCGCGACGGGGTGAACGAGGTGGTCGTGGTGGAGCCGGTGATGTAGGCGAACAGCAGCAGCAGCGCGATGTGGAAGACCAGCATGATGAGCTGCGAGGCGCCCACGCTGGCCACCGCGCTCGATGGCGGGATGCCGCGTTTCTGCAGGTAGCGCGTGTTGATCGCGACCCCGCCGACGGCGGCGGGCGCGACGAGCTTGACGAACGAGGCGGCGAACTGCACGAGGACGGTACGCCACAGCGGCAGCGGCTCGGGCACGAACCCCCGCAGCATCAGGGCGGCGGCCACGAAGCTGACGAAGGAGGCGACCAGCGCCACCCCCGACCAGGCCCAGTTGGCCGTGGTGATCACCCGGTAGACGTCCACCCGGCTGAGCTGGGACAGCACGATGTAGGCGGCCAGCGTGCTGGCGATGATCGTGATGAGGGTGCGCGGCCGGAACCGTTCGAGGCGTACTTCCTCGACCTTGCTCTGCGGCTTGAGCGCGACGATGTGGTCGCGGATGCCGGGCAGCACGTTCTTGGCCTTGCTCAGCGCCGAGCGGGTCTCCCTGGTCAGCGCGATGCGCTGGAGCAGTGGCATGGCGGCGGCCAGCGCGTCCGGCCCGAGGACGGCCGCCGCGGCCCGGACCGAGCGCTCGGGGCCGACGCGCAGCGCCAGGTAGGCGAGGAGCTGGGCGACGTCGAGCCGGAGCAGCAGGTCTCCGGCGGCGATCTCGCCGCTGCGCGCGTCGGTCAGCACGACGCGGCCCGCGCGGTCGAGGTGGATGCCGTCGCCGGTGAGCCTGCGGTGCGCCAGGCGCTGGATCTGGAGCAGCTCTACCTGCTCCCAGATCTGGGCGAGCAGCGCGTCGTCGATCTCCGCGTCCGGCACCTCGGACAGCGGGCGGGTGTCGATGTGCTCGTAGGCGAGCAGCGCGGCCTCGGTGCCGATCTCGCTGGTGCCGAGCAGCCGGGGCGTGCTGGCGCCGGCCGCCTGGGCGGCGTAGGCCATGAGCGCCTCGCGTTCGAGCTCGGCCCTGAGCGATCTGATGGCCTTGCGCCGGGTCTCGGAGTTGAGCCGGATACGCCGCCACAGCCGGTAGGCCAGCCCGGCCACCTGCCGGTCCCGGTCGAGCACGGTGACGTCCAGGCTGCTGCCGTCCTGGAGGCCCATGGCGTAGCGGCGGTCGCCCTGGAGGTCGTCCTCGATACGGCGGGCCGAGACCACCGGGAAGGACAGCTTGCGCAGCGCGGCCACCACGGCGCTGCCCGGCGGCCTGGTGTTGGGGCTGCCGACGCCGTAGAGGGTGGCGTAGCCGATGGCCATGCCGACCAGCACCGTGATGATGGCACTGGGCAGCGTGATCTGTCTGCCGGAGAAGAAGGCCAGCACGTAGAGGGCGACCGTGGCCCACATCAGCATCCGCCACGTGGGCCGGCGCGAGACGCGCACGGCGGTGGCGTACGCGATCACCGAAGTGAGCAGCGTGTTGAGCGGCTCGATCGCCCGATCGCCGGTCAGCAGCACGCGCAGGTCGTTGACGCTGCCCCCGGTCAGCCACTGCCCGAGCAGGAAAGACCCGGCGATGCCGGCGATCGCGGCGATCAGCCCCTCCGCGACGCGCAGGCCGTCGCGGTGGAAGACCCGCTCGACCGCGAACGCCGCGGGCACGATCAGCACGGCCGCGCCACCGAGGAAGGCGGCGATCCTGCTCAGCAGGGGTACGAGCTCCGCCCCCTCCTTGACGTCGGCCTCCAGGCCGATGAGCGTCTGCTTGGCCACCAGGGCCAGCAGAGTGACCGCGCCGAGCACGATGAGCGTGGCGAAGAAGCGCAGAAGGTCGGAGGGACGGCGAAGACGCTGAGGCAGCAGCGGCTCTACGACGTAGACGTCGTCGTCCGAGCGTGACTCGACCACGGCTGGATCCCCCTCCGCGAGGTCCTCCGTGTCATCTCGTTCCCTGATTTCGGCCACCGACAGCGATTCTGCACCTTCCCGGCCGGACCGTGCGATGTCTTGGTTTCCAGTGTCCGCAAACGCCCCCGCAGTCGTCGCAGGGGGCAGGTTACACGTTGGAGTTCCCGCCGTTAAACCGCTAATTCTCCGAACCGGGCCTGAGACGTAAGCTGTGTCCCATGTCGGGTGAATTGAGGGTTTTGGGAGCATGTCCACTGGACTGCCCGGATACCTGCTCGTGGGTGGTGACCGTCGAGAACGGCCGGGCCGTCAAGCTGCGGGGCAACCCCGACCAGCCCTACACCAGAGGCGCGCTCTGCGTGAAGGTCAACCGATACCTGGAGCATACCCGCGCCGACGACCGCATCCTGTACCCCCTGCGCCGCACCGGCCCCAAGGGCTCGGGCCGGTTCGAGCGGATCTCCTGGGAGGAGGCGCTCGACGAGATCTCCGAACGGCTGCGCGGCATCGTCGAAGAGCACGGCGGCGAGGCCATCTGGCCCTACCTGGGCACCGGCACCCTCGGCTATCTGCAGGGCTGCGAGGGCGTGGCGGGGCGGCGGTTCTGGAACATGCTGGGCGCGTCCAAACACTGGCTCAACATCTGCTCGGGGGCCGGCAACAGCGGGCTCACGCGTACGCTCGGCACCCCGGCCGGCATGGACCCCGAGAACTTCGCGCTGGCCCGCCTCGTCCTGCTCTGGGGCACGAACACGCTGACCAGCGGCCACCACCTGTGGAAGTTCATCCAGGACGCGAAGGCGAACGGCGCGTACGTCGTCGCCATCGACCCGATCCGCACCCGGACGGCCGACCAGGCCGACGAGCACCTGCCGATCAGGCCCGGCACGGACGCGGCCCTCGCGCTCGGGCTGCTCAACGTCGTGCTGTCGGAGAACGCGCATGACGAGGAGTTCCTGGCCGAGCACACTGAGGGCTGGGAGGACTTCCGCCAGGAGATCATGGACTTTCCGCTGGAAAAAGTGGCCGAGATCACCGGCATTCCCGCCGCCGCCATCCACAGCCTGGGGATGCGGCTCGCGCACACCCGCCCGACCGCCATCCGCGCCACGCACGGCCTGCAGCGGCACCAGGGCGGCGGCACGGCGCTGCGCACGATCGCCGCGATCCCCGGCGTCACCGGCGACTGGCGCCATCCAGGCGGCGGCGTCGCGTTCTCCACCAGCGGCCACGTCCACCTCGACGTCGACATGCGCGACGACCTGCTGACCCAGCCTGTCCGCACGCTGGTCATGAGCAAGGTGGCCTCCCAGCTCGACGACGTCAAGTGCCTGTGGGTGTACGCGGCCAACCCGGCCGGTTCCTCCCCCGACGCGAACGCCATCAAGCGCCGGCTCTCCCGCGAGGACCTGTTCACGGTGGTCATGGAGCAGTTCCCGACCGACACCGTGGACTACGCCGACATCGTGCTGCCCGCCACCATGCAGACCGAGCACTACGACCTGCACGCCGGCTACGGCCACCTCTACCTGCTGTGGAACGAGCCCGCCGAGCAGCCGCCCGGCGAGTGCCTGTCCACGACGGAGACGTTCCGGCGGCTGGCGGCGCACATGGGGATGACCGAGCCGTCGCTGTTCGACTCGGACCTTGAACTGGCCGAGCAACTGCTGTCGAGCGGGCATTCCTCGCTGCAGGGCATCACCCTGGACAGGATCCGCAAGGAGGGCTGGGTGCGGATGAACTACCCCGAGCCCTTCACGCCGTTCGCCGAGGGCTTCCCGACGCGCTCGGGCCGGTTGCGCTTCCCGCCGCGGGGCAAGGCGTACGTCCCCTCCCACACGACCCTCATGAGCGGGAGGTCGGCGTACCCGCTGGCCCTGATCACGCCCGCCTCGCACAACTTCCTCAACACGACCTTCGCCAACAACCCGGAGCTGCGCCGGCGCGCCAAGGATCCGGTGGTGCTGGTCAACCCGGCCGACGCGGCGGCCCGCGGGCTGGTGGACGGCCAGCGGGTCCGCGTGCACAACGACGGCGGCGAGTTCCTGGCCGACGTGGAGATCAGCGACCGGGTGGCGGCCGGGGTGGTGGCCTCGCCGAAGGGCCGCTGGCCGAAGCTCACCCCCGGCGGCGCCAACCCGAACGCGGTCGTCGCCGAGCGCGACGGCGACCTGGGCAAGGGGCCGGGGTTCCACGACAACCTGGTGGAGGTCAGCGCCTGGTCATAGGGCCATCTTGTAGCCCTCGTGAGAGGCCGTGAACCCGAGGTTGTCGTAGAAGCGGTGCGCGTCCGTACGGGACTTGTCGGAGGTGAGCTGCACCATCGCGCAGCCCCGTGCCCGCGCCCGGCCGATCGCCCACCTGATCATCTTGCCGCCGAGCCCCTGGCCTCGGGTGGAGGCGGCGACCCGGACGGCCTCGATCTGGCACCGCTCGGAGCCCAGCCGCGACAACCCGGCCAGGTACGTGAGCTGCATCGTGGCCACCACCTTGCCCTCCTGCTCGACCACGATCAGCTCGTCGTACGGGTCGGCCGCGATCCGGTCGAACGCCGCCAGATAGCGCTCGTCCCCCGGGTCCCCCTCGCGGGCGGCGCCGAGGTGGTCGTCGGCCAGCAGCGCCACGATCGCGGGCACGTCCTCCCGGCGCGCCTCGCGGAAGTTCAGGGGCAGCACGTAGTGGGACTCCATGAGCTCCGGGTTGGACGGCAGGGCCATGACCTTGCCGCTCGGGACGAAGCCCGCGGCGGCGTAGAGCCCCCGGGCCGCGTGGTTGCGATCCACGGCCCACAGCCCGATCTCCTCGGCGCCCACGTCCCTGGCCCAGGCCACGGCCTCGGCCACCAGCCGGGAGCCCAGGCCCCGGCCTCTGGCCTCGGGGGCGACCCACATGGACAGCAGGTGGGCCCCGCCCTCCTCCAGCCTCATGCACACCAGGCCCACGTCCGACCCGCCGCTCGCGGCCACCCACCACCGCGAGTCCTGATTTTTCAGCCTTTCAGCCCACTTATCAGACGCAAACTCGACCTCAAGCCCGTACGAGGACCCGAACGAGTCCGGCGAGTCCTGGAGGGCGCGCAGCCGGATCTCCCGCAGCCGCTCCCCTTCATCCGGTTCTAGGTGCGATATCACGATTTCCTGCATGCCCGAATCATGTCAGGGAGAGCTCAGGGTCCAACCCCGATGCCCCTCGGGTGGCCCGAAAGGCAGCATGGATGACATGAACGAAATCAGTCGACGCGATGAGGTTTCGCTGTCGGGCGCCGCACTGCGTGGTGCCCCTTGGAAGGCCGCCGCCATCGGCGGTGGTGCCGTTACCGCGGCCAGTTTCGGGATGGGCCTGCTCACCGGCGGCGGCGACCTGCCATGGGCGCTGGGCCTCGGCATCAGCCTGTTCGCCCTGATCGCCGCGATCGGCGCGGTCGCCAAGCCGCACGAGGGCGACCGGGTGACCCGCCAGGCCCGGCTCTGGTCGCTGAAGCACCCGTGGAAGTTCGCGCTGCTGCCCGCGGGGATCACGGCGGTGCTGGACTATCCCGTGCAGCTCGTGCTCGACGGCGAGGGGGTGTTCGGCTCCGGCGTGCAGGCGCTATGGCACGGCGCGCTGGTCTACCTGATCGCCGGCATCCTGACCCTCACCATGCAGGGCCGGGGCCGCCCGGCCCAGTGAGCCCGGCCCTACTGCCCCCGCTCCGCCGGACTCCTGCACACGCAGAACTCGTTGCCCTCGGGGTCCAGCATGACCACCCAGCCGGTGCCGTCGGGCTGCCGCAGATCGTCATAGATGGTCGCGCCCAGCCCGACCAGCCGTTCGACCTCCTGGTCGCGGCTCCGCTCCTCGGTCCCGTTGACGTCGAGGTGGACCCGGTTCTTGACGGCCTTGCCCTCGGGCACCCGCAGGAACAGCACGAACGGGTCCTGCTTGGTCCGCAGCATGACCATCTCGTCACCCGGGCGGGCACCCTCTTCCAGGGGCAGCCCGGTGGCCCGGCTCCACCAGCTCGCGATCTCGTACGGGTCGGCGGCGTCGAAGGTGATGGCATGAATCTCGATCACCAGGCCACCCAACCCGACCCCGCCCGCCCCGTCAATGCTTGATCCGCCGAGCCCGGTCAATCCCACCAGACGGTGACCCACCGGTCCCGCGGCACCGGCCACATGCCGAGCTCCAGCACCGTCTCCGCCACCTCCTCCGCCCGCGCGGGGTCGAGGCAGACCCGCCGGCACACGCTCGCGGCCAGGTCCGCCAGCGACGTGAAACGTTCCAGGGGCGCCTCCCGCTCCTCCACCCGCACGGCGAAGCCGAGGGCCGCGGCCAGCGCCACGCAGTCCTCCGCGATCGGCCGCACCGGCCGGTCCACCCCGTGGAAGTGCTGCCACAGCGGCGTCATCCAGCTCATGGGATGGCGGTGTGGCAACTCCAGCACCACCCGCCCCTGCGTGTGGCCGTCGAGGGCGCGCAGGAAGCCCGCCAGGTCTGGCACGTTGTAGACCACGTGGGCGGCGATCGCCACGTCCGCCACCGGCACCTGGTGCGCCACGTCCGGCCAGCGGCCCACGATCGTCGTGACCGGCACCCCGAGCTTGTCCGCGCGCACCGTCAGTCCCTCCAGCATCGAGGACGAGGCGTCCACCGCGTGGAGGTGGCCGATGCGCTCGTGCAGCGGCAGGGACGCGGCCCCGGTGCCCGAGCCCACGTCCAGCAGGATGCCCTTTTCGGGCAGCGCCTCGGACAGGCGCGTCATGGTGGGCCCCTCGTCGGGCTCGGAGAGCGCCCTGTCGGTCCGGGTACCGAATCGCTCCGGCGAGTGGCTCCAGGGGTCGACGGGAGCCTGGGCCAGAATTTCGTCCGGAATGGCCCAGGATTCCAGTCGCTCTCGCCACCGTGCGGCGAGTTCTTCGGCGTCCATGGAGAGAGCATGCCATGCATACCCCGGGTTACCCGCGGGTAGCATTTCAGAGTAAGGTTACTCGCCAGTACAGGAGAACTCGGTTCAAGGAGATCAGCACCCATGGGCCACTACAAGAGCAACGTGCGTGACCTGGAATTCAACCTCTTCGAGGTGTTCGGGAGACACGAGATCCTCGGCACAGGGCCCTTTGCGGAAGTGGACGAAGAGGTCGCCCGCAGCATCCTCGAAGAGCTGAACAGGCTGGCCACCGGCGTCCTCGCGGACTCCTTCGAGGAGGGCGACCGGCACCCGCCCGTCTTCGACCCGGCGACGGGCTCGGTGACCGTCCCCGAAGGCTTCAAGAAGTCGTACAAGGCGCTGGTCGACGGCAGTTGGCCGGACCTCGACCTGCCCGCCGGCCTGGGCGGCCCCGGCATCCCGCGGAGCCTGGCCTGGGCCGCGGCCGAGATGGTGCTGGGCGCGAACCCGGCACTCTACATGTACGCCGCCGGACCGAAGTTCGCCTACACGCTGTGGCAGGTCGGCACCGAGGAGCAGAAGCGCTTCGCCGAGCTGGCCATCGAGCGCGACTGGGGCGCCACCATGGTGCTGACCGAGCCGGACGCCGGCTCCGACGTGGGCGCCGGGCGGACGAAGGCGGTGCGCCAGCCCGACGGGACCTGGCACATCGAGGGCGTCAAGCGCTTCATCACCAGCGCCGAGCACGACATGGCCGAGAACATCTTCCACCTCGTGCTGGCCCGCCCCGAGGGCCATGGCCCGGGCACCAAGGGGCTGTCGATGTTCCTGGTGCCCAAGTTCCACGTGAACCTGGAGACCGGCGAGCTGGGCGAGCGCAACGGCGTCTACGTCACCAACGTCGAGAAGAAGATGGGCCTGAAGGTCTCCACGACCTGCGAGCTCACCTTCGGCGACAAGCACCCGGCGGTCGGCTGGCTGGTCGGCGACGTGCACGAGGGCATCAAGCAGATGTTCATGATCATCGAGCACGCCCGGATGATGGTCGGCACCAAGGCCATCGCCACCCTCTCCACCGGCTACCTGAACGCCCTGGAATACGCCAGGTCCCGGGTGCAGGGCGCGGACCTGACGAAGATGGCCGACAAGACCGCCCCGCGCGTGAGCGTGATCCACCACCCGGACGTGCGGCGCGAGCTGATGCTGCAGAAGGCCTACGCCGAGGGCATGCGGGCGCTCGTGCTCTACACGGCCACGTTCCAGGACACCCTGCTCATCGACCCCTCCGACCGGCAGGCCCACGAGCTGAACGACCTGCTGCTGCCCGTGGTCAAGGGCGTCGGCTCCGAGCGGTCGTACGAGCTGCTCTCCCGCTCGCTGCAGACCCTCGGCGGCTCGGGTTACCTCCAGGACTACCCGATCGAGCAGTACATCCGCGACGCCAAGATCGACTCCCTGTACGAGGGCACGACCGCGATCCAGGGCATGGACCTGTTCTTCCGGAAGATCCTGCGCAACCAGGGCTCCGCGCTCGGCACGCTGCTCGGCGAGATCGGCGAGTTCGCCGGCTCCGAGGCGGGCAACGGCCGGCTCAAGGAGGAGCGCAAGCTGCTCGCCGGGGCCGCCGCCGACGTCAAGGCCATGGGCGAGACCATGGCCGGCTGGGCGCTCGGCTCGCTGGAGACGCCGCGGGAGGTCTACAAGGTCGGCCTGAACTCCACCAGGTTCCTGCTCGCGCTGGGCGACCTGGTGATCGGCTGGCTGCTGCTGCGCCAGGCCGAGGTGGCCCTGGCCCGGCTGGCCGACGGCGAGGACTCCTTCTACCTGGGCAAGGTGGCCGCCGCCACGTTCTTCGCCAAGACCGTACTGCCCCGGTTGAGCACCGAGCGGCGCGTACTCACCGCCACCGGCCAGGAGCTCATGGAGCTCCCGGAAGAGGCCTTCTGAGCCTCCTCCGCCACCCACGGCGGTCACCGGCGGAACGCCCGCCCCCGTCCCCCCGGGAGACGGGCGTTCTGTTACGCCGGACACGGTGCGGGCCGGCCCGCACGGATACCTTCACCTCATGAGTTCGTCCTCTCACGACCATCCCCTGCCTCCGCCGCGCGTCGAAGAGGTGTCGGACGGGGTCTACGCCTACGTCCAGCCGGACGGGAGCTGGTGGATCAACAACACCGGCTTCCTGGCCGGGCGGCGCGGCGTGGTCTGCGTCGACGCCTGCTCGACCGAGCGCCGCACCCGGGCCCTCCGCGAGGCCGTGGGCAAGGTCAGCGACCGGCCCATCACCACGCTGATCAACACCCACCACCACGGGGACCACACGTTCGGCAACTGGTTGTTCCCCGAGGCGACGATCGTCGGGCACGAGGGCGTGCGGGCGCAGATCCTGGCCGACGGTGTGCCCGCCTACCGGGCCGCGTGGTCGCCCGAGGTGGAGTGGGGGAAGATGGAGGTGGCGCCGCCGTTCCTCACCTTCACCGACCGGGTCACCGTGCACTCCGACGACCTGCGGTGCGAGGTCCGGCACGTCGGGCACGCCGCGCACACGACCAACGACTCGTTCGTGTGGATCCCGGAGCGCCGGCTGCTGTTCTCCGGCGACCTGGTCTTCAACGGCGGCACGCCGTTCGTGCTGATGGGCTCCGTGGCCGGGGCCATCGACGCCATCGCGCAGCTACGGGAGCTTCAGGCGGAGACGATCGTGCCGGGTCACGGGGAGATCTGCGGGCCCGAGGCGTACGAGCCGGTGGAGGGCTATCTGCGGTTCGTGCAGGAGACCGCCCGGCGGGGCAGGGAGGCCGGCCTGTCGCCGCTGGAGGCGGCCAGGGAGACCGACCTCGGCGAGTGGGGCGGGCTGCTGGACTCCGAGCGCATCGTGGGCAACCTGCACCGCGCGTACGCCGAGCTCGACGGTCAGCCTCTCGGCGCCCCGATCGACCTGGCCACCGCCGTGCTCGACATGATCACCTACAACGGCGGCCGGCCTCTGTCGTGCCTCGCCTGATATCCACGGGTGTGATCACGGCAACTCGGGTATGACCGTGGCTGTACCCGCCGTTTGCCTGGAGGTCGTCGTCATGGGTGTCGGAGTAAGCATCTTCTTCCTCACGCTTGGCGCCATCCTGAGATTCGCGATCGAGCCGGACGTGTTCGGCCAGAGCGTGCACATGGATGTGATCGGCGTCATATTCATGATCGTGGGTGGCGTGGGAATCGTGCTGAGCATCGTGCTGGCCCCCAGGCGGGGGCGCACTTCCGACGACCGGCTGATGCACCGCGAGAACAACCCGCCCGAGATCTAGACCTTGAGCTGCGCGGCGGCCCGGGCGGCGAGGATGGGCCTGATGCGCTCCGCGATCACCGCCTGGTGCCGCGGGTGGTCGCGGTAGGCCAGGTAGCCCTCGACGTCGTCGAAGTCGGCCACCAGCGCGAAGTCGTGGTTTCCCTGGTTGATCCCGGCGTCGCCGCCCAGCGTGAGGGCGCGGATCTGCGGGATGACGCCCTGCAGTTTGCCCAGCTCACTGGCCACCGCCTCCTTCTGCTCGGCGGTGGCTTCCTCTTTCCAGGTGAACATCACGATGTGACGGATCATGCGGTCCACAATATCGATGTATCAGATCCGGGCGGAGCCGACTCATATGCGGCGGGTGCGGGAGTCCGTCGCCTGCGGCGGTCGCCGGGAGAGGGGTCCTCCCGGCGGCCGCCGTACCTGTCGGCCCCGGATCGGCGCGTCAGCTCCAGGCGAGCATGCGGAGGGGGTCCTCCAACATGGCGCCCACGTCACGCAGGAACAGCGAGCCCAGCTCGCCGTCGACGATCCGGTGGTCGAACGAGAGGGCCAGGGTCGTGACCTTGCGCACGGCCAGCTCGCCGTCCACCACCCAGGGCATGTCCCTGATCTGGCCGACGGCGAGGATGGCGGCCTCGCCAGGGTTGAGGATCGGGGTGCCGGCGTCCACGCCGAACACGCCCACGTTGGTGATCGTGATGGTGCCGCCCGCCATCTCCGCCGGCTGCGTACGGCCCGACCGGGCCGTCTCCGTGAGCTTGGCCAACTCCCCGGCCAGGGCGGGGAGGGAGAGGGCGTGGGCGTCCTTGATGTTGGGCACCACCAGGCCGCGCGGGGTGGCGGCGGCTATCCCCAGGTTCACGTAGTGCTTGACCACGATCTCCTGGGCCGCCTCGTCCCACGAGGAGTTGACCATGGGGTAGCGTCTGGCCGCCGTGAGCACCGCCTTGGCCACCAGGAGCAGCGGGGAGACCTTGACCTCCGCGAAGTCCTGGAGGGTGCGCAGGCGCCGCACGGCCTCCATCGTCCCGGTCACGTCCACCTGGAGGAACTCGGTGACGTGCGGGGCGGTGAAGGCGCTGGCCACCATCGCCTGGGCGGTCACCTTGCGCACGCCCTTGACGGGGACGCGCTCCTCCCGCCCCGCTGCCCGGGGCGCCGGCTGGGGGGCGGTCTCCGCCGCCGCGTGCACGTCCTCGCGGGTGATCGAACCCTGCGGGCCGGTGCCCTGGACGGCCGCCAGGTCCACGCCCAGGTTCTTGGCCAGCTTGCGGACCGGAGGCTTGGCCAGGACGGCCGGACGCCCCCCGGCAGCCGTTCCGGGAGCGGCGGGCGCTCCGGCGGGCGCTGAGGGCGTTCCGGCGGCCGCGGCGGGCGCTCCAGCGGCGGCGGCCGGCGGAGCGGGCTCGGTGGGGGCGGTGACGGCTGGGGTGCCGGCCAGTGGCCTCTTGCGGGCGCGGCGCTTGGTGGCGCCGGTCTTGACGCCGTAACCGACCAGGACGGACTGGCGCTCCTCCTTCGGGGCCGGGCCGCCGTGTGCGCCGGGCTCGACGGCGCCCTCCGCCGGCGGCTTGGGGACCATGTCGTCGGCCAGGGCCCGCGTACGGTCGTCGGGGGCCGCCTCACCGCCGGGCTCGGTCGTGTCCACGGTGATGATGGGCACGCCCACGTCCACCGTCTGGCCCTCTTCGGCCAGCAGGCCCGCCACCACCCCGTCCCACGGGATCGGCAGCTCGACGATGGACTTGGCCGTCTCGATCTCCACGACGATCTGGTTGACCTTGACGTCGTCACCCGGCTTGACGTGCCAGCGGACGATCTCCGCCTCCGTCAGGCCCTCGCCGACGTCCGGGAGTTTGAACTCGCGTCGCATAAAGCCCTCTCAGTACCCGAACGTCCGGTCCACGGCGTCGAGCACCCTGTCCAGGTCGGGCAGGTAGTGCTCCTCCAGTTTCGACGGCGGGTAGGGGGTGGAGAAGCCGCCCACCCGCAGCACGGGCGACTCCAGGTGGTAGAAGCACCGCTCGGTGATCCGGGCTGCCAGCTCGGCGCCGAATCCGCTGTTGACCGGGGCCTCGTGCACGACCACCACCCGGCCCGTACGGCGTACGGACTCCATGACCAGCGGCTCGTCCAGCGGGTTGAGCGAGCGCAGGTCGATCACCTCAAGGGAGCGCCCGTCGTCCTCGGCGGCCGTGGCCGCCTCCAGGCAGGTCTTGACCATCGGCCCGTAGGCCAGCAGCGTCACGTCCGTGCCCGGGCGCACCACCTTGGCCGCGTGGAGCGGCGTCCACCAGTCGGTGGAGGTGGTGTCGATCTCGGCCTTCTCCCAGTAGCGGCGCTTGGGCTCGAAGAACAGCACCGGGTCCTCGCTGCGGATGGCCTGCTGGATCATGGTGTAGGCGTCGGCCGGGTTGGAGCAGGACACGACGCGCAGCCCGGCCGTGTGGGTGAAATACGCCTCCGGCGACTCGCTGTGGTGCTCGACCGCGCCGATGCCGCCGCCGCAGGGGATGCGTACGACGACCGGCAGCTTGATCGCGCCCAGCGAGCGCATCGGCATCTTGGCGAGCTGCGTGATGATCTGGTCGGCGGCCGGGAAGACGAACCCGTCGAACTGGATCTCGCACACCGGCCGGTAACCGCGCAGCGCCAGGCCGATCGCGGTGCCGATGATGCCCGACTCGGCCAGCGGAGTGTCGATGACGCGGTCCTCGCCGAAGTCCTTCTGCAGCCCGTCGGTCACCCGGAACACGCCACCCAGCTTGCCGACGTCCTCGCCCATGATGAGGACCTTGGGGTCGTCCTCCATGGCCCTGCGCATGCCCTCGTTGAGCGCTTTGGAAAGGCTCAGGACCGTCATTTCTCGAACCCCTCCAGGTAGCCGGCGAACTGGGCGCGCTCCTGATCTATCAGGGCGTGGGGCTCGCTGTAGACGTGATCGAAGATGTCGAGCGGCTCGGGGTCCGGCATGGCCAGGCAACGCCGCCGCAGGTCGGCGCCGAGCTGGTCGGCCTCGCCGTCCACGGACTCGAAGAACGCCTGGTCGGCCTGCTCGTTCTTGAACAGGTAGGACTTCACCCGCTCGATCGGGTCCTTGAGTTTCCACGCCTCCAGCTCGCTGGCGACCCGGTAGCGGGTCGGGTCGTCGGTGGTGGTGTGGGCGCCCATCCGGTAGGTGAAGGCCTCGATGAGGGTCGGGCCCTGGCCCGTACGGGCTGCCTCAAGTGCCTTGCGTGTCACGGCGAGGCAGGCGAACACGTCATTTCCATCCACTCTGATCCCGGGGAAGCCGAAGCCGGAGGCCCGGCGGTAAAGCGGGATGCGGGTCTGTTTCTCCAGCGGCTCGGAGATGGCCCACTGGTTGTTCTGGCAGAAGAACACGATCGGCGCGTTGAACACGCTCGCCCAGATGAAGGACTCGTTGACGTCGCCCTGGGAGGTGGCGCCGTCGCCGAAGTAGACGATGGTGGCGGCGCTGGCGTCGTCACGCTGGATGCCCATGGCGTAGCCGACCGCGTGCAGCGTCTGGCTGCCGATCACGATCGTGTACAGGTGGAAGTTGTGCTCCTTGGGGTCCCACCCGCCGTGGTTGACCCCCCTGAACAGCCCCAGCAGCTTCACCGGGTCCACGTCGCGGCACCAGGCCACGCCGTGCTCGCGGTAGGTGGGGAAGGCCATGTCGGCGTCGGTCAGCGCGCGGCCTGAGCCGATCTGCGCGGCTTCCTGGCCCAGCAGCGAGGCCCAGATGCCGAGCTCGCCCTGCCGCTGCAGGGCCACGGCCTCCAGGTCGATGCGCCGGACGAGCACCAGGTCGCGATAGAGCGATCGGATCTCCTCCGGGGTCAGGTCGATGTCGTAGTCGGGGTGCTCGACCCGCTCCCCCTCCGGGGTGAGCAGTTGGACGAGCTCCGGGGGTGCGTCTGCACCGCGAGAGGCATCGGTGGTCATGCGGCCTCCTCCGTCGCCGGCCCCATGACGAATGTGCTGTGCTCCTTGATGACCTCGACCAGCTCGGTCATTGCCACTCCTGTGCGGTCCGGGGCCGGTGCCGATGGGGTCGCCACTCGGGCCGGCCTTTCGAGCGACGAACCACTTGGTGATGGTTCGCACGCGTTTGGGGCCATCGTGGCAGACGTCATGACCCTGCGCGCAAGCCCCATGTCCTCCCCGTTCCCGTTGTGTCGGCAGCCACACCACGCCGGTAGGCTGTCCTTCCCGAACACCCACCGCTCCCAGGAGGAACGCAGTGGCGCGCGTCATCGTAGACGTCATGCTGAAGCCCGAGATCCTCGACCCGCAGGGCCAGGCGATCGCCAGGGCCCTGCCGAGGCTCGGTTTCGCCGGCGTCTCGGCCGTCCGGCAGGGCAAGCGCTTCGAGATCGAGATCGAGGGCGAGGCCGACGAGGCGGCACTCGGAGAAGTGCGCAAGATGGCCGAGACTCTGCTCGCCAACACCGTGATCGAGGACTACGCAGTCCGGGTTGAGGGGTAGAGGCACAATTGATCCACTGATTAACCTTCAGGGGCTTAAAGTGGGGGTTCTGACGTGCCACAATGCCACGGGCGTGCCAACACTAAATAACAACAGCGTGATTTTGCGGTTAGCCCCGATTTCTCAGGGAAACCTACTCCAGGTAACATTCTGGCGCCCGGAGGAGTCCGGTGGATATTGAGTTCTCGTTGGCACTGCCTCGGGATGCGATCGGCATACCGATGGTCAGGCGAGTGCTTGGCGATGCCATGCGTTCACTCAACGTGAGCGAGACGTGCATCGCCGATATGTTGCTGGCCGTGTCCGAGGCATGCTCAAACGCGGTACGGCACGGGGGACCCGCCAACCGCTACGAAGTGACCGCCGCGATCGGCTACGGCCGCTGCGACGTACGCGTCGCCGACAACGGCGACGGTATGCCCTCGATGCCGCTGCGCTTCCCCCCTCCCGACACCGAGAACGGCCGCGGCCTGCTGATCATGCGCTCCGTGGTCGACGAGCTGAGTTTCGGCATCACTCCCGGTCGTGGCGGCACCACCGTCCACCTGAGCAAGCAGCTCGACTGGGACGACGACGCGAACGCCCGTCCGCGCGCGCTGGCTGCGGTTTGACCCGGTCTGCCGCTTTGACCCGCCTGCTTGACCTGGCCCTTTCATGACAGCCGAGCCGTTGCGGAGCATCCGGCGGCACCCGATAACCTGAAGGCACCGCCGCGGACCACTGTCGACCCCGAAGAGACGGTGGCGCGTGCGCGCGCATCCTCGAAGGGGACGACTGTCATGAGCGCTGCCCGTGTGGGCGTAGTCACGTTTCCAGGAACTCTCGACGACCAGGACGCCGCCAGAGCCGTGCGACTCGTGGGCGCGGAGGCGGTCCCGCTGTGGCACGCCGATCACGACCTCAGGGGAGTCGACGCCGTGTTCCTGCCCGGCGGCTTCTCTTACGGAGACTACCTGCGCTGCGGCGCCATCTCGCGGTTCGCGCCGCTCATGGAGGAGCTCGTCCCGGCCGCCAAGGCGGGGCTGCCCGTTCTAGGCACCTGCAACGGCTTCCAGATCCTGTGCGAGGCGCACCTGCTGCCCGGCGCGCTGATCCGCAACGGCTCGCTCCACTACGTCTGCCGGGACCAGCGGGTCAGGATCGAGCAGCCCGCGACCGCGTGGACCAACTCCTTCGACCAGGGCCAGGAGATCGTGCTGCCGATCAAGCACGGGGAGGGCCGCTACGTGGCCTCCGATGACACGCTGGCCGCGCTGGAGGCGGGCGGGCACGTGGTCGTCCGCTATCTCGGCAACCCCAACGGCTCGCTCAACGACATCGCGGGCATCCGCAACGAGGCGGGCAACGTGGTCGGCCTCATGCCGCACCCCGAGCACGCGGTCGAGGAACTGGTCGGCGCCCCGGGCACCGACGGGCTCGGCTTCTTCACCTCCATCCTGAAGGACCTGGTGAACGCATGAGCGAGCGCAGCGAGCGACCAACGAACACCGTAGACAGCGTGCAGCGGGCGGCCGAGACTCCTGACGAGCCGATGCCGTACGCCGAGCTCGGCATGAAGCAGGACGAGTACGACCGGGTCAAGGCGATCCTGGGCCGCCGTCCCACCGGCGCCGAGCTGGCCATCTACAGCGTCATGTGGTCCGAGCACTGCTCGTACAAGTCCTCCAAGGTGCACCTGCGGCAGTTCGCCACCAAGGCGCCCAAGTCCGACGCGCTGCTCGTGGGCATGGGCGAGAACGCCGGGGTGGTGGACATCGGCGACGGCTGGGCGGCCACGTTCAAGATCGAGTCGCACAACCACCCCTCCTACGTCGAGCCGCACCAGGGCGCCGCCACCGGCGTCGGCGGGATCGTGCGCGACATCATGTCGATGGGCGCCCGCCCGGTGGCCGTCATGGACGCGCTGCGCTTCGGCGCCGCCGACGCCGTGGACACCCGCCGGGTGCTGCCGGGCGTGGTCGAGGGCATCGGCGGCTACGGAAACTGCCTGGGCCTGCCCAACATCGGCGGCGAGGTCGTCTTCGACCCCTGCTACATCGGCAACCCCCTGGTCAACGCCCTGTGCGTGGGCCTGCTCCGCAAGGACCAGATCAAGCTGGCCACCGCCCCCGGGCCGGGCAACAAGGTCGTGCTGTTCGGCGCGTCCACCGGGCCCGACGGCATCGGCGGGGCGAGCGTCCTGGCCTCGGCGACCTTCGAGGAGGAGTCCCAGGCCAAGCGGCCCGCCGTGCAGGTCGGCGACCCGTTCATGGAGAAGCTGCTCATCGAGTGCTGCCTGGAGCTCTACGCCGCCGACGTGGTCGTGGGCATCCAGGACCTCGGCGCGGCCGGTGTGTCCTGCGCCACGACCGAGCTGGCCGCCAAGGGCACCGGCGGCATGCGCGTCGACCTCAACCTCGTCCCGCTCCGCGACCCCTCGCTCAGGCCCGAGGAGATCCTGATGAGCGAGTCGCAGGAGCGCATGATGGCCGTGGTCCGGCCGGACGACATCCCCGCGTTCATGGCGATCTGCGAAAAGTGGGACGTGCCAGCCGCCGTCCTCGGCGAGGTGACCGACACCGGCCGCCTGGTCATGACGTGGGACGGCGAGGTCATCGTGGACATCCCGCCGGGCACCGCGGCCGACGACGGGCCCGTCTACGAGCGCCCGTACCACGAGCCGGCCGGCCAGGCGGCGCTCAACGCCGACACCACCGACCGGCTGGAGCGGCCGGCCGACCTGCGCGGGACGCTGCTCCGGCTGCTCGGCTCGCCCAACCTGGCCTCCAAGGAGTGGGTGACCTCCCAGTACGATCGCTACGTGCGCTCCAACACCGTGCTGGCCCAGCCGGCAGACGCGGGCATGCTGCGGGTCTCCGAGGTGATGGAGCCGGAGCGCAGGAGCCCGGCAGGAGAGAGCGAGCCTGCAACGCCAACGAGTGCCGAAGCGGGCGCGACCATCGAACACGCCGAGCCGACGACGCGCGGGCTCGCGCTGGCCACCGACGGCAACGGGCGTTACGCCAAGCTCGACCCCTACGCGGGGGCGCAGCTCGCGCTGGCCGAGGCCTACCGCAACGTGGCCGTCACCGGCGCCAGGCCGCTGGCCGTCACCAACTGCCTCAACTTCGGCTCCCCCGAGGACCCGGAGGTGATGTGGCAGTTCGCCGAGGCCACGCGCGGGCTCGCGGACGCGTGCCGGGTCCTGGGCGTGCCGGTGACCGGCGGCAACGTCTCCTTCTACAACCAGACCGGGGCGACCGCCATCCACCCCACGCCGGTCGTCGGCGTGCTCGGCGTGATCGACGACGTGGCCAGGCGGGTGCCCACCGGGTTCGTGGCCGAGGGGCTGCGGGTGGTGCTGCTCGGTGACACGCACGACGAGTTCGGCGGCTCGGAGTGGGCCCACGTGTTCCACCGCCACCTCGGCGGGCTGCCGCCGCAGGCCAACCTGGACGCGGAGCGGGCGCTGGCGACGGTGCTGGTGGAGGCGGCCCGGCGGGGGCTGCTGGAGGGCTCGCACGACCTGTCGGACGGCGGGCTGGCCATCGCCCTGGCCGAGTCCTGCCTGGCGCGCGGCATCGGCGCCACGGTGACACTGAACGGTGAC
The DNA here is from genome assembly GCF_039871825.1 of Nonomuraea sp. B12E4. NCBI lineage: Bacteria > Bacillati > Actinomycetota > Actinomycetes > Streptosporangiales > Streptosporangiaceae > Nonomuraea > Nonomuraea sp. B12E4. The sequence continues at coordinate 150,064 of NZ_JBDPME010000019.1, read as the reverse complement.
GCCTTCACCGACCTGTTCAGCGAGTCGGCCGCGCGGGCGCTGGTCGTGGTGCGGCCCGAGGCCCACACCGAGTTCGCCTCGCTGTGCGGGCGCCACGACGTGCCCTGCTACAGCCTCGGCGTCACCGGCGGGACCTCGCTGGTGGTCGAGGACGTTTTCGAGGTGCCCGTGGCGGAGCTGCGTGAGACCCACGCGGCGACCCTGCCCGCCCTGTTCGGCTGACTGTTCGGCTGACTGTTCGGCTGACTGTTCGGCTGACTGTTCGGCTGTTCGGCCGAGGTTCGTGTAGGGGCCGGCGCGGGTTCTCGTGCCGGCCCCTACTCGTGCCGCCACAGGCTGGATATTCGGTGATCTGGATGAGTAAAACGACGCATTGGTAGGGGCGATCTCGAGTGGATAATCGGTCTGTGTCAACCCCTGTCCCTTACCTTCCTCCGGCGACTCAGCCCGTGCGTGGCGTGGTCTGGGGTATTCACCTGGTCCTGCCGCTGCTCGGGCTCTGGTTGCTGCTGGCCCAGCCGGACATCAACCTGATCTGGCAGCACAACGCCGGCCACTTCGGGATGATCATCACGGTGGCCGGGGTCAACGTCGTGCTCGGCCTGCTGATCAGCGAGGCGTCGCGGCGCCGCCAGGACGCGCGGTTGTTCCTGGTGTCCATGGTGTTCCTGAGCAGCGCGGGATTCTTCTTCCTGCACGGCCTGTCCACCCCGCAGATCATCCTGCCGACCGGGTCGCTCGGCTTCGACCTGGGCCAGCAGGTGGGGTTGACGATCGCGAGCGTGTTCGCGTTCGCCTCCGCGCTGCCGCTGGGCGAGCGGGCGGCCACGACCGTACTGAACTCTCAGTACTTCATCCGCTCGACACTCATCGGCTTCATGCTGGTCTGGGGCATCGCGTCGCTGATCCCCGGCCTGACGCCGCTCAGCGAGCCGCCGATGGTCTCGCCGGTCGACTGGTTGATCATCGCCTCCATCCCCGGCCTGCTGCTGTACGGGGCCGGCAGCGTGATGATGTTCCTGCTGCACCGGCGCCGGCCCTCGGCCATGCTGATCAGCCTGATCACGGCCTACGCGCTGCTGGCCGAGGCCATGATCGCCGGGATCTCCCAGCTCAACTGGCATCTGTCCTGGTGGGAGTGGCACCTGCTGCTCACCCTGGCCTTCGTGTTCGTGGCCTACAGCGCCTACCTGCAGTTCCGGCGGGAGGGGTCGAGCGCGGGGCTGTTCGACTCGGTGGCGCTGTCGGCGACCGTGGCCAGGATCCAGCAGGACTACGACCGGGCGCTGGAGGAGGTCGTCGAGCACGTACGCCGGGGCGAGCCGCTGGCCGCCACCCGGCTGTCGGGCAAGTTCCGGCTCAACGAGGGCCAGGCCGCGGTGCTCGACCGGGCGGGGGAGGCGCTGGCCAACGAGCGGGAGCTGTCGCAGCGGCTGTCCGCCCTGGTGGCGGTGAGCGCGCAGACGCGGATCGGGCTGCCCGAGGACGAGCTGCTGACCAGCTCGCTCGAACGGGTCCGGCAGGCCTACGGCGACGTCAAGATCGCCCTGGTCTCCGAGGGCAAGACGCAGATCGGCTCGCGCGACTACCAGTTCGCCGACACCAACCCGGTCAAGCGCGACAACCTGCTCGCCTTCCCGCTGACCGTCAAGGGCAAGCTCGCGGGCGTGCTGGAGGTGCCCATCGGCCACACCCGGCAGGACGAGGCGCTGGCCGCCACACTGGCCGGGCAGCTTTCCATCTCGCTGGAGAACGCCCGGCTCTACCAGGAGCTGCACACGCTGTTCCACCAGTACATGTCGCCCGACGTGGCGCATGCCCTGCTGGCCGACCCGGCGCAGGCGGCGCTGGGCGGCCGGCTCAAGGAGCTGACCGCGCTCTTCGCCGACCTCAAGGGCTTCACCAGCTTCTCGGAGAAGGTCACGCCCGGCGAGATCGTCGAGATGCTCAACCGCTACCACACGGCCGCCGTCCCCCGCATCCTGGAGAACGGCGGCACGATCGTGCAGTTCGTCGGCGACGCGCTGCTGGCCCTGTTCAACGCCCCGGCCACGCAGGACGGGCACGCGCGGGCCGCCTGCAAGGCCGCGCTCGCCATGCAGCGGGCCGCCGCCGAGGTGGCCGAGGAGATGGCGTGGAAGCGGGTGGACGAGGTCCAGTGGCCGACGTTCCGGGTGGGCATCAACACCGGCCCGGCGCTGGTCGGCAACATCGGCAGCCCGGAGTTGCGCGGCTTCAACGCGATGGGCGACTGCGTGAACGTGGCCGCCAGGCTGGAGGGCATCGCCGTGCCGGGCACGGTGGTCATCGGCGAGACGACATACCGGCAGCTCGGCCCCGGCGCGACGGTCGAGCCGCTGGGGCCGCTGAGGCTCAAAGGCAAAGAAGAGCTTGTCGCAGCCTATGTTTTGACCGACCTGGCATAGAACGTCGGTGCATGTGCCGACATAATCAGGCGCATGGATGCTGAGCCTGGAGAGTTCCTGTCCTTGCTCACAAAGGAGGAGGTGGAAGCCCTGCGCACGGCCGGGCGACCCCGGCGGTGGGATCGGGGCACGGCCGTGATGACCGAGGGCGACACGTCCGACTGGGTGCTCGTCCTGACGGGGGGCAGGGTCAAGGTCTCCTCGCACACGAGCAGCGGCACCGAGGTGGTGCTGGCCGTGCGCGGGCCCGGCGGGCTGCTCGGCGAGTTCTCCGCCATCGACGGCTCACCCCGCTCGGCCACGGTGACCGCCCTCGAACCCATCTCGGGCATCGTGGTGCGGGACTTCCCCGCCTTCTTGGAGCAACACGGTCGCGTCGCCGTCCTGCTGATGCAGCTGATCACCGGGAAGATCCGGGACGCCGACCGCAAGCGGATCGAGTACGGCGCCTTCGACACCACGGGCCGCGTGGCGACGCGGCTGCTGGAACTGGCCGACCGCTACGGGGAGCAGACCACCAGCGGGGTACGCGTGGCGCTGCCGCTGTCGCAGGACGAGCTGGCGGGCTGGACGGGCGCCTCCCGCGAGGCCGTCAGCAAGGCGTTGCGCACGTTGCGGGACCGCGGGCTGATCGAGACCGGCCGGCGGCGCGTGGTGATCCACGACATCGAGGGGTTGCGCAAGCGCGCCAGGTGACTGCTGGGGCCCCCGGGGAGAAATCGGACGTACGTCGTACGTCATAGTGGAGGGCATGGTCGCGGTCACCCCCCAGGACGACAGCCGCCTGCGTTACGCCTGGCGCGTTTGCTGGGTCACCAGTCTGGGGCTCGTCCTCATCGGCATCGCCGGCAGCACGCTCAACGTCGCCCTGCCCACCGTGGTGCGGCAGTTCCACGCGGGCCCGATGGAGGCGGGGTGGATCCTGCTGTCGTTCCTGCTGGTCAACACGGCGAGCCTGGTGTTCTTCGGCCGGGTCGCCGACCTGCTGGGCAGGCGTGAGGTCTACCTGGCGGGATTCGCGCTGTTCACCCTGGCCTCGCTGCTGGCCGGGCTGTCGCCGTCGGTGTGGTTCCTGATCGCGATGCGGGTGCTGCAGGCGGTCGGCGCGGCGATGATCCTGGCGAACGGCACGGTGATCATCACGGACGCGTTCCCGCCGGACCGGCTCAGCCAGGGCATGGGCGTCTACATCGGCACGCTGTCGGTGGCGCAACTGGCCGGGCCCACGCTCGGCGGGCTGATCGCGGAGGCCGCCGGCTGGCAATGGATCTTCTGGGTGAACGTGCCCGCCGGGCTGATCGCGTTCGGCGTGGGGGCGGCGATCTTACGCAAGATGCCCAGGCGGGACCGGCAGCCGGTGGACGCGCTCGGGAACGTGCTGCTGTTCGCCGCCCTGTCGGCGGCGCTGCTGGCACTGTCGGAGGCGGGCTCCAGCGGCCTGTCCAGCCCGGTGGTCCTGGCGGGGGCGGCCGTGTTCGTGGTGCTGGTGCCGCTGATCGTGCTGGCCGCGCGGCGCTCGCCCAATCCGGTGCTGGACCTGCGGCTGTTCGGGGGGCGGCTGCTCGCGTACGCGAACCTGGCCTCGTTCTGTAACGCACTCGCACGTTCCGCGCTGATCCTGGTGGTGGCGCTCTATTTCCAGGCGGCCAGGGGGCTCGGGCCGTTCGAGGCGGGGCTGAGCGTGCTGCCGGTGCCGGTCGGGATCGGGCTGGCCTCGCCGATCACGGGTCTGCTGGGGCAGCGGGTGTCGCCGTACGCGCTGTCCATCGGGGGTGCGGCGATGAGCGCGACCGGGCTGGGCGCGCTCATGCTGACGGCCGATCCGGCGACGCCGTACTGGGTGGCCGGGATCGCGCTGTTCGTGGCGGGCTGCGGCAGCGGAACGTTCCTGACGGGCAACACCACGCAGGTCATGCGGGCACTGCCGAGCGGGAGCCTGGGGGTGGTCAACGGGTTCCGGGTCATGATCATGAACGTCGGCATCGTGATCAGCGTCGGCCTGTCTCTCAGCGTGCTGTCCGCCTCCGTCGGCCCCGCGCTGCGGGCCCAGGTGTACGCCGGCACCCTGTCCACGCTGTCGCCGGTGGCGGTGGGGCAGCTCATGGACGGCTTCCAGCGGACGTACGCGGTGCTGTTCGCGGTGGCCCTCGCCGGGACCGTACTGGCGGCACTGGCCCGCCGGCGGCCGGGGCTCACCTGAGGGCGGTGGCCAGCCTCGACTCGACGTCGCGGTAGCGGGAGACCGGGATGAGGTGGACGCCGGCGAAGGCGCCCGAGTCGCGCAGGGCGAGGACCTGCTCGCAGGCCGCCTCCACGCCCGCCATCCGGTCCGCGGCCACCTGCTCGATCAGCGTCTCGGGCAGGTCGATGTCCGGGATCGCGGCGGCCAGCAGGCGGGCGTGGCGCTCGCTGGCCAGGACCATGACACCGGCATAGACGGGCACGTCCACCGGATTGGCCTCGCGCCACCGGAGCTGCGCCTCCGCCGAGAAGCTGACCTGCGCGAACAGGAAGTCGGCCGCGCGTTTCCACGCGGGCAGCGGGCGCAGCCCCGCGGCGGCCCCCAGGCGGAAGTCCGGCGAGAACCGCCGCGCCTCCGCGATCATCGAGCGCACGGTCAGATCACTCGTGCGGTTGCCGCTCGTCGGCTTGTCACCATAGACGAACAGGAACTGGTCCACCCCGTACGCCGCCGCCGTCAGCAGGTCGCGGCGGAAGCCGAGCAGGTTGCGGTCGCGCGAGTTGAGACAGGCGATGCCGCGCCCGCCCATCGACTCCACCTCGTGCGCCACGGCCACGCTGGACACGGTCGCGCGGCCGATGTGGTTGTCGGGGATGAGGAACGAGTGAGCGATCTTGCTCAGGGTGCCGATCTGGTGCCTGACGTGCTTCAGGTCCGGCTTCGTGGGCGGCTCGATCTCGCAGATCAGCTCGAAGGACATGGCTCGCAGCCTAACGCCTGGCCGCGAGCGCCTCGATACCGCTGAGCACGAGGTCGACGCCGAACGTGTCGTACAGCCCCGGCGGCGTCCCGCAGATCAGCGGGCCGGCCATCGCCACCAGGTTCGGGTACGTCTCCGGGGCCAGCGCCTGCAGGCCGACCTTCTTGGCCCGGATCTCGGCCGGGTCGTGGGCGGGGACGTGGGCGGAGGCGTCGGCGATGGCGATGGAGCTCTGCAGCAGGTATTTGCTGAGCAGGCAGCTCTCGTCCACGCTGAACCCGGCGCTGCGGGCCAGGCTGAGCGCCTGCTCCCAGACCGCCAGGAAGCTCGGCACCTCCACCGCGTCGATCTGTTCGAACACGTGCTTCGCGCAGGGATGGATGCGCAGTGTCCTGACCAGGCCCTCGACGAGGTCGCGCAGTTGCGCCTGCCAGGGGCGCTCGCCGGCCGGCTTGGGCGCGAAGCCGCTGATCAGGTGGTCGGCCATGCCGACGAGCAACTGGTCCTTGTTCTTGTAGTGCCAGTAGAGGGCCATCGGGGTGACGCCCAGGTCCGTGGCCAGACGGCGGATGGTCACGGCGTCCAGGCCCTCGGTGTCGCCGATCTCCAGGGCACGCTCCGCGATGGCCCGCGCTGTCAGTTTTCCCATCACGGTTGACAACTATACGACGTACAAGTTGAACTATACGGCGTACAAGTACGACGTATAGGGGAGTGGGATCATGCGATGGTGGGCGCTGGGCGCGGTGACTCTGGGCACCTTCATGACTTACCTGGACAACAACGTGGGGAACGTCGCGCTGCCGACGATCCAGCGGGAGCTCGGGCTGACCATCTCCGGGCTTGAATGGATCGTGAGCTCGTACATCCTGGTCTTCGCGGGCCTCATGCTGGTCGGCGGCCGGCTCGCGGACGTCTTCGGGACCCGCCGGGTGTTCCTCGCCGGGCTGACCGTCTTCACCGTCTCCTCCCTCGCGGCGGGGCTGGCCACCTCCGGTGCCGTGCTGATCGCCGCGCGGGCCGTGCAGGGGGTCGGCGCGGCGCTGCTCACGCCCACCGCGCTCACCCTGATCAGGCAGCTCTTCCCCGACCCCGGCGAGCGCGGCCGGGCCATCGGCGTCTGGAGCATGGCGGGGGCGCTCTCCATGGCGCTGGGCCCGTTCGCGGGCGGCTTCATCAGCCAGAACCTGCACTGGGGCTGGATCTACCTGATCAACGTCCCGCTCGGGCTGGTGACGTTCGGGATCGCCTTCCGGGTGGTCAGGCCCGCCTTCACCCGGGTACGGCACAGCCTCGACCTGCCCGGCCTGGCCACCTCGGCGCTGGCCCTGTTCGCCCTGACCTACGCGCTCATCGAGGGTGAGGCCGCGGGCTGGACCTCGCCGGAGATCCTGGCCGCGCTCGGCGTGTTCGCGGCTGCGGCCGCGGCGTTCGTGCTGGTGGAGACGCGGGCCGCCGAGCCGATGATCGTAATGTCGCTGTTCGGGTCCCGGATGTTCAGCGGCGGGCTGGTCACGGCGGGGATCTGGTCGTTCGGCGTGTTCGGGATCTACTTCTTCAGCGCCCTGTGGCTGCAGAACGTGCTGGGCTTCTCCCCCACCGAGGCGGGCGCCGCGTTCGTGCCGATGGCACTGTTGATGGGCGTCGTCGCGGTCCTGTCGCAGCGGATCAGCGCGATGCTCGGCATCGGCCGTACGGTGGCGCTCGGGATGGCGCTCATGGGCACGGCGATCTACCTGATCTCCGGCATCGGCGCCGACGGCGGCTACGCGGACGTGGCGCCCTGGTTCCTGCTCTACGGCCTGGGCGGCGGCCTGCTCGTCCCGCTCACCGCCGCGACCGTCGGCGGCATGCCCGCGGAGAGGGCCGGGGTGGCCTCGGGCGTCCTGAACGTGTCACGCGAGGTGTTCGGGCTGCTCGGCATCACCGTGCTGGGCGCGATCCTGAGCGCCGGCCGGCGGGGCGCCGACGGGCCGCCGCTGGCCGCCTTCCTCGATGCCTACCAGTTCACGCTCGTGATCGCGGCCGCCGTGGTGCTGGCGGCGATCCCGGTCGCGCTCTACACGCTGCGGAGCCCCAGGACGGCGGCACCTCAGGCGACCGCCTCGGCGGCTGCCGGGGGCTCCTCCTCCGAGAGCGGGATGTCCTCCGGGCCGGCGAGCGTGGGGTCCTCGAACTGAGTGCGGTACAGCTCCTCGTAGCGGCCGCCGGCGGCGAGCAGCTCGGCATGGGTGCCGCGCTCGGCCACCCGCCCGTCCTCGATCACCAGGATGAGATCGGCGGCGCGGACCGTGGAGAGCCGGTGCGCGATCACCACGGCGGTCCGGCCGGCGAGCGCCTCGCCGAGCGCCGCCTGCACGGCCGCCTCGGAGGTGGAGTCGAGCGCCGCCGTGGCCTCGTCCAGGATCACCACCCTGGGCCTGGCCAGCAGCAGCCGGGCGATCGTCAGCCGCTGGCGCTCGCCGCCTGACAGCCGGTAGCCGCGCTCGCCCACGACCGTGTCGAGCCCGTCGGGCAACGACTCGATCAGGCCGGCCAGCCGGGCCCTGGTGAGCGCGTCCCACAGCTCCTCCTCGGCCGCCTCGGGCCTGGCCAGCAGCAGGTTCGCCCGGATCGTGTCGTGGAACAGGTGGCCGTCCTGGGTGACCATGCCGAGCGTGTCGCGGATCGAGTCGGCGGTCAGGTCCCGCACGTCGACGCCGCCGAGCCGGATCGCGCCCGCGTCGACGTCGTAGAGCCGGGGCAGGAGTTGCGCGATCGTGGACTTGCCCGCGCCCGAGGAGCCGACCAGGGCCACCATCTGGCCCGGCTCCGCCCGGAACGAGATGCCGTGCAGCACCTCGACGCCGCCGCGGGAGTCGAGGGTGGCGACCTCCTCCAGCGAGGCGAGGGAGACCTTGTCGGCCGCTGGGTAGGCGAAGCGCACGTCGTCGAACTCGACGGCGACCGGCCCGTCCGGGACCTCCCGGGCGTCCGGCTTCTGCTGGATGAGCGGTTCGAGGTCGAGCACCTCGAAGACGCGCTCGAAGCTGACGACCGCGCTCATCACGTCCACGCGGGCGCTGGCCAGCGCGGTCAGGGGCGCGTACAGGCGGGTGAGCAGCATGGCCATCGCCACCACCGCGCCGGGGGCGAGCTCCTCGCGCAGGGCGTAGAAGCCGCCGAGGCCGTACACGAGGGCCAGGGCCAGCGCCGACACCAGCGTCAGCGCGGTCACGAAGACCGACTGGGTCATTGCGGTACGCACCCCGATGTCGCGCACCCGCCGGGCCCGCAGCTCGAACTCGGCCGACTCGCGCGCGGGCCGGCCGAACAGCTTGACCAGCGTGGCGCCGGGCGCCGAGAACCGCTCGGTCATCTGCGTGCCCATGGCCGCGTTGAGGTCGGCCGCCTCGCGCCGCAACCGGGCGATCCTGGTGCCCATCCGGCGGGCCGGCAGCACGAACACCGGCAGGAGCAGCAGCGCGAGCAGCGTGATCTGCCAGGAGATGCCGATCATCGCGATGAGCGTGAGCACGAGCGTGACGAGGTTGCCCGCGACGCCGGACAGGGTGTCGGTGAAGGCCCGCTGCGCCCCGATCACGTCGTTGTTCAGCCGGCTGACCAGCGCGCCGGTGCGGGTCCTGGTGAAGAAGGCGACCGGCATCTTCTGTACGTGGTCGAAGACGGCCGTACGCAGATCGAGGATGAGGCTCTCGCCGAGTCCCGCCGACAGCCACCGGTTGAGCAGCCCGAGCCCCGCCTCGGCCAGGGCCAGCACCGCGATCAGCACCGCGACCGTGACGACCACGCTCAGCGGCTCGGCGTTGAAGATCGCGTCCACCACCCGGCCGGCCAGCAGCGGGGAGCCCACCGCCAGGCCGGCCATCACCACGCTGAGCAGCAGGAACAGCGTCAGCCTGGCCCGGTGGGGCCGGGCGAACCCGCCGATACGGCGGAGCGTCGCCCTGGAGACAGGACGACGCTCGCGCCGGTCGTTCATCGAATAAAGCTGGTGCCAGGCCGTCATCTCCATGCTCATGACACGGAGGCTATTGGCTCAACCTAAGCTGAGGTCAAGACCCGATCTTGCTGCCTTCACCGTGCCAGACGACCGCCACCGCCGGGCGCGGCTGGTCGCCGTCGGGCCAGCGGCTGGCCGGCTTCTCCGGGCTCGCGCCGTCGACCTCGCCCGGGTGCTGCACCGCCACGAACACGCTGCGCTGATCCTCGGTGACCATCGGGCCGCAGGTCTCGGCCCCGACCGGGACCGTGAGGAACTGCCGCAGGTGACCGCGCTCCTTGCCGCGCACCGGCATCACGAACAGGCCGTCGTGACTGCCGAGCTCGTTGCCGTCGGTGGAGATCCACAGGTTGCCGTCACGGTCGAAGGTCACGTTGTCCGGGCACGAGATCGGCGAGACCTGGGACTTGTCGTAGCCGGCGAAGTAGGTGGAGGAGTCCTCCGGGTCACCGCAGATCAGCGGCAGCGACCAGGTGAACGAGCGCTCGCCCGCGTCGTTGCGCTTCTCGACCAGTTCCAGCACGTGGCCGTGCTTGTTGCCGGCGCGCGGGTTGGCCTCGTCGATCTGGGCCGCGGTGCGGTCGGTGTTGTTGGTCAGGGCCACGTAGACGCCGCCGGTGACCGGGTTGCGCTCCATGTCCTCGGGGCGGTCCATCTTCGTCGCGCCCACCTTGTCGGCCGCCACCCGGGTGTAGACCAGGACCTCCTCGGCGGTCATGCCCTTGACGTACGACTTCTTGCCCGAGACCAGCGGGATCCACTGGCCGGAGCCGTCGAACTCGCCGTCGGAGGGCGCCTCGATCTCGCCCTTCGGGCTGTCGCCGGTGAACTTGGCCACGTACAGGGTGCCCTCGTCGAGCAGCTCCCGGTTGTGCCGCTCGTTCCCCCGGATGTAGCGCTCTTTCGAGACGAACTTGTAGATGTACTCGAACCGCGAGTCGTCACCCATGTACACGACCAGGCGGCCGTCCTTGGCCAGCGTCGTGTTTGCGGCCTCGTGCTTGAACCGGCCGAGCGCGGTGCGCTTCACCGGCGTCGAGTCGGGGTCGAACGGGTCGATCTCCACGATCCAGCCGAACCGGTTGGCCTCGTGGGGGTGCTTGGCCAGGTCGAAGCGCTCCTCCACGCGGTCGAACCGGCGGCTCTCCTCCGGGGTGCCCTCGGTGATCGTGTAGCGGGTGATGTACGGCCGCTGCGCCTTGGGCACCTTGTCGCCGTTGACGAAGTACTGGTCGATGTTCTCCTCGGCGGTCAGCACCGTGCCCCACGGGGTGGTGCCGCCCGAGCAGTTGTTGAGCATGCCGACGGGCGCGACGCCCTTGGGGTCGGCGGCCGTCTTGAGCAGGTCGCTGCCCGCCGCGGGCCCGCTGAACCGCATCTTCGTCTGGGCGGTGATGCGCCGGTTGTAGCGGCGGCGGCCCGAGGTGACCAGCTTCCACTGGCCGGTGCCGCGGACGCGCTCGACCTCCACGACCGAGCCGCCGTGCGCGGCCAGCGCGATCCTGATCTGCTCCTTGGTCGCCTTGGCGCCCCCGGTGTAACCGCGGAACATCAGGCTCTCGTCGGTGTACTCGTGGTTCACCCAGAGCAGCGCGCGGTCCTTGCCCATCGGCAGCATCGTGACGTAGTCGCAGTTGTAGCCGAACTGCTGGGCCTGAGCGGCGGCCGACTGGTGGTCGAAGTCGAACTTCGGCGCGCCGGGCAGCACGGGGTCGCCCCAGCGGACCACCACTGAGGACTTGTAGCCGTCCGGGATCGTCAACTTGTCGTCCGTGTTCGGCCGCACGGGGCTGAAGGACAGCTCAACATCGCCGGAACCGTTCTGGGCCACGGTGGAGGCGGACCCCTCGGCCAGGGCCGGAACCGCCCCCGCCACGCCCGTCGTGGCAACGAGAGCACCGAGCGCACCCGCGCGCAGCATGCCGCGCCGGGACAGCGCGTCCTTCACCACGTCGCCGAAGTAGGCGTTGCCGGAGGTGTTGCCCACCTCGTGCGCGCACGCGTTGCCGCAACGGAACTGGCAGGTCAACGCCGATCGACCGGCTTTGTGCGGGGTGGAAAGCAGCGGCAGCGGCTTTCTGATCCCAGGGGGGTTCGCCACGGGTCCTCCATAGATGAACAGGTTGTACCGCGGGGGAGATTACGGCCACCGCCGAAACCACGGGTGAACGGTGACCTCCGTTTCGATGAACGCTGTCCGCGAGACAATAGTGACGTGTCGCGTCGCAAGATAGACCTGGAAAAGCTGAGAACCGCTCTCGACGACCAGCTTGTCGCTCTCGACGAGCCTTCCTACGACGGGCCCGCCACCGCGGTGCCCGACGCGCTCGCGGCCGCCGTGCTGGCCGCCTACGACCGCGGGCTGCAGCCCGAGCGGGAGGCCGCCAGGCGGGCCGTGCGCCATCTCCTCGACCGGCTGGCCGCCGCCGCGCCTGGCCGGACCGTCGAGGTGCGCGTGCCTCCGTACGCCGCCGTCCAGGCAGTGGCCGGGCCCCGGCACACCCGCGGCACCCCGCCCAATGTCATCGAGATGGACGGCCGCACCTGGATCGAGCTCGCCACCGGCCGCCTGACCTGGGCGCAGGCCATGGCCGACGGCCGGGTGTCGGCGAGCGGCTCCCGGGCCGACCTGTCAGAGCATCTGCCGCTCTAGCCGGCGCTCGCCATCCACGGAAACTTGTCCTCGAAGCAGCGGTCGGCGAGCCGGCCGGGCAGGTGGCCGCACTCCTGGACCACGTTCCAGAACCAGATGGCCACGATCGCGAAGAGGATGAGCGAGAGCACGCTGATCACGATTCCGGCGATGGCGCGGCTCTTGCCGACGTGCTTGGCGAGCGCCACGCAGCCGAAGACGATCGACAGGATGGCGGTGATCAGCCCGGTGAAGCAGACGAACACCAGGAAGGGGCTGGCCACGCCCAGCACGAGCGAGGCCGTGGCCAGCCCGTTCCCGGGGGCGGCCGGCCGGTACGCGGGGCCGTAGGGACCGTAGGGGCCTTGGGGCCCCGGTGGCGGGCCGTAACCGGGCGGGCCGCCGTACGGGCTGGAGGGGACGGTGCCCGGGATGGTCGGCTCCTGGTCACGTGGCGTTCCCCCGGCCACCCACTGGTCGCGCGGCGGCCCTCCAGGCGGACCCTGATCACGTGGCGGCTCTCCAGGCGGGCCCTGGTCGCGCGGTGGCTCCCCGGGCGGGCCCTGGTCATGTGGCGGCCCTCCGGCCTTCCCCTGGTCGCGCGGTGGCTCCCCGGGCGGGATCCGCTCCCGCTGCGGGCCGCCGGGCGGGGTGAAGGGCGGCTGGCCCTCCTGCTCGTAACGTGACGGAGCCGGCTTGGCCGGGCCGCCCTCGGACGGGGTGCGTTCCCAGCCCGGGTACGGCGGGATGGCGCCGGGGATCGGGAACGCCCGGGTCTCCTCGGCGTCGTCTCCCGTCGGCTCCGGGGTCTCGGGCGAGGTGGGCAGGTCGGGATGGGTGGGCTCGCCGGCCGGCCGCGGCTCGTGCGTCGGCGGCACGTCGGGCGGCGGAACCACGGGCGGCACCGGCGCGATCGGCTCCTCACCGGGCGCCTCCTCACCGGGCACCCTCTCACCAGGCCGCCGCCCCGCAGGCTCCTCGGACGGAGGCCCCTCACCACCCGGCCGCTCCTCGTCGCCCGGCCGGTCCTTCTCCTGCGCGTCCTCGTTCCAGCGGTCGGGCTCGCGCTGGGATGGCCCGCCGCCGGGCTCGTCCTCCTCGGGACGGCGGTGGCGCGGGTCCTCCGGGCGGGGCTCGTCCGGGCCCCCAGATGTCGTCACGTCAGCGTCTCCCGAGGGGTCTGAATACCGGATACTTCACCCTTTCGCGGAGGGCATCCGTTAAACCGCGCGACACGGTAAAAGGCCCCTCATCATTGGGTCACAGTGCGCCAAAGCGGCAGGCGGCGGGCAAGATGGGTGCATGCTGGAAGAGACCCTGACGTACGCGCTGATCAAGGTCATCAAGGCGCACCGCAACCACCTCGCGGCCGCGCTGGTACCGCTGGGGCTGCACGTCGGGCAGGAACTGCTGCTCAACCAGCTGTGGCGGGAGGACGGCCTGACCCAGGGCGAGCTGATCGCCAGGCTGGGCGTCGAGCCGCCGACCGTCACCAAGACCCTGCAACGCCTGGAACGGGCCGGCATCGTCTACCGGGCCCCAGATCCGGACCGCCCGCGGGTGGGCCGGGTGTACCTCACCGACGCGGGCAAGGCGCTGCGCGAGCCGGTGGAGGAGATCTGGAGCCGTACGGACGAGGAACTGCTGCGGGCCTTCAACCCCGAGGAACGCGACCTGTTCGCCCGCCTCGTCCGTGCCATTCCCCGCTGATTTCACCAGCCGCCGCCCCCGACGGCCGACGACATGGCCGCGCTCATCGTGTTCCTGGGCTCCGACGCGAACCCCAACCTGACCGGAGAGATCATCCGTGACGGATCGAATGCGGCCAGGTCAACTCACGTGCCCCGATATCACCCCCGGATGTGCGAGCACGTAAGAGGTCAACCTAGACTGAGGATGTGCTGAAGGGCAACGGCCGGCTCGGCCATGACCTGGACCCCCACGACCGCGCACCCAAAGACGCCTGTGGCGTCTTCGGCGTCTGGGCTCCGGGCGAGGAAGTTTCCAAACTCACCTACTACGGGCTGTACGCGTTGCAGCACCGCGGCCAGGAGTCCGCGGGCATCGCGGTCAGTGAGGGCACCCGCATCCTCGTCTACAAGGACATGGGGCTGGTCTCCCAGGTCTTCGACGAGTCGGTGCTCGGCACCCTGCGTGGCCACCTGGCCATCGGCCACTGCCGCTACTCCACCACCGGGTCGAGCGTCTGGGAGAACGCCCAGCCGACCCTCAACTCCACCGAGGTCGGCGGGCTCGCGCTCGCCCACAACGGCAACCTGATCAACACCCCGGAGCTGGCCGAGCGCCTGGCCCCGGGGTCCATCCGGGCGACCACCGACACCGAGGTCCTCACCGCGCTGCTCGCCCAGGACCCCACCCGTTCCGTCGAGGACGCGGCCGCGGAGCTGCTGCCGCAGGTCAAGGGCGCCTACTCGCTGGTGTTCATGGACGAGACGACCCTCTACGCCGCCCGCGACCCGCAGGGCATCCGCCCGATGGTGCTGGGCCGGCTGGAGCGCGGCTGGGTGGTGGCCTCGGAGACGGCGGCGCTCGACATCGTGGGCGCCACGTTCGTCCGCGAGATCGAGCCCGGCGAGCTGCTCACCATCGACGAGCGCGGCGTCAGGTCGCGCCGCTTCGCGCTGGCCGACCCCAAGGGCTGCCTGTTCGAATACGTCTACCTCGCCCGCCCCGACACCGTGATCGCCGGGCGTGGCGTGCAGGTCACCAGGGTCGAGGTGGGCCGCGTGCTGGCCCGCGAGCACCCCGTGGAGGCCGACCTGGTCATCCCGACGCCGGAGTCCGGCACCCCGGCCGCCGTCGGCTACGCCGAGGAGAGCGGGATCCCCTACGGCCAGGGCCTGGTGAAGAACTCCTACGTGGGCCGCACGTTCATCCAGCCCTCGCAGACCATCCGCCAGCTCGGCATCCGGCTGAAGCTCAACCCGCTGCGCGAGATCGTCGAGGGCAAGCGCCTGGTGGTGGTGGACGACTCGATCGTGCGCGGCAACACCCAGCGCGCCATCGTCCGGATGCTGCGCGAGGCGGGGGCGCGCGAGGTGCACGTGCGCATCTCCTCGCCGCCCGTGGCCTGGCCGTGCTTCTACGGCATCGACTTCGCCACCAGGGCCGAGCTGATCGCGGGCTCACTGACCGTCGAGGAGATCCGCGCCTCGCTCGGCGCCGACTCGCTCGGCTACATCTCCCTGGAGGGCCTGACCAAGGCCACCACCATCCCCGCCGAGCGCCTGTGCAGGGCCTGCTTCGACGGCTCCTATCCCATCCCCATCGACCAGGACAACGTCGGCAAGTTCGTGCTGGAGAGCAAGGCGTGATCGTGCTCGACCGGCCGCCGGCGGAGGAGACAGCGTGACGACTTACGAGGCCGCGGGCGTCGACATCGAGGCGGGCGAGCGGGCCGTCGCCCTGATGAAGGACAAGGTGGCGCGCTCCCGGCGGCCCGAGGTGGTCGACGACGCCAGCGGGTTCGCGGGCCTGTTCGACGCCTCGGCCCTGCTGCGCTACCGGAGGCCGCTGCTCGCCTCCGCCACGGACGGCGTGGGCACCAAGGTCATGATCGCCCAGCGGTACGGCAAGCACGACACGATCGGCATCGACCTGGTCGCCATGGTTCTCGACGACCTGGTGGTGTGCGGGGCCGAGCCGCTGTTCATGACCGACTACATCGCCTGCGGAAAGGTCGTGCCCGAGCGCATCGCCGAGATCGTCGGCGGAGTGGCCGAGGGCTGCCGCCTGGCCGGGGCCGCGCTGGTGGGCGGCGAGACGGCCGAGCACCCCGGGGCGATGGGGCCGGACGAATACGACCTCGCGGGCGCCGGAACCGGCGTCGTGGAGGCCGCGGAGCTGCTCGGGCCCGCGCGGGTGACGGCCGGGGACGTGGTGCTGGGGCTGGCGTCCTCGGGGCTGCACTCCAACGGCTACTCGCTGGTGCGCCACGTGGTGCGGGAGGCCGGGCTGTCCCTGGACACGGTGCTGCCGGAGCTCGGGCGGCCGCTGGGCGAGGAGTTGCTGGAGCCCACCCGGATCTACTCGCTGGACTGCCTGGAGCTGGCGCGGGCGGTGGACGTGCACGCCTACGCGCACATCACCGGCGGGGGCGTCGAGAGCAACCTGTCCCGGTCGCTGCCCGACCACCTGGACGCCCTGCTGGACCGGTCGTCGTGGACCCCGCCCGCCGTCTTCGGCACGCTGGCGGGACACGGCACGATCGCGCAGGCCGACATGGACCGCACGTTCAACCTCGGGGTGGGGATGGCCGCCGTGGTGGCCCAGGAGTCGGCCGACGAGGCGGTCCGGGTGCTGGCAGCCCGCGGGCTGACGGCCTGGGTGCTGGGTGAGATCGTCCCCGGTGAGGGCCGCGCCCGCTACCGGTGACCGTTCGGGACGGGCCTGGCCCGTCCCGAACACAACGGTGCCGAGAAGCCCGTACGCGTGACGAAAGCCCCACGGTTGCCCGTGGGGCCCGACGATCGTGGGCGGGAATCCGGCGCGGACGCCGGGACCCCGGCCACATCAACCAGGAGGACGGCTACCGGCGGCCGGACGAACGGCCATCGTCGTCGTCTCCGGCGCCATAGTCATCGGCGTAATCGGCATAGCGATCCGCCAGCTCATCGTTGAGGTCGTCGGCGTCGTCACTACTGCTGGAGTCTCCGACCCCGAGTTCGTCGCGAAGACGGTCAAGATCCGTGCCACCGCTGTTGTACTTCAGCTGGCGAGCAACCTTGACCTGCTTGGCCTTTGCTCGGCCGCGCCCCATTGGCTCGACCCCCTCGTGTGGGGTCGTCCCCGACCCCTCGTCGCTAACGCACCACACACTGACGCCGCCTGACTTTGGGCGTCAGCCTATCGTTCGCCTATTACCGTACCTGTTTTGTGCCCAGCTCGGTACGTCGTATGGGCGCGGGGCGTCAGTGGCCCAGCCAAATGGCCCGAATACGCCCGACTTCCGACATTCTGCGCTCCGCTAGCCTATCTGCTGCGACCGCCGGGGGAACGCCCTCGTCAGCGGCGATCGCGAAGATCTTCAGAGTCGTGTCATAGATCTGGGCCGCCCTGGACCTGGCGCGATCCATGTCGAAGCCGCCGATCTCATCTGCGACCTGGATCACACCTCCCGAATTGACCACATAGTCGGGCGCGTACAGGATGCCGCGTTCGGCGAGCTGCTTCTCGACGCCGGTGTGGGCGAGCTGGTTGTTGGCCGCGCCACAGACGATCTTCGCGCGCAGCCTGGCGACGGTGTCGTCGTCCAGGGCGCCGCCCAGCGCGCAGGGGGCGAACACGTCGATGTCGCTCGCGGTCATCTCCGCCGCGTCGGCCACCACGTCGACCTCGGGGTGGCGCAGGCGCGTCCGCTCGAC
The DNA here is from genome assembly GCF_039871825.1 of Nonomuraea sp. B12E4. Taxonomy (NCBI): domain Bacteria; kingdom Bacillati; phylum Actinomycetota; class Actinomycetes; order Streptosporangiales; family Streptosporangiaceae; genus Nonomuraea; species Nonomuraea sp. B12E4. The sequence goes on along the minus strand of NZ_JBDPME010000019.1, from coordinate 132,677 downwards.
GGCCCGGGGATCGACGTCGCAGATCACGACGTCGGCGCCGTCCTCGCGCAGCAGCTCGACCAGGCGGTGGCCGACCTTGCCGACCCCCTCGACGCCCACCCGCCTGCCGTGCAGCGACGGCGTGCCGTAGACGCGCTCGGCCGAGGCGCGCATGCCCTGGAACACCCCGAACGCCGTCAGGACCGACGAGTCACCGGCTCCGCCGTGGGCCAGGGTGCGGCCGGTCACGAAGCGGCACTCGCGGGCCACCACGTCCATGTCCTCGCTGTAGGTGCCGACGTCGCAGGCCGTGATGTAGCGCCCGCCGAGCGACTGCACGAACCTGCCGTACGCGCGCAGCAGCGCCTCGCTCTTGTCCCTGGCCGGGTCACCGATGATGACGGCCTTGCCGCCGCCCAGGTCGAGGCCCGCCAGCGCGTTCTTGTAGGACATGCCCCGGGCGAGATCGAGCACGTCGGACAGGGCCGCCTGCTCGCTCTCGTAGGGATAGAAACGGGTGCCGCCCAGGGCGGGGCCCAGCGACGTGTTGTGGATGGCGATGATGGCACGCAGGCCGCTCTGCTCGTCGGCGCAGAACACGACCTGCTCATGAACGTCCTTGTGGGACGAACCGAAGACGTCGGTCACGGTGGTGACTCCCTGTCCGGTCCGCCGCTCCTTTGCGGCGGAGATCACCTCACAGCGTAGTAAGCCACAACGGTGCATGCAGGTTCGCTTCGTGACACGATGCCTCCGTGCTGCCCTATGCCGCCTACCTCCGCGTCTATGAGCCACTGACCGCGTTCGCCGAGCCCGAGCGCAAGCTGTGGGCCGACTACGCCGACTCACGGGACCGCCCGCGCCGCGCGAACGCGCTCAATGCGGAACACGGCGAGTCCGTCATGCGTCTGCTCGGCGTGCCCCCTCAACCCGTTCCCGCCCAGGAGAGCCCCAACGCCTATCTGCGGCGCGTTGAGGACCGTCTGTACGTGTGCCCCTGGCAGACCCGTTTGCGCTCGTGGCTGGCCTTCTCAAGGCTGCGCGGCAGCACTCCCACGAAGCTGATGGACCGCCTCGTGCCCAAGGCGATCGCCGAGCAGACCGCCGACGACTTCGACCGGTTCAAGCGGCAGGCTGATTCGTCCGCGTTGCGTACGAACATTCGCACCACGGCGTGGCATGTGCCGCCCTCGTGGTTCGTGCCGTTTGATGGGAACGAGCGCTGGCTGGTGCTCGGCTCCGCCAACCCCGGGCAGGACGTGACCACGACCACCGGACGTAACCTCATCTACGTCACATCCATGGCACAGGCCAGAAGGCGGGCCGCGCGGGCGCTCAACGTGCTGCGCCGGCATCTGGGCGAGGTGTCGTCCAACTTCGACGTGGAGGACATCGCCAGGTGGCTGGAGGAGTTCCACCCGCATTCGCTGGTGGAGCTCGACTACGGCGGGCTGGTGCACCTGATGGACGACGACGCGCTGCAGGCGGACCAGTCGGTCGCGGAGCTGGCGGCGGCCCTGACGGGCCTGGACACGGGTCAAGAAGAACTTGCCTACGCCATGTACCAGAGGGTCATCCTCCGGTGGAAGTCAATGCAACAACTGGAATCTGCCAACTGAGCCCCAATACGGCCGTCTGACCTGCATGAGTAGGTCACGTCTCGCGGCTGCTCTCTTCTGCGAACTGAGTAGTTTGCCGTTTTCACTGCGATACCACGAACCGTGTCGCTAGAATCACCGAGCGTGACATCGCCATGGGGGCGGGCAGTTGGGTCAAAGAAGGGCTCGCCAATCGCTCTGCGTGGCGGTATGGTCACATCGGGTGATGCCGCATATGGCTCAGAAAAGCCGCACGCTCTGTGCCATAGGGGGACATCCGTGACACGCGCAAAGGCAGTCACAGGATCGCTATGCCGGTCCACACGGAGGAGAGGCCGCACAAATGTCAGCTCGTACACCCGAGGCCGAGCCACTGCTCACGCCCGCTGAGGTCGCGACCATGTTCAGGGTCGACCCCAAGACCGTTACGCGGTGGGCCAAGGCGGGCAAGTTGACGTCGATCCGCACCCTCGGCGGTCATCGGCGTTACCGGGAGACCGAGGTACGCGCACTGCTCGCGGGCATCCCGCAGCAGCGCTCGGAGTAGTTCGGAGGGTCGTCACCGACCTCAGGGGGGTTGAAGGGGTGGACCAGGCAGGGGCCCGGTCCACCGCAGTGACGATGTGACGTCGTATGGGAAGTTGGCGCCGCCCGCCCGGCGCCATCCTTCCCGTCGTCATGCCGTCGGCCGGCAGGGCTCACGCCAGGCGTTGGAGCAGGCCGGCGACGTCCGGGTCGTAGGTGGCGGCGACGCCGAGCAGCGCCACCATGTGATCGACGAGCATCTTCTCGAGCGTCGGCCGCTCGACGTCGTGATGCTCCAGCCAGTCGAGGCCGGCCGTCTCCACCGAGGCGATCCACGACCGCAGCGTCGTGCGCAGCACCGGGCTCGGCTCCTCGACCCGCATCTGGCGCAGGATCAGGCGGAACAGCCGCCGGCGCACCCCGTCGACGATCTCGCCCACCTCGCCCGCCCGGTTGGCGGGCCCGCCCCGCAGCAGCGCCGCGAAGCCGGCCGCGTGCTCCTCGACGAAGTCGAAATAGCGCCTGAGCCCGGAGGCCAGCTCGTCGAGAGGCCGGCCGCCCTCGTGCGGCCGCAACCGGGACTCCAGTTGGTCGGCCGCGCTCCTCAGCGCGGCCACGTAGAGCTCCTGCTTGCCGCCGAAGTAGTGGTAGACCAGGGCCCGCGAGGCACCCGCGGCCGAAGCCACGTCGTCGATCGAGACATCCTCCGCGTCGCGCGTGCTGAACAGCTCCAGCGCGGCCGCCATGAGCTCCTCGCGACGGCGGTCGACGCTGAGCCTGCGCCGCGCCGGACGCGCCGTCTCGGCTGACTTCCCGGATGTCACTCCAGCACAGTATCCGACCGTGTGTGCGCGGCTGACGTGTGGCTATCCAGTCAATATCCGGATCTCCTAGGCAATCCGTAACGGAAGCCGTACCCTGCGGCTAACTCGATCGTTTGGTCAGACAGGTGCCCATTTCCGCATCGCGGGGGAGACACATGTCAGGACCGCCCGTCAACACTTCAACTATTACGGAGCTAAGAGAGGTAGATACGCTGCCTCGGCCCAGACCCACCATCCGCAACGTCGCCGAGCGAGCCGGCGTCTCGAAATCCCTGGTCTCTCTCGTGCTGCGTGGTTCCCCGCACGTGAGTGAACACCGGCGGCAGGCCGTGCTGCAGGCCGCCCGCGAGCTCGGCTACCGGCCGAACGCGGTCGCCCGCAGCCTGGTCGAGGGCCGTACCCATCTGGTGGGTGCGCTCGTCGCCAACCTGCACACCCCCTTCTACGCCGAATTTCTCGACGGCCTGCAGGAGAGCCTGCACAGCGACGGCCTGCGCATGCTGATCGGGAACAGCCAGTGGGACCCGGCGTTCGAGGACGAGGCCGTCGAGTCCTTCCTCGAACTCAGGGTCGACGGGTTGATCTTGCTGGGCATCGCGCCGACCAGCGAGACTCTGATCGAGGCCACCGCCTACACCCCGACCGTGGTGGTCGGGGAACGTGACATCGAGCTCGACGGCGTCGACATCGTGGTCGACGACGACCAGCTCGGTGCCCGCCTGGCCATCGACCACCTGGTCGAGCTGGGACACAAGCGCGTCGCGCACATCGAGGGCCAGCGGTCGTCACGCTGCGAGGGTTACCTCGTGGCGATGCGCCGGCACTCGCTGGCGCCGTACATCATGGTCGAGGCCGCGGAGTCAACCGAGGAAGGTGGCCGGGAGGCGGCGCTCGCGCTGCTGACCCGCGACCCCAGGCCAACGGCGATCTTCGCCGCCAACGACGTGGTCGCGCTCGGCGTGCTCTCGGCCGCGAGCGAGCTGGGCCTGAGCGTGCCGGACGATCTTTCGGTGGTGGGATACGACAACACGCACCTGTCGGCCTCCCGCCACATCTCGCTCACCTCGGTCGACCAGCCCAGACGCGCCATGGGCAGGTCGGCGGCCGCGTTACTGAGCGACCGGATCGGCGATCCCGCCAAGGTCTCGCGCCTGCGGGAGATCCGGCCGGAGCTGATCGTACGGCGGAGCACCGGACCGGTGCTCTCCTAGGCGGGACACGGGACCCGTCCAAGAGAGCGCCAAACCTACGTCAAGCCGTGCGGCGACGGTGCCGCACGGCGGTTTACTCGGTCGGGTCATGCTAATTGTGGCCGGTTTTCCGCCGGTCACGATCTGATCCGGGGGAACAGTCATGCGTGATCCGGAACTGGTGTCATGCGCCCAGCGCGCCGCCGCCGAGCTCGAACGCGCCTGGGGGCTGTGGCGCGCCGGCCGGGGCCGGGCCGCCGACGGCGGCGCGGAATCGGTCGCCAGCTACGTCGCCCACTCGCTGGACCATCCGTGGGGCCGTCCCCGCGTCGTCCTCGGCCTCGACGCCGAGGACGCGCGGGAACTGGCCGCCCTGCTGGAGCGGCAGGAGGTCGGCGAGCACGTCTGGTGAGCGGGACCGCACGGCCGAGCGCGTCCGGCGCTGACCGTGCGGTGCGGTCGCCGTGCCGTGCCCGGCATAAGGCGGGCTCGATCGCGCGGTGTGCCGTAGGTTGGAGGCCATGCGTGCTCTCCCGGCCTCGACCCTCGCCCTCTGCGGCCTGATCGCCGCCGCCTGCGGCGGCACCGGCTCCGGTGACGCCGGAGGCAGGACCGCTCTCGCGCACGCCGAGGCGCGGACCCCCTCCCCCGCGCACAAGGCGACGCAGCAGGCGCCGGCCGCCCCGGTGCAGGAGAGCAAGCCGCTCGACGGGAAGGTCGTCGTCATCGACCCGGGCCACAACGGCGGCAACTACCGTGCCCCGACGGCCATCAGCCGCCAGGTCAACGTGCTGACCCAGTGGAAGGACTGCGACACCACCGGCACGGCCACCAACGGCGGCTACAGCGAGGCCGCCTTCACCTGGGACGTCTCCAAGCGGCTGGCCAAGGTCCTGCGCGCCAGGGGCGCCACGGTCAAGCTGACCAGAAACGGCAACGACGGCGTCGGCCCCTGCGTCACCGAGCGGGCCGCGATCGGCAACCGGGCCAAGGCCGACGCCGCGATCTCGGTGCACGCCGACGGCGCGGGACCGGGCGCGCACGGCTTCCACGTCATCATGCCCAAGAAGATCGGCGGCCCGGTGGACAAGGTCGTCGCCGCGTCGCGCAAGCTGGGGCTCTCCGTACGGGACGCGTTCGCCAAGGGCACGGGCCTGGCCTACTCCACCTATCTCGGCCGGGCGGCGCTCGACTTCCGCAGCGATCTCGGCGGGCTCAACCTGTCCACGGTGCCGAAGATCTTCGTCGAGTGCGGCAACATGCGCAACGCCACGGAGGCGGCCAAGTTCACCGACTCGAAGTTCCGGCAGAAGATCGCGGTGGCGCTGGCGAACGGATTGCACCACTATCTCGAAGCATGATTCCTCTTCCAGCGCACCTCAGTGAGCTTTCCGTTTCGTACGAGCTGAGCTCCGGCGCGACGGTGTCCGGCGACCTGCTCGACGCCGTGCGTCTCGCCCTGCCCCTGCTCGACCTGCGGCCCGGGGACTCGGGCGAGATCGACGTACGGCGGGATCCCGCGCTGGGCGAGGAGGCCTACCGGCTGACGACCGGATCCCGGGGTATCGAGATCGTGGCCGGCGGGCGCCCCGGGGCGTTCTACGCGGCGCAGTCGTTGCACCAGTTGCTGCCCGACGCCTCCTACCGGCTCGCGGGCGGGGGGTCGTGGCCCGTGCCGGGGGTGCGGGTCGAGGATTCGCCCCGGTTCGGGTGGCGCGGGCTGCACCTGGACGTGGCGCGGCACTTCTTCCCCAAGCGGGAGGTCCTGCGGCTGGTCGACCTGATGGCGATGCACAAGCTCAACCGGCTCCACCTCCATCTGGTGGACGACCAGGGGTGGCGGGTGGAGTCGAAGGCGTACCCGCTGCTGCACGAGGTGTCCTCGCACCGGCCGCGGACGTCGGTCGGGCACCACCGGGAGGCGGTGGCGTACGAGGAGATCCCGCACGGCGGCTACTACACGCTCGACGACCTGGCCGAGATCGGCGCCTACGCCCGCGCCAGGAACGTCACGATCGTGCCCGAGATCGACGTGCCGGGGCACGCCTCGGCGATCCTGGCCGCCTACCCGGTGCTGGGGGCCACCGGGGAGCGGCACGACGTGCTCGACCGGTGGGGCATCTCCCCCGCGATCCTGTCGCCGCTGCCGCCGACCGTCGAGTTCCTCACGACGATCTTCGACGAGCTGATCGGGGCGCTGGGCGAGACTCCTTACGTGCACATCGGCGGAGACGAGGTCGTGCTCGACCACTGGGCCGCCTCGGCGGAGATCATGGCGTACCGCGACTCTCTCGGGCTGGCCACGGCCAACGACCTGCAGGCGTGGTTCCTGCGGCGGCTGGCCGACGCGCTGGCCGAGCGGGGGGCGCGGGCGGTGGTGTGGGACGAGGCGTTCGTCAGCGGCGGGCTGCGGCAGGACACGCTGGTCATGCCGTGGCGCGGCATGGGTGTGGGACGGCGGGCGGCCGCGGCCGGGCACGACGTGGTGGCGACCCCCGTGTTCCCGCTGTACTTCGACTACGCCGAGGCGGCCTCGGCCGACGAGCCGATGGCCATCGGCGAGGCGATCACCGTCGCGGACGTGGCCGCGTTCCGGCCCGCGCCCGAGGAGTGGACGGACGAGGAGCGCGCCCACGTCGTGGGGGTGCAGGCGCAGTTGTGGACGGAACGGGTGCCGGACGCGCGTACGGTGGACTACCGCCTGTGGCCCCGGGCCTGCGCGCTCGCGGAGGTGGCCTGGTCGGGCGCGCCCGATGACGGGTTCACCGGACGGCTGGAGCGGCATCTGGGGCGGCTGGACGCGATCGGGGTGGAATACCGGCCGCTCGCCGGGCCGCATCCGTGGCAGCGGCGGCGGCCGCACCGGCCCGGCGTGGTGCGGGTCGAGGACGTGATGGACCACATCGACGCCATGACACACGACGCGGAGTCCACCCGGCCCAGCATGTGACCCGAGCGGTCCTGGTGACCTGCCCGGGACCAGGTCCCGGGTGGCTCAGAAGGCGGGCCGGTCGTTGAGGATGAGCTGGAACTGCCGGTGGTCCTGCCACTTCCCGTCGATCTCCAGGTAGCGCGGCGCGGTGCCCACGAGCTCGAAACCGGCCTTGCGGAGCACGCTCTGCGAGGCCGCGTTGTCGAGGAGGGTGGCCGCCGCGATCCGGTGCAGGCCGAGCACCTCGTCGGCGATCCGGCACACCGTCAGCGTCGTCTCGGTGGCCAGGCCGCGGCCGGTGTAGCCGGCGTCGATCCAGTAGCCGAGGTGGGCGTTGAGGAACGGCCCGCGCACGATGTCGTTGAGCGTGGCACAGCCCACGATCAGGTCGCCGTCGGCCAGCACCCAGGGCACGGTCTGGCCGACCGCGTGCTTGTCCAGCAGCGCATTCACCCGCTGGGCCTGGCCCTCCGCGGTGAAGAAGTCGTCGGGCCTGCGCGGCTCCCAGCGCCGCAGGTGGTCGCGGTTGCGGACGTAGGCGTCGGCGAGCGCCTGGGCGTCCTGCTCGCTGATCAGGCGCAGCATGACGCCGCCGGAAAGTGGTATTTCGTCGATCATCGTCCCACTTTAGGGGCTTCAGGTGACGCGGCCCACGGCCTCGGTGACGGATTTCAGTCCGTGGCGGCGTATCCGGCGAGCGAGCTGCCGGTGGATGCGGGCGGCCCACAGCGGACCGCCGTAGATCCAGCCCGTGTAGCCCTGGACGAGGGTCGCGCCCGCCAGCAGGCGCTCCCAGACGTCGTCCACGTCCTCGACGCCGCCCACGGACACCAGCGTGAGGCGGTCGCCGACCTTGACGCGCAGGCGGCGCAGGACCTCCAGGGAGCGGGCCTTGAGCGGGCGGCCGGACAGTCCGCCGGCCTCCCCCGCGTGCCTGATCGTGGTGTTGGTGGCGATGATCCCGTCCAGGCCCAGCTCCACGGCCAGCTCCGCGATGTCGTCCACGTCCTCGTCGGCCAGGTCCGGCGCGATCTTGACCAGCAGCGGGGTACGGCGGGGCGTGGCGTCGGCCACCTCCTTGACCGCGGTGAGCAGCGGGCGCAGCAGCTCGACCGCCTGGAGGTTGCGCAGGCCGGGGGTGTTGGGCGAGCTGACGTTGACCACCAGGTAGTCGGCCAGCGGGGCGAGCCGCCGGGCGCTGGCGACATAGTCGGCCACGGCCTCGGACTCGGGCACCACCTTGGTCTTGCCGATGTTCACTCCGACCACGACGGGCACGCCGCGGGGGCGGCGCAGCCGGCGGGCGGCGGCGTGCGCGCCGGCGTTGTTGAAGCCCATCCTGTTGATCACCGCCCGCTCCCGGACCAGCCGGAACAGCCGCGGCCGCGGGTTGCCCGGCTGGCCGTGCGCGGTGATGGTGCCGACCTCGACGTGGCCGAAACCGAGCGCGGCGGCGGCCTCGGCGCAGGCGGCGTCCTTGTCGAACCCGGCGGCCAGCCCGAGCGGCCCGGGGAAGTGCACGCCGAACGCGGTCACCCGCAACGCCGGGTCGTGTGGTGCGAGCGCCCGATGGAGCAGCCGCTTGAGCAGGGGCAGGCGCGCGAGCAGCGCCAGGCCCCCGACGGTGAGACGGTGCACGGCCTCGGCGTCGAACCGCCGCAAGACCTGCGAGAACAGGAGGTGATACATCAGGAGTCAGGCTACCAATCCGGCCTCGTAGGCGATGATCGCGGCCTGTACGCGGTTGCGTACGTCGAGCCTGGTGAGTATGGCACTCACGTACGCCTTCACCGTTCCCTCGACGATGTGCATCCGCTCCGCGATCTCGGCGTTGGACAGCCCGGCACCGAGCAGGGCGAGCACCTGGCGCTCGCGCTCGGTGAGGGCCTCGACCCGGTCGCGCGCCCGCGCCCCCTTGGCCATCCTGTCCCCCGCGAGATGGGTGATCACCCGCTGGGCGACCTTGGGCGACAGGTATGCCGCCCCCTCGGCCACCGCGTGGATCCCGGCGATCAGCTCGCGCGGGTCGCCGGACTTGAGCAGGAACCCGCTCGCCCCCACCTCAAGTGCCCTGGCGATGTAGTCGTCCTCGCCGAACGTCGTCAGCATCACCACGGCCGTGTCCGGCACCACCTTGCGCAGCTCGGCCGCCGCGGCCAGGCCGTCCAGCCTGGGCATGCGGATGTCGAGCAGCGCCACGTCGGGCCGATGCCGCAGGGCCAGCTCGACGGCCTGCCTGCCGTCGGCCGCCTCGGCCACCACCTGCAGCGACGGGTCGGACTGGAGGATGGCCCCGACCCCCGCCCGGATCATGGTCTCGTCGTCGGCCAGGAGTATCCGGATCACACCCCTATCCTGGCCGACGGGCACGGGGTCGGGGCAGCGGCGGGCGACCGGTATGGTCCGACACATGAGCACTCACTATGACGTCGTCGTTCTCGGCGCGGGTCCGGGAGGGTACACGGCGGCGGTCCGCGCCGCCCAGCTCGGGCTGCGCACCGCGGTCGTCGAGGAGAAGTACTGGGGTGGCGTCTGCCTCAACGTGGGCTGCATCCCCTCCAAGGCACTGCTCCGCAACGCGGAGCTCGCCCACATCTTCCACAACGAGGCCAAGACCTTCGGCATCAGCGGCGAGGTCAGCTTCGACTACGGCGCGGCCTTCCAGCGCAGCCGCAAGGTGGCCGACGGCCGGGTCAAGGGCGTTCACTACCTGATGAAGAAGAACGCCATCACGGAGTACGACGGGCGCGGCACGTTCCTGGACGCCAACACGCTCCAGGTGAACGGGGAGACCATCACCTTCTCCCACTGCATCATCGCGGCGGGGGCCACCACCAGGCTGATCCCGGGCACGCAGTTGTCGGAGCGCGTGGTGACGTACGAGGAGCAGATCCTGACCGAGGAGCTGCCGTCGAGCATCATCATCGCGGGCGCCGGCGCGATCGGCGTCGAGTTCGCGTACGTGCTGCACAACTACGGCGTCAAGGTGACGATCGTGGAGTTCCTCGACCGGATCGTGCCGCTGGAGGACGAGGAGGTGTCGGCCGAGCTGGCCAAGCGCTACAAGCGGCTCGGCATCGAGGTGATGACCTCCACCCGCGTGGACGGCATCGAGGACACCGGCGCCTCCGTCAAGGTCACGGTGACCAAGGGCGACCAGACCCAGGTGCTCGAGGCGGACAAGGTGCTGCAGGCCATCGGGTTCCAGCCGCGCGTCGAGGGCTACGGGCTGGAGAAGACGGGCGTGGCGCTGACCGAGCGGGGCGCCATCGCGGTGGACGGGCGCTGCCGGACGAACGTGCCGAACATCTTCGCCATCGGCGACGTCACCGCCAAGCTGATGCTGGCGCACGCCGCGGAGTCCATGGGGATCATCGCCGCCGAGACCATCGGCGACGCGGAGACCATGGAGCTGGACTACGTGATGATCCCGCGGGCGACCTACTGCCAGCCGCAGGTGGCCAGCTTCGGCCACACCGAGGCGCAGGCGCGCGAGCTCGGGTTCGACGTGAAGGTGGTGAAGTTCCCGTTCACGGCGAACGGCAAGGCGCACGGGCTGGGCGACACGGCCGGCTTCGTCAAGATCGTCAGCGACAACACGCACGGCGAGCTGCTGGGTGCCCACCTGATCGGGCCCGAGGTCACCGAGCTGCTGCCGGAGCTGACCCTGGCCCAGCAGTGGGACCTGACGGTGCACGAGGTCGCGCGCAACGTGCACGCGCACCCGACGCTCGGCGAGGCGGTCAAGGAGGCGATCCACGGCCTCGCCGGTCACATGATCAACATGTGACCGTGGTGGGCGAAAGCCCAAGGTGGACAGGCATTTCCGGGTCTCTGCCGTCAGCACGATGTCGGCACGCGGCGACGGCTTCGGCGGTGCCTGTCTGATAGGCCGCCCGCATCACGTCGAGCGCTCGTCCCACGCCTCGTCCACGAGGTGGCCGTAATTACGGAACGTGATCCCGATGTCCTGGTGTCCGAGCCATCGGGACACGTCCGTGATGGGGATGCCCTGTGCCGGTCGCATGGAGGAGTTGACCACATCGACCCCGGCGACAATCACGACCCGTCGAACCTCGCGCCCATGCGCTGCCGCCCACGCACCGATCACGCCCAGAGGTAGAGCGCGGCGCCCAGCAGCACCACGGAGAGCACGCAGGCCCAGCCGCGCAGGTGGTTCCAGCGGGTCCAGCGGGATGAATAGCCCGGCCAGTCCACGTTGCCCTCGTTGAGGGCGTTGTTCAGTGGCACGTTGACGACGCTGGTCACCAGGATCGAGCCGGCGAAACACACCACAGCGGCCGCGAGGGCCACGATTCCCGGCACGCTCGCCCCGGACACCAGCAGGAGCACGCCGGCGAGCAGCGAGAGAACCGGCGACAGCGTGAACGCCAGCAGGAACACCGGGTTGAGGATCTTCTGGTTGACGCTGCGCATGGCAGCGGTGGCCTGGTCCTGGTCGATGGCGTCCAGCGCGGGCATCACCGACACGGAGAAGGCGAAGTAGAGGCCCGCCATCAGGCCGTTCAGCACAAGCGCGACGATCGCGGCGACGGCCGCCAACACGTCCATGCCCCAATGATCCACCCCTGACGCGGAGGAACGCACCGAATCGCCCGGGCGGCCCGGCTGGGTACCGGTTTCTCACCAGATCTTCAGAATTCGCTGAGAAAGCTCTGATGCGGGCCGGGGAGGTTGGAGGCGACCGAAGAACTTTCGTATCGGACGGTGGTCCCGCATGACCTCAACGCCCACTGGCATCGCCGAGCGGCCGGCTCGCCGGACCGGCCCTCTGACGGTACGCCTCGGACTCCTGGCACTGACCGCGATCGGCATCATGGGCGCGGTGGCCGAGCTCGCCTTCGAACGCCACTGGCAGACCCCTACCCAGCTGATCCCGTGGGCGGCCCTGGCACTGCTGGTCATCGCCCTGGTGCTGGTCGCCCTGGACGGCTCCCCACGAACCATCACCGTGGCCCGCTGGCTCGCGGTGACCGTGCTGGCCGCCTCGGCGTACGGGGTCTTCATGCACGTGACCGTCAACCACACCGCGGGCGCGTTCGACCCCTCGTGGGAGGGCCTCTCGCCGCTCACCCAGTGGTGGTACGCGCTCACCAAGTCGGTGGGCACCGCCCCGCCGCTCGCCCCCGGGATGCTGGCCCAGAGCGCGCTGCTCCTCCTCCTGACCACGCTCGCCGGGAAGCAGCGCCGGGAGCAGGTGATCCCCCTTCGCCGGAGGCGCTCGGCACCTCTTCGCCGACGCGGCTAGGAGCAGGCCGCCCGGACCTCGGCGACCAGCCGTTGGGCGGCGGCGACGGTGGCCTCGATCTCCTCGCGGGTGCGCCCGACGGCGGCCAGCAGCCCCTGGGCGCGCTCCGCGAACTCCGGCGGCGCCGAGGGCAGCCGGCCCGCGGCCGCGATCATGCCCTTCTCATTGATCAGCCAGGCGCCGTCGGCGGCGTGCAGGGCCTGGCAGGCGACGCCGAGCGCGCGGAACAGGCACCCGGCCGCGTACGCCGGGTCGTGCCCGGCCGCGCCGTACCCGGCTATTTGCAGCGCGAAGTCGGCCTCCCACAGCCCGCTGATCAGGGCGGCGCGCAGGGCCGGCGGGTAGACGGCGGCCTCCGCGCGCAACGCCGCCAGCTCCCCGGTGGGGTCGGCCAGGATCCGGCACAACGCGACCTCGCCCGCGTAGGCGTGCGAGTAGAAACCCAGCGGATGTCCCGCCTGGACGCCGAGCTCGTAGCGGCCGGCCCGGCAGTCCGCCCAGATCCGGTGCACCCGGTCGAGGTCGCGGTAGATCCAGTCGACCCGCCATCCGTCCACGGTCAGCCAGCCGCCGCCGTCCACCCACGGCCCCCAGCCGCCCGGCTCGGTCACCTCGGTGGGGGTGCCGGTGACGTCGCGGGCGAGCGCGCGCAGGTCGGCCACGGCGAGCGGGCCCCGGTAGTAGAGGCCGAGGTCGATGTCGGAGTCGGGCCGGTGGGTGCCGCGGGCCCGGCTGCCGCCCAGCGCGACCGCGACCACACCGGGGATCTCGGCCAGGCGGGCGGCGATCTCCCGCAGCTTCTCATCGTGCACGCATGGCCTCCTGGAGCTTCTCGTCAGGGCCCGTACGTCGATGTCGCGCACCCGCGGATCGCCGGACGTCCCGAGGGCCGCCTCAGTGTACCGGCGGGCGGCGCCCGGCCGCCCGTCACGTGCCACCACCGGCCGTCGACTGACTCTCATCTGGCGCTTTGCCCTGGCAGCGGAAGCCTCGGCCCCGTTCCATATTTGGGCAATCAGCGGGTCAACAAACGCCGAAAACGGATTAGTCGGAGCACACTCAGGGGCTTGATAGTGACATACCGCCTCAAATCTGGACACCGTTCCGGGGGGCGGTCGTGACGTGGAAGGGGGGAAGCACCGATGAGCGAGGCCGGCAAACGGACGCTCAGCGGCCTGCCCTTCGACGTCTTCGACTCCGCGCCGGTGGGAGTGGTGGCGACCAGTGGCCTCGACCACCGGCTGATCTATGCGAACGCCGCCTTCCAGCGGATCGCCGGCGAGCGCGTGCTCGGGCTGCCGATCCGCGAGGCCTTCGCCGACCTGCGCCAGTCTGACCACTTCGGGCTGCTCGACTGGGTACTGGAGACGGGCGAGCCGGTCAGCCTGCGGGAGCTGCCCTTCGACTTCGGCGGCCATCGGGGAGCCGACGCCGAACAACGCTATTCGATCAGCATGTCGAAACTGTGGCTCGGCGCCGAAGAGGCCGGCGTGCTGCTGGTGGCCGCGAAGAGCGGCGGCCGGGCCGAGGGCGGCGGCGAGATCGACTCCATCGCCGAGGAGCGGCGCAGGTTCGTCCTGCGCTACCAGAGCCTCATGCGGGTCGAGACGCAGGTCGTGTGGGTGATGGCGCCCCTCGGCCTGGTGGCCGAGCCGAGCCCGGGCTGGGAGCAGATGACCGGCCAGTTCTGGGCGGACTACCGCGGCGAGGGCTGGTTGCGGGCCGTCCATCCCGACGACCGGGCGGGGGTCCGCGAGACCTGGCCCGAGGCCCGGCGGCAGGGCCGGTGGGACCACACCTTCCGGCTGAAACTGGCGGGCGACGGCTACCGGCACGTCCGCACGCGCGCCGTCCCGGTGATCGAGAACGGCGAGGTGGTCGAGTGGGTCGGTACGTGCGCCGACATCGAGCACGAATGGCAGGAGGCGCAGCGCAGGAAACTGCTCGACCAGGCCGCCGCGGCGACGGCTGACATAGGCGGCCTGGACGAGGTGCTGGGCATGCTCGCCCACGTGATCATGCCCAGCGTGCTGGACGGGATCGGGATCTACCTGATTCCCGACTTCGACGGCCAGCCACCCGAGCCCCTGGTCGCCGAGAGGTTCGTGAGCATCGTGCGGGAGGGGCTCGGGCCGGAGCCACAGCCGGGCACGGTACGTTTCGGCTCCGACACCGCCTTCTTCCAGGCGGTCAGGACCCGCCGACCGGTTCACCGGGTCTTCCCGCCCGGCAAGATCCCGCCGAACCTGGCGCCGCCGGGTGCGGATGGGTGGTTCAGGAGCGCCGGGGCCAACAGCGTCGCGCTCGTGCCGGTGATCGTCGACGGCGCCGTGGCCGCGGTGCTGGACGCGGTGGTCTGCGGATCGCGGGAGCCGATCGGACCGGCCGACGTCGACCTGCTGGGGCGGATGCTCGACCACGCGCACGCCCACCTGAGCAACGCCATGCGCTTCCAGCGCACCCAGCGGGTGGCACTCGCCCTGCAGAACTGCCTGCTTCCCGACCCGCCCGACGCCCCGGGCATGGAGATCACCGCCCGATACCGCCCGAGCGCCACCGCCGTCGAGATCGGCGGCGACTGGTACGACTCCTTCATCCTGCCCGACGGGGCGACCATCCTCACCATCGGCGACGTCGGCGGGCACGACCTGACGGCCGCGGTGACCATGAGCCAGTTGCGCAACATGCTCAGGGGCCTGACCATGGACCGCCGCGAACCTCCCGGCGACATCCTGCGCCGTCTCAACGTCGCCACCGAGGCCCTGTACGGCGACGGCACGGCGACCTGCATCCTGGCCCGGCTGGAGGGCCCGGAGAACGGGGAATGGCGGCTGCACTACTCGGTGGCCGGGCATCCGCCGCCGTTGCTGGTGACGTACGAGGGCGAGGGACGTTTTCTGGAGGGCGCGCTCAACCCCCTGCTCGGCTACGGCGATGACCAGCCGCGTTCCAGCGCCTTCGCCATGCTGCCGCCGCGCGCCACCCTGCTCTTCTACACCGACGGCCTGGTGGAACGGCCCGGCGAGAACCTGGACGACGGGCTGCAACGGCTCCGCCGGCACGCGGAGTCCCTGGCCCGCGCGTCCCTCGACGACTTCTCCGATCAGGTGCTCGCCCGGATGCCCATCGCCAGGAAGGACGACATCGCCATGATCGCCGTCCGGCTGCCCGAGATCGGGCGGGCCGGTGGTGACGGGCCGCTCAGCGCACGATCTTGCCGAGCACCTCGTTGAACGCCTCCGTCGAGCTGGGGTGGGTGTAGACGGCATCGCGTAGTTCGGTGGCGCTGATGCCGTGCCGCATGGCGAGCGCGACCGTGTTGATCAGCTCCTGGGCGTCCACGCTCAGCAGCGCCGCCCCGAGGATCTCGTCCGTCTCGAGTCGGCCTTCAGCCGGGCCTTACGGCTGGCCACGGGCTCCACCCCGGCCCAGTTCCGCCGCGCCGCCCAGAACCGCTAGAGAGCCGCCGCCTCGTTCCTGTCGCACACGCGGCAGAGCCCGTTCCGTGAACCGGAACGGGCTCTGCCGCGTGTTGCTCGATGATCGGCGCCGTGCGGCACCTGCGGGGCGAGCCGCAGAAGGGGCGCTGGAGGCTCATCCCTGCTCAGGGCGTCCGCGGCTCATGTTCGCTCAAGACGGCTGCGGCTCGCGCCTGCTCGATGCGACGGCCGATCCTCGGCCTCAGCGGTGGTCGTACTCGGAGTGGTGGTTGTCGGAGTGGTCGTTGTCGCGGTGATCGCTGTGGTGATCGCCGTGGTCGTTGTCGTGGCCCTTGTCGCCGCGCTCGTCGTGACGGCCCTTGTCGCCGTGGTGGGCATGACCTTCGTGGCCACGGTTGTTGTGGTCGACGTGGTGGACGCGCGAACGCCCGTAGAGGTCGTCACGGTCGAGCGAGTGGTGCCGGGCGTAGGAGGCCGACACCGGCTTCCACCTGCCGTCCTCCCACCGGTAGAAGCGGTGGCCGTCGAAGCGGTAGCGCTCACCGTGGCCGGCGCTGTACCAGTCGCCGTGCGAGGCGTAGCGGAACCACCAGCGGCGGCCATCCCAACGCTGCAGGTAACCGTTGTGACGGGCCGCCTCGGCGCTGGTGGCGATGGGGGCACCCGGGCTCGCGAGCCGGCTCGTGGCCGCGGAGGCGGCTCCACTCGTGGTGAAGATGATGCCGCCCGTCACTGCAAGAGTCGCGGCCGCGGTCGCGAGACGCAAAGTGATCTTGCTCATGGTCGTCTATCTCCTTCGGACGCGCGCTGCCCTGGGATCTCCAGTTGGCTCGCGTCCTTGGTGTGTTACGTGGGGTGCCAACCAAGCCGATGTCCCAGTTAGTCCCATTCATCCCATGATGTGATGATCCTCACCAGTGCCGGCCGCCGCCCTCTCGGCATACGTGATCTTCTGACTCTGAGCGCCTCCGCCGTGCCAATACACTAAAAACGTCATATATCGGCATGTAGGACGTAAAACGCGCACGCTCGAACCGGTGATCGCCCGGGACCTCGGCACGCGACTCCGGAGGGCGGGCTCTGATGATCAACTGGGCGGGGTTCGTCACCGCTGCCGTGCTGGCCTCCCTGGTCCCGGGCGCGAACCAGCTCCTCGGCCTGCGGAACGCCGTGCGTCACGGCAGCGCCTACGCCCTGGCCGGGATCGGCGGCCGGCTGGCCGCCTTCGTCGTCCTCATCGGGCTCGTCGTGGCCGGGCTCGACGTGCTGCTGGTCACCGTGCCCGCCGTGCTCACGGTGATCAAATGGGTCGGCGTCGCCTACCTCCTGTGGATCGGGTTCGCCAGCCTGCGGCAGGCGTGGCGGCCCCGGCCCACCGCCCCGGCGGGTTCGCCGTCCGGCACCGGGCGGACGCCGTGGCCGATCGTCGCCAACGAGTTCGTCGTCGCGATGAGCAACCCCAAGGCGCTGCTGCTGTTCGCCGCGCTGCTCCCCCAGTTCACCGGCGGGCCGGACGCCGCCGCGGCCCCGCAGCTCGCCCTGCTCGGCGCCGCCTACCTGCCCATCGAGCTGATCGTCGGCCTCGGGTACATCGGCGTGGGCATCGCGCTCGGCGCGACCGGCATCTCGGCCAGGACCCATCGCAAGATCGACGCGGGCAGCGGCGTCTGCTTCCTGGGCCTGGCCGGGCTGCTCGCGGCCGAACACGTCGCATAGGAGCCCCGAACCGGCTCGGCGCCCAGGTCTCTCGTCAGGCGGCCAGGCTGGACCCGCGTACGACCAGCTCAGTGGCGAGCTCCAGGTGGCGGAACTCGATCCTCTCGCCGGCGGCCAGGCGCAGCGCCGTGCGCAGGGCGACGCCGCCCATCTGGCGCAGCGGCTGGCGCACGGTGGTGAGCTGCGGCGAGGTCATGGTGGCTATCTGGGTGTCGTCGAAGCCGACGATGCTGAGGTCGTCGGGAACGTACAGGCCGCGAGCCTTGGCCGCCTGGATGGCGCCGAGGGCGCACTCGTCGCTGGCGGCGAAGATGGCCGTCGGCGCGGGCCGCAAGTCGAGCAGGGCGGCTCCCGCCTCCAGCCCGTCGGGATGGCAGTAGCCCGGAGTCCGGACGTACTGCGGGGGCACGGGCACGCCCGCGGCGTCCATGGCGGCTCGGTAACCGTGCATGCGCGCCTGGTTGGAGGTCGCGGTGGCGGGGCCGCCGATGTAGGCGATGCGGCGGTGGCCGAGGCCCAGCAGATGCTGGGTGGCGGACATGCCGCCAGCGAAGTTGGTGGCGCCGACGCTGATGACGGAGTCGCTCGGCATGTTCAGCGGGTCGATGACCACCACCGGCAGGCGGGCCCTGGACAGCGCGGCGAGCTGGGCCGGCTCGTTGGTGACGGAGATGAGCGCGTGCCGCCCGGCGGCGAGCAGGTCAGCGGCCCAGGAGGGGTGGCTGCCGACCACGCCCTGGGCGATGGACACGACGACCGCCGCGCCCACCCCGGCCGCCGCCTCGACCGCGCCCTGGACGATCGCGCTGGAGTAGGCGCACAGCTCCCCGTCCACCTGCAGCTCGACCGTGGTCAGCGCGGTCTGACGACGGTGCGGCGAGCGGGGGACGTAGCCGTGCTCCAGCAGCAGGGCCTGCACCATCGATCGGGTGGCCGGGGCCACGTCACTGCGGCCGTTGAGCACCTTGGACACGGTCGCCACCGAGACACCCGCCGAGGCGGCGACGGTGGCCAGCGTGGCGCGCCCGAAACTGGTCGCCATCGATTCCTCTCTAACGCCTGTTCTCCACTGTAAGTGGCGAGTCCCGTGCCGCGCCTGGTATTAACCGGGTGCCCGCCGGATCTCACGTTTTCCGGCGCGGCGGCGTCTACCTGGTGAAAGAACACACCAGGAGGGCAAGAACCATGGCACGGACTCACACCGTCATCGAGTCGCCGGTGGGCGGCCTGGTCGCGGTCGCCGACGCCAAACGTGCCCTGCTCACCTTGGAGGCGGCGGCGTGAGGAGGGCTTTCCCGGGCCATGTCCAGAGAGGTCCAAGTTTCCGCACGTCCAAGGCGGGGCACCGGAAATCTGGGCAGTTGCGGGGCGATCCTGCGAGGTGAAGATACGCCGCCTCCCGACCGGTGATCGAGAAAGAGGGACGAATCCGATGAACCACGCCCACGCCCCGCAGTCGTCCGGCGAGTGGGCCGGAGACGAGCCGTCGGTGATCGTGTTCGACGTCAACGAGACGCTGATCGAGCTGGCCTCGATGGACCCCCTCTTCGAACGGATCTTCGGCGACCGGTGGGTCAGGCGCGAGTGGTTCGGCCACCTGATCACGTATTCGATGACGATCACCCTGTCCGGGCTCTACGAGGGGTTCTTCACCCTGGGTCAGGGGCTGCTCAGGATGCTCGGCGACATCCACGGCGTACGGGTCACCGACGCCGACGTCGAGGAGGTCAGGCGGGCGATGCTGACGATGCCGGCGCATCCCGACGTGGAGGCGAGCCTGACCCGGCTGCGGGAGGCGGGCTTCCGCCTGGTCACCCTGACGAACTCGCCGCCCAACCCCGGCGGCCGGAGCCCGCTGGAGAACGCCGGGCTGGCGCGCTTCTTCGAGCGGCAGTTCAGCGTCGAGAGCGTGCGCGCCTTCAAGCCCGCGCCGCAGAACTACCACATGGTGGCGCGGGACCTGGGGGTGCCGCCGTCGCGGTGTTTCATGGTGTCCGCGCACGTCTGGGACACGATCGGAGCGCAGAGTGCCGGCTACACCGCGGGCCTGATCACCCGGCCGGGCAACGCTCCGCTGCCCGTCGCCTCGCTGCCGCAGCCCGACATCGTGGCACCGGACCTGACCGCCCTGGCCGTCGAGCTCGTCCGGCGCCGCGAAACGTCCTAGATCACTCCGGCAGGGGGCCGCCGCGCCAGGTGGGCATGGCGCCCGTCGCGACCTCGTAGGCGGCGCTCGCCGGCAGGCGGGTGGAGTCCAGCCTGGGCAGGGGCGACGCCGGCACCCGCCCGACCGCGCCACCGTCGACTGACAGGTGCTCACCATTCAAGCTGGAGCGCCAGCGGGCCCCGGTGGTCCAGCGTGGCGCGGTACTCGACCCGCTGGTCCGGTACGAGGCGGAGGCCGGGCAGGCGCTCGGCGAGCAGGCGCAGGGAGATCTCGATCTCGCGGCGGGCGAGGCCGGCCCCCGGGCAGTAGTGGGCGCCCTGGCCGAAGACCACGTTGGCCTGTACGGGCCGGGTGATGTCGAACTCCTCGGCCCGCTCGAAGGCCTCCTCGTCACGGTTGGCGGCGGCGAGGCAGAGGGCGAGTTCGGTGCCGGCGGGGAAGTCCCGCCCGCCGAGGCTCGTGTCGGCGGTCGTCACCCGCAGGAACACGTGCGTCGGGGTGTCGTAGCGGGCGATCTCCTCGGTGGCGTTCGCCGCGAGGTCGGGCCGCTCGCAGAGCAGCCGCCACTGGCCGGTGGACAGCAGCCGGAGCAGGCCGTTGCCGAGCAGCGCCGAGGTGGTGATGTGGCCCGGCAGGGCGATCCCGAGGACCAGGCCGACGAGTCCCGCCTGCTCGTCGGGGGTGAGGGGCGCGTCACCCGGTGCGTACGCGGCGATGTAGTCGCTGATCACGTCGTCCCGGGGGGCGGCCCGGCGCTCGGCGACGTACCGCATGATGAGGTGCTGGAAGCGGACCCAGGACCGGGCACACTCAAGCTGCTCCTCCTCGGACCTGAACTGATGTCCCATCCCCATGGCCGCCGCGGCCCGGCTGTCGTCCCCGAACGCCTTCGTGTCCTCCTCCGCGAAACCGACCAGCCGGGCGATCACGTCGACCGGGAGCCGGTTGGCGTACTCGGCCATGAAGTCGACGTGGCCGTCCTTGGCGAAACCGTCGATGAGGGACGACGCCCGCTCGGTGATGTACGCCTCGGCCGCGGCGACGCGCTCCGGGGCGAGGGCCGCCGCCGCGGGCGCCCGCAACCGCCGGTGCGCCTCGCCGTCCATGGTGATGTAGGTCTCCCGGTGCGGGAGCCCCTTGGCCAGCTCGTCGAGCACCGCCGGCGGGAACGGCACGTACGGCCGCAGGGTGTTGGCCGAGGAGAAGGTCTGCCCGTCACGCAGGACCCTGCGCACGTCGGCCATCTTCGTCACGACCCAGGCGCCGATCACCGGGGAGTAGAACAGCGGTTCCTCGCGCCGGGCCCGCTCGTAGAAGGGATAAGGATCGGTCAGGTGCGTACGGAGTGGGTCATAAAGGTTGCCCAGGGACATGCCCATCCCCTTCACCGGAAGGTTGGAAAATTGCCCCGACTATAACCCGCCCGCCCGACCGTCAGAAGGAGTCCGGCCGCTCCCGGAGGTCAGTCAGGACCTGGGCCAGACCCTGGCGGAAGCGCCCATCACCGTCAGTACAGGAGATCGGTGATCCGGATGAACCCGTCCGAGCCGTGGCCGCGTGCGATGACCCGGCGGGCCTGGCCCTCGGCCGCGCGCATCACGCTCGCGTCGATGCCGTGGGACTCGGAGGCGTGCACGATGTGGGCCATGGACGACACCGCCGAGGTGATCGGGTTGCCCTCGCCGGAGTACCGGCCGCTGTCCACCTCTTCCGCGACCTGCTCGAAGAGCGGCGGCATGATCGTCCCGATGCCCTTGGCGAACGGCGCCAGCTCGCGCGCGGTGATCCCTTCGGCCCGCGCCACGGCCAGCGCGTGCGCGTAGCCCGCCATCGCGGTCCAGAAGATGTCGAGCAGCGCGATGTCGTACGCGGCCGCCCTGCCGATGTCCTCGCCGAGATGGGTGTGCGTGCCGCCGAGGGCGTCCAGCACCGGGCGGTGCTCCCGGTAGAGCTCCTCCGGCCCGCTGTGCAGGAACACCCCGGCCGGCGTGCCGATGGTCGGGGTCGGGGTCATGATCGCACCGTCGAGGTATCCGATGCCGTGCTCGGCCGCCCAGGCCGCGGTGCTCCGGGCGCGGTCGGGGGTGTCCGCGGTCAGGTTGACGAGCGTACGTCCCTTGAGCGCGTCGGTGACCGGGTCGCGCCGCACGATGGCGTCCACCGCCTCGTAGTTCACCACGCAGACCACGGTCAGCGCGCTCGCGGCCACCGCCGCCTCGGGCGACGGGGCGCTGATCGCGCCCCGTCCGGCCAGCTCGTGGTCCTTGCCCGGGGTGCGGTTCCAGACCGTGGGCCGCACCCCGGCGTCCAGGAAGGCACCGGCCAGGGCCCGGCCCATCGGCCCCAGACCGAGCACGGTGACGGCAGACTGTCCGGTGTGGTCGTTGTGGGAGGTCATGCTTTAACTCCTGCCTCAATATTGACAATCGCTCACGAATGGGGATGCAGATGACGCGCAGCCGTGCCCAGGACCCGAACGTCTGCGGGGCGACCGCGGCGATCGCCGTGATCGACGGCAAGTGGAAGACGGTCCTGCTCTGGCTTCTGGAGTCCGGTCCGCGCCGTCCCGGCGAGCTACTCCGACGACTGCCGGGGCTCACCGAGAAGGTGCTGACGCACACCCTCCGGGAGATGGAGGCCGACGGGCTGGTCCACCGGGAGGTGCACGACGTCCGGCCGCTGAAGACCGAATACTCCCTGACCCCGTTCGGCCACGACCTCTCCGTCGCGCTGGCGCCACTGTCCGATTGGGGTCATCGCCGCCTGGAGAGGCTGACAGAGGCCAGGACGGCTTCCTGACACGGCGAACCTCCCCCTCTCACCTGCGTTCGGCGGCCTTCCGGCCGCCCACGGACAAGCTTCCCGCCGCCCCTGCGGGGCCGACAAGTACCCACAAAAAAGTGGGTACGCCGCCGCACCGGAGTCATCCGCCCGGGCGGGACGGCCGGGGATGAACCCGCTCGACCGGTGAACGCGCAGCCCGGGCAACGGGCTGGGGGCGCTTCGACATCGGTAGGCCGGTGGCGTCAATTGTTCCGTCAGATGCGCCATTACGCGATGTGCCGGCTCGGTATTAGATGCTGCCGACCCATTCCATCGCCACCAGACCTGCCACAGCCCCCTCACGCATGGAACGGATTCGTCATGGCCAAGCGTCCGGCACTTCTGGCCGCCCTCGGCACAGTGGTCGCCACCGTCAGTGCGATCGGAACTCTCCCCGCACAAGCCGCGGCACCCTCCCCACTCCCGACCACCAAGGCGCTGGCCCTGACCGGGTCCTTACGCGACGGCCGGAGCTTCGAGACCTCGGTCGCGGTCGCACCCGAGGTCGCCTTAGAGGTCAAGTTCCAGGAGCCGCTCCGGGTCCGCGGGACGAACCAGAACCTGCGCGGCACCCGGGGCGACAGCCTGGACTCGGTCCAGGCGGTCCTCACCCGCCATCGCGCCCGATCGGTCACCCCGCTGGTGCCGAGCGCCTCGGTGGCCGAGCTGGACGACCTGAGCGCCAGGGCGAAGGCGCGCGCCGGCGCGGCGGTCCCCGACCTGGCCTCCTGGTACAGCGTCGTGCTGCCCGCGGACGTGGACGCGGAGCAGGTGGTCCAGGACCTCCGGGCACTCCCCGAGGTGGCCTTCGCGTATCCGGCGCCCGCCCCCGTACCGCCGCCCTCGACGGCGACCCCGGACTTCACCGGGTCGCAGGGCTACCTGCGGCCCGCGCCGCAGGGCATCGACGCCGACTTCTCCCGGCAGGACCCGCGCGCCCGCGGCGCCGGGATCAAGATCGTCGACCTGGAGTACGACTGGAACTGGGCCCACGAGGACCTCCAGCTCGACGAGTCGAGCGACCTCGGCGGCACGGTGTTCCCGCGGTACACGGGCTTCGCCGACGAGCACGGGACCGCGGTCTTCGGCGAGCTGGTCGCCCGCGACAACGGCTACGGCGTCACCGGCAGCGTGCCGGAGGCCACCATGTACGGCATCTCCCCCAGCCAGGCGACGGCCACCGGCGACACCCGCTGGAGCCCGGGCGCGGCGCTGGCCTACCTCGCCGGCCTCGGCGTGCTGGCCCCCGGCGACGCCGTGCTGCTGGAACAGCAGACGTCGGGCCCGCTCGGCGGCAGCAACTACGCGCCACTGGAGTGGATCCCGTCGGTCTTCGAGGCGATCCAACTGCTCGACGGGCTCGGCGTCACGGTGGTCGAGACCGGCGGCAACGGCAACCAGAACGTCGATTCCGACCTGTACGTACGGGACGGGATCAAGTGGTTCGACCGGAGCGTCCAGGACTCCGGCGCGATCCTGGTCGGCGCCGGCAGCGACACCGACCGCGAACGCCTGAACTTCTCCAACTACGGCGCCCGGTTCGACCTCCAGGGTTGGGGACGGAACATCGTCACCACCGGCGGCAACGGCAACCTGCAGGGCGGGACCGACCCGGCGAACCGCGACATCCGCTACACCAGGACGTTCGGCGGCACGTCCGGCGCCGGGCCGATCGTCACCGGCGCGGTCGTGGCCGTCCAGTCCTACCTGAAGGCCACCGGCCAGGCCCCCCGGACCGCCGCGCAGATCGCCGACCTGCTCAAGCGCACGGGCACCCCGCAGGGCCCCACCACCACCGGACAGCACATCGGCCCGCTGCCCAACCTCTCGGCGGCCCTGCGGGCGATCGAGGTCGACGCGCCCACCACCGAGGTGAAGCTGGCCCAGCACGCGCCGCGCCAGGGCGACCGGTACACCAACCCCTTCGTGACGCTCACGGCCGGCGACGGCTGGGGAGCGGGCGTGAGCAAGACCGAGTACCGGCTCGACGGCGGGAAGTGGAGGACCTTCAGCAAGACGTTCCGGGTCCTGGACAAGGGCCGGCACCGGCTCGACTTCCGGTCCACCGACGCCAACGGGAACCAGGAGGAGACCCGCTCCCTCACCTTCCAGAACCGCCGATGACGGCCGCCTGAAGGACGACGGCGGGGCCGGCGTGAAGGCAGAGGCGTTACATCGGCCCCGTCAGGCGGGCGAGTTTCAACGCCAGGTGCAGGGAGAGCCGCTCGTTGCCGTCCCTGAGGTCGGTGCCGAGAAGCTGCTCGACCCGCTGTATCCGGTAGTACACCGAGGTGCGGTGCAGGTTCATCTGGACCGCGGTGGCATGCGCGTTGCCGGCCAGTTCGAGGTAGGTCTCCAGGGTCTCCAGCAGTGGCCGGCTGCTCGGGTCCTCGATCAGCTTCTCCAGGCCGGGGTGGACGCCGGCGTTGCTCAGCACCTCGCTGGGCAGTTGCGACAGCACGCGGTAGATCCCGAGTTGGGACCAGTTCGCCACCGGCCCGACCGCCGGGACCTGTACGGCGACCCGGGCGGCCAGCGCCGCTTCGTCGTAGGACATGCGTACCTCGGATAACTCCGCGCGTGGCCGGCCCACGCCGACCACGGCGCCGGCCACCGAGGGGACCCCGCGGATGGCCGACTGCAGCACGTCGTTCAGGTGCTGGGTGACCGCGCGCGAGGTGGCGGCGCCCTGCCGGTCGTGCACCAGCAGCACGCCGTGGTCGAAGCGCACCAGGTGCACGGCCTCCCGGGAGCCGGTCCACCGGCGGGTCGCGACCAGCGCCTGCTCCAGGGCGATGCGGGCCAGGTCGTCGAGGCGTACTTCCGGCCGCAGGATCAGCCGGGCGACGACCGCCGTCGTGGGGACGCCGTCGGAGAGCAGGCCGCCTTCGAGCAGCGTGGCGGCGCCGTGCCGCTGGGCGGCCCGTTCGTCGGCCAGCAGCAGGCGGATGGCCTCGGTCTCCCGTTGCGAGGCGAGCTCCCCGGCGAGGTTCTCGCGGTAGAGGGCGAGCGCCAGGTCGGTGGTCGTCCTGGACGCCGCCGCGATCTCCTCGTCGGTCATGGGCTGGCCGGCGTCGATGAGCCAGACGAAGCCGAGCAGCAGGTCGCCGTGGCGGATCGGCACGCAGACCCGGGGCAGCATCCGCAGCGCGGGGCAGGCCGGGGTGCGGATCGGCTCCCTGGCCTGCATGATGCCGACCTCACGGAAGAACGCGATCACCTCCGGCGTGGTCTGCCTGCGCAGGATGGACAGCCGGCGTACCTCGTCCATCGGCTCGAGTTGCTCGCTGTACACGACCACCCGCTGACGATGGTCCTCGATCAACGCGGGGCGGCCGACGCGGCTCGCCACAGAGTCCACGATCGCTTGCAGCTCCGAGAGCATTGCTCCGCTTTCGACGGGAGTCGGATAACTTTCTCCCGTTATTTGCCGAACTGCGCCTATTTCCAAACAGTGTGAGCATGGAATCCCGACAGGCGTCGAAACAGCCGTCGGAGCGCTTCCCACATCTGCACAGTCACGCGTTGACGATCGGCCGAACGCGAGTGACATCGGTCTGACCTCGGCTGACTGGTGCGGCCGTCCCCTTGCCCGCCCCCGGTGGGCAAGGTCCGGAGAGCCCGGCCCACCCGGGGGCAGGCCGGTCAAGTCCGGAAGTTCCGGTCGGCCCGCCGACGGCGGGGGGTACGGGGCCGGGTAGTCCTGAACACCCGGCATTCCAGGCAATCGCGGCATGAATGGCCGTCCTGCCATGGCATCCACGACATGTCATGGAAAGCGCGAAAGGTTATGGTGAGGGCTTGTGACGACGTTTCGGATCAGCGAGGCCGCGGCGTTGCTCGGGGTCAGCGCCGACACGGTGCGCCGCTGGGTGGACGCCGGACGGCTGACGGCCGAGCGGGACGAGTACGGGCATCGGCAGGTCAATGGCCAGGATCTGGCCGCCTTCGCCCGGGCCCAGGTCGAGGCGGTGGACGACATGGGCCGCTCGTCGGCGCGCAACCGCTTCCGCGGGATCGTCACCGAGGTGCTCCGGGATTCGGTGATGGCGCAGGTGGAGATCGCGGCCGGGCCGTTCCGGGTGGTGTCGCTGATGAGCCGGCAGGCCGCCGACGAGCTGGGCCTGGCGGTGGGGGTCGTGGCGGTCGCGGTGATCAAGTCGACCAATGTCGTCGTCGAGATCCCCGGCCATGAACGCGTGGCCGGCAGCCGGTGAGAGGGCCCGCCCGGCAAGGGACCCGGCAGCCTGTGAGAGGGCCCGCCCGGCAAAGGTCCGGCCAGCCGCCCTGGGTGCTGGTGCTGCCCGCGCTGCTCGGGCTGGCCTTCCTCGTGCTGCCGCTGGCCGGGCTGCTGGTCCGGGCCCCGTGGACCACGTTGCCGCAGCGGCTGGCCGAGCCGCACGTGCTGGAGGCGCTGCGGCTGTCGCTGGTGTGCGCCAGCGTGGCCACGGTCGTGTGCCTGCTGCTCGGGGTGCCGCTGGCCTGGCTGCTGGCCCGGGTGGACTTCCCCGGCAGGCGGGTGGTGCGCGCGCTGGTCACCGTACCGCTCGTGCTGCCGCCGGTGGTGGGCGGCGTGGCGTTGCTGCTGGTGCTGGGCCGGCGCGGGCTGGTCGGGCAGTGGCTGGCCGACACGTTCGGCGTGACGCTGCCGTTCACCACCGCGGGCGTGATCGTCGCGGAGGCGTTCGTGGCGATGCCGTTCCTGGTCATCAGCGTCGAGGGCGCGCTGCGCGGCGCCGACCAGCGCTTCGAGGAGGCCGCCGCCACGCTGGGGGCCTCCCGCTGGACGGTCTTCCACCGGGTCACGCTGCCGCTGATCATGCCGGGCGTGGTGGCCGGGGCGGTGCTGTGCTGGGCCCGGGCGCTGGGCGAGTTCGGGGCCACGATCACCTTCGCCGGCAACTTCCCCGGCACCACCCGTACCATGCCGCTGGCCGTCTACCTGGCCCTGGAGACCGAGCCGGAGGCGGCCATCGTGCTCAGCCTCGTCCTGCTCGCCGTCTCGGTGGTCATCCTGGCCAGCCTGCGCGACCGGTGGGTGACCAGCCCATGACCATGCACGCGCACCTGGTCGTCAACCGGCCCGCCTTCACCCTCGACATCTCGCTGGACGTCGCTCCCGGCGAGGTCGTCGCGCTGCTCGGGCCCAACGGCGCCGGCAAGACCACCGCCCTGCGCGCGCTGGCCGGGCTCACCGCGGTGACCGGCGGCGAGATCGTGCTCGACGGCCACCGGCTGCACACCCTGGCGGCGGAGCAGCGCCCGATCGGCATGGTCTTCCAGGACTACCTGCTCTTCCCACACCTGTCGGCGCTGGACAACGTCGCGTTCGGGCCGCGCTGCCGCGGCGCGTCCAAGGCCGAGGCCCGGCGCACCGCCGCCGCCCTGCTGGAACGCGTCGGCCTCGCCGGCCACGCGACGGCCCGGCCCCGGCAACTGTCCGGCGGGCAGGCCCAGCGGGTCGCCCTGGCCCGGGCCCTGGCCGTGCGGCCCAAGCTGCTGCTGCTGGACGAGCCGCTGGCCGCGCTGGACGCCCACACCCGGCTGGAGATCCGCTCCCAGCTCCGCCGCCATCTGACCGGCTTCGACGGCGCCACCGTCCTGGTCACCCACGACCCGCTGGACGCCATGGTGCTGGCCGACCGGCTGATCGTCATCGAGCACGGCGCCATCGTCCAGGCCGGCGCGCCCGCCGAGGTGGCCCGCCGCCCTCGCACCGACTACGTCGCCCGCCTGGTCGGGCTCAACCTGTATCGGGGGGTGGCCGACGGGGCGCGGGTCAAGGTGGGCGAGCTGCTGGTCAGCACGTCCGACCGGCTGGACGGGCCGGCGTTCGTGGCGTTCTCGCCCGCCGCCGTGGCCCTCTACCGCGCCCGCCCGGACGGCAGCCCGCGCAACCTGTGGCAGGCCACGATCGACGGCATCGAACGCCACGGCGACAACGTCCGCGTACACCTCGACGGCCCGATCGCCGCCTTCGCCGACATCACCCCGGCCGCCCTGGCCGACCTCGACCTGGCCCCCGGCCAGCAGGTCTGGGCCTCGGTCAAGGCCACCGAGACCCACGCGTACCCGGCATGAGCACCGAACGGGACGGCCACTGCCCCGGGGTGCGTGCGGGCTCACCCGCGCGGCGCGTGTCGCCGGAGGAACGCTCTCGCCACGGCCTGCGGCTGCTCGGCCTTGGGGCTGAGCCAGAAGCCGAGGTGGTCCTCGTCGTCCATCCAGTAGTGCTCCGCGCCGGGTATGCGCTCGGCCGCGTACTCCCCGTGGTCGAACGACACGTCACCGTCCAGCTCCCCGTGGAACACCAGGGTCGGCGCCGTGATCCGCCCCAGCGGCAGGTCGCCCCGCCGGGCCTGCTCCGCGTCGTTGTCGGTACCCGGCCAGCGCCGCTCGTAGGGGAACGTCGTCTCGAACATCGCCTCGAAGAGCGCCCGCACGCGTGGCGTGTTCATGATGTACGAACGACGCTCCGATCGCTGCTCCCCGGTGAAGACGCTGGTTTCGTCCAACGTCGAGGAGACGACGCTCTCGAACGAGAGCCCCGCCGTCAGCAGGGCGAGCTTCTGCCCGACGGTGTTCAGGAACGTTCGCCGCAGCGACGAGCTCGGCTTCCCGGGAGGCTTCTGCTTGCTCAGCCCGCCGATGGAGACCAGCCCCCAGACCCGGTCCGGATGGCGGGCGGCGAAGGTGTAGCCCACCGGGCTCCCGGCCGAGACCGCGAGGACGCCGACCCGGTCGATGCCGAGCTCGTCCAGCAGCGCGGCCAGCAGGTCGGCCTGCTCCTCGTTGGTCCGGCCGCTCTCCAGCGGGGTGCCGAGGTAACCGGGCCGCGAGGGGCTCAGGATGCGATATCCGTCCTGCTGCAGCCAGCCCGCGAACAGGCGCCCCTGGTCGGCTCCGCCCAGTCCGGCGTGCACGGACAGCAGCACCGGGCCCTTCGCCCCGTACAGGTCGTACTCGATCGGGCCGAGCCGCGTCGTGGCGGTCCGCAGATCTAGCTGAACGCCGGGGAGGAGCTCCCGGCGCGGATTGTCGTCGATGCCGCCGTTCCACAGGAGAAGCCCCGCTACTACCGCGGTCGGCACCCCCACCAGCACGGCGAGCACGATTCTGATGATCTTGACGACTCTTCGCCTCGGTACCCTTCGCACCCGGCCATCGTCGCCGGGCGGCCCGGTGCCGGTCGTCCCACGGGCGGAGGCTTCCGCCGCTACCACCCGGGATGAAGGAGGGCCCGAGCTACTACCCCGGGAGTAGTGGCGGAGCCTGTTTCGGCTCGTTCCCTACTCCAGGGACAACAGGCCGCTCTGGTCCCCGAAGCTGACCGGCTGACCTGAGCACCAGTGATGTCGCGAACCGCCGGAGATGGCGGGGATCGGCGGTTCGCGACATCCGCCCGCCGGCCGGCTCACTGGCTCACGTGTGCCCGGAACCGCTCGTGGGCGGACTGCTTGGAGATCCCCATGACCTCCCCCACCTCCGACCACGACGCACCGGTTTCCCTGGCCCCGGCGACGGCCTGTTCGAGCAGGACCCGCTGCCAGTTCTCCACTTGGGACAGCAGGGTGAGAGCGGCCATCGGACGTTCGGCGACGAGCTTCCTGATCTGCTCGCACAGGAGATCGGACCTGGTCACCAGCTCGCCGGGGGGCGCGGCGGCGAGCAGCGATGTGGCGTGCCTGCTCCACCACCGGTATTCCACCTCCTTGGCCCCGCCCGGGGTCGCCGGGTATCGGCGCCGATCGGCCCAGCCGCAGGAGCACGCGGCCTGATAGCCGACGAACGTCCTGGTGAAGACGCCGGCGGAGGGGGCAAGTTCGCCGTTGGGGAGCACCGGAGCGGCGTACCCCTCGTGGTCGGGGAGGTCAATGGACTTGAACGTCATAATCGTCAGGGTATCCTGACGATCGCTGGTGAGGGCCGGTCAACCCCGACGTTCGTTTAGGTACGGCCCCGACGCTCGGGTGAGGTGCCGGGACACCGCTGGTTCCTACGGTCGTGTCCCATGAAAAGCGACCCACCCAACCACCCCGGCGACCCACGTAACCGCCCCGGCAGCCTGCGCGACCACCCCGAGAACGCACGCAACCGCCCCGGCAGCCCGCGAATCAGCCCCGGTGACCTGGGAAGCAGCCCTGCCGGCCTGCGGAGCGACCTCGGCGGCCCGCGAACCGGCATTGCCGCACGGCTGACGCTGGCGGCCGTCCTGCCGGCCGTGGGGGCGGCGGCCATCGCCTGGCTGTCTCCTGGCGGTCTTGGGCGGCCTGACCCGGTCCGGGTGGTGAGCGGCGTGTCGGCGGAGGCGTACCGGTGGGTGCAGGAGAGCCTGGGCAGCGTGCCGTCGTGGCTGGACCCGGTGTCCGATGGGTCCCTGGTGCTGCTCGGGCTGATGTTCGTCCTCGTGTGCTGGAGCGCCCTGCGCCGGCGAGACGCCCACGTCCTCGCGGGGGCGGCCGTGAGCGGCGCCGGCACCGTGGACGCCTACGTGCTGAGCGAGGCGCTGAAGCTGGTGGTGGACGAGGAGCGGCCGTGCCGGGTGGTGGTGCCGGTCGACGGCTGCCCGCCGCCCGGGGACTGGTCGTTCCCGAGCAACCACGCCGCCCTGGCGGCCGGGCTCGCGGCCGGGCTGGCGGTGCTCCGCCCTCGGCTGGCCGCACCGGCCGTGTCCATCGCCGTCGCGGCGGCGCTGCTGCGCGTGCTGGCGGGTGTTCACTACCCGCATGACGTGCTCGCGGGCGCGATCCTCGGCGCGTGCGTCGCCGTGGCGGCGTCGGCGGCGCTCACCCCGCCCGCCGCCCGCCTGGTGTCATCCCTGCTCGGGAACGATGCCCGCCTCGTGCGCCACGACGGCCGCCGCCGCCCGGTTGGTCACGTCCAGCCGCATCAGGATGGAGCTGACGTGCGCCTTGACCGTCCCCTCGGCGACGTGCAGCCGGCGCGCGATCTGCCCGTTGGACAGCCCGCTCCCGAGGTGGGCCAGCACCTCGCGTTCCCTGGCGGTCAGCGCCTCGACCAGGCCGCGGGCGGCGCGGCGCCGTCCGGCCAGCATCGCGGTGTCACCGGCGGCGAGGTGGGCGACCACCCGCGCCGCGACCGTGGGTGACAGGTACGCCGCGCCCCCGGCCACCGCCCGGACCCCCGCGATCAGCTCCTCGGGGTCACCGGACTTGATCAGGAATCCGGCGGCCCCGCGGCCGAGTGCCTGCAGGATGTAGTCGTCCTCGCCGAACGTCGTCAGGATGACCACCCCGGTGTCCGGGACCGTCCTGCGGATCTCGGCCGCCGCCTCGATGCCGTCCACGCCGGGCATGCGGATGTCGAGCATGGCCACGTCGGGGTGGTGGCGCTGGACCTGTTCCACGGCCTCGTGGCCGGAGGCGGCCTCGGCCACGACGGAGATGCCGGGATCGGTGGCCAGGATGGCCCGCACGCCCGCCCTGACCATCGGGTCGTCGTCGGCCACCAGTACGCGGATCATCTGGCGACCAGGGCGTCCACGGACACCAGCCGGCCGGCGCGGAAGCACAGCCGATAGGCGTCCCCGTACCGGTTGCTGAAGAGGTCGGCCGTCATCGCGTAATACTCGCACGTCGTGCCCCGTGCCGCGGGTTCGGCGGCGGGCGGGCGGCGGGCGGCCTGCCGTTCCGGCAGCAGCCGGGCCACGTCCGAGCGCGGCTGCCCGGTTCGGAGACCGGCGTGGACCTCCGGGGTCAGCACCGAATGCCGCACGCCCAGCACCTCCCACCCCCGCAGCAGGCCACCGGCCAGCACAGCCGTCGCGACGGGCAGCATGAGCGCGACGGCCACGGTGCGGCGCACGTTCCGGCGCACCCGCCGCCGCTCTCGCGGCACCACGGGACCCTCCGCGGGAAGCCCGACGCGAGCCACCCGCTCCCGCGGAAGCCGCGCCGACACGGCGAACCCCCGGTCGGTACGGCCGTGAACGAGAACCCCTCCAGCCAACCGAACCCGCTCATCCAAACCGATGAGCCCCCACCCACCCCCACCCACCCCCGCACGACCAGGACCGGTCGCCGTCGGAGAGCCGGTCGCCGTCGGAGAGCCGGTCGCCGTCGGAGAGCCGCTGTCCACCTCGACCTGCGTCTCCGTGACCGTGTGCCGTACGCGCACGGTCACGCTCGCGCCCGGTGCGTGCTTGGCCGCGTTGGTCAGCGCCTCCTGTACGACCCGGTACGCGGCCCGCTCGGCCACCGGCGGCACACCGTCCGCCTCGCCCTCGACGTGCAGCGTGACGGGCAGCCCCGCCGCCGCTGCCCGCTCGACCAGGTCGGCGATGGTCCCACCGGCGGATCGGCCGGGCGAGCCGTCCTCGCGCAGGATGCCGACGATCTCACCGAGCCGCTCCACGGCCGTCGCCGCCCGCGCCCTGATGTCCTGGGCGGCCGCCCGATGCTCCGGCGCCAGGCCGGGGGAGAGCTTCAGCGCCCCGGCTGTCAGGGCGATCAGGCTGAGTTCGTGCCCCAGGACGTCGTGCATGTCCTGGGCGATGAGCGTCCGCTCGCGCAGCCGTACCTGCTCGGCGACCAGCCCCTGCTCGCGCTCCAGATGCTCGGCCCGCTCCCAGCCGGCCAGGACGAGCTCGCGGTACTGGCGCCAGAACCGGCCCGCGAACCAGGGCACCATCGCCGCCCCCACCACCACGGCCAGGAACCGGTCGCCCAGCGCCGCCCAGGCCGGAACGACGGCGACCACCACCATCCCGGCCCCGAGCACGCCGACCAGCACGAGCACCGCCGGCCGGGCCGGTCCCGGCCGGATCCCCGCCAGGAAGGCCGCCACCGCGGTCGCCACCGCCCACCACAGGTCGACCATGCTCAATCCGGCGCACGACGCGGCCGTTCCGATCATCAACGCGGTCGGTCCGGAAGGCCGCCATCCCGTGACGCCCCCCGGCATCGCTGACCCATTTCCCACAGACGGGCACGATACGTCGATCCACCGGCCGCCGCCTCAGCCGAAAGTCCAACACTCCCCCGAGGGACGTCGCAGCCCTGTCGCGTGTCACGACGTACGGGACAGTGCCTGCCGCGGCGGATTCCGTGCAGACGACAGCCACCCGGCCGGCGGGGGGCGAGCGATCCCGGTTGTGTGGGGACCATCACAGGGCGAGACGTTGACGATCTACGAGAGGCTGCCGATCACGCCTTCGGGCTGGTCGAGGAAGGTAAGGGGCAAGCCGGACATATCGGTACACGTACCTGAAGATGCCGCAGAAGGCTAATGAGGCATGTGAAATGCCTCGTTGTCATAGTGATACGGGTTGCGAGGGACCTGATCAGCCCCTAGTGTTCCTGAGAAATGTTCACGTGCACCGAAAACCTTCAGGGTTAGGTCCGGTCAAGGTATACGACCTGCAGGATCCGCTCTATGGGGGCATGAATGGCGCTCAGGCCGTACACAGCGCTGGCTGTGACGGTGACACGGCAACCGGAGGCGGTATCACCCCGCCACCGTGGACTGTGCTCGCCAACCCCACTTCGGCCGATACGCCATGCATAACGCACGCGAACCCGGGCAGGGGCCCGCGCCGCGAAGAAAGACCTCGACGACGCGACCTCCCACAGGAGGACGCCCGGCGGGCCGCCGACGGTCACCCACCCGGAAAGGCGCCGCGACAGCGCGAATCAGCATAGGTACTCTCCGCAAAAACGCATGGATTTTGCCCGATTTGGGAGGTTTTGCAGTCTCTATGGCTTCGTACTATGAGCAAGTCGGCGCCGCGACCGTCCGCGAAGTGGTCGACCAGTTCTACGCGGTCGTGCTGGCCGACCCCGACCTCGCACCGTACTTCACGGACGTCGACCTGCCGAGACTCAAGCGGCACATGGTGATGCTGCTGTGCTCGGTCCTCGGCGGTCCGGAAGTGTACGAGGGCGCCGACCTGGCGGACGCGCACCGGGACATGGGCATCACCAGCGAACACTACGAGAAGGTCGGCGGCATGCTCGTCGCGGCGCTCCGGGAAAAGGGCGCCGACGAGGAGCTCGTGCAGCACGTCGTCACGGTCCTGGGCCAGGTGCGCGGGTCCATCGTGGCGCAGCCCGCAGGAGCAGCCGGGTAAGTGGACACGCAAGCTTTAAAGGGCAGTTGGCACCTGGTCACCCAATCGGGCGATCAGGTGCCGCTGTTCTTCTACTCGGCCCTGTTCCTGATGTATCCCGAGGCCCGTGGCCTGTTCCCGGTGTCCATGGCCACCCAGCGGGACCGGCTCGTCGGTGCCCTGGGGCACATCGTCAGCAACGTCGACCGAGTGGACGACCTGGTTCCGTTCCTCCAGCAACTCGGTCGTGACCATCGCAAGTTCTCCGTGGTCGCGCAGCACTATCCCGCGGTCGGGCAGGCGCTGCTCGCCACCCTGGAGCACTTTCTCGGCGATCGGTGGACGCCGGCCCTGGCGCGCGACTGGGCGCAGGCGTACGGCCTGATCGCCAAGGTGATGACCGAGGCCGCCGAGGAGTCGGCCGCGACGTCGCCACCCTGGTGGGAGGGCGAGATCATCATGCACGAGGTGCGCGCCCCGGGCATCGCGGTGATCAGGGCCCGGCTGAACTACCCCTATCCCTTCCGCGCCGGACAGTCCGCGTCGATCTCGGTCGCGCTGCGGCCGAAACTGTGGCGGTTCTACTCCTTCGCCAACGCGCCGCGCCGCGACAACACCATCGACCTGCACGTACGCGTGGTCGATGGCGGCACGGTGAGCACGGCTCTGGTGCACGGCGCGCAACGGGGCGACATACTGAAGATCGGCGCGCCCGTCGGCGACCGGCTGACGCTCGACTCCAACCCGCTGAGGGATCTGATCCTGATCGCCGGCGGCACGGGGCTGGCACCCCTCAAGTCGCTCGTGGAGCAGATGGCCTACGAGGGACCACGCCGCGACGTGCGCCTCTTCGTGGGGGCCCGCACCTCGCGGGAGCTGTACGACATCGAGGCCCTGTCCAAGCTGAACGTCGAGAACCCCTGGCTGAACGTGGTGCCCGTGGTGTCCCGCGACGCCTTCTACAGCGGCGAGCACGGCAACGCGGTGGACGTCGCGTTGCGGGCGTACCGCGGCCAGGACGTCTACGTGTGCGGGTCCGAAGAGATGGTCCACCACTCGGTCTCCCGGCTCCTGGACGCCGGCGTGCCGCCCGGGCAAATCCGTTTCGACGAGTTCACCAGTGCTGGAGGTAGCGGGCAGTGACGGGAGAGACGCCATGGGCACATGGCACATCGAACGACCACCAGCGACTTACGCCGGATCGGGTTCGGAACAAGGACTTCTCACGTACCGCGCTCGGGCGGCGCGGCTACAGCGAGGAGGAGGTGCGCGCCTTCCTCTATCGCATCGCCGACGACATGGCGAACGGCGACTCGGAGAAGGCCGACCTGCGCGCGGAGGTCGAGCGCCTGAGGAACTGGTACAAGGAGCGCGGCACCGACGTCACCAGCCCGGGCGCGCAGCGGTCCAGGCTCAACGTCGACGCGGTCAACCTGCTCTCGCGTGCCCAGCAGACGGCTGACGCCCAGATCGCCGAGGCGGAGGACTACGCCCGCCGCCTGGTGGCCCAGGCACGCCAGCAGTACGAGCAGATGCTGGTGGAGGCGCAGCAACAGGCGGAGGAGGCCGCCAGCCAGGCGGTCAAGACCTATCGCTCCAGTGGCGAGGTCCAGTCGGCCGAGGCCGAGGAGCTGGAACGCCGCATCGCCTACCTGCGTACCTTCGCGGAGGTCACGCAGGTCCAGTTGCGGGCGGTGCTGGAAGGGCTGACACACGAGGTCAACAAGCTGGGCACGGTGCCGGACTCGGCCCGAAGCGTCGCATACTCCTCTTCCGGGCAGGACTCCGCCTGAACCCGCTGGACAGGTAACCGGGCGTCCACACCACGCCCGGTGCCGGGCTTGCCCCTGGCGCGTGCGCACGGTCTCGTCATCCAGGTGACGGCTCGAACTCCAGCGGCCCAGCGCCCGCGCCTCCACCATGGCCGGCTCCCTCTCGATCGCTCGGACCGAACCTCTCGGGCCCGTCCGAAAGCTGAGAATCGAGTCTCACTTTTCGGATAAGCGCTCGGCCCAGGCCCGCAGCTCCAGTACGGCCTCCTCCCGGGACGTCATCCCCCGCTCGGCACGCACGTCCTGCAGGTGACGGATGGCGGCCCCCACCATCGGCCCCGGAGAGAGCCCGAGCACTTCCATCACGGCCGTGCCGTCCAGGTCGCGTCTGAGCTGGTTGAAGTCGCTGATCACGGCGGTGAGGCGATAAGGCATGGCCGGATCGTACCGACATCCCCCGTTCAGCGGGTGGCCGAGCGAGCCAGGCGGCGGCCGAACCGCTGAGCCGGTCGCTCGACCAACCGGAAGGTCAGGGCGGAGCAGGCGACGACCACGACCACCAGCGCCACGAACCAGGCGAGCCGCCAGGCGAGGGGAACCGGCGCCGGATCCCCGACCAGCCGCCGCAGGGTCTGCACCGCGAGCGGGTGCAGCAGGTAGACGGAGTAGCTGATCAGCCCGAGCCACACGAGAAACCGGGGCAGCGCGTACGACCGCAGCAGGCGACCGGCCACGAAGGTCAGCCAGGCCGCCACCACGGCCGCGGACCAGCTCCACCTGAACGCCATCGCCTTCTCCTCGGTCATGGCCCAGCCGGGACCGAACCAGAACGCGGCGACGACGCACACCACGGGCACCAGCCCGATCACCCATCTGGCCACCCCCCGGCCGAGCTGTCCCTGGTCCAGCCGGTAGAGCGCCGTCCCGGCGAACATGGTGGCCACGATGGCCAGGCTCTCCCACGCTCCGACCCGGCTGTTCGTCCCGAGCAGGACGACGGCCAGGACGGCCACGGCGGCCGCGCCGCAGAGCCGTACGCGATGGTCACCGCCGAGGATCGCGGCGAGCCCCAGCACCAGCACAGCGGTCGCGATCAGGACGGCGGCGTCGCCGCCGAGGCCGCGGGACAGGGCGCCGGCCGGGAGCACACCGCCCACGAGCACGGCCGCCATCGCGAGGACGAGCGTCCCGGCCGTTCCGCCGCGGTGCCGCCCGGCGACGAAGAGCGCGGTCACCAGCAGGTAGAACGCCATCTCGTAGGACAGCGTCCAGAACACGTTGAGGACGCTGACCACCCCGAGCAGATCCTGGAGCATCGTCAGGTGAGCGATGCTGGAGGTGACCGGGTGGTCGCTCAGCTGACCGGGCAGGGCCAGGTACACCTGGACGACGCCGAACACGGTGCCGACGACCGCCGCCAGAATCCACAACGGGTAGAGGCGGAACAGGCGGTTGATCCAGAACCCGGCGACGCTGCCACGCCGTTCGAGCGAGGCCGGCACCACGTAACCGCTGATCAGGAAGAACACCATCACACCGAACTGCCCGAAGTCGAACCACGGGCTGACGGTCGTGCGGACCTCAGGGAAGAGGGGGTCCAGCAGGTGCTCGAAGAGCACGGCGAGCACGGCGACCCCGCGCAGGGCGTCCAACCAGGTCTGTCGACGGGTCGGCGCGGGCGCCCGGGCCTCGGCCCTCGGCGCGCCGCCGCCTTCACGGGCGGCCAGGTTGATAGACACCCGGTCACGTTATGCGGTCAACCTGAGTGAACGCTTGGAGTAAGCCCAGGTGAAGTACGGGGAGGGGCCCGCCATCCGGCCCCGGAAGTCAAGTCGGCCGGTCAATACGGCCCTCTCATCCCGAGCCCGGTGTGACGAGGCCGACCTCGTAGGCCAGGATCACCGCGTGCACCCGGTCACGCAGGTGCAGCTTGGCCAGGACATTGCTGACGTGGGTCTTCACGGTCTGCTCGGCGATCACCAGGCGGGCGGCGATCTCGGCGTTGGAGCAGCCTCTCGCCATCAGTTCGAGCACCTCGCGCTCCCTCCCGGTGAGGGTGCCGACGGCCGCCGGGGCCTGCTCCGGCGGGCGCGGGCGGGCGGCGAACTCCGCGATCAGCCGCTTGGTGATCGAGGGGGCGAGCAGGGCCTCCCCGGAGGCGACGACCCGCACGGCGCCCACCAGGGCGTCCCGCCGTACGTCCTTGAGCAGGAAGCCGCTGGCGCCCGCCCGCAGCGCGCTTCCCGCCATGGTAGGGACAGAGATCATCCGGTGTCTCCGATCGGCAACCGGGCCCTGACGGTGAAGCCCCCCTCGGCATCCGGCCCCGCGGTCAGCTCGCCACCGAACAGGTGCGCCCTCTCCCGCATCCCGATCAGCCCGTGCCCGTGCCCGCCGGACGGGCCGCCGCCCGAGTGCTCCGAGCCCGGTGCCGCGGGCCCGTCGTCGTGCACCTCGACGCGCAGGTCCCGCCGGTCGTAGCGGACCAGTACGCGGACCCGTACCCTGCCCCCGTGCTTGACCGCGTTGGTGAGCGACTCCTGGACGATCCGGTAGGCCGAAAGGTCGACCCCGGCGGGTAACGGGACGGCGTCGCCCTCGACGTCGAGCGTCGCCTCCAGGCCGGCCTTCCGTACCCGCTCGACGAGGCCCGGAAGCTGCCTCACTCCGGGCTGCGGCGCGAAGCTCGGCTCGGGCCCGTTCATCTCCTCGCGCAGCACGCTGAGCAGGCGGCGCATCTCGACCAGGGCCTGCCGGCCCGTCTCCGCGATCGTGTCGAACGCCCGCACCGCCCCCGGCACGTCATGCTCCACCGCCACCGGCCCCGCCTCGGCCTGGACCACCATCATGCTGACGTGGTGGGCGACCACGTCGTGCAGCTCCCGGGCGATGCGGGCACGCTCGGCGGCCACCGCGCGCCTGGCCTCGAAGTCCCGCTCCCGAGCCAGCAGGGCCGCCCTCGCCTCCAGGTCGGCGGTGCGCGACCGGCGGACGCGCGCGCTGTCGCCGAGCACCCACCCGCTGCCCAGCAGGAGCGCGGTGAACGAGAAGTCGAGCAGGTCGCTGTTGGTCGCGGGGACCACCGCGATGACCACGATGCTCAACGCGGTCAACGCCCCCACGACCGTCGAGGCCCGCCGCCCGCACCACGCGGCGATGCTGTAGAGGGCGACCACCCCACCGAGCGGCACCGGCGTCACGAGGTCCGGCAGCGTCGTGGCCCCGTAGGCGGCGGCCGTCGCGCCGATCGCGAGGTTGACCCCGAGTGGGTGCGCCCGCCGCCAGGCCAGCGGCAGGTTGATCAGCAGGACGAACGCCACCGCGAGCGGCCCCGGGGCGGGCAGGTGCTCGTCGCGCGACTGGAAGATGAGCGCGATGAGCGAGACCACCGCGAGCAGCGCCCCCAGCAGCGCGTCGGCGACCAGCGGCCGGGCCCTGATGCACGCCACGAGACTGAAGAGCGGACTCGTCTGCATGCGCCCCAGTATCCGGCCCGCGCCCCGGGATGACCTCCCCCGTAGGAGGGATCGGCGAGACCTCCGCCGCACGGAAACGCCACGGAAACCGGCGCTGGTGGACAACAGAGGTGCCGGACACCGACGCGCCATGATCCCGGGCTGTCCCCCATCCGACGGGCGACGGCGGCGGCGTCCGGCGGCACTTGTCACCGTATCGAGAGGTCAGGTCAGTCCCATGAACGCCCCTCTGTCCAGGCGCACCCTGCTGTCCGGCGCGGTCGCCGCCACAGCCGCCACAGCCGCCACGGCCGCCCTCGGCCTGGCACCGGCTCGTGCCGGCGTCCGGCGGTCGCAGCAGAGGCCGCCGAACATCCTGCTGTTCACCGTCGACGACATGGGCGGCGAGATCCCCAGTTGCTTCGGCGGCCCCGCCGGTCTCACCCCGACGATCGACCGGCTCGCCGGCGAGGGCATGACCTTCCGCCGCGCCCACGTGCCGGTCGCGATCTGCCAGCCCAGCCGGTCCGCCATGCTGACCGGCCGCTACCCGCACCGCAATGGCGCCGAGGGCTTCGAGCCCATCGACGACGACGTACCGATCCTCAACGACCTGCTGCGCCCGCTCAACTACCTGACCGGCATCCTCGGCAAGGTCCGCCACCTCACCCCCGTCGAACGGTTCGCCTGGGACCTGAGCGTCATCCCGTCACAGCTCGGGATGGGGCGGAATCCGGAGAAGTACGCCCAGTTCGCCGGCGACTTCTTCGAACAGGCCAAGGCGGCCGGGCGTCCCTTCTTCCTGATGGCCAACGCCGAAGACCCGCACCGGCCCTTCAGCGGCAGTGCCGCCGAGCAGGAAGCATTCGAGGGCCACCTGGACACCATCGCGACGCCGTCGCGGGTGTACACCCCGGACGAGGCCGAGGTGCCCGGTTACCTGCCCGACCTGCCCGACATCCGCAAGGAGATGTCGCAGTACCTCAGCAGCGCCCGCCGCGCCGACGACACGCTGGCCGCGGTGCTGGAGGCCCTGGAGGCGGCCGAGTCGGCCTCGAACACGATCGTGATCTTCATGTCGGACAACGGCATCCCGGTGCCGTACGCCAAGGCCAACTGCTACGAGCACAGCACCCGCACGCCGCTGATCATCCGGTGCCCGGAACTGACCGACCCCGGCACCGACGACGACACCCATTTCGTCTCCACGATGGACCTCTTCCCCACCCTGTGCCGCGCCGTGGGCGCGTCCGTCCCGGACGGGCTGGACGGGCGTGACCTCACACCGCTGCTGGAGGGTGGCAGCCAGTCCGGCCGCAACCAGATCAACACCGTCTTCCACAAGTCCGAGGGCGAGACCCGCTACGAGATGCGCGGCCTGCACGACGACCGCTGGAGCTACATCTGGAACGCCTGGTCCGACGGCGTGCTGGAATACCGGGCCGAGAACATGATCGACCTGACCTGGCCCGCCATGCTGGCCGCCGCGGCGACCGACCCCGCCGTCGCCGCCCGGGTGGACTTCTACCTGCACCGGGTGCCCGAGGAACTGTACGACCTCGACCACGACCCGGACGCGCTGCACAACCTCGCCCAGGACACCCGGCCCGAGGTCGTCGCCGAGCTGAAGGCGAGACGCCGCGCGATGGACGCCTGGATGCGCGCCACCGGCGACCCGATCCACGACCAGTACCAGCAGGCCGTCAAACCCTGACACCCCACCCGCGGCACGCAGGGCCGCCGCCCATCGGGGAAGAGCGGGCAGTCCTCCCGGGGGGAGCCGCTCGCGTGCCTGAAGTGGGCCCGTCAGCGGCCGAACTCGTAGCGCAGGTACAGGCCCGCGTCCCGGATGACGGGGATGGACTGGGCCAGCTTGATCAAGATCTTGTAGGCGACGGGCAGTCCCGGCGCGTGGCCCTGCAGGGCGAGGCCGCTGACCACGTCGGTGCGGCGGCGACCCCGGGGTAGTCGACGTCGTACCAGGTCACGCCCGGCCCGGGGGCGACCCGCCAGACGCGCGAGTCCAGGCCGGCGCCCAGGTTGAGCACGGTGGCCCGGTCATGCTCGGCCAGGAACCGGGAGGTCCAGTCGTCGAAGTGCTTGGCGCGGGTGGTGACGGCCAGCGCGGTGAGCTTCGGTGAGAGCTTCAGCCGCGCGAAGTCGTAGTCGACCTTCTCCAGGGCCCGCGCGGCGACCGTGTCGCCGAGCACGGTCGGGGTGGCGTGCGCGTCATGGGACGACCGGCGGATCGAGCGACGGCGCGGCTCCGGTTGGGCCGCCGAGCTGATCTCGAAAGCCCCTCTCGGGCAAGTCCGAAAGTTAACTTTCGGTCCGAAAATGTGGTGACTGTGGTAGTTAATGCTTCCTGAGGTTTTCGAGACTTGGGAGGTAAATGTGGCGTCCATCAGCCGGCGCCGGCTGCTTCAGGCGAGTGCGGGTGTGGTGCCCGCCGTCGCGCTCGGCGCCCGGCCAGCGGAGGCCGCGTCGAGCTCGCCCGTCACCACCGGGGTCGTCCCGTCGCAGCTCGCCGGGTTCGACAAGGCCCTGCAGAAGTGGATCGCGGAGCGCGGGATCACGTGCGCGCAGCTCGCGGTGGCCAGGAAGGGCAAGATCCTGCTGGCCCGCGGCTACGGGACGTACACCCGCGACGGGGTGACCACCAAGGTGCAGCCGACCTCCCTGTTCAGGATCGCCAGCCTGAGCAAGAACATCACCGCGGCGGCCGTCGCCCGGCTGGCCCAGGACGGCAGGGTCAACCTCGGCACGCCCGTCACCGAGCTGCTCGGGCTGACCACCAAGGCCGACCCGCGGCTGGCGAACGTGACCCTGTGGCGCCTGCTCCAGCACAGCGGCGGCTGGGACCGGAACGTCTCGATCGACCAGCTCTTCGTCGACGCCCCGATCTCGGCCGCGCTCGACAAGCCGCTGCCGGTCGGCCCCGACGACATCATCGAATACGCCACGTCACGCACGCTCGACTTCGCACCGGGCTCGCGCGTCGCCTACAGCAACTACGGCTACCTGCTGCTCGGCCGGGTCATCGAGGAGGTGACCGGGCAGAGCTACGAGTCGTACGTCAAGCAGACGCTGCTCTCGCCGCTGGGGATCACCCGGTTCCAGCTCGGCCGCAGCCTGGCCTCCCAGGCCCAGCCCACCGAGGTGACCTACGACTCGAAGGACACCCGCAAGACGGTGCTCAGCGACGACGGCACCATCGTGCCCAGGCCCTACGGCGGCTTCAACATGGAGAACCAGTTGTCCAACGGCCGCTGGCTGGCCTCGGCCGTCGACCTGGTCAAATGGGGGTTCGTACTGGACGCCGCGGGGCCGGTGCTCAACTCCACCTCGCTGTCCCGTGTGGTCGCCGTGCCCGAGACCGGGGTGACGTCCAGCGGCTCGTGGTACGGCCTGGGCTGGTGGGTGCGCAAGAACGCCGTCGGCGGCTACAACACCTGGCACAACGGCTCGCTGGCCGGCACGTGGAGCTACATGGCACGGGTGCTGGACGGCATCAGCTACTGCGCGATCTTCAACCGCAGGGCCGAGGAGGGCACCCCCGAGTTCGACTCGATCGATCCCGTGCTCTACGACGCCGCCACCGCCGTGACGAGCTGGCCGACGACCGACCTCACGCCCGACTACTTCTGAGACTGGCCCGCCGGGCATCTCGGCTCGCACAGGGAGCGGCGGTGGCCCGGGGATCGGGCCACCGTCCGAACGGTCTCTCAGCGGGTGACGGAGCAGGTGTCCCTGTTGAGGGAGAACCGGCTCGGCGGGGACGAGTCGCCCGTGTGGTCGGCGACGTAGCCCATGGTGACGCTGCGGCCGGGGGCGATGGAGCCGTTGTGGGTGGTGTTGACCGCGTTGACGATGTCACCGCTCTGGGTGAGGTCGGTGTTCCAGTCGCCGATGATGGTCTGGCCGGGCGCGAGGGGGAACCTCAGCGTCCAGCCGTTGATCGGGGTGGTGCCGGTGTTGGTGATGGTGAGGTCGACGGTCATGCCGCCACCCCAGGTCTGCGCCTTGTACGCGATGTGGCACGTCGGCTTCGCGCGTTCGAACGAGACGCGGTGCAGGCCGCCGGGAAGGTCGTTGACCACGTAGAACTCGCCCGCCGGTGTGACGCCGAACGCGGTGACCTGGGTGGGCGTCTGGCCGATCTCGGCCACGGTGTAACCGCCCGCGGCGGTCTTGCGTACCGCCCACACGGTGGAGGAGCAGTAGTCGGTGGCGATGTAGGTGTCCCCGACCAGGTCGGCGTACTGCCTGCCGTGGTAGACCATGCCGCCGATGACCGCGCAGCCGCCGGTGTGCGGGGAGTAGGTGAAGATCGGCTTGGTGTAGGCGGCGTCGGAGCGGCACTGGGTCTCGTCGAACACCTCCAGCCCTTCGTAGCAGGACCAGCCGAGGTTCGCGCCGGCCTGCCGCCCGGTCCGGATGTGGTTGATCTCCTCCCACCTGCCCTGGCCGACGTCGGCGATCCACATCGAGCCGTCCGCGGGGTCGATGGAGAAGCGCCAGGGGTTGCGGCCGCCGTACATCCATACGCGTTCGTCGGCGCCCGCGACGCCCACGAAGGGGTTGTCCCTGGGAACGCAGTAGGGCAGGGCGCCGCAGCTCCGGCTCACGTCGACGCGCAGGATCTTGCCCAGCAGGGTGTCCACCCGTTGCCCGCTGTCGAAGGG
This sequence comes from Nonomuraea sp. B12E4, assembly GCF_039871825.1. Taxonomy (NCBI): domain Bacteria; kingdom Bacillati; phylum Actinomycetota; class Actinomycetes; order Streptosporangiales; family Streptosporangiaceae; genus Nonomuraea; species Nonomuraea sp. B12E4. The sequence continues at coordinate 88,235 of NZ_JBDPME010000019.1, read as the reverse complement.
GTCCCCGGCGCCGCCGCCGTCACCGATGCTCATGTAAAGGTTGCCGTCGGTGCCGAAGGTGAGCTGGCCGCCGTTGTGGTTGCTGAACTCGGCGTGCTCCTGGGAGAGCAGGGGTTCCAGGCGCGCGTCGTCCAGCCGGTATCGGGCCAGGGTCACGGCGCCGTCCGGCAGCGCGGTGTAGGCCAGGTACAGGTCCTGGCTCGTGGCGAAGTCGGGCGCGAGGGCGATGCCGAGTAGTCCACGCTCGTTGCCGGTCTCGTCCACCGACGCCGTGATGTCGATGATCGGGGTCTCTGCGAGGCCGGTGTCCGGGTGGTAGACCCGGACGGTTCCGCTCTTCTCGGTGATGAACAGCCGGTTCGTCCCGTCGTCGGGCGCGGCGATGGCGGTGGGGCGGCGTAACCCGAAGGCGACCTGGGTGGTGACCGTGTTGATCTCCTCCAGCGGCACCGTGGCGGCGGCCGGTCCTCGCACGCCGCTGTCCGCGACGGACGACACGGCCGGGAGGGAGGTCGCCGCGGCGGCCGGTGGGTGAGCGCTCATGAGTGGCAGGGACAAGGCGAGCAGCGCGGGGGCTGCCCAGCGTTTTCCTGGCATGTCAGACTCCAGACGCGGGGCTTCGTCGGGGTCCGGAGTGCGGAGGTTCCCGGACCGGGGCGCGTCCGGGCTCGCAACAGGCCCGGCCGGTCGCGTTCCGCCCCGCAGCAGGTGGAGTACGAATGCCGGCCGGGCAGGTTCCGTGCGCTGACGTGCCCGAACGGACGGTATCCGCTCTCCTGCCGTGACAACCAGGCCCGCCACCATGACTTGCCGTCCCGAGACGCGACACCAGACCGTTGTGGCCACTTTCGTCCCCTCTGACCGGGGACGATACGGGAGCGCCTCGGGCAGGGCCCGCCAATGGTTCATGAAACGTACATTGCCGCGGGGTCGCCCCGCCGCGATCTGCCCGGCGCATCACCATGAGTTCACAGACCTTTCCCCGGGGGTTGGGCCGCCAGGACGGGTGGCCGGGGAGGGAGAAGGTGAGGGATGGAGGGGCCGGATGGCGACAGCTCCGCACGGCTACGCGGTCATCGACACCGAGACGACCGGCCTGCGACCCGCCTGGCACGACCGGATCATCGAGATGGGCGTCGTGCACCTGGACGCGTACGGGGAGATCACGCGCGAGTGGGTGACCCTCGTCAACCCGGGACGGGACCTGTGGGCGTGGACGTGCCGCTCGCGCCGGAGGCCGGGGTGTGCACGATGAGGTGGGCGCCGCACTTCCTCCCGGAGGCGCCGCGCAACCTGGCCGGGTGCTGCGCCCTGGCGGAGGTGCCGCTGGACGGCCGGCGCCGGCGGAGCGCAGGGCCGCCTACGCTGGAGCCGTGTCCGACGACAACGGAAGCCGGCCCGCCCGCATCGAGGACGTGCACGAGGTGGCCCTGGCCATGCCGCACGTCACCGTCGAGTACGGGCCCCGCGACAATCCGATCTACCAGGTGGGCGGGAAGTCGTTCGTCTTCTTCCGCACCCCGCGGCCGGACGCGCCGGAGTGGAAGTCAGGCAGACGCCCCGCCCGATCCCGGCCGAGCCCGTCGATCCGCCGCCCGACCCGGAGCAGAAGGCCGAGCAGGAGCGGCGTGAGACAGCCGAGGAGGCCGAAGGCGAGGACGCCCACGCCGACGCCGAGCCCACCGGCTGAGACCCCCGGGGCGGCTCTGCCGTTTTGTCCCGGCGCGGCGGGGCAGGCGGCCATGGCCCCAACGGACGCCTCAGGTTCGCCCCCGAACAGTGAAAGAGGAAGACATGGACGCCATCGTGCTGCTCAAGGAAGACCACAAGACCGTGGAGGCCCTCTTCAAGCGCTTCGAGAAGGCGGGTGAGCGGGCCCACGCCGAGAAGCGCAAGCTCGTGGACACGATCACCAAGGAGCTCGTCACGCACGCCTACATCGAAGAGGAGATCTTCTACCCGGCGGCGCGCGCCAAGGTCCCCGAGACGACCGACCACGTGCTGGAAAGCGTGGAAGAGCACCATGTCGTGGTGTGGATGCTGGCGGAGCTCAAGGAGCTCGACCCGGCCGACGAGCGCTTCACCGCGAAGGTGACGGTGCTGATGGAGAACGTCCGGCACCACGTCCAGGAGGAGGAGCAGGACTGGTTCCCGCAGGTCCGCGCCGCGATGGGGCGCAAGGAGTCGCAGGAGCTCGGCGAGCGCATGACCGCGGCCAAGGCCGATGCGCCCGCCGAGCCCCTCGCGGTGAAGAGCGCCGGCTCGTGACGCCGGGCCGGGCGGCTGTCAGCGGCCCTTACCGGGCTGTCATCGCACCGTCCACGGCCATCGGCTGGCCGGTCACGAAGGACGCGGCGTCCGAGCTCAGCCAGGCGATCGCCTCGGCGATCTCCGCCGGGTTGGCGTACCGCCCGACGGGGTGGTAGCCCGCCGTCTGCTCCAGCGTCATGATCCCCTGCTCGATGAGATCGTCCACCATCTTGGTACGCACCGCGCCGGGGCAGACGGCGTTCACCCGGATCCCCAAGGTCGCGTACTCCAGCGCGGCCGCCTTGGTCAGTCCCACCACCCCGTGCTTCGCGGCGACGTACGGCGAGACGAAGGGCGCCTCGATGCCGACCAGGCCGGCCACCGACGCCACGTTGACGATCGAGCCCGAGCCCTGCGCCAGCATCTGGATGAGCTCGTACTTCATGCACCACCAGACGCCCTTGAGGTTGACCCCCACCGAGGCGTCGAAGGCCTCTTCGCCCCCCTCGTGGAGCCGGCCGTCGCCCGCGGTGTCCACGCCGGCGTTGTTGACCGCGCAGTCCAGCCGCCCGAACCGCTCGACCGTGAAGTCGACCATCTCCTTGACGGCGTCGCCGCGCCGTACGTCCACCCACACGAAGGCGGCCTCCCCGCCCGCCGCGGCCACGTCGGCGGTGGTGCGCCTGCCACCGTCCGCGTCGATGTCGGCGACCACGACCTTGGCCCCGTGCCCGGCGAGCACCAGTGCCGTCGCGGCTCCGATCCCCGACGCGGCGCCCGTGATCAGCGCGACTTTGCCGTCAAGAAGTGAACCTGCCATCTGGAGCCGACTCCCAAGTCCTGCGTCGTGCGAATGATGAGGGTGGTGAGGTGTCGCACCGTACTGGAGCGATGATCACATGTCGAGATTACTGGGTGACTTTCGCGGCTTGCTGACCATACGGAGATAAATGACGTAAGATCCCGTGTTGCTCGCCCCGCGATCATGTAGATCGGCCACAACAGGTCCGTTCGCTGCGCGTTCGGTCCGTCGCGTCGCGTTCGGCTCTGTCGTGTTTGCGGTGACCGTGCTCCACTCGCCGACGAGGAGCCCATAGATGTCAGTCCAAGTACGCAACCGACACCGTTCGGCCCGCCCGCAACTGGGCGAAACCATGGTCGTCCTGGCGACCACGGCCGCTCTGACGGCGATCGCGGCGCTCACGATCGTTTTCAGCTCCCCCTCTTCGATCCGGACGATCTTGGCCTGGTCTCTCGGCGTGGCGGCGTTCGTCGTCTGCTGCGCTGTCACGTTCGCCGCCTATGGCAGGCGGGAGACCCAGTGGCTGCGCAACCAGCTCGCCGCCGGGGACGCGGAGTTGTCCCGGCTGGCCGGCGAGATCATGCCGGAGACGGTGAACCGGATCCGCACGGGCGCGTCGGCGGAGTCCGTGCTCATGGCGGCGCCACGGCCCGCGAGCCAGGCCCAGCGGCGGATCCTTCAGGCCTTCGTCAACGAGGTGAGCAAGGGAGAGCGGATGCGTGTGGCCACCACCGCCGCGTGCGCCAGTGCCGCCGGCCGGGTCCAGGCGCTGGCCACCAGCATGCTGGCGGACCTGCGCGAGATGGAGGACCGGCACGAGCGGGTCAGCCTCGGCGACCTGCTGACGCTGGACCACACGACCGCGCAGGCCGGCCGGCTCGCCGACAGCATCGCCGTGCTGACCGGGGCGCGGTCGGGGCGGCGCTGGACCAAGCCGATCGTCATGGAGAGCATCCTGCGCGGCGCCATCGGCAGGATCAGCGCCTACCAGCGGGTCCGGGTGCACTCGACGAGCACCTTCGCGATCGCGGGGCACGCCGCCGAGGGCGTCATGCACGCCCTCGCCGAGCTGATGGACAACGCCACCAGTTTCTCCCCGCCCACCGAAGAAGTGCACGTGTACGTGGAGGAGGTCACGGCGGGGATCGTGGTCACGATCGAGGACTGCGGCCTGGTGATGAGCCCCGCCGCGCTGGCCCGGGCCGAGCGCTCCGTCTCCGCCGAGCCGCTGGACTTCACCACGCTCTCCGGGTCCCGCCTCGGCCTGGCGGTCGTCGGTTGTCTGGCCCGCAAGCACGGGCTGACCGTCTCCTTCCGGCCGTCCTCGCGCGGCGGCACCGGTGTGGTGGTCATGATCCCGCAACAGATCATCAGTCAGAACGTCCATCCGCCGAAGACCGCGCCGGCCGCACCGCCGATGCAGCGCACCCGGCAACCCGTGCCGCCGCAGGCGGTCCCCGAGCCGGACAGGGAGCTGCACGGGCTGCCGCGGCGGCGGAGGGGTCAGACGCTCGCCGCCGCCTCGTCCACGCAGACGCCACCGCGACCGGCGGCCGGCCAGGAACCCAGGCCCACGCGGCCCCTTTCCGACCCCGGAGCCAAGTTCTCCGCCTTCCATCAGGCGAGCAGGGCACGACAGATTGGTGAGGACGAACCTCGATGAGAACTTCAGATCACGAACTCGCCTGGTTGCTCGAGAGCCTTCTGGAGAGGACCCCACAGACCAGGCACGCGGTGGTGCTGTCCAGGGACGGCCTGCGGCTGTCCCACACGGCCGCGCTGTCCGTGGACCGCGCCGACCAGCTCGCCGCGATCGCCTCCGGGATCCAGAGCCTGTCGTACGGGGCCTCCATCGAGTTCGGCGACGGTTCGGGCGGTCTGCGCCAGTCGATGACCGAGTTCCACGGCGGGCTGCTGTTCATCGTGGAGGCTGGCGAGGGCGCGCATCTCGCCGTGGTGGCCAGCGACGAGGCGGACCCCGGCGTCATCGGCCACAACATGAACGAACTGGTAGAGCAGATCGGTGAATATCTGACCGCGCCACCCCGTACAGCCCAGCAGAGCAGCCAACTCTGATGTCGCCGCGCCTGGAGGACGAGAACCCGGATCGCCTGTACATGGTGACCGGCGGGCGCAGCAACGTGGCTGACGACGGTCTCGACGTGGTCACACTGATCGTGAGTGAAGGCGAACCCACCCCGGGCATGCAGTCCGAGCATGCCCGGATTCTGCGATTGTGCCGAAGTCCGATGGCGGTCGTGGAGGTCGCGGCGGAGTTACGACTGCCGGTCAGCGTCGTACGCATACTGCTCTGCGATCTGCTCGACATGGGACGAATCACCGCCAGGAACCCGCGGCCGGCGCCTGCCGAGTCGCCTCTGCCCGACCCCGAAATGCTGAAGCAGGTGCTCGTTGGACTCGAGAATCTCTGAACCGGCCGCCCGTACCCCGCTGCCGAGTTCCGCGAACACCGGCCTGAAGATCGTCATCGTCGGCGGGTTCGGCGTCGGGAAGACCACCATGGTCCGGTCGGTCAGCGAGATCCGCCCGCTGAGCACCGAGGAGACCCTCACCCGGGCGAGTGTCGGGATCGACGACTCGCGCGGTGTGGAGGCGAAGTCGACCACCACGGTGGCCTTCGACTTCGGCCGGATCAGTCTGAGCGACGAACTGGTGCTCTACCTGTTCGGCGCGCCCGGCCAGGAACGGTTCTGGTTCCTGTGGGACCGCCTGTTCACGGGGACGCTCGGTGCCGTCGTCCTGGTGGACACGCGCCGCCTGGCCGAATCGTGGTATGCCATCGACCGGCTCGAACACCACGGCATGCCGTTCGTCGTGGCCCACAACCAGTTCGGCGGGCCGTCCCATTCGCTCGACCAGATACGCGACGCGCTCGACCTCAGCGGAGACGTACCGCTGATCGCATGCGACGCGCGGCAGAGGGAGTCCAGCAAGGCTGTGCTGATCAAGCTCGTCAACCATCTCCATGCCCTGTCCACCGCCGCCCGGCAGGTGACCTCATGACCGACTACACGCAGCCCACCGATGCCACCTCCTGGTTCGCCGTCCGGCCCGGGGAGCCCGAGCGCAACGCGTTCGAGGGAGCCTTCCCGATGTACGGCAGGGCCTACCACCAGGATCCCGCCCGGGCCTTCGACGAGATGCGGCGGCACGGCCCGGTGGTGCCGATCGTCCTCGAAGGCGACGTCCCTGGCTGGCTGGTGCTCGGCTACCGTGAGCTGCGGTACGTGCTCAGCAATCCCAAGCTGTTCGTCCGCGACTCGCGCCACTGGAACCAGTGGGACCACATCCCGCCCGACTGGCCCCTGATGGCCTACGTCGGCTACCAGCCGTCGATGCTGTTCGAGGTGGGCGAGGCACACGAGCGCCGGGCGGGCGCGGTCAGCGACGCGCTGTCCCAGGCCGACCAGTTCGAGCTGCGCTCCACCTGCGAGCGGGTCTCCGAAGGGCTGATCAACGCCTTCATCGGCTCCGGCCGGGCTGACCTGATGGCGCAGTTCGCCAACCCGATCCCGCTGCTCGTGCTCGGCTCGATGCTGGGCATGCCGGACGCCGACACCCGCGCCCTGGTCGGCGAGGTGGCCACGACGCTGAACGGCGGGCCGGCCGCGATGGAGGCCTACGGCCGGGTGGTGAGCATCATGTCCGGGCTGCTGGAGCTGAAGCGGCGCCACCCGGGGCCCGACCTGCCCTCCCGGCTGCTCGCCCACCCCGCCCGGCTCACCGACGAGGAGCTCACCCAGGACCTGCTGCTGACCATGACCGCGGGCCACGACCCGACGGCCACCTGGATCGGCAACACGCTGCAGCTCATGCTGACCGACGACCGGTTCGCCATGACACTGTCAGGCGGGCGGCGCAGCATCGGCCAGGCGCTGAACGAGGTGCTGTGGAAGGAGGCGCCCGGGCAGATCAGCATCGGGCGCTGGCCGGTCATCGACACCCAGCTCGGCGGCCGCCGCATCAACGCCGGCGACCTGCTCGTCTGCGGCCTGGCCGCGGCCAACCTCGACCCGCAGGTACGGCCCGACTTCTACGGCGGTTCGGTGGGCAACCACGCGCACATGTCGTTCGGGTACGGCGCCCACGGCTGCCCGCATCCCGCGCCGGAGCTCGCGGAGGTCATCGCGCACATCGCGGTGGAGACGCTGCTGGACCGGCTGCCGGACGTGGTGCTCGCGGTGCCGCCCGAGACGCTGGAGTGGCGCATGTCGATCCAGATGCGGAGCCTGGAGGCGCTGCCGGTCGAGTTCACGCCCGGCTATCCGAGCTGACACGACCCGCACCGAAGCGGTGACCGCCGATCGGCCCCGGGAGCGCACTCAGCCTCCCGGGGCCGATCCCTGTCCGGGGTCTGTCACGGGAGATCGCTCTTGACGGATCCTCGGGAGCGAGATGCGATGATCACGACAGCGATCTGACCATGCGTGAACAGCGGAGTGAAAACCCCCCATGTCTCACCCCCCGGTTTCTCCCGACGCATTCGACCCCGCCTCCGAGTCCAGGTCCCGCCCGTCCCGCCGGGCCGTCCTGGCGGCCGGCGGCGGTGCCGCCCTCGCCGCCGCCCTCACCCCCGTCACGGCCTCACGGGCGAACGCCGGCGTCGCGGCGGGGCACGCCGGCAGGACATCCGTCGCGTCCGGCACCGACTTCGCCGTCGCGCCCTCACCCGACGGCCGCCTGCTCGCCCTCGACCTGCTCGGCGTCCTCTGGGTCTGCTCCGCCTCCGGCGGTACCGCCCGCCGGCTCACCAGCGACCTGTACGACATCGCCCAGCCCGACTGGTCCCCGGACGGGTCCACCATCGTGTTCCAGTCGTACCGCGACGGTGTCTTCAACCTGTGGACGATCCGGCCCGACGGGTCCGCGATCAAGCAGTTGACCACCGGCCCGTACGATCACCGCGAGCCCCGCCACAGCCCGGACGGGCGCACCGTCGCCTACTCCTCCGACGTCGGCGGCAGCTACGGGATCCATCTGCTCGACCTCGCCACCGGCACGACCCGCGTCCTGGCCGACACCTCCGCCGAGGAGTACGAGCCGGCCTGGTCACCCGACGGGACCAAGGTCGCGTTCGTCGTCGCCGACACCAGGATCGACGTCATCGACGTGGCCACCGGCGCGCGTAGCACCGCGGTCACCGTCCCCGCCGGCCAGGTCATCCACCAGCCGTCCTGGCTGCCGAACGGGACCGACCTCGCCTACCACCTCTTCCACGAGGGCGCGAACGACCTGGCCTGCACCGCGGGCACCCTCGTCACGGGCGAGGAGGTCTTCCCGTTCCGAGCCCGGTTCGCCCCGGACGGCCGCTACTTCTACACCTCCGGCGGCACCATCCGGACCCGCCGCCTGGGCTCCGCCGCCGCCGGCACGGTCGGCTTCACGGCCGCGCTGACCACCACGACCCCGAAGTACAAGAAGCGGGTCCGCGTGTTCGACGCGCCGGGGTCGTTCCCCGTCGTCGGAATCGGCAGCCCGACCGTGTCCCCCGACGGGTCCACCGTCGCCTTCCGCGCGCTCAACGACATCTACCTGATGCGGATCGGCGGCACCCCGGAGCCGCTCTTCCGCGACCGGTGGTGGAAGGCCGACCCGGATTTCTCCCCGGACGGGCGGCGGCTGGCGTACGTCACCGACCGCACCGGCACGCTCAACATCTGGGTCCGCGACCTGGGCACGGGCACCGACCGGCAGCTGACCCGGCTGACCGACTCCGCCGCCCTGTCCGTCCGGTGGTCACCTGACGGGACGGAGATCGCCTACCTGGACCAGGACGGCGCCCTGTGGGTGCTGGACGTCGCCACCGGTGACCTCCAGAAGGTCTTCAACGCCACCTTCGAGCCGGGCCGGCCCACGTGGTCGCCCGACGGCGGGACGATCGCGCTGGCCGCGGTGGTGCCGTACTCGCGACGCTACCGGGAGGGACTGTCCAAGATACTTCTCGTCGACCGGGCCACCGGTGCGGGCACGTACGTCGACCCCGCGCCACACCGGTCCCTGCAGACCCGCGGTGACGACGGCCCGGTCTGGTCGCCGGATGGCACCATGCTGGCCTTCGCCATGGAGTCGGTGCTGTGGGTCCTGCCGGTGAACCGGAGCGGACGGCCCACCGGCCGCGCCCGCCAGGTCACCCGGGAGGTGTCCGACGCCCCTTCCTGGGCGGGTGACTCGGCCACCCTCCTGTATCTGAACGGCGGACGCCTGAAGAGCGTGCGCGTCGACGGCAGGTCCGCCCGGTCCATCCCGCTCCGGCTGAGCTGGCGCAATGACACCGGCCCCGACCAGGTCGTCATCCACGCCGGGCGCATGTGGGACGGCGTCTCGGCGACCGTCGCCCGCGACGTCGACATCGTCGTACGCGGCCAGCGCATCACCGCGATCGAGCCGCACCGGGAGGGCAGGTCCGGCACCCGGATCGACGCCCGTGACAGGTTCGTCATGCCGGGCCTGATCGACATCCACCATCACCGGGAAATGCAGGGTTACGCCTACGGATCGCGGCAGGGGCCGCTCTGGCTCGCCCTGGGCATCACCACGACGCGTTCGCCCGGCTCGCCCGCGTACCACATGGTCGAGGAGCGCGAGTCGGTGCAGTCCGGCGCCCGGCTCGCACCGCGCTACCTGGGCACGGGGGAGGCCATCGACGGGGCGCGCGTCTACTACAACTTCATGCGCCCGACGTTCACCCACGACCAGTTGCGGCTCGAACTGGAGCGGGCCGCCGACCTCGACTACGACCTGATGAAGTGCTACGTGCGGCTGCCGGTCGACTGGCACTGGGAGGTCATCGACTGGGCCCACCGCCACGGCAAGCCGGTCTCCTCGCACTACCACTACCCGGCGATCGCCATGGGCGGTGACCAGACCGAGCACGTCGGCGCCACCAACCGGTTCGGCTACTCGCGCACCGTCACGAACGTCGGCTCCGCCTACTCCGACGTCATCGCCATGTTCAACGCCTCGAAGATGGCCAGAACCCCCACCCTGTTCAACTCCAGCGCCCTCTACCGGGACGACACCTCGCTGGCCACCGACGAACGGGTCCGCCGCCTCTACCCGAACTGGCGGATGGCCCAGCTCCAGGCGACGGTCACCGCGGCGCAGACGGCCGACCCGACGGCGGTCCGGGTGATCCAGACGAACCTGGCCAACCAGGTCGCGCAGCTCGCGGCGATGATCCGCGGCGGCGGCGTGGTCACCGTCGGCACCGACGCGCCGATCGACCACCTCGGGGTCAGCCTGCACATGAACCTGCGCGCCATGGTCAAATACGGCCTGACCCCGCTGGAGACGCTCACCGCCGCGACCAGCACGTCAGGGACCTACCTCGGCCTCCCGCTGGGCAGGATCGGCAAGGGCATGTACGCCGACCTGGCCATCGTGGACGGCGATCCGCTGGCCCGCATCGAGGACGCCGCGAACGTCACCGCCGTCGTCGTCGGCGGCAGACACCGCACCGTCGAGCAACTCCTCGCGCCGTACCCGTCCGCCACCACCACCGACCAGCCTGCTCCCGCCACCTCGACCGGCCAGGTCAAGGACCCCGTCCCCGCCCACCCGACCACCGCGGCCTACTGGTGGAACGACCCCGACGAGCTGGCGGTGGCCCGGGACTCCTGCTGCCGAACCCACCACTAGGGACCCGCTGTGTTGACAGCGGGCACGGCTGAGACGCCCCGGCGGGGACGGCCGGTGCCGCCGTCGGCGCCGGAGCCCGTCCGGGGCGGCAGCGTGGCGATCAGGCAGGGGATGACCAGGAAGGAGGACAGGGACCAGACGGTGTGGAACTGCCACCACGTCATCCCGAAGAGCACTTCGGCGTGCAGGTAGCCGACCGCCGCCCACAGGCTCGCCGTGATGATCGCCGGCCACAGGAAGCGGGGCGGGCGGGCGATGAGGTACGGCACCGGCCACATCAGGTATTGGGCGCCCAGCCGGTAGGTCACGACGAGGAAGACGACGACCAGCACCACGGTCAGGCTGATCGGATCGGCCTTCCGCCACCACCACCCGGCCGCGAGCAGCCCGCCGAGCAGGATCGGCATGCCGAGGTGGCCGAGGGTCGGCGAGACCGCCGGGGCGCCACCCGTCGCCAGGGCGGTCCAGCCCCAGTCGCCCACCACGGGCCGCGTGGACATGACGGCCTTGCCCAGATCGACGAGCCCGGTGAACGGGGTGTCCAGGAACACCGCGCTGCTGAGCAGGAACACCCCGGGGACGGCCACGGTCCAGCCGAGCACCGCCAGGCGGTGGCGCCGCCCGGCGACGGCGAGCACCACGCCGGGAACGAGCAGCACCGACCAGTTGGCGCAGGTCACCGAGAGGCCGATGAGCAGCCCGGCCCAGTGGGCGCGGCCGGCGCGGGCGGCGACCAGGGCCGCCACCCCGAAGGCCAGCGTGATCGGCGGGAACTGGCCGTGGATGGCGCTCACCATGACGCCGAGCGGCACGCACGCGTACTGGAACGCGCGCAGCCCCTTGCGGTCGGCGGCGAGCCTGGCCACCAGCGGGATCAGCGCCAGGTCGGCCAGGATGGGCACGATCCGGCCCACCACGCCCCATGAGAGCCCCAGCAGGTCGCCCAGCTCCCGCTGGGCCGCCAGCACGTAGGCGAGGAACGGCAGGAAGTGCCAGCCGCCTTCGCGCATGTGCGTGGTCGGGTTGAGGCCGGCGAGCACGTTGTCGGCCGCGTCGGGGAAGTCGACGCCGAAGTCGTACGGCTGGCTCGGGTCCTTCGTCACCGCCACCATGACCGCGATCCGCAGCGCGGCTCCGGCGCACAGCGCCACCCACAGTGGCGGTGCCCATCCCTTGCGCTGGGCGGCCAGTGCCAGCACGAGCCCGGCCACCAGCAGCAGGCCTATCACCAGGACTGGGCTCACCTGCTCTCCTCCGACCGGGTGTGTGGCCTGCGCTCGTACGCTCTTTGACTGGACAACAAGACCGTAGCTTACGCATGAAGTGCGCAACGTTGCCTGGAAATGAGCTGTGGGTCTCCTGAGTGGATAAATGGGCATTCGCCCGGTGGCGATAGGGTCACTGAGACGTTAGTGAAGGGAGACCGGGCATGCCGGAATTCGCCGGGGCACGCGTGCTCGTCACGGGTGGTGCAGGCTTCATCGGGAGACGGCTGGTTGCGACGCTGCTCGCCGAGAAGGCCGAGGTGACGGTCGTCGACTTAAACGATCACCCGGATCCGGCGGTGCGGTCCATCGTTGGCGACCTGCGCGACCCGAAGGTGCGCGAAAGTGCCGTGACCGCGGGGCTCGACGGGGTGGTGCATCTCGCCGCGGTCACCTCGGTGCTCCGCTCGGTCGAGGACCCCGCGGGAACCTACGAGGTCAACGTGGAGGCCACCGCGGGGCTGCTGGAGCTCGCCAGGAAGAATGAGGTGCCGCGCTTCCTGCTGGCCTCGACCAACGCCGTGACCGGCGACGTGGGCAGCGCCCGGATCAGCGAGAGCCTGCCGCTGCGCCCGCTCACGCCGTACGGCGCGACCAAGGCGGCGACGGAGATGCTGCTCAGCGCCTACTCAGGGGTGTACGGCATGCGGACCAGCGCGCTCCGCTTCGCCAACGTGTACGGCCCGGGAATGCTGCACAAGGACAGCTTCGTGCCCAGGCTGATGAGAGCCGCCGCTGCTGGGCAGGGGGTCCAGGTGTACGGCGACGGAAGCCAGTTGCGTGATTATGTCCACGTTGACGATGTGGTCCAGGCCATGCTGCTCGCCTGGACCGAGGGCCACGACGGGCCTCTGATCGTCGGCTCGGGCACGTCCGTGAGCGTGAACGAGCTGATCGAGGCGGCCAGGAAGGCCACCGGGGCGCCCATCCCGGTCGAGCAGGTCCCCGCCAAGCAGGGTGAGATGCCGGCGGTCGTGCTCGACATCTCGGCGGCGCGGGCGCTCGGATATCAGCCACGCCACGATTTGGCCTCGGGAATGGCCACAGTGTGGCCGGACTTCGCACCGTCTCCAGCAGAATCGGCTGCGGAAAAAACCGACGAAACGGAGGATGCCGCATGACAGGCCCGGAGAGGCTGGTGGATCCTGACGACGCCGCCATAGCGGAGTTCACCAGCCAGTACGGCTTGGACCTTCCGCCCATCGCGATCGTCATCGCCGCCTACAACGAAGAGAACGGGATCGGCGAGGCCCTCGGCGGGATCCCCGCGGTGATCGACGGGATGGAGACGGCGACCATCGTGGTCGTGGACGGCTCCACCGACCGGACGGCGGACGAGGCACGCAAGGCCGGCGCGATGGTCTGCGACGTACCGACGAACCGCGGGCAGGGCGCCGCGCTGCGGCTGGGCTACCGCCTCGCCCGCGAGGGCGGCGCGCGCTACATCGTGACGACGGATGCCGACGGCCAGTACGACCCGGCCGACATCAAGCGCGTGCTCGCCCCGGTCCTGCGGGGCGAGGCCGATTTCGCGACCGGCTCGCGCGTGCTGGGACGGCAGGAGACCTACGACCGGGTCCGCCGCCTCGGCGTACACGTGTTCGCGTGGATGATCAGCCGGATGACCGGGCAGCGGATCACCGACACCTCGTTCGGCCTGCGGGCGATGCGCGCGGAGGTCACCGGGGCGGTGACCCTCGCCCAGCCCCAGTACCAGTCCTCCGAGCTGCTGATCGGCGTGATCTCGCACGGCTACAAGGTCGTGGAGGTGCCCGCGACGATGCGGTTGCGCGCCGCCGGCACCACCAAGAAGGGCGGAAACCTCGTCTACGGCTACCGCTACTCGCGGGTCGTGGTCGGGACCTGGCTGCGCGAGCGCCGCGCCGCCTCGTCCTCGCCCGCCCCGGCGCCCTCCACCACCACGTCGGAGCCGGTGTCGGCGAAGACGAAGTAGTGGAAGAAGGCGAACTTCGCGAAGAACAGCAGACCATAGGTCCCGAGGAAGACGGCCCCCACGAACAACACGCGGGGGCCGTCCGTCGTGAAGAGCTCGTGCCCCATCCGGTCCGCCACCCCGGTGGCCCAGGAGGACAGGACCAGCCCGGCCACCGAGGTCAGCCAGAACGGCAGCAGCTCGCGCAGGGCCTTGGGCCGCCCGCGGCGCTGCCAGGCCCACCACCGGCTGAGCGTGTAGTTCACGATGGAACCGAGCGCCCAGGCGGCGACGCTGGCGGCCTGCGGGCCGAGAAGCTTCAGCCCGTAGGACGCCAGCAACGTGAGCTCGCTCACCACGGCCGCCGCGACCGAGCCGATCGCGTAGCGCGTGAAGATGCGCGCCACCGCGCCCTTCAGGAAACGCCGGAGATTCACGGTTGCGATCGCTCCGCGTGACCCGGCACCCGGATGACTCCCAGGACCGACTGTCCGAAGGGGATCGGGAGGACGCGGTCGAGCACCCGGGTGACCGGGACGATCACCCGGTCGTACAGGCCGACCGCCCCCGCCTTGGGCGAGCCCGCCTTGCCCATGCGGACCGCGGCCCACCAGGCGAGCCCGCCCAGCAGGTTGACCGGGCGGGCCAGCTCGACGCCGAGCCCGGCGCGCACGGCGGCGTCCCTGAGCGTGGCGGGCGTGTAGCGGCGGAAATGTCCGACCTTGCGGTCGAACTCGCCGTACAGGCTCTGGTAAGCGGGCACCCACAGGACGATAGTGCCCCCGGGGGTGACCGAGCGGGCAAGGAGGGTGAGGACGGCCGCGTCGTCCTCGAAGTGTTCGAGCACGTTGATGGCGATCGCGGTCTCGACCGGACGCTCCAGGCAGGAGCCACTGGCGAGATCGAACTGCGCCGCCTCGACCTCGGGACGACCCGCGAAGCGGGCGCGCATCACCTCGACGGCGTCCGGGTCGACGTCCGTGACCACGAGCCGGTCCAGGCCGGTGAACTGGCTCGCGAACTCGCCCAGCCCGGCCCCCACCTCCAGCACGCTGCGCCCGCAGTGCGGGGCGATCAGGTCGTACTGGTAGCGGCGGTAGCGGGGCTTGTCGGGGCCGCCGTCCTCCCGCTCCGCGGCACGGCCCGTGGCCCGGGCGAACGCGCCCTCCGGGGCGCTCACCGCGCCTCTCCTGACAGAGCCCCTCGCCAGTTCACCCTGGGCTGCATGGCGCCCAGGTCGACCCGGTCGGCGTAGCGCTTGGCCACGTCGAACAGCGACGTGATCAGCGTGTCGGAGAGCAGGTGCGGCACGAGCCCGAGCTCGACCAGGCCGCTGTGGACCACCTTGTAGTAGTGCTCCTCCTTCTCGACCCGGGGGTTGTCGAGGTTGTCGATGACCGCCTCGCCGGGGTAGCTCTTCGCGACCGTCTCGGCGATGCCCGCGACCGACATGGACTCGGTCATCTGGTTGAACACCCGGAACTCCCCGCGCTCGGCGGGGTTCTCGCAGGCGAGCTGGATGCACCGGACGGTGTCGCGGATGTCGATGACGCCCCGGGTCTGGCCGCCCGTGCCGTAGACGGTGAGGGGGTGGCCGAGGACCGCCTGGACGACGAACCGGTTGAGCACCGTGCCGAACACCGCGTCGTAGTCGAACCTGGTGGCCAGGCGGTCGTCCAGCATGGTCTCGGGAGTCTGCTGGCCGTAGACGACGCCCTGGTTGAGGTCGGTCGAGCGCAGCCCCCAGATCCGGCAGGCGAACTCCATGTTGTGGCTGTCGTGGACCTTCGACAGGTGGTAGAAGGAGCCGGGCCGCTTGGGGTAGAGCATGCGGTCCTTGCGGCCCTTGTGCTCGACCTCCAGCCAGCCCTCTTCGATGTCGATGTTGGGCGTGCCGTACTCGCCCATGGTGCCGAGCTTGACCAGGTGGATGTCCGGGTCGATCTCAGCGATGGCGTACAGCAGGTTCAACGTGCCTACCACGTTGTTGACCTGTGTGTACACCGCGTGCTTCCGGTCGATCATGGAGTACGGCGCGGCTCGCTGCTCGGCGAAGTGCACCACTGCCTCGGGGGCGAAGTCGCGGATCATCTCGTAGGTGAAGTCCGCTTCCGTCAGATCGCCCACATAGGCCTTGATGGTCTTGCCCGTCAGTTCCTGCCACGTCGAGATTCTGGTTTGCAGGGACTCGATCGGTACGAGGCTTTCCACGCCGAGCTCGAAGTCGTACTGCCGTCGGACGAAGTTGTCGGCGACGGCGACATCGTGACCGCACTGGGAGAGGTGCAGTGCGGTGGGCCAACCGAGATACCCATCACCGCCGAGGACCAAGATCCGCATTTACCTGATTTCCTGACTGCTCTACGAGAACGCTTCCGGACAAATCTTCGTGCATGTACGGATGCCCTCACGCCCAGATTGAGAGCGACTACCGCCCGCTGCATGCAACCCTCACTCGTACCATATGGAAGGTTTGCATCCCTTCGTCTCGTACGACTTCACAGCAGGTTGTGATGAAGGCTACGGCTTGGTGGCCTTTCGACCGACTTGCACCCCGACAAGGTACCGGCCATCGGGCACCTGTTTCTCCCCGACCCTGGTTTGATACGAGATCCACTTGACGAGCTCTTGCCGACCTCACCGGCCCACCCGCCCTGTTCTGACCTTCGACGTGCACCGGAGCGGGATCCCAGCCGGGGAGCTGGATGTTGGTGCCACAGCTGTCGCGCGGGCGTGAGCGCGCCAGCGCGGCAGAGGCCGGCGCGCCGACACCGTCGGCGAAAGCCTCACCGAGCGTGCGACGTGGCTCCGTGTACCCGCGTGAAGCGGGCCGCGGCTAGTCGTGGCCGTCTAGGACCCGCGCAGGCTCTCCATGAGGTCGTGGAGTTTTCTCATCTCGGCAGGAGAGCTGCCGATGAACTCCGTTTCGCCTGTCTTCGGATCGACCAGCACATACTGCAGCCACGGGCCGGTGGCCGGGTGCAGTGCCGCCATGAGGGCGTCCCGGCCCGGGTTGCCGATGGGACCGGGTGGCAGGCCCGGGAAGGCGTAGGTGTTGTACTTCGAGCGGCTCTTGAGATCTTGGAGCTTGGCCTCGATCCCGTGCTTGCCCAGGCCGTACAGGACCGTGCTGTCCATTTGCAACCGCATCGGGGGCTTGCGCTTCAGGCGGTTGTAGATCACCCGTGCGACCTTCGGCATGGTCTGCTTGTCCATCGACTCGGCCTGGATGATGCTGGCGATGATCACGATCTCCTGCGGGGTACGGCCGAGGCGGCGGGCGGCGTCCTCCAAGTGGATGTCGTCGGCGGTGCGCTTGAAGCGCGTCACCATCGCGGCGAGGATCTCCTCGGCACTCGACGACGGGGAAAGGTCGTACGTCCCCGGGAAGAGGAACCCCTCCGGCCCGCCCTTCGCGTACGCCGGCAGGCCCAGCGCCGCGCCGTTCCGTGCCGCCCGCGCGAACTCGGCCACCGGCCTGCCGGTGTGCTTCGCCAGCAGTTGCACGGTGTCGGAGAGCCAGAGCCCTTCCTTCATGGTCACGCGGTCGCCTGCCCGGTGGGGCTCGGTACTCGCGACGGCCTCACCGGGGCCGCCGGGCACCGCCTGCCGGCCGGCCATCCCCTGCAGCGTGACCGTCGAGCCCACCACCAGCACCGCGACGCCCGCCGCGGCCGCCAGCGCCGCCCTGTGCGGCCACGGCCGCCTGCCGGTCCCCCGGAGGAAGCGGGCCGGCGGGGGCGGCGGCTCCTCGTACGCCATGTCGGCCAGCGTGTCGCGCAGCACGTCCTCGATGTTCATCCGAACTCCCTCACGGCATTCAGCTCAGGCGCGGCCTGCTTCAGGCGCTCCAGCGACCGGTAGATCTGGCTGCGTACCGACCCGACCCTGATACCGAGCAGCCGCGCGATCTCCGTCTCGGACAGATCCTCGAAATAGCGCAGGACCAGCATGGTCCGCTGGCGAGGCGTGAGCCGGGCCAGCGCCGCACGCATCACCAGGCGCAGGTCGGCGGCCTCGGCGTGCTCGCCGCCGACCCGGTCGGGCGGCCACTCGGTGGGCACCTCCGCGACCCGGGAACGGCGCCGCCACCAGCTCACCTGTTCGTGGTACATGGCGCGCCGCACATAGCCCTCGATCGCTCCGCGATCTCGCAGCCCCCGCCACCGCGCGGCTGTCTTGGTCAGAGCCGACTGCACCAGATCCTCGGCGGCGTGCCGGTCGCCGGTCAGCAGGTACGCGGTACGGAACAACGCCGCTGACCGGTCGGCGACGAACTCCTCGAAGTCCGCCTCGAAACCTGGATCCACCCGTCCTCCTCGCGATGTCACCAGCAAGGACGCACCGAGGTCGCCGATCTATGCCTCGCCGAGCACATCTGACCGGCCCGGGATCCGACGGCAGGCGAAGGGCCCTCACCAGGCACCCACCGCCGGTGGCCGGTCCACAAGCTGGGGCGTTCCATCCCGTTCCACGACTTGGAGCGGTCCCACGCGAAACGCGCTTGCGCATCTCCTCCGCCCGTGCGTACAGTGTTCGCATTATGAGCACAACGTACGCATAGGAGTACAGCGATGACCACGAACCACCGCTTCGAGCACGCCCGCTGGCAGGCCCGCCTGGACGAGCTCCGCGCCGCACACCACGTCCCCGGCGCCCAGTTGGCCGTGCTGATCGACGGCCAGGTCCACGAGCTGGCCAGCGGGCTGCTGCATCGCGGCACCGGCATGGAAGTGACGACGGACTCGGTGTTCCTGTCCGGTTCGATCGCCAAGGTCTACACGGCCACGCTCGTCATGCGGCTGATCGACGAGGGCCGGCTGGGCCTGGACACGCGGCTGGTCGACGTACTGCCGGAATTCGCCACCCCCGACCCCGAGGCCACCAGGACGATCACCATCCGGCAGTTGCTGTCCCACACCGGCGGCGTGACCAACGACTTCAATTACGACGGCGGCCGCGGCGACGACTGCCTGGCCAAGTACGTCGCGGCCGCCAGGGACGTGCCGCTGGACTGCCCGCCCGGCACCGCGATCTCCTACGGTGGGCTCGGCTACGTCGTGCTGGGCCGCGTGATCGAGGTGCTCACCAGCCGGACCTGGGACAAGGCGCTGGAGGAGCTGCTGTTCACCCCGCTGGGCCTGGAGCGGTCGATGACGCTGCCGGAGGAGGCGCTCCGCTTCCGGGTGGCGATGAGCCACCTGGGCGAGTCCGGCGCCGACCCCGACCCGGCCCCGTCCTGGGACCTGATGCCGCGCTCGGCGGGCCCGGCCGGCCGGGTCATCGTCTCAGCCGGCGACATGGCCCGCCTCGCCGGGATGCACCTGGCCGGCGGCCTCGCGCCCGACGGCACCCGGGTGCTGTCCGCGCGGTCGGTCGCGGCCATGCAGCAGCGCGAGACGGACGTCCCCGACAAGTGGACTGTCTACGCCGACGGCTGGGGCCTCGGCTGGACCCTGTACGACTGGAACGGCGTCCCCGGCTACGGCCACGACGGCGCCGCCATCGGCCAGTACGCCTACCTGAGGGTCGTCCCGCACGCCAACCTCGCCCTGGCCCTGATGACCAACGGCGGCAGCGCCCGCCTGCTGTACGCGGACCTGTTCCGCGAGCTGCTCGCCGAGCTCGCCGGCGCCACCATGCCCGCCCCGTCGGACCACGTACTCATGAACAACTGCTACCGCGACCACGCCCAGGTCAACGCCGCACAGCTCGCCCGCCTGCTGCCGGCCGACTGACCGTCACCCTCCTCCCGGAGGGGCGCCCGGGGGCTGTTGTCCGGCCGGCGGAGGCCCGGCCGGCGGAGGCCCGGCCGGCGGGTACGGCATGCCGGCCGGGGCGAGCGGTTGCGCGGGCCGCCGGGTCAGGAGAAGCAGGAATCCGCAGACGGCAGCGGCAATCATCCCCGCGATCAGCGGAAGCAGCGTGATGACGTATCCCAACCGCCACGCCAGGGATCTCGTCAGCCAATCATTGACGAACGGGCCAAGAATCAGGGAGAGGGCACCAAGACCGGCCAGTACCGCGACCACCGCGCCCCGCTGGCGGCCCTGGCGCCGCGCGACCGCCACGGTCACCCCCACCACGCCACCAGCGCCGAGCCCGCTCACCACCCGGCCGGCCAGATACATTCCGGCGTCGGCGGCGAGCGTGTCCAGCAGCACGCCGATGATCATCAAGGCGACGGCCGACAGGCTCACTGTCGTCAGTAAACGCCCGCCGAGGCTGAAACCAAGCGCCCCGCCCACTGCCGCGCTGACCAGGTACGCGATGAGAGTCGACAGCAGGACGGTCTGGTCGGACATTTGGAGATCCATCTGCAGGGATATCCGCGCCGCGGCGCCGAAGGGCATCGTCAGCAGGTACAGACCGGTGAGCGCGGCGATCCCCGGGCCGATCAACGCCCAAGCCGGTTGCTCCCCGCCCTGCCGAGCGGCATGCCCTTGTGGTTGGTGATCGTGCATGCGGATCAGTCTGCCCCGGTCTCAACCCCATCGTCTATCTTCGCCGCCATATCGCGGCAGATCAGCGGAGCCTCTCGACGGCGGCGATGATCCCTTTCCTGTCGTAGCCGCTGGTGGGCATGGTGGCGGCCCCGGAGTCGCGGATCGTCTACGTCGGCAACGATCCGCTGGTGCCGGCACACGCGGAGCCTGGGCCTGAGGACCTGAGCTCGGGATCCTCGGCCGGCCGCGAATGCACCACCTTGACGGCCACGGGGAGGCCGCCGGGGCGAGCGCCCGAGGAACACCTCCCATGCCGCCGGCCTCCCTTCCGATCTGGGTCGGATCCCTATGAACGGCCCCTCAGAAGAGCATCAGCACACATCTCGGCACTTGCGGGCAGGGGATGCCAGGGTGTCAGAGCAGCCGCCCGCTTCGGAGCGCCGTTTCTTCCCGGATTGCGGTGAGGAACGCGTGGCGGAGCCGTTCCTGCCATGAGTCTTCCACGGCCTCGTTCCGGGGGTTGGGGCGTGGGAGATCGGCGTGCTGCTGGTAGAGCTGCCAGCAGGTCTTGATGCCGTGGAGAAGGTTGTCGAGAAGGTCGGGGGCGGGCCGGGTGGGATTGAGCGGCGTGAGCGGCAGGTAGATGGTGTCGGGGCCGAGGCGGAGTTCGGGATGGTCGGAGCGGGCCTTCTCGATGAGTTCCTCGGCTGCGGTGATGCGGTGCTGGGTTTCGGTGATGCCGCGCAGGCGGCCCTCGGCGATGTGCAGGGCGTTGCGGATCAGCGGCATGACCACGTGCCGGGGCCGGTCGCCGGCGCTGAGGACCGCCGTGATCTCGGTGAGGCTCTCGATGGCGAGGGGTTTGCCTTGCTGTTCGGCGGTGGCCACGACCTGGATCTGGTGCAGGCCGGTGTGCTGGGCGGTGATGGTGACCGCGGCGTAGAACCAGTGCGCGGCGGCGATGGCGGCCGCGGTGGGATCAACCTGGGTGAGGAGCGCTTCGCAGCCGAAGGGATGCGCGTGCAGGAGGGTGTCGGCCTGGGATATCTGCAGGGGCGAGGCGTCTTCGCGGCTGAGCGCGGCGGCCTGCTCCGCGCGTTCGGACAGGTCACCCAGTTCGGCCTGTTCGATGGCGGCCAGTTCGGCGGCGACGTCGGTGGTGACGTGCGTGGTGAGCTGCGGCGTGTTGAGCGTGTGCAGAGTACGGGCGACGGCGTGGGCGGCCTGCCCGACCTTGGTGCTGATCGGTTCGGGGGCGGGTCGCTTGGCAGCGATCAAGGTGGGGAGGACGGTGGCGAAGGCGTCGCGCTCTTGTTGCCGGTGCCAGCCGAGGCTGTGGGGACCGTGCTGATCGGCGGTGCTGGCGGGGTGGGTGTAGGAGCGCCAGCAGATACGGGATAGCTCGGTCAGGTCGGCGGCGAGCCGCAGGACGTTGCGGCGGGGCTGCTCGCGATGGAGTTCGGCCACGATGGTGGCGGTGTCTCCGATGCCGGTGCTCCACTGGGCGATGAGCACGTTGCGGGCACGGTCGATGGCATACCGAGTCACGAGAACCTCTTCAAGAAAGGGAAACCAGAAAAGGGAGGCCATGCTCGGGGAAGTGTTGGCCATGCCCAGAATGCTGGATCCGTCGTTCGCGTGAAGCCTTTTTGACGTTTGTTGCAGGCCCCTGATCAGCGCTTTTGCTCGGAGATGCGGCGTAATTCCTCTCCCTCACCGGCCGTGCGCGCCGTGTGACATGAAACCGTCGGACCCCCGGCCGCAGCGGCGGCCTTCCCGGAAGTCCCGAAGGACGTGTTCAGCTTGGTGGTCTCAGCTTTCACGGCGTGAGCCGCGACACTCGCCGGCCTGCTCCGCGGTCGCCCGAATCAGACCAACGAAGCGGCTCGGAGCGAAGCTCCTCGCCCCGGCCGGTCACGGACTCCCGTACGCCCCTAGTGAGTGATCTTGATGACGGCCTTCTTCCCCTGAACCGCAAGCACCTCGAAGCTGACGTCGTTGATGGTGCTGGGCCCCCCTTGATCCGGCCTCTGCTCGGACATGGTCGCCTGCATGCCGGACCCCGTGACCACGTGGAAGGTCACCGAGTCTTCCTCAACGCTGACGTCGACCGGCTGCAGCCCCCATCTGTCGTCCAGCGTGATGGTCTGCCCATCCGATACGAGCACCTCACAACCCGCATCCCGGCACGCCCGGAGCTTCTTGCCGTCCTTGGCCTTCGGCAGCGACGTCGCCTGCGGCGAGGGAGTAGCCGGCGGAGAGCTCACCACCGAAGAGGACGGTGCCGGCGAGGATGGCGTCTCTGGGGCGGCGGCGGGCGACGCCGCTTGCTCCGCCGCGGACCCACAGCCGGTGAGCAAGCCGAAAACGGCCACCACGCCCATCAGCGCCATCCGCTTGGTCGATCCGCCTGACATCCCATCTCCCTCGCTCGTTCGATGACCTCAGGCGCCAGTGTCGTACCACGGCGTCGGGACCCCTCCCGCCACATGCCGGCAGGGAGCACCTCACCCCCATGGTGAACGCCGCCCACGTGACCGCGAGCCGTCTGTGACCGCGATGGCGACGTGGCGCTCCACCAAAGCGCCAAATACACAACACGCCCACAAACCTTGCAAGATCACGTTAATGTGCGGGAGGTCCGTTCCGGCCGACAGACAAAGGAGTCACTCCTCTCATGCCGAATGTCGTACCCGCGCGCCCGGCAACTCCCCAGCCCCGCCCGCGCCCGCGCTTCCCGCTCATCTCCACCGTGGTGGCCGCGTGCCTGGCAGCCGGCGCCGTCGTGGGGAACGCCCCCCTGGCGACGCACCTCGCCCCTCACGCCTTGGCCGCCAACTCCAGCAAGGCGAGCGCCAAGGCGGCCTCGTTCACCCTGGGCTACATCTGGCTCTCCGGCAAGGGCGTGACCAAGGATGAGGGCGTCTGCTATGCGGGCCCGATGAACTTCGCCATGGGCGTGGACGCCACCGAGATGGGAGCTCCGTTCTCCTATCGGTGGCTCGTGGACGGCAAGGTCATCGAGACCGGCTCCAGAAGCATTCCGTCGTACACCCGGAGTGATTTCTTCTTCAACAAGAAGGAACTCCCCCTGCCCCTGGACGGCACTACGCACAAGGTCACCTTCCAGCTCACGTCACCGCAGAAGTTGTCCAAGTCCAAAAAGTGGACCATGTGCTGACAGGCCGGCCATGAGACGTCGGCCGCCACATCCTGAGGCTCCTGCCGGTCGAGGCCCAGGCCCGGCAGCAGGACCAGCCATCCGAGCCGCGTCACCCCTCCGGCATTCCGGGTAGCGACCACGGTGAGCTCGGGGCAGGCGGGATGCTTGCGCCGGCCAACCTGGCCCGTGACCTCCAACAAGCCCGAAGGCCGGACTCCCACCAGTGGGAATCCGGCCTCCTTGCTGCGGAGGCGGCAGTACAACCCCGCTCGCACTGTCATCGTTCCCGTGCTTATGTGCCACCTCATGGCGGCGCATGGTCAGGGCCACGGCGCCTGGGATGCCGGCCGTGGGAGCGCGTTTCTCCAGGATCGGCCGATCGACGGCATCGGCCTGGGCCCCGGTCGTCCCGCAGCCTTGCCGTTCGGCGCCCCCGCAGGAGGGTGAAGCCCTGGAGCGCGCCCAGGGGTCGAGTCCGTGAGAATGGTCAACTCGCCCATTCTTCTCGGAAAGGACCTTGATGGCTCACCACGCTGACCGGCCCGCGCCTGAACCCTTCGTCGTTCACGCAGGGGATGGACTGGCCGCCGCGTCTCCTGAGGGATCGCACATCACGATCAAGGTGCCGGCCGAAAGTACGGCGGGCGGCATTGGACTCATGGAGGGCGTGGATCCGCCCGGTTTCGCCACCGTCCTGCATCGGCATCAGGTTGCCGAGCTCTGGTACATCATCGAGGGCCACTACACCTACTACGCCGGTGACCGCCGGCTGGAAGCGGGCGCCGGGGCGGTGGTGTACGTGCCCGGCGGCGTGCCGCACGGACTGCGCGCCGGTACGGAGGGCGGCCGCAAGTTGACGATCTTCGTACCGGGCGGGACCGAGAAGTTCTTCCGGGATGTGCACGACGCCCGCGAGGTGGGAGAGCTGACCGCCGAGCGGGCACGGGAGCTCAGTGAGAGGTACGGGCTGGAGAGGCTCGGCCCGTTGCCCGAGTGACGTCCCCCGTTGTCATGTGCGCCCGGGGCGCCCCCAACCACCTGCCTTGGAGCGCCCCGGCGAGCACTGCCGCCTCATGACCGCGTACGGGCGTGGCCCTCCACCAGGACGGCGAAACCGTCGAGATGGCGGGCCAGCCCGTACTCGAACAGCTCGTCAAGGTCCGACACCGCTTCCTCGGGAATCGTGGACAGCAGGGGGAAGCGTCCGTCGTCGAGGAGTTCGTCGGCCCGTTTCCGCCGTGCCAGCCACCACCCGGCGAGCGTCACTCCGGTCTCCTGCTCCGCCTCGACCTCGTCCGCCATGGACAGGGCGACGGTGATGACCAGTGCGTGCAGCGTGAGGGCCTCCCTGCTCCGGATCGTCATGGGCAGCCCGAGCCCGTCGAGCGCGCGCAGGGTCCACTCGGTGTGCGCCATCATGTTGGGCGCGAGCGCCGGGCGAGTGAACGAGACGGCCCTGGGCAGCCAGAGGTGTCGCCGGCACAGCTCCCACTGAGCGCGGGAGATCAGTTCGAGCTTGGCCCGCCACCCCTCTGGCCCCGGGAGGGGCAGCTCCGGTTCGCCGAAGACCTCGTCGGCCATCTGCGTCACCAACTCGTCCTTGTTCGCCACGTGCCGATACAGCGACATCGGGCCCACGCCGAGCTCGGCCGCGAGCCGCCGCATGGACACCGCATCGAGCCCCTCGACGTCGGCGATCGCGACGGCGGCGCGGAGAACGTCCTTCCGGTTCAGGGCCTCCCTGGGGCCGCCCGGCCGCCGCGCCCTGGGTGACGTGGCCCGTGGCCGGACCGCGCGTACGCTGACCAGCGTCCCGGACCCGACCTTCGCCTCGACCAGACCTTCCTCGCGCAGGGCCGCCATCACCCGGGTCGCGGTCGCGACCGCGACGCCCCATCGCTGCGCGACCTGCCGGATGGACGGCATGCGATCGCCGGGCCGCAGCTCACCGGCCAGGATCCGGGCACGGATCTCCGCGACAATCCGCCGGTATGGCGGATCTTCCCGCTGCGCTGACATAGGGACCTCCTAGATCGCCTTAAGTGTACTAGGTCAATCATCCCGCACATGGTGCACTTCTTTCGACAAATATCGCTGTTGAAGCAGATTTTTCGGAAAATCGAATACGCTGTACGCATGAGAAGCGATACGGCGTACGCACCCGTGTGGCAGGCGGACGATGCGGACCTGCAGACGGTGCTGGACGTTCTCACCGAAGCGTTCATGAGCGATCCCCTCGTCCGCTGGCTCTTCCCCAAGGCCGGCGAACGCGGACTCCTCCAGCGGCACTTCTACCGTCCCCTGCTCACCCGGCCCGCCGCCGAGGCCTACCTGACCGGCCGCCGCGAAGGCGCGTCGGTGTGGCTGACGTTGGCACCCGGCCAGGCGCCCCACGAGGAGCCGCCGGGCACGACGGGCAGGGGCTCGCTCTGGGGTGAGAGCGGAGCCCGGTTGCTCACCCTGGGCAGGGCGTTGGCCGAGCGGCATCCCAACGGGCAACCGCACCTCTACCTCCCGTGCATGGGAGTGATCGGCGGGCGGCGGGGCGCCGGGCTGGGCTCGGCGATGCTGCGGCACCGGCTGGCTCGAGCGGACGCCGACGGGCTGCCCGCGTACCTGGAGGCGAGCTCGTCCCGGGGCCGGGCCCTCTACCTACGGCACGGATTCGAGGACCGCGGCGAACCGGTTCACGTCGCGGACGGCCTCCTCCTGTGGCCGATGTGGCGCGAACCGCGTCCCTGACGACGACAAGACCCCCGCCCAACCGACAACCCAAGGAGAATGTCGATGACAACGAACCATGAAGCCGAGACCGGCGGTGCCCTTGAGCTCGGCGGGACGCCGTCGCACGACACCGCGACCACCACCGCCGATCGTGATCGGCGATCACCGACCCTGGTGTTCGTGCACGGCACCAACTCCTCGTCGCTCTGGTGCGCGGGACTGATCAGCGAGCTCGCCCTGCGCGGGCACCGGACGGTGGCCGTCGACCTTCCAGGGCACGGCGACGAGGCGTTCTTCCCCCGGGCGTACCAGGCTCCGCAGGACCTTGAAGCACTGGCGACCCAACCGTCGCCGCTCGCCAAGATCACCATCGACGACTACGTCGAGCGCGTCGTGGACGTGGTGCGCCGCGCCCGCCGTCACGGCCCGGTGATCCTCGTCGGTGCCAGCCAGGGCGGCGTCACCGTGAGCAGGGTCGGCAACGCCGTCCCCGACCTGCTGGATCGCGTCGTCTACGTCTCGGCCTACTGTTGCGTGGACCTGCCCAACATGGCCGCCTATTTCGCGACGCCCGAAAACAGCGAAAGCCTGGTCCACCTGGTGACCCAGGCCCAGGTCGGCGATCCGGCGGCCCTGGGGGTGACCAGGCTCAACTGGCGCTCGGCCGACCCGTCGGTGTTCGACGGCGTCAAGCGGTGCCTCGCCGGCGACTTCACCGACGAGGCGGTGAGCCGGCTGCTCAACATGTTCGAGCCGGACGAGACCGCCGCCATTCCCATGGCCGAGGCCCGGGGTCAGGCGCACACCTGGGGCCGGATCCCCCGCACATATGTACGCTTCACCGCCGACAGGCTCATCCCGCTGGCGCTGCAGGACCGGTTCATCAACGAGGCCAATCGTCTCACTCCGGACAACCCGACCGACGTACGCAGCGTCGCGGCACCTCATTGCGGCCCGTTCGACCGGCCCGAACTCGTGGAGATCCTCACCGAACTCGCCGGTCGCTGACCCCTGCCGACGATGGGCTTCGGCGTCTTCGCCGTCCTCAGCTCCGGTCTCCTCGCACTTTCCAGCCTCGACCTCGGTACGGCCTACGCCGTCTGGACCGGCATCGGCGCCGTCGGCACCGCCATCCTGGGCATGGCCCTCCTGGGCGAGGACACATCCTTCATCTTGCCCCTGACCATTCAGAGGCGAGATCGCGACCAGGAGCCGGGCCGCGCGGGCGGCCCGGCTCCTCACACCAGGACCCTCACCGCTCCCTCTCGGGATGGGAGAACAGCAGAGTCGAGCAGCGACCCGCCACGGGTCGCCACCGGCTCCCGACTATGAGACGAGCGTGAATTTCTTCGCCCCGGTCTCGTTGTTGCAGGACCAGATCTGCATGACCGCGCGGCCGGTGGTCGCCCCGGGGACGTCCATGCATCGGGGGTTGTCGAAGAGGCCGGCTTTCGCCCTTGTCGGACGTCGCGAGCGTAGGTCGCCTGGCGCGCGGGCAAATAGATCAGTCCGACTGATCCAATGCGGGCCGGCCGGCGTGCGCGTTAATCAACTGCGCCCCGGTTCGATGCGTCTGAGGGTCCGCGGTCGCCACCGATGAGCGAAGGGGACGAGATACGGGCGCCCGCCCCGGCCGGCGAGCGACCGGGGCGGGGCGGGGGCGGATGTCAGTCCGCGCAGATGGCGAAGACGCTGATGCCGACGTCGTTGTAACCGTCCTGGCGGCCGATGCCGATCCAGCCGCGTGCGTCGTTGGTGGGGAACGACCCGACCAGGATCGCCCTGTTACCGCGGGCCTCGGCACCGCCGCCGAGGACTCTCTTGTTCCCGGGGCAGTACAGGGTACGGCGCTGGAAGTTGGGCACGTTGGCGTTGGGCAGCGTGACGAGCTGGTAGCCGGGGGGAAGCGCTGTCTGGCGGGCGGCCGCGGTGACGGGAGTTGACGCTTGGCTGGCCGCGGCGGTGGTAGCCGTCAGGCCCGCCGCCGCGAGCACGGCGAGGGGGATGGCCAGAAACCTCTTCGACTGCATCGTTCTCCTTCGGTTCTGCCCCGACGGATCACGACTCCGGGCAGCACGCGGCATGCCGGCGAGTCCGGTGCTGAAGCGGTGAAGTGATCAGGGGAACAAGGAATGACACAATGAGTATCCGAGACGTTACTCTAAGTGTCCATACACAAGTGTGTTCGAGTGGCCTCCGCAGTCGCCGCCGACATGTTCCGGGGTTCTCAGGCGATCCTGCGTCCCCTGAAGCCGGACAGTCCGACCGCCGTCAGCGCGGGGGCATGAGCGCCAGCACCACGAGGGGGGTCGCCGAGAGGGCGGCCGCGACGAGCAGGTGGCCGCCCAGCCACCGGACCCGCCCGACCGGGGCGGGCCAGCAACGGCTCCGCTCGCCCGGAGACCTCCTCGGCATGCGGCCGCAGCGCGGCCAGGACGCCGTACGCCCCCGCGGCCAGCGCCAGTCGAGACAGAGACGTGGCGAGGCTGGCAAGATCAAGCTCATCGATCAACCGATCGGCAAATTTCCGCATTTAAGGGGATGATGTGGGCTATACCCGAAGGCTTCCGATCGTCGCCGCGGCAACGACGCTGGCTGCGACGGCGCTGGTCGCCGGGCCGTACCAACTGGCCGCGAGTGCCGCCACCTCGACGGACACGTCGGCGAGCGCCGCGGTCTGGCGCCCGCCGCTCGAAAGCCGCTGGCAGTACCAGCTTGAGGGCAACCCGCAGTACGCCGCCACCGGCGGCATCAACGTCGGCATCTGCACGGTCCCGCAGACCGGCGGCGCCTGCGTCAAGCCGACCGTCTTCGACATCGACCTGTACGTGGACGGCGACGTGGCAGGCGACAACTCCACGCTCAACACCGCCGCCGTCAAGGCCATCCACGCCCGCGGTGCCAAGGCCATCTGCTACGTGGACGCCGGCTCGATCGAGGACTTCCGGCCCGACTACAAGCAGTTCGCCGACTGGCACAAGGCCCACGGCAACTCCCTGCTCGGCAAGCCGTTCAGCGAGGACTTCCCGAACGAGCGCTGGGCCAACATCAACAACGACAAGGGCCAGCGGGACTTCCTGCTGAAGATGATGAAGGCCCGCGTCGACAAGTGCGCGCAGGCGGGCTTCGACGGGGTCGAGTTCGACGTCGTCAACGCCCACGAGGAGGGCAAGAAGGTCACCGGCTGGACCGTCAGCGCCGCGACCCAGCTCACCTACAACCGCGCCCTTGCCGCGATGGCGCACGCCAAGGGCCTGTCCGTCGCACTCAAGAACGACCTCAGCCAGGCCGCCGAGCTGGCCTCCAACTTCGACTACGCGGTCAACGAGGAGTGCTTCCAGTACGACGAGTGCTCGGAGCTGGGCGTCTTCACCAAGGCCGGCAAGCCGGTCTTCCAGGTCGAGTACGAGACCTCCCCCGGCAGCTTCTGCGCGCGGGCCGGCACGTTGGGCTTCAACTCGATCAAGAAGCCGGCCGACTATTCGCTGAAGGACCAGCCGTACAAGCCGTGCCGGTGACCGACGGTCGGATGACCTCTCGGGGTTGACCTACCATGATCAGACCGTGCATCGGCCGCCCTCCGTTACGCAGGTGTGACGGGTGCACGGTCGGCACCGGCCGGAATCTTCGCCTGCTCGTCGGCCAGCGGTTCTTCCAGGCGCGTGTTCTGGAGGTGGAGCGCGGCGGACAACTGGGCGGCGAAGTCGGCGGGATCGGCCGGGGGCAGGCCGATCTTGGCGTTCAACCGCGCTTCCGACAGCCACTCCAGCGGGCCGGGTTCCGTGGCCCAGCGCGCGAGCTACCTCGCCGCCTACCGATGATGCGGGATCCCGGGTCAGCGGCAGACGGCGCCGGTGGCGGGACGACGGCCGGTCACCAGGAACGTGGTGACCGCCCGATCGCCGCAGGAGTTGCCGTTGGCCAGGTAGGAGCCGTGGCCGCCGGAGTCGACACGGACCATGCGGGCCCGGTCGCCGAACGCCCGGAGCAGCTTCAGCGCCCCGCTGTAGGGCGTGGCGGGGTCACGGAGGTTCTGCACGAGGAGCACGTTGGACGGCCCCTCGGAGGTGACCCTGACCGGCGCCTCGGCGACCCGGTACGGCCAGTACGCGCACGGTCCCATGTTGACCGGCATCCCCCCTGTGAGGGGATAGCGGGCGCGGTTCCGCTTCACCTGCCGCTCGATCCGCGCTTCCGACCCCGGCCAGGTCACGTCGTTGCACAGGGTGGCGGCGGCGGTGGCCGCGGTGTTCTGCAGCGCCTCGTCCGGCGGGGTGTTCGGCGCGGGCAGCGGGCCCCGGGCCGACGCGGCCCTCATCAGCCCGGCCAGCGTGGGAAAGCCCGCGTCGGAGTAGAGCGCGTTGAGCATGGTCTCCCTCAGCACGTTGCCGTTCAGCTCCCCGGGGTTCGCACCGGGCCACGGGATCGGATCGCGGTCGAGGGCGGCGGTCAGTTTCAGGAAGGTCGCGCGGACGGCCGCGGCGTTCTCGCCCAGGCCGTACTCGCCGTCGCGGGCGGCGGCCCAGGCACCGAAGTCGGGGAAACGGTCCTCGGCGCCGATCGCGTAGTTGGCCAGCCAGCCGCGCTCCACCTTCGTGGGGTCGGGATCGTCGTTGCTGTCCAGCACCACCCGGTCGGTGTGCCCGGGGAACATCGTGGCATAGACCGCCCCGGCATAGGTGCCGTACGAGACGCCCCAGTAGGACAGGCGGTCCTCGCCGAGCGCGAGGCGGATGGCGTCCATGTCCCTGGCCTCGTTGCGGGTGGTGATCGCCTGAAACAGGGGACCGCCGTTGCGGGCGCAGGCCTCGGCGATCCGGCGTGACCAACTCGCGTTCTCCGCGACGCCACCGTCGGCCGCGGGGTACGGCTTCAGACGTACCATCGCCAGATCCTCGTGGGCCAGCCCACAGCTCACCGGGCTGCTCCTGCCGACGCCCCGCGGGTCGAAGCCGATCAGGTCATACCGGTCGAGCACGCTCTTCGGCAGCTTGCCCACCAGTGCGCTCGGCCGGTCGAGCCCCGGACTGCCCGGGCCTCCTGGCACCAGCACCAGCACTCCCCTGCGCGTGCCGGGCTTCGCCGTGCGGATACGGGACACCGCCAGGGAGAACGTGCCCTTGGCGGGCGCGCCGTAGTCGATCGGCAACTTCAGGGCCGAGCACTCCTGGCGTGGGTCGGCGCCTCCCCCGCACGCCTGCCACCGCGGCGCGGCCGAGGCTTGCGCCGTCCCGGCGGGAAGCACGACAGGAAGGGCGGCGAGGGACATCGCGGTAAGGGCGGTCACAAGAGGATTCATGCAGGTAAGTCTGCTGTTCAGGGGTACGGCCGCCCAGGGACGCGATCATCATCCGACCATGACCTCCTCACGAAACGGACACACCTCAACGCGCCGGAAGTAGCGGCACGACCAGCGTGGCGGGTTTCAGCCGGCCCGCCCGGCCGACCCCGGCCGACTGCCGCCCGCGGACGCCGAAGCCTTCGCGGACGTCATCGAGCCGCTCAGGGAGGGCACGGACGCGTACGTCTCCGACGGCGTGCAGCGTGCCCGTGGCCGCCCGCCACGGACCTTCGGCGAATTCGCCAGGTCCACCGCCGCCGCTGGCGGCGCATCGGCGCGATATCCCGCTGGCTAGCGCCCGGTCCAGTGCTTAGAATGCGGGCGACGCCGTCCTTGAGGTGGCTCTGCTCTCCCCTGGGGGTGGCACATGGCTGGTGAGACGATCCGGCTGCTGCTGTCGGTCCGCACCGACGGAGCGGACGCTCATGAGCTGGACACGGCCACCGCCAGGCTCCGCGACGAGCTCCTCGACCTGGACGTGGTGGTGGAAACGGCGGAGGCCGGCGAGGCTCCCGAAGGCGCCAGGGCGGTCCTGTCGTTCACGATCGGCGGCCTGGTGATCGCGCTGGCCGGGACCGAGCTGCTCGCCGCGATCGTGAACGCCGTCACCTCCTGGCTCAGCCGCAACCAGCACCGGTCGGTCAAGCTGGACATCGAGGGTGACGTGCTGGAGCTGACCGGCATCCGCGCCAAGGAGCAGCGCGAGCTGGTCGAGGTCTGGTTACGCCGCCGGCGGCAGCCCGAGACCGTCGTCCAGCCGGGCGGCCGCCGCATGGCGCTGATCGTGGCCGGCGACGAATACCAGGACCCCGGGCTGCGCCGGCTGCGCGCGCCGGCGCTCGACGCCGAGGCGCTGGCCAGGGTGCTCGGCCACGAGGCCATCGGCGGCTTCGACGTCCGTATGATGCTCAACGAGCCCACCTCCGTCGTCAACGAGGCCGTGGAGGACTTCTTCGCCGACCGGCACCCGGACGATCTGCTCCTGCTGCACTTCTCCGGCCACGGGGTCAAGGACGACAGCGGCGAGCTGTACTTCGCCACGCCCAGCACCAAGCTCAACCGTCTCGGAGCCACCGCCGTGGCGGCCGAGTTCGTCAACCGGCGGATGAGCCGTAGCCGCTGCCGGCGCATCGTGCTGTTGCTCGACTGCTGTTACGCCGGCGCGTTCGCGCGTGGCGCGCTGCCGCGGGCGGGCGGGGACCTCCACGTCGAGGACCAGTTCGGCGGGCGCGGGCGGGTGGTCATCACCGCCTCCAACGCCCTGGAGTACGCCTTCGAGGGGACCGAGCTGGCCGACAGCCAGGAGACGCCGTCGCCTTCGGTGTTCACCAGCGCCCTGGTGGAAGGGCTGGAGACCGGCGAGGCCGACCGCGACCAGGACGGCTACGTGGGCATTCACGAGCTGTACGACTACGTCTACGACCGGGTGCGCACCATCACGCCCAACCAGACGCCGGGCAAATGGACGTATGACGTACAGGGAGACCTGGTAATCGCGCGCCGCAGCCGGCCGGTCGACCGCCCCGCGCCACTGCCGACCGAGTTGCAGGAGGCGATCGACCATCCGATCGCCACGATCAGGGCCGGCACGGTCGACGAGCTGGCACGGCTGCGGCGCAGCAGGCACGCGGGCCTGGCCCTGGCCGCCCGCCTCGCGCTGGAGGCACTCGCCCACGACGACAGCCGCTCGGTCTCGGCCGCCGCCGCTCGCGCGCTCGGCTCCGATCCGCAGCCGCCTGTGGCGTTGCCGGCCGCCTCGCTGCCGGTGATCCCACCGTCCGCCTCTTCCGGTGTGGGCGCGGTCGCCACTCCGACCGGCACAACCGCCGCTCCCACATCCGAGGCGACCCCGGCGACGGGCCCGAGCGCTGAGGCGGAGGCCGCGACCACCGGGCCGCCGGCCACCGCGCGCACTCTCCAGGAGGGCGCCGAAGTGCGAGGCGCGACCACGGAGGTGAGACAGCCGACCGCGGATGAGGGCCGGACGGCGGGCGCGCCGGCGACCGGCATCGATCGGGGATCGGATTCCCGCGAGCCGGTCCCCGGCCGCCCGCGCCGGCCATCGATCGCCCTGCGCGGGCTCGCCCTGGTTTCGGCGCTGTTGCTCGTGGCCGGGCCCATGGAGGCGTCCCCCGGCCTGCCCCGCTTCGGTGGGCTTTACCCGGATGCCATCCCGGCGTGGTTCCCACTGCTGGTGACGGCCGCGATCGCGGCCGCGTTCCTGCCGGACGGCCGCGGGCGCGCGGCCACGCTGGGCGCCGCGGCCGGTCTGGCGGCGCTGCACCTGGGCCTGTTCGCGCGGCTCGGCCTACTGGGCGGCGTCGACACCAGGCCCGAGACCCTGATGACCATGACGGGCGCCCTCCTGTTCGCGCTGGTGGCACTCCTGGAGACGGCTCTGGCCCAGGCGGGCGTGCGCAGGATCGTGGCGGGCGTCGCCGGCCTGCTCGCGGCCACTCTGATGATCATCGACCTGGCCGACCCGCTCATGGTGGCCCAGGACACGGGGCAGGCGGTGCTCTTCACCTCGGCGCTGATCCCCACCGCCGCACTCCTGCTCCGCGCGGTCCAGGGCTGGCGGGCAGGCGGGCCGCGGCCGGCCATCGCGTTGAGTACGGCGGCCACGATCCTCGTCGTCGGTGACATCCTCGCCATCTACATCGACGGCGGATACCCACGGGAGGAGGCCCCCGCCTATCTGCCCGCCCTGCTGATCCTGCTGCTCGTGGCGGCCCAGGCGACCCCGGACAGGACCTGGCTGCTGACCGCGCTGCAGCTGGCGCTGATCGTCGGACTGGTGCGCAACTTCGCCATGGTCTCCACCGGGCCGGTGTTCCTCGGCGTGCTGTTCGTCGCGGCGGGTTGCGCGGGCGCCGCCGCGTACCTGACCGGCTTGACCGAACGGGAGCCCGCACGACCGTCATCGATGTGACGCTTCCGGTGGAAGCCGGAGGGCACCGTCACGGGCGGGTCGGCCCAGGTGACGAGGCCGTACCGGTGGGCGTGGACGGCCGCCCGCACCCGCGTCCGCAACCCGAGCCAGGAGTTCAGGCTCGTGGTGCGCCGGTTTCGGGTGCCGGCTCCCGCTCCGCGGGTCCGGTCCAGCTGGCGAGCAGTTTCAGGCGTTCCGCGGAGGGTGAGCCGGGTTCGACCGTGGAGACACCCAGGGTCTGCTCCGGGTCGTCGGCCGGGGTGAACGCCTCGTAACCCAGGACCAGCTCCCCGACGAGGGGGTGGTGGTAGCGCTTGGTGCCGTGCGTGCGCTGGAAGACGTCGTGGTCGGCCCACCAGCTACGGAAGTCGGCGTCGCGGATGGAAAGTTCGCCGACCAGTTCGGCCAGGGCGGGGTCGTGTGGGTGGCGTCCGGCGTACAGGCGCAGAGAGGAGACGATGCCGCGGGCAGCGTCCTCCCAGTCGGCGTAGAGCGACCGGAAGCGGTCATCGAGGAAGATCAGGCGGGCGATGTTGCGGTCGCGGGCGGGCAGGGCCTCGAAGTCCGTGTAGAGGGCCTGACCCAGCCGGTTGGTGGCCAGTACGTCCATGCGCCGGCCCAGCACGATGGCCGGGACCTCGGTCAGGCTGTCCAGCAGGAGTCGCAGGCCCGGGCGGACGCGTTGTGGCGGCAGCGCACGCGGCCGGCTACGGGTCGGCCGGGCGACCCGGAACAGGTGCGCCCGCTCCAGCTCATTGAGCCGCAGGGCACGCGCGATCGCGTACAGGACCGATTCGGAGACGTTCACGTGGCGGCCGCGCTCCAGCCGGACGTAGTAGTCGACGCTGACGCCGGCGAGCTGGGCGACCTCCTCACGCCGCAGGCCCGGAACGCGCCGGGCCCCCGGCTGCGGCGTCAGACCCGCCTCCTCCGGGGTGATCTTCGCGCGGCGGGAGCGTAGGAAGTCCCGCAGCTCCGTGTTCGATTCCTGGCCCATGCCACCACGGTAGACCGGCACGTCAGTGGCACGGACCGCCAGAGGGGGCCTGCTGGACCCCCGGTCCCGCTGGGCCTCTCACCCCGGCCACGAGCCGTGCTCGACTGTTTGGAGAACCACCACGTATCAGGAGGCAACGGATGAAGCACAGAATTCTCGGTGGAACCGGCCTGTCGGTGAGCGAATACGGGCTCGGCGCGATGATGTTCGGCGCGATGGGCAACACCGATCATGATGAGTCGATCCGCGTGATCCACGCGGCACTGGACGCCGGTGTCAACCTCATCGACACCGCCGACGTGTACTCCGGCGGCGAGTCAGAGGTGATCGTGGGCAAGGCCCTCAAGGGCCGCCGGGACGAGGTCGTACTGGCCACCAAGTTCGGGCTGCCGATGGGCGAGGATCCCAACCGCCGCGGCGGCTCGGCGCGCTGGATCCGCCGGGCGATCGAGGACAGCCTCCGCCGCCTGGACACCGACCACATCGACCTGTACCAGATGCACCGGCCGGACCCGCGCGCCGACGTCGACGAGACGCTCGGCGCCCTGTCCGACCTGGTCCGCGCCGGGAAGGTTCGCGCCATCGGCGGCTCCTTCTTCGCGCCCGAGGAGATCGTGGAGGCCCAGTGGACGGCCGAGCGCCGCGGACACCACCGCTTCCGCAGCGAGCAGCCGCCGTACTCACTCCTCACCCGCGGGGTGGAGAACCGCGTGCTGCCCACCGCCCAGCGGTACGGCATGGGCGTGCTGACCTTCAGCCCGCTCAACGCGGGCTGGCTGTCCGGCCGCGCCGACCCCACCACGGGGCACCGCAACGCCGGGCGGGGCGCGAAGATGTTCGACCTCTCGCGGCCCGGTGTGCGAGCCAAGGCCGACGCCGTGCGGAAACTCGACGCCCTGGCTGCCGAGGCCGGTCTGCCGCTCGCCCACCTGGCGACCGCCTTCGTCCGCGCCCACCCCGCGGTCACCGCGGTGCTGATCGGCCCCCGCCGCCCCGAACACCTCGACGATCTCCTCGCCGGCGCCGACGTGGAACTCGGTGACGACCTCCTCGACCGGATCGACGACATCGTGCCCCCTGGCGTCGACGTCAACTCGGAGGACCTCTACATCGACCCCACCCCTCCCATCACCGACAAGCGGCTGCGCCGCCGCTGACAGCGCTCCGGCTCAGGCGGCTCCACCACGCGCGCTCCAGGATCCGATCACCGATTCGGCCGGCCTGGCCAGGCCGGCTCGCCACGAATCCCTCCATGCCGCTTGAGCTGCATGGATGGACCTTCCGTCAGGCGCAGTGCCCGGTGGCCCTGATCCAGAAGTCGATCTTCTATCTGGCCTTCATGATCTACCGTCGCCTGCGTCATCAGTCGGAACGGGTACTATCCGGCAGCCCTCACCCATGGTTCTGTCAGATGGGGTCCCGTCCACCTGGAGGCGGGCGGGGCCGCCTGGCACAACAGACACGCCCTGTCCGATCATCGAGGCGGTACGAGGTGGATGTGTGGCAGACGCCGAGTTTGAACGCGAGCTCTCTCGGATACGTCGGATGCGCCTGCTCTTCGTGGCCTGCGCGATGTGGGCGGCCGCGATGGTCGCATGGCGGCAGCCGTCCATGGCCGCCGTGACAGGCGATTGGCCGGCGTGGCTCATCGTCGCCCTGGCAGTTGTGTCGGCCTTCTTGTGTTTCGCGTTCATGCGGAAGTTCGGAGAGCTTCACCCGGCGGCTGCGCCGCTCCTGGCGGCCTGCGCCTTGGCGGCGGCCGTCGCAGCCACACTGGCATAGCCTGACCGTTGTTCACTATCTGCCAGGTGGCAGCTGTTCACTGTCTGCCAGGTGGCAGCGTCACACGTGGGTCCGGTAGCTGCGGGTGCACCGATCCCAGTCCCACACGCTGCGGTTCTGCCACCTCGCCGAGTGGCTCCGAGTCATTCGCGGTGCGCCTCTTCGTGTGGTGCGCGATGTGGTGTCGCACGTCTTGCGCGATGGTGAGCGGCTCGCCCGGGCTCATGCCGGGGACATGCCTGTGCGCGACGGGCGCTCGCGTTGAGGCTCACGATTTCTTCGGCATGTTTGCGGCAGTGCGTCGGATGGGAAAAGGTGGACCTTGGCGAAGCCGAGCCACGGATACAGGCGAGGTGCTTTCCGTGGCGTTGGGCGAACGGGCACGGTGAAGTGAACGAGGATCTGCTGCAAGAGCGGTGCTGGCCGATCGACTGGGAACTGAGTGCTCTACGCGCCCGGGTGCGGCTTGCTGCTCACAGGGTGGGGCTGCCGCAGCGCCGGGCCAACGACCTCGTGATCGCGGTCCATGAGGCGGTCCTCAACGTCCTGGAGCACGGTGGCGGCGAAGGCTATGTGTGCTTCCGGCACGATCGGGACTCGATCACCGTCCACGTCATCGACATCGGCGGTCAATTGTCGGCCGAGCACCTCCCTGACCAGCCGACCTGGTCTGGCTCTCCAGGTAATGGCCTGTGGTTGATGCGAGAGACCTGCGATGAATTGATCATCGACAGCCGGCCGGGGCGCGGCGTGGTTCGGCTGCGCATGTACCTTTCCACCGACACAAGGTAGCGAGCTGTATCTGTACAGTAACCGTTCAGGCTGCTGACAACAGCGGCGGCGCGGCTCACCATTCAAGGCAGCCCGAGCCCTCCAGGCCCGTGAGTCCGGGCATAGGCCATCGGCTCGTCGGCCCGCCGAATGTTGGTGGAGGTCTGCACATGGTGAGGCTGGTCCTGGATGCCTGGTACCTGCTGGGTGGGGTGCTCGTCGCCGTGGAGGGGGAGGTGGATGCGACCAATGCCGAGCAGTTGGAGGCCTTTCTCCAGGCCAGGTGCCGGCCGGGTGTGCATGTGGTGCTCGATCTCGGCGCGATGACCTTCATGGACTGCCGCGGCCTGGCCGTGCTGCTCCGCATGGATGCCTTCACCCGGCGCCACGGTGCCCAACTGCACCTGGCCGCGGTTCAGGAGGTTCCGTTGCGGGTGATGGAGTTGACCAGCGTGCACTGTGCCCTGAACATCCACCCGAACGTCGAACAGGCCATCGACGCCGTTTCGGCAGTACAGGACCACTGGCCGTCGGGGCGTGGGCAGGTGTGAGCCCGGATCGCCAATCTCCGCGCCGGCTGAATCACCGGTTGGCCGGCCATGGTCGCGGATCCAGGTGGCACTGCCGGTCTGCCGCGGTTGTCGTTCGGGGCCTTCATCGGCCTGGTCCGCCCGGCACCAGGCCGCGCTTCGGCTTCCGGCGGAACACGCGTCCGCGGGCCGCTCGCGGCAGGATGTGCTGCTCTGGCGCCGAGGCGTGGTGAAAGCCCAGCTCACGTGCCCAGCACCAGGGGTCTCGACCTCAGTATCGACGGTCGGCCCCGGGCGGGGCTCGGTCCGGCTGCGCCTGTACCGGTCTGCCGACACAAGATAGCGAAGGGTATCGACGCTGTAACCGTTCCGGCTGCTGACAACAGCGATGGCGAGCCTCACTATTCAAGGCAGCCGAGCGCTGATGACCGGAGTTCGGCCTAGGCTGTCAGCGTGATCGGCCGCCGAACGTTGGTGGAGGTCTGCATGACGGGGCTGATTCTGGGCAACCGGTCTGTGCCGGGTGGCGTGCTGATCGTCGTGAACGGCGAGGTGGACGCGACCAACGCCGAGCAGTTGGAAAGCTACATCAGCGACAAATGTCGACCGGGTGAGCACGTGGTGCTCGATCTCAGCGCGACGACCTTCATGGACAGCCATGGCCTGCTCGTGCTGCTGCACACGCACACCTTCACTCGCCGCCACGGTGCCCAGGTGCACCTGGCCGCTGTCCACAGCATGCCGTTACGGTTGCTGGAACTCACCGGCCTTCACTGGGCCTTCGACATCCACCCGGACGTGGAACAGGCCATCGCCGCCGTTTCCGCATCGCAGGATCACCAGCCGTCAGGGCGTGGCACATGCGAGCCGGACCGGCGAACTGGCTATGGCTGAGAACCACCTCACCTGCGCAGCAGCACGCACAGATGCCCGGCCCGGCCGGTTTGCCGTTGCCCGCCGCCGCGCCTATGACCGATTCCCGAAGCAGACCCTGCGCCAGGATTGCCGGAGTACGGCCAGGCGGGGATCCAACAGGTGCGGCGCGGTGAACGCACGGTGACCGGTCTCGCATGCCGGCCGTGGCCTCCTGGTCCGGCGGGAGTCGCGCTGGGCACTCCCCCGGTCTGGTCCTGGGCGTCTCGCGGCCGGCGTCAAGGATATGTGATGGGTCCGCAAGCGCCGGGGCCGGCAAGCTGTCGCTCCGTAACCGGAGCATTATTCGGTTGATTTTGAAGCGAGCGCGGACTCGGCGGAGCTCCATGGTTCGAAAAAATTGGAAACGTGCACCTACCCATTTGACAGAATGTTACTGTTCCGCACCAAGTAAGGCGCTATGTCATCGTGAAATCTCGAAAGGAATAACGTGAAGAAGCGCGCACTCGCCCTTGCAGCAGCCGTCGCCACCACGGGGGTCGTGCTGACCGCAGGTCCGGCGAACGCCATCCCCGACCCGATCGCGCTGCTGCACTCCGCTGGTATTCCCACGCAGCAACTCGTCGAGTTCACCACCCCGCAGGGTGGCATGTTCTACTCCGCGAAGCCGGCGGAGCAGAGGTGGGCGGTGACCAACAACAAGTTCAAGAGGACGACCACTCCGCTCGGCCAGGTCGCCACCAAGCCGTTCGCGGGCGGCACCCCGATGTACCGCCTCCGCGACGGGAAGATCTCGTCGTACATCCTCACCACCAGCCCGGGCGAGCGGGACAAGCTCACCTCGACCGGCTTCATCAACGAGGGCGTCGTCGGCTACGTCGGCAAGAGCGGCGTCGCCGACAAGCAGATCTTCCGTCTGCACCTCGACGGCCAGCCGAGGTGGCGCATCGCCATCACCTCGCACAAGGACAAGATCCTTGCGGGTGAGCCGGGCTGGAGCCTCGACGGCCCGGTCGGCTACCTGGGCTGATCCAAGGCTGTGATCGGATCCGTCCTCGGACGGATCCGATCCTCCCCGGCCGGAAGTACGTGTGCGACCCAGGCCGTTGACGGCTGGGCACCCGGGGCTTGAACCCGAAAGTAATGCCGCCCGCTATCGAATGGCGTCGCGGTGTCATACGTTGCCCGCACTTGAAATGCCCAAGAATGTCGCTCGGTGTTGTGCCGTGTCAGATACCGACGAGTTGGCAAGCCGACGTCCCGAATGGTTCGCTCCGTGAGCGATTTGATGCGGTCCCAATGGATCTGTGTTGATCGTTAAGAAGCGGGTGAATCCAGGATAGGGCCGCATCTCGCCTGGCTTCGCGCCGATAACGGTTCGGGTTGAGGGAGGACCGTGGGTGCTGTTACCTTCGCACGGTGGACGACAGGCGTGCACGGGCGAAGGCGATCGAGGACTTCGCGGCGACCCTGCGAGAACTGCGCAACGCGGTCGGCAACCCGCCTTTTCGGGAGATGTCCGGCCGGTCGGGGGCGATTTCCCACACGACGTTGCACGAGGCCACGAAGGGTAACCGGCTCCCGAGCTGGGAGACCACCGTCGAGTTCGTCAAGGCGTGTGACGCGGACCCTGCCGCATACCGTGAACGCTGGGAGAACGCGAATCGGACGGTCAGATCGGCGAGCGCCAAGGATCCCTCGATCCGCGCGGACACGTCTGGTGGACTCGCGGCCTCCACCACAGGCACCACGGGAGTTCATACCGTCGCCATCGGCTCAGAAGCGCCCCGTCCGGCCGGCGAGGCATCCTTGCCCACGCAGACATCGGCCGACGAGCTCGCGGGCGACGTCCAGCCTCCGGTCCCCATGCCGCGGAGCAGAGGGCGAGCCCGGCTGACCCGCCCGGCCGCGTTAGCGACAGCGGCGGTCATCGTGGGGGCGGCGGTCATCGTCGTGGTCGCCGTCAATCGCGGCTCCAAGCCCGACGAACACGTCCCCAACCCGGCCGTCAGCCCGTCGATCGCCGCGCTGTCCCCGGCCGACTGCCCGGTACGTCCGACCAACCCGCCTTGGGCCCCGCCGTTGTACAAGGGTGATGCGGCCAAGTTCATCGACGATGTCACGCTCTCCGACTGCACGCACGTCGGCGCCGGCAAGACCATGACCAAGATATGGCGGCTCAAGAACGCCGGGGCCGTGCCGTGGGAGGGATATTCGCTGCGCCGCCTCGACGTCACGCAGCAAGCCGATCAATGCCAGACCATCGCCGATGTGCCGATCAAGGACACGAAACCCGGCGAGATGGTCGACATCCAGACCGCCGTCACCACGCCCAGGAAACCGGGCCTGTGCTACGTACGATTCAAGATGGTGGACGCTTCGGGAGCGGTCGTGTTCCCAGGAAGCCGGCCGATCAACTTCCAGATCATCGTCGACGGACTCTAGTCCCCACCGTGCGGGACACGGCGGGGACCGGAGTCGGACGGTCTCAGGCGATCAGGAGCCGAGGACGATCCCCGTGTAGTAGTACTGGAGGATCCTGGAGTGGCTCCAGCCCTCTCTGGCCTTGTCGCGAGAGCCGTTCTGCGACATCCAGTCGCCGTCGACCCAATTGCCGCACGCCGTCGTCGTGGCACAGTACTGGGCTCGGAAGATCTTCCCGCTGCGGGTCAGCCGGGTGCCCCAGGTCGCGTCCACCGCGGCGCTCGTCACAGCCCTCGCGGAGCCGGGGTTGTACACCTGGCTCGACGTGTGGTCGTAGACGTCGAAGCACTGGCCGCTCGGGGTCTTGCGGTTGGAGTGCAGCGCCCAGTACCAGCCGAAGTTCTTCACGGCCAGCGCCCCGGCCTTGAGGGACTCGCTCGGCCAGCTCGAGACCCACTCGTTGGGCAGGACGTTCTTGACGTAGGTCTTGAAGTCCACCCGCTCCACGCGATCGAGGGACTTCCGGTACACGAGGATCGTCGTGGGCAGCCTGGTGTCCGTGCCGTCCGTCTTGCACCCGGCCGGCCCCGCGGAGCTCAGGAACTGGTGT
This sequence comes from Nonomuraea sp. B12E4, assembly GCF_039871825.1. Taxonomy (NCBI): domain Bacteria; kingdom Bacillati; phylum Actinomycetota; class Actinomycetes; order Streptosporangiales; family Streptosporangiaceae; genus Nonomuraea; species Nonomuraea sp. B12E4. The sequence continues at coordinate 45,733 of NZ_JBDPME010000019.1, read as the reverse complement.
GAGGCGTTCTGGTTCTTGAGGGTGGCGTTCAGGTTGCCCTTGGCGCCCGCGGCGAAGTCCTGGTAGCTGCCGGCATAACCGGTGTTGAAGTAGACGCGGACGGTCTTGCTGCTCCGGTTCCAGACGGAGGCTGCGGCGTTCTTGATGCACTTGCCCTTGCCGGCACCGGGTCCCTTGAAGTCGTAGCAGGAGGGCTGCGTGGTGGCATAGTCGGCGACCGATCCCGTGAAGTCCGAGACCGACCCCTGGTTGTTACTGTTGAAGTAGTAGCAGAACTCGCCGGCCTGGCAGATACCGTCGCGGCTCGCGGCCGTGGCGGGCGAGGCGGTGGCGAGGACCGCCCCACCGAGCGCCAGCGCGGCGGTCGTCGCGGCGAGCCGCGGGATCAGCCGGGCAGTTCGTAAAGGCACAGTCGTCTCCCGTTCTTGTCAGGGGCCGCGAAGCGTTATCGGATGTTGTAGCCCTGGGAGGTCCAGAACGAGGCCGGGTTCGGATTGTCCAGGTGCGAGTCGCCGACGCTCTTGGACGCGCGCGTCTGCCGTCCCGAGCGCACCTCGATGTGGGTGTGCGCGGACGAACTGCTCGACACTCCACGCCACGATTCGGTGGCGATGACCTGACCGCGGCTGACCTGCTGACCCACGCGCAAGGAGGACACCGGAGCGGAGTGCAAATAGATCACCGTCTTGTTCGATGAGGCGAGGTAGATGGCGATCGTGGAGAGTCCCGCCCTGCCGGTGGCTCCGCGTGCGACGTTGATGACCTGGCCCGCCACCAGGGAGCGAACATTCGAGCCCACGCTGCGGGCGATGTCGATGCCTTCGTGCCGGCCGGAGGTGGAGGTGTAACCGTCGAAGCCGCAGGTGATCCTGCCGCCGCTGGCCTGGTACAGCGCGTACGACATGTTGCTGCGCGCCGATGATGACGGGCTGAACTGGTGTGAGGCGTTCTGGTTCTTGAGGGTGGCGTTCAGGTTGCCCTTGGCGCCCGCGGCGAAGTCCTGGTAGCTGCCGGCATAACCGGTGTTGAAGTAGACGCGGACGGTCTTGCTGCTCCGGTTCCAGACGGAGGCTGCGGCGTTCTTGATGCACTTGCCCTTGCCGGCACCGGGTCCCTTGAAGTCGTAGCAGGAGGGCTGCGTGGTGGCATAGTCGGCGACCGATCCCGTGAAGTCCGAGACCGACCCCTGGTTGTTACTGTTGAAGTAGTAGCAGAACTCGCCGGCCTGGCAGATACCGTCGCGGCTCGCGGCCGTGGCGGGCGAGGCGGTGGCGAGGACCGCCCCACCGAGCGCCAGCGCGGCGGTCGTCGCGGTGAGGACCCTGGTGAGTGTTCTCATGCTGTTCTCCTTCTGTCTGCGTAGCCTGGATTCGGGGTGGTCTGCGGAGCCTGGGTTCGGATGAGTCAGCGGCGCTGGTACTCCTCCCAGGTGCGGATGGTCACCTTCGGGCCGTCGTCCGGGCCACGGCCGGCGAGCCCGTTCAGGCCGAGGTAGTAGTCACCGATCTGGTGCTGGGCCTGGCTGGAGAGGTCCGTGTCGCTGATGGCAGTGGCGTGGATGTGCCACGGCCAGTCGTCCTGCTGGGGGTTACGCAGCCATGCGGCGAAGCCGACCTGGCGCAACGCGCGGACGACCGCGGTGCGGGTGGCGGAGTTCATCCCCTTGACCGAGATGTCGATGACGCCACCGCCGTCGTGGGTGCCCGCGGACGTGGGGTCGCCGCCAGGGTTGTACGAACCCTGATCCAGCTTGAGGTCGCGGCCGAGCAGCCGCTTGGCCTCCGTCAGCATGCTTCGCGTACGGGTGTTGATGACGAACCCGCCGGTGGACACCCGGGTGCCCGGGCTGATGGCGCCGGTGACCTTGAAGCGGCCGGCACCGAGCTTGGTGAGCGACGTCCTGCCTGGCAGGCCGTTGGCGTCGAGACCGGTGAGGCCGAGCGACTTCTGGTAGTTCGCGTAGGCGGCGACCGTTGTGGTGCCGAAGTAACCGTCCACCCACTTCGCGTCGAGGAGGCGTCGGTCACGCAGCGCCTGCTCAATGAGGAGCACACCGGCCTTGGCACCTGGGGTCAGCGTGTTGTCGGGCCGCCGCGGATCGATCTGGGCCGCCTTGACAGCGGCTTCCATGTTCACGCTCGGAAGGGCCCCGGCCTCGGCTGCCCGTGCCGCCGGCGCCGCGAACACCCCAGCCAGCGAAGCGAACAGAACAGTCGGTATGAGGGCGGCGGCGCATGAGGGCAGCTTCATTCTTGCTCCTGGTTCAGGGGGTGGGGGCGATTCCTGGGCGGCGGGATCCAAGGTTTCGGGTCGCTCACATGTCCGCAAGGAGATCGGTGTTGTCAGCCTGTTCGACACGCTCCCCCGTACGGGCTTACGCGCGTTTGACAGGCGTAACCGGATGCCGGCCGCCGGGCGCACGCCACGGAGATCCGCATGTTCATCGCCGGGGCCGGTGTCCGACGACCGGGCTTCACACGAGCGTCGGCCGGTCAGCTCAGGGCGACGCGCAACCTGCCCTAGCCGCCAAGGCGGATGATCCCCCGCGTGGCCGCCACGGTCACGGCGGCGGTGCGGTCGTCGACGTCGAGCGCGGCGCCGAGAATGGCCGCGTCGACCTCCTGGCTGCGGGGCCGTCCCGGCAGGCGGGGAGTATGCGCGGTGCCGGTCATGCCCTGTGACTCACGACGCGTGCTCCACGCTCGCCGTCCGCCGGCCCGATGACGGCGATGTGCCGTGCCGGCGCAGGTCATCGGCATCGTCCATGGATGATCCTCTCATCGGGCGAGCGTCAGTCGATCTTGGTGACCATGGCGTCGAACCTCCGGTCGGGCAGGAGCCTGTTCATTGCCAGGATCGTTCTGGCCAGGTAGCCGACGGGGTAGCGCGGTTTCGGCCTCGGGGATTCGAGCAGTCTCGTGATCGTCTTGGCGACCACGGCGGGTTCGGAGGCCCTGGTCGCGTTCTCGGCCCGCTTCGCCATCGCCTCGGCGAGCCTTCCGTACGGTCCTCTGCCAGAAACGGCGCGAAGTTCCCGCGACGTGTCCTCCTCGAACTCGGTCCTGATGATCCCTGGCTGAATGAGCACCACGTCGATGCCGAACGGCTTGCCTATTACAATACAGGGCTGAATCGTATTCTAACTATCAGTCCACCCATGAGAGACGGGAATCAGCCATGAGTGCCTACGTGCTCGGGTTCCATGACATCGACAAGACGCGGCTTGCCCTGGTCGGGGGAAAAGGTGCCAACCTCGGCGAACTGTCCGCGATTGGGGACGTCCGCGTGCCGTGCGGATTCTGCGTCACCACCGACGCCTACCGGGAGGTCGTGGAACAGGATGCGGAGGTCAGCGCCCTGATCGACGGGCTGACCGGGCTGCGGGCGGATGACCGGGCGGGGATCGCCGCCGCCTGCGCCCGCCTGCGGGCCACCATCGAGGACCTGACCGTGCCCGAGGAGATCCGGCGCGACATCGTCCGGCACCTCCAGGAGGCGGGCGGCGAGAGCGTGCCCTGCGCGGTGCGCTCCAGCGCCACCGCCGAGGACCTGCCGTCCAGCTCCTTCGCCGGGCAGCAGGACACCTACCTCAACGTCCGGGGCGCCACGGCGGTGATCGACAGCGTGCGGCGGTGCTGGGCGTCGCTGTTCACCGACCGCGCGGTGGCCTACCGCATCCAGAACGGCTTCGACCACCGCGCCGTACGGCTGTCGGTGGTCGTCCAGCAGATGGTCTTCCCGGAAGCGGCCGGCATCATGTTCACCGCCGACCCGGTCTCCGCCAACCGCACGGTGGTCTCGATCGACGCCGGGTTCGGCCTGGGAGAGGCGTTCGTCTCCGGGCTCGTCAACGCCGACAACTACCGGGTCCGGTCGGGACAGATCATCGACAAGAAGATCGCCACACAGACGAAGGAACTGCGCGCCTCCCCCTCCGGCGGCATCCAGGAGCTGCCGATCGAGCCCGCCCGGCAGAACGCCCAGACGCTCAGCGACAGCCAGATCCTGCGGCTCGAAAGCCTGGGACGGCGAATCGAGGCGCATTTCGGCAAACCCCAGGACATCGAGTGGGCCCTGTACGACGGCACCTTCCACGTGCTGCAGAGCCGCCCCATCACCACGCTCTACCCCGTGCCGCCCTCGCACGACGGCAAGAACCACGTGTACGTCTCCTACGGGCACCGGCAGATGATGACCGACGCCTTCGCTCCCCTGGGCCTGTCGTTCTTCGCCCTGCTGCACGACAAGCTGGGTCGCACGGCGGGCGTCGTGGCGGGCAACCGCTTCTACAAGGACGTCTCGGCCGAGCTCACCTCGTCCTGGGCCAGACCGGCCACGCTCAAGAGCCTCGGCCAGGTCGACGTCCTGATGGCCAACGCCCTGCGTACCGTGCTGAAGCGCGAGGACTTCGTGGCCTCGCTGGCACGCGGCAGGACCTCGATGCTGGACTTCGGCGAGGGCGGCCCCCTGCCGATCGTCCGCCAGTACCTCAAGCTCTCCCGCGAGGACGATCCCCGCGTCGTGCCCGACCTCATCGCGCACACCGAGGAGACGGTGGAGCGGTGCGGGCGGGGCCTCGCGGGCAGGTCCGGCGACGAGCTGTTCCAGTACATCATCGACGACCACGCCGTGCTGGCCGAGCTCACCTTCGATCCCCGCAGCGTGGCAGCGGCCTTCCTCGGCATCCAGGCGGTGAACTGGGTCAACAAGCACATGGAGGCATGGCTGGGCGAGAAGAACGCCGCCGACGCCATCGCCCAGTCCGCCGACCACAACGTCGTCGCCGCCATGGGGCTCGACCTGCTGGACGTCGCCGATGTCATCCGCGAGCACCCGGATGTCATGCGCTACCTGGAGACCGCCGACCGCGCCACCTTCTTCACCGGCCTCGCCAGGTTCGCCGGCGGCGGTGCCGTACGGGAGGTCATCCAGGACTACCTGCGCGAGTACGGCATGCACTGCGCCGGCGACATCGACATCACCCGGACCCGGTGGAGCGAGGACCCGACGCTGCTCGTCCCGCTCATCCTCGGCAACATCAGGAACTTCCCGCCCGGAGAGCGCCACCGCAGGGCGGAGCAGGGTCGCGCCGAGGCCGAACGCACGATGAACGACCTCCTCGACCGCCTCAGAAAACTTCCCGGCGGTGCGGGCAAGGCCAAGAAGGCGGCCAAGAAGATGAGCCTGATCCGTCACTTCATCGGCTACCGCGAATACTCCAAGCACTCCCTGCTCCTACGGTACGAGCTCTACAAGCAGGCGCTCATGAAGGAGGCCGCCGAACTGGTCCGGCGTGGAGTCATCAAGGAGCCCGAGGACGTGTACTTCCTGTCCATCGAGGAGTTCAGGAAGGTGGTCAACACCGGCGAGCTCGACTACTCGATCATCACCATGCGCAGGGAGGCGCATGAGACGTACCGGAAACTCACCCCGCCACGGGTGATCACCTCCGAGGGCGAGGTCATTTCCGGCGAATACGACGCCGGAACTCTGCCGGAGGGAGCCATACCCGGCATCGCGGTGTCGGCGGGCATCGTGGAGGGCCGCGCCCGGGTCATCCGCAGCATGGCCGAGGCCGAAGTGGAAGAGGGAGACATCCTCGTGACGGTCTTCACCGACCCGAGTTGGTCCCCGCTGTTCGTCTCGGTCAAGGGCGTCGTCATGGAGGTCGGAGGCGTGATGACGCACGGCGCCGTGGTGGCCCGCGAATACGGCCTTCCCGCCGTCGTCGGAGTGGAGAGAGCCACTGAGCGCATCACGGACGGCCGGCTCATCCGGGTGAACGGCAGCGAGGGATACGTGGAGATACTGCCGCACCCCTGACGCAGAGGCCCGGCGCGCACCGCGGCGAGTTGGGATGGCGGCGGTCGAGGCGACCGTGACACAACCATGACACGGCGCTGACGAGGCGGGGACACGGTCGGCCGACAGTGGGTGGGGTTGACCGGCGGGGGTCCGGCCGTCTCCATGCCACTGAGGAAGGCTGATTGATCGTGTCTGAACGCGTACGCGTGGCCGTGCTGGCGGGTGGGCCGTCCGCCGAGCATGAGGTGTCGCTGCAGTCGGCGCAGGCCGTGCTCGACGCCCTGCCGAAGGATCTGTACGAGCCCGTCCCCATCATCATCGACCGGCAGGGCAGGTGGCCGGTGGAGCTGCGCCGCGATCTGGCGGACGTGGTCTTCCCCGTGCTGCACGGGCCGTTCGGCGAGGACGGCGTCGTGCAGGGTCACCTGGAGACGCTGGGCATGCCGTACGTGGGCTGCGGCGTCTTGGCCTCGGCCGTGGCCATGAACAAGATCGCGATACGGCGCATGCTCGTGGCGGAGAACATTCCGGTCATCCCACAGGTGTGGTTCACCGAGCACGAATGGCGTACCACCTCCGACCCCTCGGAGCCGGTGAAGTCGCTCGACTGGCCGATGTACGTCAAACCGGCCAACATGGGCTCCTCCATCGGCATCTCACGTGTCACCTCCATGGAGGAACTGCGCGCGGGCGTGGATCTGGCGCTCACCCACGACCGGCTGGTCGTCGTCGAGCAGGGCGTGACCGCGCGCGAGTTCATCTGCGGCGTGCTCGGCGGCTACGACACGCCGGAGGCTTCGGTGCCCGGCGAGCTCATCGTGCCCGGCGACTGGCTCGACTATGAGGCCAAGTACCTCAGCCAGGCCGAGATCGCCACCATCCCCGCAGTGCTACCGGAACGGGTGGCCGAGGACATGCGTGAGCTGTCCCTGCGCGCCTTCCGGGCGATCGGCGGCTACGGCCTGTCCCGCGTCGACTTCCTCTATGAGGAGGGCACGGGCCGCCTCTACGTGCTGGAGATCAACACCATGCCCGGCTTCACCTCCCGTTCCGTCTACGCCAGGGCCTGGGCGGCGAGCGGTGTCCCGTACCCGGACCTGCTGCGCCGCCTCATCGACCTCGCGTTCGCCAGGAGCGGCTCATGATCCCCATGAGGCTGGACAGGATCGCGCGGGTCGTCGGCGCAAGCCTGCATGACGTGCGCGACCCGCAGGCGCTGGTGACGGCGGCCTCGGCGGTCGACTCCCGCGAGGTGGTGCCTGGTGGCCTGTTCGTCGCGACGGTCGGCGCCCGGGTCGACGGTCACGAATACGCGGCCGGTGCCATCGCGGGCGGCGCCGTCGCCGTGCTGGCCTCAAGGCCCGTCGGCATGCCCGCCCTCGTGGTCGAGGACGTCCAGCTCGCGATCGGCCTGCTGGCCAGGCACCTGCTCGAACACATCAGCCCGACCGTGATCGGCCTGACCGGCTCCGTGGGCAAGACCACGACTAAGGACCTGCTGGCCCAGGTGCTCGAACGGCACGCCGAGACGGTCGCCACCGACAGGTCGTTCAACAACGAGCTCGGGCTGCCGCTCACCGTGCTGCGTGCCGACGCCACCACCCGATACCTGGTGCTGGAAATGGGCGCGGGGCGGAAGGGGGACCTGACATACCTGGCCGGGCTCGCACCGCCCCAGGTCGGGCTGGTGCTCAACGTCGGCACCGCACATGTGGAGCGGATGGGGGTCGGGCCAGCCGACGTGGCCGCGGCCAAGGGCGAGCTGGTCGAGGCGCTCCCGGTGGACGGGTTCGCACTGCTCAACGCCGACGACCCGTACGTCGTGGGCATGGCCGGCCGCACCAGGGCCCGGATCCTGTTGTACGGCGAGTCGGCGGAGGCGCAGGTGCGAGCCGAGGACGTACGGCTGGCCGACCGCGCGCGAGCCGCGTTCGAGCTGGTGACACCCTCCGGCCGCGCTCCGGTCGAGCTGGACCTCATAGGCGAGCACCAGGTGAGCAACGCCCTGGCCGCCGCCGCCGTCGCCACCGCACTCGGCCTGGGCGTAACCGAGATCGCCGATGGCCTGAACGCCGCACGGCGGCGCTCCGCGGGCCGGCTGGAGATCGTCGAACGACCTGACGGCATCACCGTCGTCAACGACGCCTACAACGCCAGCCCCGAATCCATGCGGGCCGGGCTGCGGGCGGTGAAGGCGCTGGCCGGCAGCCGTCGTACCGTCGCCGTGCTCGGCGCGATGGGGCAGCAGGCGGACGCCTCGCGGGCCCGGCACGCGGACCTGGGCCGGCTCGTCGCCCACCTCCGCTTCGACGTGCTGATCACGGTCGGAGCAGGGGATCCGCTCGCGATGGCGGAGGCGGCGGAGTCCTCGAACCAGGGCGTGGCCGTCCACACCGCCGAGGACGTGGCCGGGGCGCTCAGGCTGGCCACCGCGCTGCTCGAACCGGGAGACGTGGTGTTCGTCAAGGCCTCCAGCGAGATCGGGCTCGGTGCCTGCGCCCGTGCGCTGGCCGACGCCTGACCGTCGGCGCGTCGCCGACTCGCGCCGTGCGGGCGCGGCGTGTCTGAGTACCGCATCGAGCCGGTCCAGAGCACGGACGGTTGAGCAGCTTTTGCGCTTCTGCATGAGCAAGCACTTTGTCTAGCCTGCCGGCGCGAGCCGGCGGAACGGAGTTCCATGCGCACTATCGGTCTTATCGGCGGGTTGAGCTGGGAATCGACGGTGATCTACTACCAGATCATCAACCAGCGGGTACGCGAGCGACTCGGCGGCAGCCATTCCGCCAACAGTCTCATCTGGTCGGTCGACTACACGACCGTCGAGGACCTCATCTTCGCCGACCGCTGGGACGAGGTGAGTACGTTGCTGACCGGTGCGGGCAGGAAACTGGAGAATCTGGGCGCCGAGGTCCTGCTCATCTGCAGCAACACCTTCAGCCGGGTGAGCGACGACGTGGCGCGGGCCACGAGCGTGCCCGTGCTGCACATCGCCGACGCCGTGGGCGCGGAGGTCCGCGCCAGGGGGATGCGCAAGGTCGGCCTGCTGGGCACCCGCTTCACCATGGAGCAGCCGTTCTACCGGGATCGGCTGGCCGCCCACGGCTTCGACGTGGTCGTCCCGCGGCGCGAGCAGCGGGAACTGGTCCATAGCGTGATCTTCGACGAGCTGGTGCGCGGGGTGATCCGGGAATCGTCCAGGGACGCGTACGCCCGGATCGTCGCCGAGCTCGCGGACGACGGCGCCGAAGGCGTCATCCTCGGCTGCACGGAGATCGAGCTCCTGATCAGCGAGAAGGACACCGCCATCCCGGTGCTGCCGAGCGCCCGGCTGCACGCGGAGGCAGCGGCCGGCTTCACGCTGGCCGGCTGACACACCCTCGGTCGCGGCACGAGGGTGGCGGCGGGTCGCGAGTGTTGTCGATCGAGGATGACCCGGCCGCGCGGAAGGACAGTTGGGTCAGATCCGGAACGGGGCTCCGGCGCGGCCTTGTTCCGGGCGGGTGTGGTTCTCGGGTGTCATGTCGCTCCCCCGCTTGCCAAAACGGAACGTCATTCCGTATAGTTCCGGAATAGCGTTCCGCTTCTGGTTCACGCCCGCCCCACCGTCAGGAGGCGGACGCGTGGGCGCCAGGAGCCAGGTCGATCCTTATGCGAGGAGAAGCAGTATGAACACGCCGTTCACTGAAGCCGCCGGTGTTCCCGTCAGCGATTCCGCCCCGGTCATGACCTTCAGCCCCGTGGTGCTGCCGGTCCCGGGCCGGCTCGTGGATCTGCAGGTCAAGGTCTCCGCGCCCGCGACGGGGAGCGAACTGCCGATCATTCTCCTGTCACACGGCCACGGGCCTTCGAACTTCGTGTCATCCCTGCACGGCTACGGGCCCGTCGCGAATTTCTGGGCAGCCCACGGGTTCGTCGTGATCCAGCCCACCCACCTGGATGCGAAGATGCTGGGCCTGCGTGAATCGGACGACCCGGACGCGCCGCTGTACTGGCGGTCCCGAGCCGAGGACATGCGCTACATCATCGATCACCTCGACCAGATCGAGGCTGCCGTGCCGGGGCTCGGCGGACGCCTGGACCGGAGCCGGATCGCGGCAGTCGGGCATTCCCTGGGCGGACATACGGTCGGCATGCTGTGCGGCCAGAGCGTCACCGATCCGGCCGACGGGACGGAAGTGGATCTGTCCGACGCCCGGGTCAAGGCGGGTGTGCTCATGGCCCCGCCCGGCAACGGTGAGGGCCTCGCCGCGTTCGCCGCCGAGCACTACCCGATCCTGGGGTCCACCGACTTTGCCAAGATGACCACGCCGGCCCTGGTCATCGTCGGTGACAAGGACCAGAACCCCGCCTTTTCCGATCGCGAGGACTGGCGCGCCGACGCGTACTTCGAGAGCCCCGGCCCCAAGAGCCTGCTGACGTTGTTCGGGGCGGAGCACGGCCTTGGCGGGGTGTCCACGTACGACGCGGCGGAGACCACCGACGAGAACCCCGAGCGGGTCGCCGCGCTGCGGGCTCTCACCTGGGCCTATCTCCGCACCGCGCTCTACCCCGGCGACTCCGCCTGGGCCGATGCGATCACCGCGCTGAACAGCACGTCCAACCCGTTGGGCAAGGTCGAATCGAAGTGAAACAGGTCGACCTGGACCGGGCCTGCTGGTGACATCGCGCCGGCCGGCGACGAGGTCGATCGGCAGAGCGGGACTCGTGGCGCACCGCAAGCGAAGCTCAAGTGCGCATTGAGGCAACACCCAGGTGACGCCAAGGTAATCGGCCTAGCTTCTCGCTCCATGACAGATCGTTGTTGGATCAAGGCCCTCGCCACCGGAGTGGCGGCTGTCCTGCTCGGCCCACTCCCCGCGGCTCAAGCCTCGGCCGCGCCGGCTCTGACCGTGCGGAACGGGCACACGCAACCGGTGTTCTCCTACGCCGGCGCGGTACGCGAGAGGGTGTTCGTGGAGGCGCCGATGGACAGCGACCACGACGGTCGCCGCGACCGCGTCGCCGTGGACATCGTGCGGCCGGCCGAGCCGGGGCTGAAGGTCGCCTCCGTGCTCAAGGCCACCCCGTACATCGGCAAGAACGGCGTGTTCTCCGACTGGTACGACGAATACTTCGTCCCGAGGGGCTACGCGGTGGTGGAGGCGGCCGTTCAGGGGACGGGCGAGTCCGAGGGATGCCCGGCCACCGGCGGACGCCCTGACGTGCTCGCCACCACGGCCGTCGTCAACTGGCTCACCCGCCGCGCCCGCGCCACCTACCCTGACGGCCGCGCCGCCGTGGCGGACTGGAGCGCGGGCGCGGTCGGCATGGTGGGCCTTTCCTATGACGGCACGCTCGCCGAGGCCGCTGCCGCCGAAGGCGTGCCGGGCCTGAAGACGATCGTGCCCGAAGGAGCGATCTCCAGCTGGTACGACTACGCGCGCGACCAGGGCGTGGCCTACACCGGAGCACTCGGCGACCGCTATCCCGAGTACCAGGCGGACCGGGTCATCAGCGACGCCGCCAGGGCCAGGTGCGGCGAGGCGCTCAAGGCGCTGGGAGACGACGCGGCCGACGACGCGGCCGACTACACCGCCTTCTGGGCCGAGCGGGACTACCGGCGGCACGCCTCCCGCGTCCGGGCCTCCGTGCTGCTCGCCCAGGGGCTGAACGACCAGAAGGTACGCGGCCGCCAGTTCGCCACCTGGTGGCAGGCGCTGGCCGAGCACGACGTGCCGCGCAAGCTGTGGCTGCACGACGGCGGACACGAAGATCCCGTGCTGACGGGCGGGGACGCCTGGCGCGAGACCCTGCACCGGTGGATGGACCACTGGCTGTACGGCCTGGACAACGGCATCATGAACGAGCCCCGCGTCACCGTACAGCGCCCCGACGGCTCCTGGCAGACGTTCGCCGACTGGCCACAGCCCGGAACGCGGGACGTACGGATGTGGTTCGGCCCGGCCACCCCCACCGCCGCGGGCACGCTGAGGCCGTCGCCGTCCGCTCACGGCGGCACCCATTCCTTCACCGACGACCCGGCCCAGGCTGAGACGACCATGGTCGCCGATCCGCAGACCAGCGCCGCGCACCGGCTCGCCTACCTCGGCCCGCCCCTGACCGAGGCCACACGGCTGTCGGGGACGACGCGCGTCCGGGTGCGCATGACGAGCACGACGACCAGCACCCCGCTCACGGCTCTCCTGGTCGACTACGGACCCGCGTCGTCACAGCCCTCCGCCGCCCCTCATGCGGAAACCGCCGACCTGGCTCCCGCCGCCCTCACGGGCAAGCTTCCGAGCAAGCTGCCGGTGGTCACCCGCGGCGCCATCGACGTCAAGAACCGTCATTCCCTCACCCGCCCGAGCCCCGTCACCCCCGGCCGCTCGTACACGGTGGACTGGCGCCTGCACCCCACCGACCACGTCTTCCCGGCAGGCCACCGCATCGGGCTCGTGATCGTCGCCAACGACCGGGACTACATCACCACCGACCCGGCCGCCGGATCGGTCACAGTGGACCTGACCCACAGCAGCCTGACCCTGCCCCTCGTCAAGCCGTAGCCCTCCACGGACGACCACCAGCCTGAAGCCCCTCGCGCCTGCCGGCCGCGAGGGGCCAGATGAAGCCACGCGATGACCGTGCCGGGCCGCTGACCGTCCGTAATCAGTTGTTACGCAAACGAAGCCACGATCCGCCTCGCCACCGCCCGGCCCGGGTATGACCATGAGCTCGTGAGGAAACGCTGGAAAGCCGCCCTCTGGGGTGTCGTCGTTCTGCTGACGGTCGTCATGGCCGGCGCGTTCGTCTGGGCGTGGCGGGCTTCCACCCTGACCGGAAACCAGCTCGAACGAGCTTCGGACCAGTCGGCGCTTTGGGCGCTCGTCGTCGGCCTCGGCGCGCTGGTTCTCGCGGTGGTCGCGGTGCTGGTGGCCCTGCAGGCGGGCGCGGGCGCCGCCCCCGGCGACCGGCTCGCGCAGATCGCCGACGACCTGGCCAGAGCGGTCGAGCGGGCGGAACGGCGGCGCCGCGACCAGATGCTGGGCCTGGACGGCGGAGCCGTCGCGGCCCTCACCCTCCACCCGACGCGGGTCCGGCTCCTTTCGCCCGCGCAGACCCCGCGTGACCTCAGCCTCGGCGACGTGCTCGACTACCTGCCGCGGCTGAGCAGCCCGCGCGTCATGGTCACGGGTCCGGCCGGCGTGGGCAAGTCCGTGCTCCTCACCCAGCTCACCCTGAGCCTGCTCGACCGGCGGAAGGAGGGCGACGGCGGTCACCGGCGCCCCGTCCCGCTCCACTTCCAGCTCGCGGGCTGGGATCCGGCCGCACAGTCGTTCACCGAATGGCTGGCCACCAGGATCGCCCGCGACTTCCGCATCACGCAGCGGGTCGCGCAGGAACTCGTCGACGAACACCTCATCGTCCCGCTGCTCGACGGGCTCGACGAGATGGACCTCGGCGGCGATACCACCAGGGCGCGGGCGGCGGTCGCGCAGCTCGGCCGTTACGGCGAGCCGCGGAACCCGCTCGTGGTCGCCGCCCGTACGGAGACCTACGAACGGCTGCGCGACCACGACCACGTGGTGCTGGTCGGCGCGACCGACGTCGAGATCCAGCCGCTGACCCGCACGAAGATCTGCGCGTTCCTCACTGACGTGGCCGCCGATCGCGCCCCGATGGTGCGTGACGGCTGGCACGCGGTGGTCTCCGCGATCCACGGCGGAAGTGCTCCAGTGCTGGAGGAGGTGCTGTCCACTCCATGGCTGCTCACCCTGGCGGCCACCGCCTACCGCCAGAGCGACCCGTCCGGGCTGCTGGAGTTCGGCGACACGCAGCGGGCGAAGGCCCACCTGCTTGAGCAGTTCGTGGGCATCAGCGTGACGCGGGCGAAAGAGGCGAAGCTGGGGCCGGAGGCCGACTCCTCCGCAGAGGCCGAACGGGTCAGGAAGTGGCTGAGCCGACTGGCCTCCTGGATGGAGAGCTCGGGGCCGCGTTCGGAGATCCTGCTGCATGAGGTCGCCCTGGTGAGCGGCGGCTGGCTGGGCAGGCTGCTCTACGGGCTCGTCGTGCACCCGATCTGGACTCTGTGCGTCCTGTGGGCGGCCTTCATCAGCTCCTCTCTCCCACCGCCGGTCCCGGGCAGCTTCGCGACCACCGCGCCGGCGTTCCTCCAGGCGGCGCTGCACGTCTCGTTGCCCGTGCTGAGCCTGTGGATCGCCGGGGCCATCCGCGCGGCCTGGCTGGGCGGCGCGCCGGTCACGCCCAGCGGGTTCCGGCGGATCAGCGCGATCTCGCCGTTCGAGACGCTCGCCATGGTCGCCGTCATGCTCGGCGTCGGAGCGGTCGTGGGGCTCGTCGTCGCGATCTTCAACGGCCCGCTCGGGGAGGGGACGGGTGGCTTCCCGACCTCGGTCTACTTCCTCGCGTGCGTGTCCGTCGGGGCCACCATGAGCCTGGTCGCCGCGCCGCTCTACATCGTGAGCGTCAACATCGACGTCGCCGAGGTGTCGGACCCCCACCAGCCGGTACGCGCCGACGCCTTCAGAGGACTCTGGTTCGGCTTCGTGACCGGCCCGCTACTGGGCCTCGCCACCGCCCTCCAGTACGGCCCGTGGGCCGGCATCTGGAGCACGGCGGCGGCGACGGCGCTGGTCGCCGTCGTCTTCATGAACGTCGCCGTACGCCAGTTCATCGGTGCCGTCTCGGGCTGGCTGACCGGCCGCTTCGCCCCGAGACCCGCTCGGTTCCTGGACTGGGCGGTGGAGGTGGGCATCATGCGTACGTCGGGGGCCGCGTACGAGTTCCGCCACGGCGATCTGCGGCGCTGGCTGGCCGGCACGTACGGCCAGGTCACCTGGGCACGGCCGGCCCACGCAATCCCGGAGAACCACGGCAGGGTGAGCCGCGTGCTGTTCCACCCGGACGGGGGCAGCTTGACCGTCTGCGCGGACCGCGCGACCACCCGGTGGCGGATCGAGGACGGGAGGCCGGCCTCCCGTCAGGGAAAGATCCAGCCGGGCCGGGGACCGTGGTCGGTGACCACGGCGGACCACCATCCGGGGGGAGAGCTGCTGGCGACCGACGGCGGCCGGGACAGGCTCGCGCACCTGTGGGACCTGACCGGCCCCGACGGGTTCAGCCCGGTGCCAGACCTCGCCTGGGACGGGACCCGATCTCGCGACGACAAGCTGACCGACAGCCAGAACGGTGAGAAAGGCGACGAACCGACCGAGAAGTCCGCGTTCGCGCTGTGCTTCCTGCCGGGCACCGACGTTCTCGCCACCGGCCAGGCGGGTGGGATCCTGCGCCTGTGGGATGTCTCCGACCGCCGCGACCCCGTCCTGCTGTCCACCACCACGCTTGCCCAGCTGGTGGTGGACACCATCGCCGCGAGCCGGGCAGCCCCGCTGCTCGCCACCGGCTCACCGGACGGGAGCGTTTCCCTCTGGGACGTGCGCGATCCCACCGCGCCCGTGACGACGACCGTGCTGTCCGGTCGAACGGGCCACATCCGGGCGATCTGCTTCAGCTTCGACGGACGGCTCCTCGCCGCCATGGGCGCCGGCGGCGTCGCCGTGTGGGACCTGCGTTCGGAAACCGAGGACGGCACCCAGCCTGTTTCCTCGCTCGCCGTCGCCCCCGGCAGGCGGCGTGCCCTCGCCTTCCATCCCGGACAGCCACACGTCCTGGCCGTCGGCGACCTGACGGGGAGCGTGTCCTTCTGGAATCTCGGCGATCCCGCGCAGCCCCAGCGGTTCGCGCAGGCCCCGTCCGCCCACGGCAAGGCCGTGACGGACCTCGTGTTCAGCCCCGACGGCCGCCTCATGGCGACCGCCTCACTCGACGGTGGCGTCCTGCTGTGGCACCTGCATCCCGCCCTGGCCGGCCACGACGGCTCCGGGGACGACGCCGAACGCGATCAGACCCAGCCTTCCGCCTAGACCAGGCCAACTGTCGCGTCAGGGCCGGAGCGGAATGCGGTCGAACCAGTACAGGCCGACCGCCACGCTCAGCCCTGCCGCCCGAGGCGAATGCCTCCGCGCCGCAAGCAATTCGCGTTCTCGACCTTCACAGGTGCGATCACTGGTTCACGCCTTCGGCGAGGCCGCCGCAGGTGAAGCCCTTCTCCCGCTCCGGATCGAGCTGGATGTCGCCGAGGTTGGTGGTCTCCATGGGCCGGCGGAACGTCTCGTACTTGTCGCAGTCGTAGAGGAGATACGTGCCGTCGCTCTCACCGAGCAACATCATCCAGCGGCCGTCGTAGAGCGGCTTGTCGCTCCCCGCGTCCTTCAAAATCGTCCACTGGTCCTGGAATCCGACCAGGCTCAGCAGGTCGTTGGCCTCGCCGGTCTCCTGGACCTCCTCCGCGCCCTGGATCATCGCCAGGATCAGCAGGAACCCCAGGCCGACCCCGGTCATGCCACCCACGAGGAGCTTCGTCCCGGCCCTCCCGACCGGCTTGCGACGCAGCAGCCGGAACGGGATCAGGAACGCCAGCACGCCCAGTCCCACGGCGACGATCACCATGACGGCGATGTCGAGATCGCCGAAGAGCACGAAGATCCCCCAGTACGTGGCGCCGCACCACAACGCCGCGATCGCGGCGGCGATCCACGGCCGCCGCCGGATGCCCCCGACCAGCTTGCCCACCGCGCCGAAGGTCACCTTGTCGACGACCCAGGCGAGCCCGACCAGCACGCCAAGGAGCGGGATGCCGGTGATCAGGAGAAGCACCAGCGTGCCCATCAGCCGGCCCAACAGCACCGACTGGTCGATGCCCGCCTGCTGCGGACTGATGCCGAACACCGCGTACATCTGCTCGACGCCGATGTAGAGGACCGCGTAGAGGGCCACGCCGACCGGGACGATGACCGAACCTATGCGCTCGAGCAGCGCGAGGATGCCGCCTCCGCCGTCATCTTCCGCGGTGACGTCCTGCGAGGGCATATCAAGATCGGCTCGTTCCGCCGACAGTGTCTGACTGGACATGACGGAGGAGACTAGCACTCCTATACCTACATACCGTTAAGAGACGGTATACACACTGAAAGCGATCCACCTCAGCCGGCCACGCTGGAACCACGACGGCGGCCGCCCTGCCCGATGGTCGTCATCGCTGGTCAGCAGGTCCGGGCCAGGTGCCCGGGATCGCTTAATCTCTCTTCACGGAGCAGACTGCCGATGCGATCACGGACGTGACCGCGTCCGGGTGCGAGACCAGGGTCAGGTGAGACCCGCCCTCGAACTTGGTGACCTTCGAGTGGGCTCGCTGCGCCATGGACAACTGTGACGTCGGCGTGATGATCCGATCGCCGGTGCTGACGAAGTACCACGACGGGATCCTTTTCCACGCCGCGGCCCGTGACGGGGTCTCGAACGCGCTGGTCGAGGCGGCTCGCTGCGAGGCCCACAGGCGTACGGCAGTGTCGCGCGGCAGGTCCGAGGCGAACGAGCCGATGAAGACGTCCCGTTTGAGGTACAGGTCACTCGCTCCCTGGGGCGCTTTGGAGTAGGACACCTTGTCGTACAGGGAGTCCGGGGCGCCGTTGAGGGCGGAGCCGGATCCGCTGAGCTGGGAGGTGGTCTCCCCTAGGTCCGGTACCGCCGCGTCGACGTACACCAGCGCTTTGACGTTCGGGGCGTTGGCGGCGGCGTTCGTGATGACCGAGCCGCCGTAGGAGTGCCCCACCAGGACGACCGGGCCCGAGACTGTTTTCAGGAAGTCCGCGACGGTCGCGGCGTCGTCGTCGAGGTTGCGCAGCGGGTTGCCGATGGCGCGCGCGGTGTAGCCCGCCCGGCGCAGCGCGTCCACCTCTCCGTTCCAGCTGGAGGTGTCGGCCCATGCCCCGTGGACCAGGACGACCGTCGGTTTGGTCGTGCCCGATGACGGGCAGTGCGGCGGACCGCTCGCCTGGGCCGTGGCCGGCTGCGCGGCGACAGCCGCGGTCAGCGCCGTCAGCAACATGATCGTCGTTCGGATACCTGTACGGCTCATCGTTTTCCCCCCTTGACCAGATCGTGCTGCTGAGTTGGTCGCCGAGCGCGGCGAGCGAGGAACACCACGTCGGCGATGCTGGTGCCGGTCAGGGCCACGACGCGCGCGTCGGGGTGAGCCGCGCGGGCGAGCCGGGCCAGGACGTGTCCTGGCGGTGTCTGGACGAACAGGGTGGTGCCGAGTTCGCCGAGCAGGGCGGTGACGTCGCGCCATCGCACCGTGGTCGCGACGCCGTGGGCGAGGTCGTCCAGGACGGCGCCGGCGTCGTGGAGCAGCCTGCCCGTGGAGTCGCTGAGGTACGGAACGGTGAGGCACCGCCGCGGTACCGCGGCGAGGTGGTCCGTCATGGCGTCGGCGACGCTGATGAGGAGCGGGCAGTGCGACGGGACGGCGATGTCCAGGCGGTGTACGTGCC
The DNA here is from genome assembly GCF_039871825.1 of Nonomuraea sp. B12E4. Classification (NCBI taxonomy): domain Bacteria; kingdom Bacillati; phylum Actinomycetota; class Actinomycetes; order Streptosporangiales; family Streptosporangiaceae; genus Nonomuraea; species Nonomuraea sp. B12E4. The sequence continues at coordinate 27,539 of NZ_JBDPME010000019.1, read as the reverse complement.
GCGCGCCGGCCTCGGCGGCCGTCACGTCGAGGCGTTCCAGCGCGTGCGCACCGCCCGCGACCACGACCTGCTCGTCGGAGTCGATGACGGCGACGTACGCCGGGTCGGCCTCGGTCGCCACCTTTTCCACCACACGGCGCACCTGGGCCACGCTCAGGCCGAGGACGGCGGCCATGCCGTATCCGGAGGGATACGCGTCACGCATCAGCTCACCGCGTCTGCGCACGGCCGTGAGGGCTTCGGCGAAGGTCAGGGTCCCAGAGGCGACGGCGGCGGGGAACGCCCCTGCGGAGTGGCCGGCCACGGCGTCTGGGGTGGCGCCTTCGCGGTCGAGGGCGCGGGTCGCGGCCACCCCGGCGATGCAGAGCGCGACCTGCGCGGTGACGGGCGATCTCAGCGCCTCCGCGCCGTCCTGGCGGGACGAGCCGGGCATGATCTGCTCGGCTTCGGCGAGGGTCTCGGCGACGGCCGGGTGGCTCGGCAGGTCGTGCAGCATCCCGGGACGCTGGGTGCCCTGGCCGGGGTAGAGGAAGGCGACCTTCATGCCGGGTCCCACGGGTCGGTCACGAGTTGCGGACCGTGGGGGGTGCGAACCATGACGAGACCGCTGGTACGGGACCATTCGACGAGGTTGACGCCGCCTCGCGGGGTTTCCAGCTGGCAGTCGACCCGGCCGGGCAACGTGGCGAAAGCCTCCGCGAGGCGGGTGGCCTCGGCCTGATCCCACCTGTACGGCGTCCTTATGAGCACGTCGAGGTCGCTTCCGGCGTGCGTGGCCGGGTGGCCGGTGGCGAGTTCGAAGCCGACGCCGCCGGTCGGGCCCCAGACGGCGACGCCGTCGAGCACCCGGGCGACGGCGGACAGGGTGGCCGCCCGATGAGTCAGGCGCGGATGGGGACGCAGGGCCTCCGGCGGTACGCGGCGGATCACCGCGAGGGAGGGGACGAGGGCGGCGTGGCGCTGCGCTCGGCTCGGACCGCGTACGCCGATCGGGATCAGGCCGGGCGGGCGTGGCCCCCGGCGTACGACAGCCCAGGGGCAGGCGGCGAGTGACGCGCGGGCCCAGTCGGGGAGCGTGGCCTCCCACGGCCCGCCGCCGGCCAGGAGCAGCAGGTCGTGAGGACGGGCGATCAACCCCATTGGGCCGTCAACGCCTCTCGGATGTGGCGGGAGGCCGCGCGGGTTCGGCGCGCTCCGGGCGAGTCGAGCCGGTTGCTCAGGTCCCGCGGGCCCCGCCGCGCCCGCGCGACCGCCGCGGTGAGCGCGTCCTTCGCCTTCCGCACATCCCTCTCGGTCGGGACGTCGGCGTCCTCCACCGTCAGGAGCTCGTCGCACAGGCCGAGCTTCGCCCAGTCGGTGACGTCGTAGGACAGGGGCGGGATACGCCTGGCCAGCTCGTCGAGCTCGGCCACGGTACGCAAGGTCACCTCCGCCGCCGCCCTCTTGTGCATGGCGTGGATCAGTACGCCGGGGTCGTCGAGCGCCAGAACCTGGTTCGCCTGGAAGCCGTGCGCGAGCAGTCCGCCGGACAGCGCCGTGCCGACGATGAGGACGATCACCGGATGCCCGGCCGTGCGGGCGGTGGCGTAGGCGTCCACGGCGGCGGCCAGCGCCTGGTGGATGCCGAGCGTCTCCTCGACGCGCCCGTACGCCTGGCTGGGCAGGTCGACGAGCGCGATGATCGGGCGGCGGCGCTCGTCAGGCAGGTGCGCGTTCTCCGCGATCGTCCCGGTCACCTCGAGGGCGAGGGCGAGCCCCTCGCGGAGGCCGACCTCGCCTCGGCGGGCACGATGGTACGGGCTGTGCGGGTCGGGCACCACGGTGAGGATGCGGGCGATGTCCTCGCCCAGCGTGACGTCAGCGCGGATCACGGACGGGACGCTGCCGTTCACGACTCCGTCGGCAAGCGCTTGAGTCCAGGCCCGCCCGCGGCTCATCGGGGGGCCTGCCGCGGCCGCGAGGTCGTGTGGCTCGGACGGGTGGGCGGCCTCGATGCGCGCCCGCAACTCGCCGATGCGCTGGGAGCGGTGCTCGGCGGGCACCCCCCGCGCCACCGCGCCGATCACCGCGGATCGCAGAGCGGCGACGTCGTCGACGATCAGTTCGTCCGCCAGGCCGGTCCGGGTACGCTTCCTGCCGCCGGTGATCGACCAGATGAGCGGATGGTCGGAGGCATCCAACTCGGCCACCCCCGCCTCCGACTCGATCACCGCCGGGCCATCGAGCCCGAGCCTGCCCTCCTCGGTCATGATCAGCTCGGTGCACAGCCCGGCGGCGATGCCCATACCGCCGAAACAGCCCAGCGCTCCGGCGATGACGCCGACGACCGGCGCGAGGGCGCGTAGCTCCAACAGTGCGGAGCACACCTCGGCGACCGTGGCCAGGCCCAGGTTGGCCTCCTGAAGGCGCACGCCCCCGGTCTCCAGCAGCAGCACGGCGGCGGTCGTGGTGCCACCGCGGCTGTCGCGGGCGGCCAGGGACAGGGCGGTCGCGATCTTCACGCCGGACACCTCGCCGATGCCCCCACCCTGGAACGCCTGCTCTATGGCGATCACGACCGCGGGGCGTCCGCCGAGCCGTCCCCTGACCACCACGACCCCGTCGTCGGACTGCGGGACCACGCCCTGTGGCTCCAGCCAAGGAGACTCGATGCGGTCGAACGGACCGCACAGCTCGTCGGCCGCGCCGTCGTCGAGCAGCGCCGCGGCCCGCGCCCGGGCGTCCAGTTCGATGAAGCTGGTACGGTCCAATCGCGCGGCCCAGTCCGTGGCGGATGTCATGCCCTGCCCTCCTCGATGGCCTGCCGCAGGCGCAGGGTGACCACGCCCGGTGTGGCCCCGAAGTCGTTGAGCTCGAAGCTCGCGGCGACGGGATGCCGGGCGAAGAACCGCTCCAGCACCGTCCGCCACACCGTGTCGAAACCGTCCACGCTCGTACGCACCCGCACGTGCGCGGCACCGTTCGCCGGGGTCATCAGGACCTCCAGATCGCCCGAGCCGACCACCCCCACATGCGTACGCCGGGCGGGCGGCCGGTCCGCCGGGAACTCGTAGGTCAGCGTCTGCATGTCATCACCTCTCGTGCGGCGCGGGAACGTTGCCCCGGCCATGGCAGCATGTCGAGGAAAAGTGCGGCGGCCAGCAGGTCGCCGCTGCCGCCGGGCGACAGCCGGAGTCCGCGGAGCCGGTCGTCCAGCTCAAGGAGCGCGGCTCGGCCGCGATCCGTGCCCGCGCCTCCCCCGGCCAGGACACGCGAGGCCCCGAGCTGTACGACGCGCAGACCCTCACGACCGCCCCGGTGCAGGACGCAGGTGTCGTCCAGGAGGCTCATCACCGCCAGCAACGCGTCCAGCCTGGCTACCTTTTCGGTACGGCCGTCCGCCCTCGCCCGGCGCAGCCGCGGCAGCGCGACCTCGATGACGTGGGGGAAGGCGGCCTCGGCCTCGCCGCGCGCACCGCCCGTCCCATACCGCCGCCGGACCAGCTCGCCATGAGAGGCCGGTCCCGCCGGTATCCATCGGTCGGGAAGGGCGGCCAGCCGGGCCGCGCCGGCGGCCGCCCCGCGTTCGTCGCCGGCGCCGCCCGCGACGGCGGCGACCAGCAGGCCGAGCGCCCACAATGCCCCGCGATGGGTGTTGACCTCGCCGGTGGCCCGCGACATCGCCCGGTCTCCCGCACGGCCGAGCCGGCCCAGCTCCTCCCGCAGCCCGGTGCCGGAGACCAGGCGTCTCGCCGTGTACGCGACGGCGCGGAACGTGGGCCGCAGCGCCTCGGCGGAGGCCAGCAGGAGCGGCAGGTCCATGTCGTCGTGCGCGCCGCTGCCCCGCGCGTCCACCAGGCCGGGTTTCGGGCTCAGCAGGGCCTCCGCGCACAGAGCCCGTACCGCCGTGCCGGCCAGCACGTCCGCCCGCATCGCCGGGTCACCAGGTCCGGAACCGGGCGGGCGGGTCATAGAGTCCTCCGGACCAGGCCACGAGATCCTCGATGCTGCGGGCGGCCAGCAGGGAACGCCGCGCCTTGCACACGTCCACCTTGAGGTCCTCGGGCAGCGCCACCAGGCCCTCACGGCGCAGTGCCGCCACGCGCCGCTCCTCGGCGCGGCGGCCGATCGGGGTGGCGCCCGCGATCGCGGCCACCATCTCACGCCGTTCGGCCGGCCCTTCGGCCTTGTAGAGGTAGGCCACCCCCTCCTCGGTCACCACGTGGGTGACGTCGTCTCCGTAGATCATGATCGGCGGGATGGGCATGCCGGCGTCCTTGCCCACCTGGACCGCGTCCAGCGACTCCACGAACGCCGGAGTGCCGCCCGAGCGGAAGGTCTGCGTGATCTGCACGACGAGCTTGCGCCCGCGCACCGCGGGGGCCTCGCCGGTCAGTAGTTTCAGCCACGTGGCGGAGGGGTGCCTGCGTCCTCCCGGGTCGTGCCCCATGTTGGGCGCTCCACCGAACCCGGTCAGCCGGCCCTCGGTGACCGTCGAGGAGTTCGCGTACGCATCGACCTGCAGTGACGACCCGATGAACATGTCCACCGCGTACTGCCCCGCGAGCTGGCACAAGACCCGGTTCGACCGGAGTGACCCGTCGTGGCCGGTGAAGAACACGTCCGGCCGGGCGGCGACGTACCGCTCCATGCCGGGCTCCCCGCCGAAGCAGTGCACCGATTCCACCCAGCCGCTCTCGATGGCGGGGATGAGCGTCGGATGCGGGTTGAGCGTCCAATGCCGGCAGATCTTCCCGCGCAGTCCCAGCTCCTCGCCGTAGGTGGGCAGGAGAAGCTCGATCGCCGCGGTGTCATAGCCGATCCCGTGGTTCAGCGTGACCACGCCGTACCGCTCGTAGATCCCGCGCAGGGCCATCATGGCCATCAGGATCTCCACCTGACCGATATGGCGGGGATCGCGGGTGAACAGGGGCTCAAGCGCGAACGGCCGTGGGCTCTCGACGATCAGATCCACCCAGTCGCCTGGGATGTCCACCCTGGGGACCCTGTCCACCAGCTCGTTCACCTGGACTACGCTCACTCCGCCGGAGAACGCCACCGCCTCGGCGATCGTCGGTGTGTCCTCGGTGCTGGGCCCGGTGAACAGGTTCCCGTCGTGGTCGGCCTGCTCGGCGCAGAGCAGCGCGACGTTCGGCGTGAGGTCCACGAACATGCGCGCGTACAGCTCGACGTAGGTGTGAATCGCACCGACCTCGATCTTGCCGTCGGCCAGCAACTGCGCCATGCGCACGCTCTGCGGGCCGGCGTAGGCGAAGTCGAGACGGCGAGCCACGCCGCGCTCGAACACGTCCAGGTGCTCCCGCAGGCTGATCGAGGAGATCAGCAGGTGCAGGTCGTGCACCACGCCCGGATCGCAGCCGGCCAGCATCTCGGCCAGAAAGTCGGCCTGTTTCTGGTTGTCGCCCTCCATGGCCACCCGGTCGCCGGGACGCAGCAGCGCCTGGAGCGCGTCGCCGGTGCGCCCGGCATCCAGCACCCGTCCCGAAACGTACGGCCGGACCGCCTCCAGCCGCTCCAGCTTCGCGGTCCTGCGCCGGGTCCAGTCCCGGGCGCCCCTCGCCATGGATGCCATCGCTCACCCCCGTCGCGCGCTGACCAGGTATTCTCTTACCTCAGACGCACTCTCCTAACTCGGAGCCCGTCGCACCTTCTACCGCCGGCGCGTCCGATGCCCTTGGGATGGGCCGACCGGCACCGCCGCAAGATCGGCGAATCAAGGAGCATGCCGACAGGCTCGTTCACACGGAGAGTGGCCAGTGCCGGGGCATCCGTCTGGCCGGGTTCGGTGCACTCGAGTGCTGGCACTGATTCCGGCGCCCGAACGAATCAGCCCTCACCTGCCCGCTCAAGGGCCGCGCGGAGCAACACGGCCATCGATCCGCCGGCGACCCGCAGCGGCTCCGGGTCGCGGGCAGCCCGGCAGAGAACGAACGCCCCCTCCAGAAGCATGATCATCGAGTAGGCGAGTGACCGCGCCGTCTTCTCGTCGGCCACCCAACGGCCGAACCACCGTGCGGCGGCGCCGACCCACTCGTCGAATACCTGTGCCGTCGCAACCCGTAGCACCTCGTTGCTGCCGGCCACATCCAACGCCACGGTCGCGATCGGGCACGCGTCCGCGTAGTCGGTGGCAGCAAGGTCGTCGGCGGCTGCGTCGAAAGCGTGCAGGACCGACTCCAGCGGGTCCGGGACGCTGTCCAGCAAGGCCAGCACCATCCGGCCGTACTCGGCTCCTGACGTGCGGATCGCCTCTTCGGCCAGTTGCTGCTTGCCACCGGGGAAGAAATGGTAGATCGAGCCGAAGGGCGCGTCCGCCTCCGTCGCGATCCGCTTCAGGCCGGTGCCCGAGTAGCCGTTGCGACGGAACAACACCGTGGCCGCATCCTGAATCCTGGCCCGCGTGTCCGACTGTCCCATAGCTTTTCGCCCCTTCCGCGCCGAGAGGGATTTGGGGTAATCCGTCCGCATTAGCTAGATTACATTAGAACGATCTATCAAATGGGGTGTCATGCCGAGGATCGAACTGTCGTGCGGACCGATCGACTACCAGGACACCGGCGGTGAAGGGCCGGTGCTGGTGTTCGGCCATGGCCTGCCGATGAACGAGACACAGTGGCGCAAGGTGGTGCCGCTGCTGAAGGGATATCGCTGCGTGCTGCCCACGCTGCCCCTCGGCGGTCATCGCCAGCCGATGGACCCCGGCGCGGACCTGTCGCAGCGTGGTGTCGCACTGCTCTTGGGCGAGTTCATCGAACGGCTCGCCATGGACGAAGTGACCCTCGTCCTCAACGACTGGGGCGGTGGCCAGTTCCTGGTGTCGGAAGGACGAGCCCAGCGGATCGCGCGCATGGTGCTGGTGGCCTGCGAGGCGTTCGACAACTTTCCCCCAGGACCGGCCAAGGCCCTGGCCGCAGTGTGCGGAATCCCCGGGGGCGTCTGGCTCCTGACGCGGCTCATGCGCATCCCCTCGTTCCGCAAAAGCCGCAACGGGTACGGCGGGATGAGCCTGCGTGGGATCCCGGACGAGATCATGGACGACTGGTTCGCTCCCGCAACCCGGAGCAGAGCCATTCGCAGGGACTTCGCCAAGTTCGCCACTTCGACGCCCAAACGTGAGACCTTGCTGGCCTGGAGCGAGCGACTGCGAGACTTCGACCGCCCGGTACTGGTCGTCTGGGCGGCCAAGGACAGATTGATGCCGCGTGAGCACGGCCCCCGACTGGCCGAACTGTACCCACAGGGCCGGCTGGTCGAGATCGCCGACTCCTCCACCCTCGTCCCTGAGGACCAGCCCGAACGACTCGCCGAAGCACTCACCGACTTCCTGATCCAGACCGGGGCCGAGCCGGCCCGCACCCGACCGGCGCCCCCGGGCTGACCGACCGCGAACGCGACATCCTCGTGCTGATCGCCCACGGCATGTCCAACACCGGAATCTCCCAGGCGCTGTTCGTGGGCTCGGTCCACGAGGCCGAGGACGCGCTCCAGGGGGCGTTCCCGCGCGCCTGACGTTCCTACGCGGGGCCCTCGTCGCCGGACCCGCAAACCCGCACGCCGGGCTGCGCCGCCGTACGGCCTTCACCTGTCGAAGTGTGCGCCTGGTGGCCTGGGGAAGCAGACTGGTTGGCTGCCTTTCGCCGCCACGGAACATGCGGCGCCCGGTGCCGCAGCTCGCCGACGCCCGCCTGGTTGGCCTTTTCCTGACAGGGAGGTGGACGATGCGTGCCTATGCGGTCCCGGCCTCCGATAACTGTTGCCCCCGACGCCCAGCTCGCCGACGTGGTGTTCGCCGACGACCGGGTGAAGGGCGACATGATCCTGTTCCAGCGCCGGTCGGCGGGCGGCCGGCGTCCGGTGACGGCCGGGCGGTTCGCGGCCGACGTTCGCAGCCTGGCGGCCGGTTTCCTCGCCGCCGGGATCCAGTGCTGGAGGACGCCGGCCCGGCCGAGCTTCGCGACGATCCGGATCTGCCGGCCACGCTGCGGACGGCCGTGGACGAGGCCAACACGGCGGTGAGCCGGGCTGAGTCGATCCGCAGGTTCCGGATCCTTCCGGTCGACCTGACCGACCAGAACGGATATCTGACCCCGACCCGGAAGGTGAGGCGTGCCTTGGTCCACAAGGACTTCGCTGCCGACATCGAGGAGCTGTACCGCTGAGCACCAGACGCCAAGACCGGCAGGCCCGCCGCGTCGCGGGCGAGCGATCGACGCTGGACCGGCTGGTGGCGGCCACGCCGGCGTCCCGCGACCGGGTGGTCGACGCCGCCCGAGCGCTGTGCATCGTGGTCGTCACCCTCTGGCACTGGACATTGTCGGTCACCCACCGCACCGCCGACGGCAGCCTGAGCATGCCCAACCCGATCCATGTCGTGCCCGGTGGATGGCTGGCCACCTGGGTGCTGCAGATCATGCCGGTGTTCTTTCTGGTCGGTGGGTACGCCAACCTGGTCGGCTGGCAGCGGGCTCAGGCGCGCGGGACGACCGCCGGCCAGTTCGTCCAGGATCGGCTGCGCCGGCTGCTCTGGCCGTCTGCCGTCTGGGCCCTGGTCTGGCTCGCCGGCGAGCTGATCGCGGCCGCCCTACCCGGCCCGCACCGATGGATGTGGGAGTGGTTCCCCGGCTACCTGACGCCGCTGTGGTTCCTCGGCGTGTACGGCCTGCTGATCATCGCAGTGCCGATCACCGCGAGCCTGAACGCCCGCTACGGAGCCAGGGTCCTGGTGGCGCTCGTGCTGCTGATCACCCTCGGCAGCGTGGCGCACCGCGGCGCCGGCCTGGCCTGGGCGGGCTGGGCGACCGCCGGCCTGGTGTGGCTGTTCTGCCACCAGCTCGGCTACGCCTGGCGCGGCTGGGAGCTGGGGCGGCGGCCACTGGCGCAGCGGCTGGCGATTGCCGGGGCCGGACTGGCCGGGCTGGCCGGGCTGACGGTGGGAGCGGGCTACCCCCTCTCGATGGTGGGCACCATCGGCGCCGAATCCAACATCTTCCCGACCAACGCCGCCATCGCCGCCCTGGCCGTCTTTCAACTCGGCCTGCTGGTCCTGGTCACGCCGGCCGCCGAGCGCCTGCTGCGCCGGCCGACTGCCTGGAAGCCGGTGGTGGCCCTCAACGTGGGCGCGTTGACCGTCTTTCTCTGGCACATGACCGCGTACCTGGTGGTGCTGTGGGCCTACGAAGGGCTGGGGGGCACCCTGCCGGCGGAGCCGACCGCCGGCTGGTGGTCCCAGCGCTGGCTATGGCTCCTGGCCCCATCGGCCGTGCTGGCCGTGCTGGCCGTCCCGTTCGCCCGAGTCGAGCTGGCCGCCCGCCGACCCCGGGCAGGTCGCTGAGCTCGGCACCCAACAAAAGACCGCGAGCCGGACAGAGATCACCGGCCCTCGTGCCCTTCGACGCGCACCGTAGCGCGTTCAGGCTCTCTACTGCGTCAAAGCCGCGGGCCAGGACCGTACCTGCTGAGCGAGAGCGGCCACATGCTCGGGGGGTGTGGTCTTGACGATTCCGTGTCCGAGATTGAACACGAACGGGCCGCCACCAAGCGCGTTCAGGATGCGGTCTGTTTCCGCGTGAAGTGCGGGCCCGCCCGCGACCAGGAGCTGGGGGTCGAGGTTGCCCTGCACGCACCGGCCGAGCTCGTGCTGCACCTTCTGCGCGGCCCACTCCAGAGGCACTGTCGAGTCGAGCCCGACGCAGTCCACGCCGGTCGCCTCGGCGAAGCCGTTGTAGGCAAGCCCCGCGCCGCGCGGAAAGGCGATGATGGGAACACTCGGATGCTTCGCCTTCAGCGCCGCGACGATGGCGGCGACCGGCGTGACGCACCAACGCTGGAACAGCGGGTCGGGGAGTATTCCGGCCCAGCTCTCGAAGAGTTGGATCGCTTCGGCACCCGCCTGAATCTGACGGTCCAGGAACTCGATGATGGCCGCTGTGAGCAGGTCGATCAGGGGTTGGAACCCCTCCGGATCGCTCAGCGCCCACTGCTTGACGATGGAGTGCTCTGAGCCGCCGCCGCGCCCTTCGACCATGTAAGTCGCGACCGTCCACGGCGCACCGGCATAGCCGATCAACGTGACGTCGTCAGGCAATGCGCGAGTGAGTTGTCTGACGGTCTCATAGATCGGGGCCAGTGCCTCGTGCAAGCGGGACGCGCTCACGAACTCGGTGATGTCCGAAGTCGAACGGATCGGGGGCGTGAGGACGGGGCCGTCACCGACTCGGTACTCCAGGGTCTGCCCCAACGCCGCCGCGATCTGGGGAAGATCCGCGAACAGGATCGCGGCGTCGAGCGTGAAGCGGCGGAGCGGTTGCAAGGTGACCTCGACCGCATGCTCGGGCGAATTGCACAGCCCCACCATCCCGCCCGCAGCCTCGCGGACGTCGTGGTATTCCGGCAGATAGCGTCCGGCCTGCCGCATGAGCCAGATCGGTGGTCGCTCGGTGCGCTCGCCCGCAAGCGCACGCAACAGCAGCTTCTTCGGTCGCGGCTCACCCGCCACGCGATCGACGTCCGACTCGTCCCGCATATTCACGCCCACGCTCTTCCGTCCTGCCCAGATACGCGAGCCCCAGCCAGCCCGATCAGCACACGCACCCGACAAGTTAAGGTGCGTTCGCAGTCTACCTACGCCCGCACCCAGAACGGTCAGCGAGACGATCGACAACTTCGACGGCCTCGCTCGCGCCGTCCGGACGCGCCGAGGCCGGCCCACCGTGACCTGTCTGTATCGGAGATCGAACGATTCGCCGAAAGGCAGTGAAAACCGAAGACGGGCGAGGTCGTTCGGGTCCGGCTGGGCCTGGCGGACAACCGTCGCCGTCCCGGCCGGCCCTCCACCACGGCTGCAGTCAAGGCCCTTTGAGGTCGCCGGGCTTTCATGCCGGCGCTGGTGTCCCTGATGGCGCGGCGCTCAACGGCCCACCCGCCCCGCAGCCAGGCTACGCAGCACGTAGAGCAATGCCGAGGCGGCGAAGAGCACCAGGGTGACCAGAATCCATCGAGTGAAATAGGGAATGGTGCTCAAGCCGACCGCCGCCCTGTAGTTGGGCTCGGCGCCGCGCAGGATGAGTGGAGACCACACCAGCAGCAGCAGGCCGGAGAACGCGGTCGGCACGCGCAGGTAGTTGATCGGAGCCGGCCGCCGCCTCGGCGGCCGGGGTCGACGCCGAGCCGCCGTACGACCACGGCGACGGGCACGGGCGGTGGAAGACCGGGCGGCGAAGTCGGCGGCGGAGTAAAGAGGGAACAGCACCAAATCGTGGAGGATGACGGCCCCCACGAACCACACCAGGAAGCCCGGCCAGATCCCCACTTCGACCACCCGGGTGGCGGCGTAACCGGCGACCAGAAAACAGAGAGCGAGGGCGAGCAGGTGCCACACGGGGGCGCCGTAGATCCTTACCCACCGGCTGCTGCCGTTCAAGACCGCTCCTGGGTGAAGTCGAGCTCGCGCACCCACTTCGTGTTGTGCACCCCGGGAGCGTTGGGGACGATGACCCGCGCCGGGTATCCGTGGTCGAGGGACAGGTCGGCGCCGTTGACCTGTAGCGCCAGCAGCGAGCGCGGGTCGGCGACCTGCGCGGCGCTGAGCGAGGCCTGCCCGAAATAGCCCCCGCGTTGCAGAGACCTGGCGGTGACGCCTGTCGAGCCGACCCGGATTCCGGCGAGGCGGGCGAGGTCGGCCAGCCGTACGCCGGTCCAGGTCTGGACGGTCGACCAGCCTTCCACGCACGCGATCGGCAGGGCGTAGGTGTGCAGCGGCATCGCCAGCAGGTCCTCGCGGGAGAGTTCGATCCGGTGCGGTCCGGTGAGTGCCAGCCGCCAGGACTCGCCGGTCATGGCCGGTGTGACGCCGAGGCTCGCCGCCGTCTTGTTGACCTGGAAATCGTTCGGCCCCGAGCCGTAGTGGCGCCCATGGGGAGCGAGTAGTGCGGTACGCCGCAACGGCCCGTCGATGCACTGGCCGACGGACAGGCCGAACATGATCAGCGAACCGCCACCGGCGAAGGCCAGCAGGCCGCGCCTGGACATCGTGGGGGGCGCCGGGTCGATGGCGACCAGGCCATCGCGGTCCGGCGGCTCCGGGCGGGTGTCCGCCACGGAGATACGCAGGTAGTCGCGCAGGCCGTACGTCCGCAGGGTGTCGATGACGCGGGGGAGCTTGATGACGACATGTACGACGAAGGCGGCCAGGAAGATCCATGCGCCATAAAAGTGCGCCGGGTAGAAGGAGAACGGGAAGACGTAGAAGAGCTGGACGTTGAGGATCCCGGTCACGAACTGGAATACCGCGCCGCCGACCAGGAGCAGCAGGCTGGCCCGCTCGACGGCCATTGCCACGGAGCGGACGGGCGGCCACGAGAACAGCTTGGGGATGACCGACCACAGCTTGGCCAGCAGTATCGGCACCAGTGTCAGCCCGCCGATGACGTGCGCGCCCTGGGTGACCCGGTACAACCAGACCGGATCCGTGGGCCAGTCGAACAGGTAGAAGCCCAGCAGGCCCCTGCCGGGGGTCGTGTCGTTGCCCGGCAGCCGAGGCTCGTAGGCCGCGTACGACACCAGCCCGGTGATCGCGACAACGGTGATCCCGACCAGCAGGATCAGCCCGAGCACCGAGGTCAGCCAGGGGCCGCGGAGCGGGCTGCGCCAGAACTCCGGCCGGAACGGCCCGGGCGGCCCGCTCCACCCCCTGAGGCTCGCGGCCAGGCGACCCTTCTTGCCGGGCTCGACCGCACGATCGCGCCCACGCGACGCATCCGGCACCGATCCCCCCGTAATCCAATGTCGGCTATTCGGTGTCCTTACCGGAAACGCTCTTTCCAAAGCAACGCCCGGGCACCTATTCGGCAATGTCCGGCTGCTCGCCCTGCGCGAACTTTGGAGAGACGGCTTTCCGCAGGTCCGTTTGGGAGCGGTCCGCCGGTGAAACCCAGATCTCACGCGCGAGTTTGACGCGCAACAAGTGCCTGGAGCCGGTCACGCGACCTTGCTTTCCCCGGCAACCTCGACCGGGCCGGGGCGGGTAAAAAGGCAATGCAGGCAAAAGGCGGCTCGTGGTGCGGCTGACCGGACGCCGGACGATGCGGGATCCGGCGGCGAGGATGGGGGCCCGAGGTCAAGGCGACCACCGGAGACGTGGCGCGCCTGTACGGCATGAGTCCGCAGCCTTCGACGCGGGCCGGATCAGGCGCAGGCGAATCCGCTGATCTCAACTCCGCACAGGCCCTCGCTGGGCGCGGATGCCGACGCCGTCCTCAGCCGACGGCCGGAAGGCAGGAGGCACCGCCGTAGGCCAGCCGGCGGAAGAACGCCAATATGCCGGTCAGTCCCTGTGCCCATGACAGCGAGCGGTGGAGAGGATCGCCGGGGTCGAAGAAGCGGGGGTGCGAGGGTGGGCCGGCGCTGCGCAGCAGAAGGTGGGCGGCCAGGTCTGATGCCGACTGCAGAAAACGCTCGGACCCTTCCAGCGCCGCCAGGTCCAGCAGATAGTCGCCGAGGCCGGCCGCGCCGCAGCATCGGCCGAGCTTGCTCAGTCGCGGGATCCGGGCGACGCAGACGTCGGCTGCCTGGCGGGCGAGGTCGGTCAGGGACGGGTCGCCCAGCACTGTGCCGGCGTGGAGCAGTGTCTTCCCGATCCCGGGCAGGCCGCGGCACCATGACACGGTCATCGGTTCCGCCGCAGGGTCCTGCGCTTCGAATATGAGGGTTCGGAAGCGTTCCGCGAGGCGGTGTACGTGGTCCGCCGCGGCTTGGCGCGCCCATTCCTCGCCGGTTTCCTCGGCGAGGCCGAGCAGTAGTTCGGCCACGCCGGCCAGGCCGTGCGCGCGGCCCGCGCTCTGATCGGCTTGACCCGGTGTGGTGTGGGAACCGAGTGGTTGTTCCGCTGAGACCGCCCGTGCGCAGCGTCGCGCCACCTCGAGGTCGGCGGGGTCACCGCTGAGGCGATAGAAGTACAGGTGGCCCAGGCCGATGCCGGCGTTGCCGTCGAGCAGGTCAGGCTTCTCAAGCTCGCCCTGCGGCGGTGGCAGGCTCCGGCCTGACCAGTTCGTCAGGCTGATGCCGCGTGCGACCGCTTCTTGGAGGAACATGTCGGTCCCTGTCACACCGGTGAACAGGCCAGGTTGAGGCCTGACCTTTGCCGTGGTGCGCATTGTGAAGGCCGCCAGCTCGCGTACCCTCTGCTCGGCGCCGGTCCGGTGCGGATGACGCAGCAGTTCCAGGCCGATGCCCGCGCTGCCGCTGTAGATGCTGGCGTCGTGGCCGGCCTGCGTGTCACCCGCGGTCTCCAGTACGCGGCCGACCGACTCGAGCAGATCGCCCAGCAGGTTGTCCGTCACCTCGGCGGCCAGCTCCGCGGTGACCGCGGGTAGCGGCGTCGATGAAAGGCGCGCCGGCCGGCGGTCGTTCCCCGCGGCGAGCCCCTGTAAGGCGGTGCGGGCCTGCTGGTCGTCACCGAGCAGGTCCACGATGGCGGCCATGGTTCCCGATGGTGACCCACCGAAGTACCGGGAAACCATCTGCAGTGCGCGCGTCAGCGGCAGCTCCGGATCGTCGCCCAGGGCGACCGGGTGCAGGCCGGTGGCCGCGAACAGCAAAGTCATGCCGAGCGTGTGCATGTCGTCGGTGTCCTGCGGCGGCTCGTCGCGTACCTGCCGCGCGGGTGCGTAGCCAGGAGTCATCCCAGGCAGGTGTAACCCGTCGTGGGCGGCGAGACCGAAGTCGATGACACTGACGCCGTCACTGATCACGACGTTCGCGGGGGTCAGATCCCGCATGACGACACCGCGTTCGTGTACCGCGAGGAGGATGCGTGCCAGCTCGGCCGCCAACCGGTCGAGGTCGCGAGCCCCGGTGCCGGGGCCGGTGCAGTAGGGACCGTTCTGCCGCACGTCGTTGGCCAGGGTCAGGGGGCCGCAGTCGCTGGTGACCAGAAACTCGTCGTCGCCGTACCTGAAGTGGTCGATGAACCGTGGCACACCGGCCACTCCGTCCAGGGCCTGCAGGACGCGACGCTCGTTGCGCAGCCGCAGCCGGCTGTCGTTCCCCTCGCCATACTCGGCGACGAAGGCGCGCGCCTGCTTGACGACCACGTGGCGGCCGGTCCGCTCGTCGATCGCGCGGTAGACGTTGCCCTGGGCGGCCTCGCGGAGGCCGACCACGACTCGGTAGCGTCCGCCGAGCACGATGTCGCCATGGCCGTGATCAGGTTCCGGGCCGGCATCGGGTTGCGGCCGTACATCGACGAAGGGGTCCTCGACCCATGACGGTTGCCGGTAGCTGAGCCCGGCGAGAGTGTCGAACTCCTCGCCGGCGGGCCCGTCCAACCGTGTCAGCATGCGTCCCCGTGCGTCATCACTCCGCCTGATCGCGAGCGGTCCGTACCGGTAGTACACCGGAGCCGTCTCCAGCACTCTGCGGTCGCTGAGGACTCGCGGGCCTTCGTGGCCGCGGAGCGTCTCGGCGAGCCGCAGTCCGATCTCACGGACACGTTGCTGGTCCGGATAGACGGTGAACGCCTTGCCGACGCTGGTCGGGGCGGTATGGCCGTCGTTCAGCTCGCGGAGAACCTGCTGTGAGCGGGCGAGTTTGAACATGCAGCCTTCGGCTACCAGGAGTGGCAGCAGTCTTTCCACCAGCTCGGGAAAGCTCGATGTGCGAGAGGATATGTGCAGCTTCCATCCGTGGTCCGGCAGCACGGCTCCGTCTGGCCTGACGAGCAGCCAGACGGAGCCGCCCGCTACCGTGTGGTCGGCTCTGACGCATTGCCTGACGGCTTGTTCCACCCAGTCCGGGGAACCCATCTCATCCATGTCGTGCCCCCCGTCCGGGTGAGTTCGAGTACGTCTACGCCGCGCCGACCTCAGCGATCATCAGGAGGGGCAGCCGCCTGAAACTCCGGGGTTCGAATACGGGCACTCGGCCCGATCGACCTGGCTCTCCCACCGCTGCTCGAACTCGACGACCGGCTCCACCACGCCGGTCCCGGCCACTCTCGGTTCCATCTCCAGAAGTGCGGACATGTCGCATCCCTTCTTTAATATCGGATGACCGATATTAAAGAAATACAATCCCCCTTGAAGAATTGTCAAGAATGTTGTCCGATCCCCGCCAAGTGGTGCGGCGGTCAGGGCCGAAGCTCCCGGCGGCAAGGCTCGGACAGCCTTGATGCCTAAGCGTAAACACTCATTTCCGACACATTTCGATTCCAACGGTCGCGCAGCGTGATTCATCTCGCCGTGTGTACGAGTACGACCTGTCCCGCTCGAAAACCGGTTTCGTCCTGTGAGCTGGTATTTCGCTGCGCGATCGGGGCGGCGGCTGCGACCCCAGGCGGCGATGCCCACGCGGTTGCGCGCACACCGAGCTTGCGCTGGACGTTGGCCACGTGGATCTCGGCGGTGCCGACCGAGATGAACAGCTCGGCGCCGATCTCGGGGCTGGACTTGCCTGAACGTTCCATTGGCTGCCTCGGTGGAGGGTCAGCGGTTGTAGGCCAGGCTGCGGACAGGGTGCTCACCCTCGGTCTGCAGCCGGTACTCCTGCCCGGACTTGGCCCGGTTGTCGGCGATGACCCGCTCGGACGGGGCCTTCTCGCCACCCATGATCGCCTCTTGCATCTTCTCGAACCGCTCGTGGGCCTCCTGCACGTAGCCCGTGCCCAGGGTGGTGTAGTCGATCTGGGTGGCGATCAGTTCGCGCACGTAGGCCTTGTTCGGCTCGAAGGTCACCGGGGCGGGCAGCTCCGGGGCGCACACCTGCTCGGGGTCACGGCCGTCGTGCCGCTTGAACAGCTCCGCGGCCAGCCGCAGGTGCTCCAGCTCCATGTTCAGGTGCAGCTCCCAGACGCTCTTCACCTTGGGGTCGGACTCGGTCTCCATGAACGAGTGGTACAGGTAGCACTCGTTGTACTCGTGGTTGAGCAGCATCTCCCACCAGCTCTCACCGGGATCCACCAGGGACTCGTAGTGGGTGACGTGCTCTTCCTCCACCAGGCCGATCTCCTGGTAGAGCTGACGCGCGATCGGCTCCATGTACATGGGGCCGACGTTCATATAGAAGTTCATGGTCTGCTGCTCGGCGGCCATGATGGTCAACGCGTGCAGCTTCGAGATCGGGGCGGCGGAGCTCCTGTCATAGGGCTCGCGCACGTTGTCGATCGGGTTGCGGTGATGCAGGTACGTCGCCCGCCCCGGCATCACCTCGGTCAGCGCGTCGACGATCTTCTCGGCCTTACGACGCTCGATCATCTCGTACAGGTTGGCGTACCGGTAGAGGTGGTCGAAGTCCTCCAGCACCCCGAACTGGTAGGCCTGCTGCAGGTAGGGGTCCGGCTCCATGCGCGCCAGTTACGCAGTTGCCTGTCCAGCGGGATGCCGCGTTCCCGC
This sequence comes from Nonomuraea sp. B12E4, assembly GCF_039871825.1. NCBI lineage: Bacteria > Bacillati > Actinomycetota > Actinomycetes > Streptosporangiales > Streptosporangiaceae > Nonomuraea > Nonomuraea sp. B12E4. The sequence goes on along the minus strand of NZ_JBDPME010000019.1, from coordinate 10,155 downwards.
AGTGGGTTGAAGGTCATGTGCCGGCGCTCCTTCGCGCTGATCTCGTACGTGCCGCTCGGCCTGTCCTCTCAGGGGCTTCCCCGGGCAGATCCCTGCGGCCCCCCACTCGATAACCAGCATTCGGTAATGACCGTGGCAGCCTTCGGGCTGCCGGGCGTGCCACCTCTTCCGCCGGGTAGCGGCGGGCCGAACGAGAAGGAGGACCGCCATGGCTGACAAGGGCACGAGGCCGGAGACGATGGAGGAGACGGACGTCATCGACCTGCTGATAGCCCAGCACGGGATGATCCGGGATCTGTTCGACGAGGTCGAGCAAGCGCCGGCCGACCGATGCGGAGAGGCATTCACTCGGTTGGTGCGGCTACTGGCGGTGCACGAGACCGCCGAGGAAGAGATCGTGCACCCCTACGCGCGCCGGAAGATCGACGGTGGGGACGCCGTCATCGATGACCGGCTGGCGGAGGAGAATCAGGCCAAGCGGCTACTGTCGGAGATGGACCAGGCGGGCCCGAACGCGGCCGACTTCTTCGAGAAACTCGCCGTCCTGCGTGCCGCGGTGGAGGCCCACGCTCGCAACGAGGAGCGGTACGAGTTCGCCCAATTGCGCGCTCACACCAGCGAGGCGGAACGCCGGACCCTGGCCGTGGGCATCAAGGCCGCCGAGGCTCTGGCCCCCACGCATCCACACCCGGGCACGGAGTCGGCCATGAAGAACGTCCTGGTGGGCACGCCGGTCGCGATGATGGAGCGGGTTCGTGACGTCATCCGCCAGGTGATGGGCAAGAAGCCCTGACAGTTCGCGCTCCGCGGCCTCGTCACCCAACGGCGTTCAGGTGACGGATGCGTCAGAGGTGGGACAAGGTGCCGATGCCCCGTGCTGTTTCCCGTCACGGTCACCCGCAGTACGTCTGCTGTCACTGGGGTGGAACAGGCACGGGTTTTGCGGCGAGCGCTTCGGTCCGCGGCTCGTTGCCGGCTTGCCGTTCATGACGTGTCAGTAAGGGTTGCCCCAGGAGGCCCTGAATGGCGCTGATCAGCACGCCACCCCGCCGAGCGGCAAGCCGGCCCTCAGACACCTGCTGCCACCGCGGCGCCCAGCCCCAGCAGGACGACGCCGGTGGTCACGCGGAGTCCCCGCAGGACGGTCGGCCGCGACACCAGGACGCGCCCTCGGCCGACGGCCCAGGTGAGCAACATGTACCAGGAGGCGCTGACGAGCGCCCACAGGGCTCCCAGGGCGACGGTCGACAGGAACACCGGGCCTTCCGCGGTCACGAACTGGGGCAGCACCGAGACGGCGAACACGCCTGCCTTGGGGTTGCCGAGGTTGGTGATCAGGCCGGTGAGATATCCGCCCGCGAAGCCGGTGCGGCGCCCGCCCTCGTGGGTCGGGCGGGTGGAGACGGTGGTGAGCGCGGTCCGCAGCGTGTTCACCCCGAGGATCATCAGCACGATGCCGCCCGCGACCCGGAGCACCGTGTACGCGGTGGGGCTGGCCAGCAGGGCGGCGGACAACCCGGCCGCGGCGGCCGTGGACCACAGGAGGAAGCCGGTGGCGTTGCCCGCGAGCGTGCCCCGGAGCGTACGTTGGCCGCCTTCCAGAACCTGCCGGATCATCAGGGCTTGACTCGCGCCTGGCAGCATCGCCAGCAGCAAGGTGGTGGCGATGAAAACGGGCACATGCGTGGGCATGAGAAAAGAACCCCTTCCGGGGATCGCGGCCGATGGGTGTCCCACCAGGCTTCCTGTCTCGCGCCCCTAAAAAAAGTTAAAAAAGCAGGGTGCAGCGTTAGGATTAGTGAATGCTGGTGGATCCGGGGCAGCTACGGCTTCTCGCGTTGATCGAGCGGCACGGCTCCCTGACGGCGGCGGCTCACGCACTCCAACTCACGCCCGCGGCGGTCACCCAGCAGGTGGCCAAGGCCGAGCGCGACTGGCAGGTGCCCCTGGTCATCCGTGGTCCTCGCGGAGCAACGCTCACCGCGGCCGGTGCGCTGCTCGCCTCCCACGGTCGAACTGTGGAGGAGGCATCGGACAGGGCCGAGGCGGAACTGGCCGCACTGCTCGGCCACCTCTCGCTCCGTCTGCGGATCGGGACGTTCCAGGCGGCCGCCCTGCACCTGCTGCCACCGGCCCTGACGGCGCTGCGCCACCGCCATCCGGACGCCGACGTCTCCGTCATAGACGTGGTGTCCGGACGCGGAGCGGACGAGATCAGCGCGGGGCGCCTGGACCTCGCCATCGTCGCGTCCTGGGGCACACCGCTCGCGCTGCCCCCACACCTACGGGCCCACTCGCTCCTGTTGGACCCGATGGTCGTGGTTCTCCCCGATGACCATCCACTGGCCACCGGGCAGCCCGCGGACACCGAACTCCACCTGGAACAACTGCGCGACGAATCGTGGGTTTCCATCCTGGCCGGCCATGCCGCCCGCGAACAGTTCAACGACGCCGCCCGCGAGGCCGGCTTCACTCCCACCGCGCGGTTCGAGACCGAGTCCTACGACGTCGCCCAGGCCCTCGTCGGCACAGGCATCGCTGTGGCCCTGGTCTCGCGCCTGGCCCTGACCCATGCGCCTGGCACCACCCATCGCGAACTGGCCCACCCCAGGCCCTACCGCCGGCTCTACGCAGTGACCAAAGCCGACGCCGGCCTCACACCACTCGCAGACATGCTCATCGACCTCCTACGTGATGTCGCCCGCGACATCACCGCCACCTGGGAGGCTCCCCCGCATGAAAACCAACGCTCATCGACTCACCGCACGGAGCCTGAAGCCCCCGGTTCTGAATCGACACCGCCTGGTCCAGAGCGGCCGGCCCCGGCTCCGGCCGACCTTCCCCAGGCATAGACTCTGAGTCAAGAGGTGTGGTCTCCCCGTCATTGACGTCGCCCAGAGGTCGGAGGCAGGCTGTCACGCGACCGGCCGCGTCGACTGCCGACCTCGTGCGTTTCTCATTGGCGGGTTTGAGGGAGTGGCGGCCGGTCCGTGCCATCATTGTTTTCTCGGGGAGCACAGCCGCTTTGGGAAGCCGACGCCTCGATTCGGGTGACGCGACACCACGCGTCGTCGTCAGCGTTCTCCTCGCCCACCGCTGCCTCCGCACCATCGCGAGCGTTAAGGGACGATCGTGACCGAGGCACTGGGCAGAGCGGAGTTCCGACTGCTTGGGTCTGTCGGGGTGTGGGCGGGAGACGAACTGATCGGACCGTCCACGGCTCAGCAGCGTTCGGTGCTGGCGACGTTGCTGTTGAATCTCGGCGGTGTGGTCTCGCTGGACCGGCTGGCCGAGGCGGTGTGGGGGCAGCAGCAGCCGCCGGCGTCGGCGCGCAACGCCGTTCAAGGCTACGTGTCGAGGGTGCGGCGCGTCCTCGCCGTCATACCGGACACTGAGCTGGCCACGTCATCCCCGGGCTACCGCCTGGACCTCGATCCGATGCGGGTGGATCTATACCGGTTCCGTGACCTGGTCCGTCGAGCCGGATCGAGCGGTCCGGAAGAGGCCCGTGGGCTGCTCCGGCAGGCACTGGGTCTGTGGCGCGGGACGCCGCTGGCGGATGTGGCGGGCGATTGGCTGCAGGGCATGTTCGAAGCGGGGTTGCGGGACGAGCGGCTTACCGCGCTGGAGCAGCGCATCGCGGCCGACCTGCGCTGCGGCCGTCACCGCGAACCGTTGGCTGAGCTGCCGCAGTTGCTGAACGAGCATCCGCTGCGGGAACGGCTGGTGTATCTGACGATGACGGCGCTCTACCAGAACGGCAGGCGCGCCGCCGCACTTGAGGTCTTCCGCGACGCCCGGGCCAGGCTGGTCGAGGAGCTCGGCATCGAACCGGATGTCGAGCTGCAGAATCTTCACCTGCAGATCCTCGACGCGGACTCCGCCGGGGCGCAGTGGGCGTACGGGAGTCCGGCGGTTCCCGCCGAGTTGCCGGCCGACGTGGCGACCTTCACCGGACGTTCGGCCGAGGTGGCCCGCCTGACCGGCCTGCTCGGCGCGGATGGGCGGGCCCGGGTGGGGATCTGCCAAATCAGCGGGACCGGCGGGATCGGCAAGTCCGCCCTGGCCATCCACGTGGCCCACGCCGTCGCCGATCGTTTCCCCGACGGGCACCTGTACGTGAACCTGCAGGGCGCCACGCCCGAGGTCGACCCGGTCACGCCGCTGGCGGCGCTCGGCCGGTTCCTGCGCTCGCTCGGCATGGCTGACTCGGCCGTGCCCGCGAACGTGGAGGAGGCCGCGGGCCGCTTCCGTTCCCTGACCGACGGCAAAAGGCTGCTCATCGTGCTGGACAACGCCCGGGACGCGGCGCAGGTGCGGCCGCTGCTGCCGGGCAGCCCCACCTGCGCGGTGCTGGTTACCAGCCGCAGGATGCTCACCTCGTTCGAGGACGCGGTCCGGGTCCCGCTCGATGTGCTCACCGACGAGGAAGGACTGGCGCTGCTGAGTGGCGTGGCCGGCGCCGGCCGGATCGCCGCCGAACCCGCCGCGGCCGCCGAGGTGGTCCGGCTTTGCGGGAGCCTGCCACTGGCGCTGTGCCTGGCCGGGGCCCGGCTGAGCGCCCGGCCGAGCTGGCCGGTGTCGACGTTGGCGCGCCGGCTGACCACCGCGCGGCGACGCCTCGACGAGTTGCGAACCGACGACCGCGCGGTACGCGCGAGCTTCCGGGGCAGCTACCACGATCTGCTGACCCGCCCACAGGGTGTGGCGGCGGCACGGATGTTCCGGTTACTGGGCCTGATCGACGGCCAGGACCTCGGCCTTCCCGTGGCCGCCGCGCTGGCAGACCTCCCCGACGTACAGGCCCGGGATCTGCTCGACCACCTGGTCGACGCGCAACTGGTGGACAACCACTCGCCGGACAGGTACCGCCTGCACGACCTGCTCCGGCTGTTCGCCCGCGAGCAGGCGCACGAGGAGGAGACCACAACGGCGCAGCAGCAAGCCGTGGAGCGGGTCCTGCACTGCTATCTCGCGACCGCGCGTTTGGCAGTCGGCATGGTGAAGGGCAGCGGCTCCTGGCGCACCGCCGTCGGCCCGCGCACGCTCACTCACCCGGGGGTGACGCTGGAGACGAGCGAGGACCTGCATGCGTGGATCGACGCCGAAGAGGACAATGTGCTGGCCGTCGTCGGCCAGGCCGCGCACACCCCCGCCGCCGACCTCGCGGTCGCGCTCGCCATGAGCTTCGCCGTCTCCCTGTACGAGCGGGGCCACTGGCTCAAGCAACTCGCGCTCTGCGAGCTCGCTTTGCGGGCCGCCGAGCACAGCGGGGACATCCTTCTCCAGGCCCACATGTACGGTGACCTCGGATGGACACAGATCTGCACAGGTTGGACGGCCGAGGGAATCGTCCATCTCCACCGATCGCTCACCGCGTATCAAGAGTGCGGCCACCCGCTCCGCGAGGCGGCCCTGCTGGATCAGATAGGCATCGCCTATCGCGCCTCGGGCCACTTCGACAAGGCCATCGAATATCACCTGCGGGCTCTGCGCACCGAACGCGGGGCGGGAGACGACGGCCCCTGGCGTGAAGCGGTGATTCTCACGCACCTCGGTCTGGCATACCAGCGCGCGGGGCGCTTCGACGAGGCCATCGATCTGCACACGCGGGCGATGACGATCTTCCAGGAATTCGGGGTGACCATCGACGGCGTGTGCGTTCGGATACACCTCGGCGAGGCGTACCGGCTGGCGGGGAAGCCGGAGGAGGCCGTGTCGCACTACCGGCAGGCGCTGGGTCTCTACCAGGCCGACGGCCATCTGGCCGACTATCGGGAGGCGGAGATCTCCTGGGGGCTCGGCCTCGCGCTCCACGACCTCGGCGAGTTGGACGAGGCACGGCGATTCCGGCGACGATCGGCCGCCATCCTGCACCGCCTCGGACTGGTCACCGGCGAGGAAAAGCACGCCATGGAAACCTCCGCGGAACCCGACACACCGAAAGTGATCCAACGACAGCTCTAACCGAGGCGCCCGTTCGTGCACGCCGCCATCCAGGGTTCTACCGGGAGTCCCTGGCTCATGACAGCCCTGGCTCGGCAGGACCCTCGGCGAGGTCGATAGCGGGCTGAGTGCCCGTTTCGCGGAGTGATCGTCGCGGTGGGGTGTTCACGAATAGGGCTAGCCTGGGGCGCAAGAGGGGTTGAGAAGATCGCTTCCCGAGAAGAGGATGATCGCTTCCCGCGTACGGACGCCGGGCGTTGACCGTGCAGGGGTCAGCGGGTCACGTCAGGTATGCGGACTGTCACGTAAGGATGTGACTGCTCCAGCCACTCTCTGGTCAGCCGCGCTCCAGTGGTGCGGTCGATGACTGCCAGGCAGGTGGCCCTCCAGTCGTAGTCGGCGCGGTCATCGAGGTCGTCCTCGTCCTCTTCCTCGTCGGGGTCATCGGATGCGGGCGCGGCGAAGAAGTCCGTTATCGCCTGCAGTTCGGGCCATTGAGCCAGGCCGGCGTGGTGTTCCTGTCGGCCGGGGAAGAGCGCGTCGATCGCCAGGACGGGCTCGCCTCCGGCTGCGAAGCTCAGCAGATTGTTGGAGTTGACGTTCCACCAGGTGCTGTAGACGCGCGCGCCCTCGCTGAGCCGCCGGAGTACGTTGGGGCTTGCCCCGATGTAGTCCCACTCGAACAGAACGGTGGTCGAGCCGAACCCGCCGACGAACAGGGGGTAGGCGTCGTGTTCGGGCGGCCCGATGGCGTCGAGTGTCGCCGGCTCGTGCAGCCGATAGGGCGTGTTCCCGGCGAGCCGGGCGGCGACCTGGTCCAACGTGAGGGCTCGCCCATCGTCGGGCACCACCGCCGTCCAGCACATGCCTATGCCGAGCCACCGCGTGCTGTTCATCAGTTTCCGATAGTGCTCGCGCAGGTCGGCGGCCGGCGGGCGTCCGGTGTTCAAGCGGGGGCCCCTTTGCTCGGCGGGAACGGATGGTGGAGATCATCCCAGAAGTGCGACGGAAACGGCCAGACGCTCTGCGCCTGGAGCTTTCTGCTGACTCGGCGGGTTCAGCAAGGGGATCTTGCAATCTTGGGGGTCAGCAATGCCATTGCCGCCTACAGTGTGGAGTTGCAGCCATGCGCTGAGTGATGGCGATGGCCTGGGACTGCCGCGAGGGAGGCGATGGTGACGTCGCTGCTGACGAAGCTGGAGCGGGCCGAGGAGTCCGCACGGCAGCAATGGGCTGAGCTGTCCGGGCAGATGGAAGAGCTGCAGGAGCGGCTGGCCGTGGCGGAGCGTCGCCTGGAGCGGCTGTCGATCGCGCGTGAGGAACTGACCGCGCTGGAGGCGGACGACGAGCCGGCGGAGGCGGGGCGCGGCGAAGCCGCCCATGACGATCGTCCTGGCGCGGGCCACAGCGATCCGGGGGTTGCCGGACATGGGGAGGTTCCCCCGGAGCGTCCGGTGCTGCGGGGGTTGCGCAAGGACGCGGTGGTGTTGCTGGCCGGCTCCGACCAGCCGTTGCGGGCGCGGGATGTGGTGCGGGCGCTGGGTCAGCAGGATGTCCGCGGCCAGGTGGAGGGGATGCGCGCGCGGCTCAAGCGGCTGGTGGACGATGGCTGGCTGGCCGAGCGGGAGCAGGGCCTGTTCACGATCGCGGCCGGGGTGAACGGGTTCGCCGGCGAGGGGAGCTCCGCCACGAGCTGAGCACGATGACCGGCCTGCCGGCCGGATCGAAAAAGTGGTGCCGCCGAGTTCCAGCTCGACGGCACCGGGTTGCTTGAGCGCCCAACAGACCTAACTCTTTGAAGGCTCGCGCCTTCTGAGCGTAACGCGATAGGTGATCGCTTGGAGGCTGTCGAGCCAAATGACGGCTGCTCCTGCCCGGATGTCCGGATTGTCGGGGCGGCGGAGAGAAGGCTCGACCATGCCGTCGAAGTCATCACGACGTCCTGCTCCGGGCTCGGCGTCGTCATCGGGGCGCCGGGGCGCCCTGCGGCCACAGCCGGAGGCCGAGCGCGGTCTCCAGCAGCGCGATGGTGGCCACGTCCGGCCACGATCTCCCGGCCAGCAGGTCGGCGATGGATTGGCGGTTGACGCCGGAGGCGGCGGCCAGGCCGCGCAGGCTCAGGCGACGTTCGTCCAGGACGCCGGCCAGGGCGGCGGCGATCTGCTGGACGACGGCCGCGGCGGGATAAGCGGCGAGGTCCGCGTGGGGCCAGGCCTGCGGGTCCTCGGCCAACTCCCGGGGGGCGGCCGAGCGCGCGCGTCCTCCGACCATGACAAATCGCTCCTTTCGGTGGATGTCGTCGCCCTGCGTAACGGCTGCTTGTCCTGCCGCTATGGATGGGGTGTGACCCTCGACCCCGCGACCTCGGCGAAGATCACCAGCTACCGACCGCAGGACGCACCGCCGGAGTGGGACCACATCTGCGGGCATGTCCGCATGATGGTCGCCGCCAGCGCCGACCGCTCCCCCTACCGCGTCGAGCGGCTGCTCACCGCGACCACCCGCCTGGCCCTGTGGTGTCACCGCTCCGGCCTGCCGGATGACCCGGAAGTGTGGCTGCGGCACGAGACGATCGACGCGTTCGTCCTGACCGGCTGCACCGACCTGGCCCCGAGTTCGGCGCAGACCTACCGCAGCTGGCTGCGGCACATGCGCGCCACGCTGGCCTGGCTGGAACGCGGAGAGCAGGCGCCGCCGCCGATGAAGGCCCCCAAGACGGTCAGCCCGCCCTACGCGCCGGCCCAGCTCGGCCGCCTGCGCGGCTGGGCCGAACGCCTGCCCGGCCAGGCAAGAGGCGACGCGCTGGCGTTGATGGCGCTCGCCTTCGGCTGCGGTCTGACCTCTGGGGAGGTGGCCGCCGTCCGGACCGGGCATCTGCGCCGCTTGGACTGCGGCGCGGTCGTGGTCGCCGTCCCCGACGCCGAGCGGTTGATCGTCTGCCGCGCCGCCTGGGAGGACGTCCTGGCCCGCGCCGCCGACCAGCCGGGCGACCGGTTCGTGTTCCGGCCCAGGCGCGCCGCCCGGCACGCCAAGAACCTGTTCAGCTCCTGGACGGCCCGCCACCAGCCCACCGGCGGCCTGCCCGCCCTGTCGGTGCGCCGGCTGCGCTCCACCTGGATCGTCGAACTGCTGAGCGCCCGCATCGACCTGGGCGTGGTGGCCGCCGCGGCCGGGATGAGCACCTCCGCGCTGGCCCGCTACCAACACTTCGTCCCCGCCCTGGACGAGTCCACCGCGGTCGCGCTGCTGCGCGGCCGGACCGACGAACAGGCCCGTTGAGTACGGCGAAGCCACGCGCCTGGCCGCCACGCACCCCTCGAGCCCGAGCCACCCGACCCCGGCCACCTGCCAAGCAGACCGCACAGATCCCCGACGCCGTCACCAGCCACTACGCTCGGCTGCTGGACGACTCCGGCATCATGGCCCTGATCGACGACGAGCTCGGCCCACGCCCCGGACCGGCGGGAGTGCCCATCCGGGCGGTACTCGTCTGCCTGATGATCTCGATCCACCACAACGGCAAAGCCACCCTGGCCGAAGCCTGGCGGCTGGCCGCCTTCTGCCTGTCCCCGACCGCTCGTGAGCAGCTGGGCCTGGACGCCGACCGGCCACCTGCGGGCGATCCGCACGCCTGCCTGGCCGACAACCGGCGTTTCTACCGCGCCTTCGACCGGCTCACCACCCTGCTCGATCCAGCCCGGCACGACCGCCGCACCCGCCTGCCCCAGCACGAGGCCGACCTGCTCGCCACCGCCTGGGAAGACGACGATCCCGACCACACCCGCAAGCGCAACCTGCTGCAAGAGGTCGTCACCGCCCTCGTGCTCACCCCGGTCCGCTGGGGCAAAGGCCGCGGCTACCTGGCAGAATTCCGCGGTGACGTCGGCATCGACACCACCGCCGCCCCGGTCTTCGCCCGCCCACCCCGAGCGCGCCGCTCCACCGGAGAACTGTTCGCCTCCACCGAGATCATGGACCGCCCCGGGAATCTTGGAGGCTACGATTCCTGCGAACTTGCGAATGACATAGCAGATTCCTGCGCCTTAAAGAAGGCGCCTTCGTACTCCTTCGGCGGAATATTGCCACAGAACGAGTGGAGCCTCGTCTCGTTGTACCAGGCAACCCATTCCATGGTTTCAAGCATCACGTCGGTGACACCCTGCCAGCCGCCGCGAAAGTCGATGAGCTCTTTCTTGTACAGACTGTTCA
>NZ_JBDPME010000018.1:0-180602 GCF_039871825.1 Nonomuraea sp. B12E4 | reverse complement strand
CGGGGACTGCTTGGGGTCCTGCTGTGGTCCTGCCACCTGCTCCAACCTCTTCCACGGAGTGATCAAACTACCCGCGGTTGATGGGTGTTTCGGACCGGGACTGGTTCATTGACTCTGACGCGGAAGGGCACGGCGGCGTCCCGCCACCAGCCCTGACACGTCCGATTCCCGCTCCCGCCTGAGCGACGGTGGCGTCCGATTTCCGCCAGCCGGCGCCCCCGGGCAGCGCATACCGTCGTAGGCATGGCCCCACAGGAACTCGACTTCGACTCGTGTTACCGGGCCGTCTCCGCCAGGGACGCCCGGTTCGACGGGCGCTTCTACACGGCGGTGAAGACGACTCGCATCTACTGCCGTCCGATCTGCCCGGCCCGTACGCCCTCGGCGCGCAACGTGCGCTTCTACCGGCACGCCGCGTCGGCCGAGGCTGCCGGGTTCCGGCCCTGCAAGCGCTGCCGGCCCGAGCTGTCCCCCGGCGATCCCGGCTGGGACCTTCGGGGTGACCTCATCGGCCGGGCGCTGCGGCTGATCGACGACGGGGCGGCCGACGAACGGGGCGTCGCCGGGCTGGCCAGGCGGCTGCACATCACCGAGCGCCACCTGCACCGGCTGTTCGTGGCCGAGCTGGGTGTCGGGCCGCTGGCGGTGGCGCGTACGCGGCGGCTCCTGCTGGCCAAGCAGCTCCTGACGGAGACGGGCCTGCAGGTCACGGAGGTGGCGTTCGCGGCGGGGTTCGGGAGCGTGCGGCAGTTCAACTCGACGATGCGCGAGACGTACGGCTTCACGCCCAGCGAGCTGCGGGCCACGGCGGGCCGAACGGCGACCGTGGACGTCGCGGGTCCCGCGACGCTCCGGCTGCGGCTGCACCGGCGGGACCCGTACGACGTGGAAGGCGTCTTCGCGTTCCTGGCATCCCGGGCGATTCCGGGGCTGGAGACGGCGGACCTGAAGTCGTACGCGCGGGCCGTGCCGGGCGGGACGATCACGCTCACCCCGCGGCGCGACCACATCGCCCTGGACGTGGCGGTGGAGGACACGCGGCAGCTCTCCCGGGTGGTGGCGCGGTGCCGGCGGCTGCTCGACCTCGACGCCGACCCGGAGGCCATCGCCGGCGTCCTCGGCCGTACCTCACTCGGCCCCCTCGTGTCGGCCCGGCCGGGGCTGCGGGTGCCGGGCACGTTCGACGGCTTCGAGCTGGCCGTGCGCGCGGTCGTGGGGCAGCAGATCTCGGTGGCGGGCGCGCGTACGCTGCTGGGCCGGATCGTGGCCAAGGCCGCCGCGCCCGGGGGCCTCTTCCCCACCCCCGAGCACCTGCTGGAGACCGACCTCACGGGCCTGGGCCTGACCAACCGCCGAATCGACACCCTCAAGCGGCTGGCCGCCGTCCTGGTGGAGGAGCGCGTCGACCTGGACGGCGGCCAGGACCCGGCGGAGGCCGTGGCCGGGCTGCTCGAGGTGTCCGGCATCGGCCCGTGGACCACCGGCTACATCGCCCTGCGCGCGCTGCGCGACCCCGACGCCTGGCCCGTGGGCGACCTCGGGCTGAAGCGCAGCATGTCCGCGCTGGGCATCCCTGACGAGCACATCGAGCGGTGGCGCCCGTGGCGGGCGTACGCCGCCCTGCACCTCTGGAGTTCCGAATGATCGCTGCCCAGATCGTCCCGACCCCCGCGGGCCCGCTGGCCCTGCTGGCCCGCGAAGGGGTCCTGGTCGCGGCCGGCTTCACCACCGACCCCACCGAGATGTTCACCCGGCTCACGCCCGCTCTGCAGGCGGAGGGCCTGGAGGTGGTGCCCGACCTCGGGGCCGCCTCCGAGGCGGTGCGGGCGTACCTGGACGGGGACCTGCTCGCGCTGGACGCCATCCCGGTCTCGCAGCCCGGCACCCCCACCCGCAAGCGCCTCCACGAGGCGCTGCGCGAGGTCAAGCCGGGGACGACCGTGTCGTACGCGGAGCTGGCCGAACGCGCGGGCCTGCCCCGGACGGCGGCCCGGGCGGCGGGGTCCGCCTGCTCGCAGAACCTCATCGCACCGTTCGTGCCCTGCCATCGGGTGCTGCCCAGCGGCGGGGGATATGGCGGCTATTACTACGGCGTACCGGTCAAGGAATGGCTCCTTGCCCACGAAACCGGGCAAATGATTAACGCTTTGTGATCGTACGACTTCATTCGGTAATGTTTTCGCATGCCGACTCAGCAACATGAATATCTGTTGGAGTTAGTCCAGCAACGCCCTTCCCTGGTGGCCACGCTGCTGGCGGAGAAGGGTGTGACGGTCCCCGCCTTCCAGGAAGCTCGACTGGACAGTTGCGACATGAGCGACCGAATGCCCACGGAATACCGAGCGGACTCGGTCGTGGTCATGATCGACAAGAAGCCGGTCTCAGCCGTCGTGCTGGAGGTTCAGCGGAAATACGACAGTAAGAAGCACTGGTCCTGGCCTGTTTACCTGGCCACACTCCGGGGACGCGTGAAGTGTCCTTGCATACTGCTCGTCTTCTGCCCGAGCAGGAGGGAGGCGATCAAGTGCGCCGAACCCATCGACATAGGGCATCCGGGCTGGACGCTCCATCCGATCGTCCTGGGTCCGGACGAGGTGCCCATGGTCACCGAACTCGATCGGGCCATAGCCAATCCCGAGCTCATGGCGCTCTCGGCCATCGTGCACGGTGCGGGAGAAGATGGCGTCAAGGTCCTGCAGGTGATGCACGACGCGCAGGAGCACCTGTCCAAAGAGCAGCAAAGCTATGGTGACCTGGTACTTGATCTGCTACCGAAGGACGCCGTCGACAAGTTCAAGGAGATCGTGATCGCAATGGCCAAGGAGTACAAGACCGCAGGCGGCTACCGAAGCTCCTTCTACCGCGAACTGGTCGCGGAAGGAGTCGCGGAAGGAGTCGCGAAAGGAGTCGCGAAAGGAGAGGCGGCAGCCATCCTGCGGTTCCTGAACAAGCGGGGCATCCCGGTGCCCATGGAGGCGCAGGAGCGCATCCTCGGCTGCACCGACCGCGAGACCCTGGAGTCCTGGATCGACAGGGCCGTCACCGCCCAAAGTATCGACGAGCTGTTCGACTGAACCCGTGGGCGGCGGTGCCGGGGCGCACCCGGCACCGCCGCGGTGGTCGTCTACGGTCGGACGTTGCTCTGGATCTCGCCTACCTCGATGTCTCGGGAGGCCCCGACCTCGACGGGTGGGAACGTGACCGGAACCACGTTGTCGACCACCGTGACCGGCCAGACGGTCGTCACCGTGAGCGGGTACTTCTCCTGGGGCTGGTCGATGGCCGAGCGCAGGTAGCGGACGCCGCAGGTGAACTGGCCGTCCTTGACGTACTGCTTGCCGGTGGGGCCGCAGCCCTCCGTGTGGGTCTCCGCACGTTCAGGGGTGGTGCCGGAGTCGATCTTGATGTCCTGGAGCGTGGCCACCACGGTGACGCTCATGAAGCCGGGGATGGAGGCGGTGACCGTACGGCGTGGCTGGCCGATGCCCTCGAGCCAGACCCAGGTCGGCAGGTTCACGAAGCTCTTGGCCTCGGGGTTGAGCTTGATGGTGTGCTCGGGAACGGTCATCGCGGCCCGGGCGATCTCCGCGAGCTGCTCGATCGTGATCCCCGCGGGTGGCGTGTTGCCCGGCGGGACGAAGACGAACCGCTCCAGCGCCACCGCGCAGGCCGCGCCCGCGGGATCGTTCAGCATGTAGCTCGTCGACCACCAGAGCCCCTCCTGGCCCCTCTTCTCCTCGAACGGCCTGATGAATTCCCGGTGGCTCTCCTCGTCGATCGCAGCCCTCCTGGCATTGCCGGCGCCCTTGGTGTGGAGATCGATCATTTCTTGGGCGTTCAGGAATGGCTCGTACCAGCATGGGCGCTTCACCCGATAGCCGTCACCCTTGCCCTTCTTGACGCCGTCACCCTCAAAGGTAATCTTGCTCGGCCTGGCGACCGTGCTAGTGATCTCCCTGCCTTCCTTGGCGACACCCGTGGTCGGTGCATCGCCCGGGTTCGCCGGGGGATCGATGGGTTTGCCGTGCAGGAGGAGAAGTCCCGCCGCTATCGCTGAGATGAGGGGTTTCATCGGGTACACCGTTCATCGGGGTTGAAATAGGTTCTGATGCGCCACACGCCGTCGTCGCCACGGTGCGCGAGCACGCTCTCGGCGTAGGGGGCGCGGACCAAGGAGGGCTGGCGCGGCACAGCCTTCCCGGTGGTCGCCGAGATCACCCGGATCCCGGTCTCGTCTATGCACGCGTTGATCTGCGCGCCCTTGTTGTCCACGTTCGCGACGACCCGCAGGTTGTAGACCCGCCCGACTCCACGCATGGACTGGTCCTGCTCGACGAACCCGCGGATCCAGTCGCTGGCCTGGATCTCCGCCTCGTACTCCATGTTGTGGCCGTAGACCGACTCGCCTTCCGCCACGGCCCTGCGGGTGCCCACGTACTGGTCGACCATGATCTTCAGCAGCGGGTCGGGGGCGGCGGGCCACTCGATCCTGGCCCGCAGGTTGTCGGCGACCTGGATCGTCTGCGTGCCGGAGGGCACCGTCTCGTCCGCCGGCCGCGTGGGGCTCTCCGCGGCGGAGGCCCTCGCCGGCGCGGGTGCCTCCCGCGGCGTGTAGGGCCGCTCCGCCTGGCCGCAGCCGGCCAGTGTCAGCAGGGTCAGCGCCATCGCCATTCGTCTCATGCGGACGACTCCCTCACTACATGGATGCGCCAGGTGGGCAGCAGCTCCTCGATCAGGGCCTCGGTCTCGGGCGCCATCCCGCCGCCGTAGGGGTGCGAGGACGCCCTGCGGGTCAGGCCCTCGACGACGGCACGCAGGCGTACCGTGTCCTCCGTGGCGTGGGTGGCTCGCAACAGGTCGCGCCAGAGGGCCTCGTCGTCGGTCGCCAGCAGCAGCGCCGCGCGGATGGCGGCCACGGCGGCGTCCGGCTGGCCGTGCGCCAGCCGGATCTCGCAGAGCCGGCGCGCCGCGTCCGCCACCTCGGCGGCCACGTCGTATTCCAGGTCGTCGGCGGCCAGCCAGGCGTAGCGCCCGGGTTGCCTGTTGGCCAGCATTGGGCCTCTGACCAGGCTGAGCGCCTTTTCCAGGAGCACGGCCCTGGCCGTCGGGTCGCCGTGCGAGCGGCGTACGAGCTCACGGAAGAGCGCCCAGTCCGTACGCACATCGGGCCCCAGCCGCAGCCGGCCCGCCTCGTCGATGAGCAGGTGGTCGGAGCCCAGCCACTCGACGACCCTGGCGATCGTGGCATCCCTGACCATCGCCTGGACGCCGCGCGGCCACAGCACCCCGCCGAGCACCACGGGATGCACGCCGCCCGGGTGGGTGGCCAGGTAGACCAGCAGCTCGGTGGCCAGCGCCAGCCGTCCCTCCTCCAGCGGGCCGAGGCCGGCCACCTCGGCGGGGCCGAGCATCCTGATCTCGACCGCCGGCGAGTGCAGCCCGTCCAGTGGCTCGGCCTCGGGAATGGCCTCGCCGTCGAGCCGTCCCGCCGTTCGGAACAGGTCGATCAGCGCCCGGTAGTGGCGCCGGGGCAGGAGCTGGGCGGACACGTCGAAGCCCAGCTCGGCGATCCTGGCCCGGCCGTCGTCGCCGATCTCCAGGGTCCAGGTGGCGTGCGGGATCTCGCCCGCGACGACGTAGCCGGCGGTGTCCCTGCGGGCCAGCAGCGCAAGGCGGCGCGCCTCCTCGTGCGTGGGCGCCACCGAGGACAACAGGTAGTGGGCCCGGCGCGGGCTGCCGGAGATGCGCCCGGTCAGCACCTCCGTGCGCGGGGCCGCGCCCGCCTCCAGCTCGGGCAGCACCTCGGCCAGACTGCCGACGGCCCTGACCCGGTCGGGCGCGATAGCGGTCAGCTCCTCGCCGAAGCCGACGAGCGTGATGCGCATGCGGTCGGACCAGAGGTTGGTGGCCAGTTCGACCGCGATGGCGGCCAGCGCGGCGGTGGTCTGCGGGCCCCGTACGTTGATCAGGCCCTGCGCGGCCTCCAGGTCGATCAGCACCCTCCCGCTCGCGTCCGTCCCGATGGACACCAGCCCCGGGTACGGCGCCCCGCCCGGCCTCTCGTCCAGCAGACGGCCCTCGTGGGTGGGCAACCGCCAGATCTGCCCGCCGTCCTCGGCCGTCCACGGCTGGGGCGGGTCGTCGTCCGGCGGGTGGATCCACAGGTCGAGCGTGCGGGGCGACAGGTGCGCCCCGTAGATGATGGGCGGGGTGCGGTTCTGGGCGGCCAGCCCGGCGCCGAGCAGCCTGAGCCCGAGGTCCAGGACGCGGGCGCCCGGCGCGTCGCCGCCCAGCCTGAGCGCGACCTCGGCCTGGGCCGCGTCGTCGCGGGGACGGACGATCCTGCGGCCGAACACCCGCCGCCACAACTGCTCGCGACGCCGCCTGGCCAGCACGAGCAGCAGCCCGGCGGCGGCCAGCGAGGCCGGGGCGAGGTAGTCGAGCAGGTCCCCCTGGGCTTCCTGGATGACCGGTTGCGGGTCCTCCCTCACGCTGTCGCGCTGCTCGGGCATGCGGTGCTTCGCCTCTGCCCGTTTCGGGGTCTTCTGCTCGGCGCGGTCGGCCTTCGAGCCGCCGTCCACGTGTGCCCGGCCGGGGTGTTCGCGCAGGGTCTGCTCGCGGGGCTGGTCGGCGGGGACGATGTGCGCGTTTCTGGCGTCGTCCGGCATGTCGAGCACCCAGCCGGGCCTGATCAGGTCGGCCATCCGCAGGCGGGTGCCGTCCGGCTGTTCCTTCGCCTGGTTGAGCCGGTAGATCTCGTGGTATCGGCGGCCGTCCCCGAGGCACTTCTCCGCGATCTCCCACAGGCTCTCGTGGTGCCGGCCGTGCGGGGGCTGCACCACGTACACCTTCTTGGTCTTGTGCGTTTCGAGGGCCTTCTCGACGATCGGGGCCGAGTACGCGACCGCCGTCACGGGCGGTGCGGCGGGTGTGGGCGGCGCCAGCTTGGCGATCGGCGCCACCATCGCCCCGGCTGTGAACAGCAGCAACACGGCCGAGACAAGCTTGTTGGCGAGGGCCTGCGAGGCGCCGGAGAACGGCACCCGGGCGGGCATGCCGACCCGGCGCACCCCGGCGTACACCTCGACGAGCACGCACAGGAAGAGCTGGAACCAGGCCAGCCACACCAGCAGCACCAGCACCGCCATGATGGTGCTCGGTCCCACCTGGCTGGTGAGCAGGTCGAGGTCGAGCAGCTCGGGAGCGAGCGGCGGCCCGACGAACATGAGCAGCGCGTACGGCACGCCGCCCACCAGCGCCACCAGCACGACCAGCGCCGCGAGCCCGGCGAGAACGTCGCCGGCGCTGCGCCTGGCCGGGATGCGCGCGGGCGTGTGACGTCCGTGCGGACGCGCGGGCTCTCGCGTCGGCATCGCCCCTCCTTTCTCGCGTCCAGCGTCGTGTCTCGTACGTTCGGCGGCCATCGAGTGGCGGGAATCGGTCTATCTCGCTTCGGGGGCGGCGGTGGCCGTGCCCGCCATCTCGGCTCCCGGGAAGCCGATCGCGCTCAGGAAGAACGCCTCCCAACGCACCGACACGGTGACCGTCACCTGCTCTCCGCCCTGCTCGATGGCGCAATCGCCGCTGGTCACGTCGTCGCTCCCCTGCGCCGCGACGATCTCGTCGGCCCTGGCGCACACCTGGTCCTCGCCCAGCAGCCGTGTCCGGCCGGAGGTACGCAACTGGTCGACGTCGATCTGGTCGGCACCGGCCCGCGCCGCCTGCTCGGCCACGTCGGCGGCGCGCAGGCGGGCGTTGATCGCCGAGCCCCCGTCCACCAGCAGCCCTGCCAGCAGGAACACGACCACGGAGAACAGCACGGTGAAGACCGACATCGACCCCCGCTCACTCATCGACCCTCCTGAACTGCTCGATCGGCACCACCGCCGTGCCGGTCATCTGCTTGGTGCCGCCGAACCCCAGGAAGCCCAGGTCCAGCTCGCAGGTGACCTCGGCCTGGACCTGGCCGCCCTGCTCCCACTCGGACCCGTCCAGGGAGACCGACGAGGACCGGCACTGTCCTTCGAGCACGGCCGTGGTGATGGCCTCGGCGGCGGCCTCCGCCTGGTCGAAGCCGCGCTGCACGGACGCCGCGCGGGCGGCGTCCCGCGCCGCCCCGTTGACCCGCCCCTGCGACTCCACCAGCACTCCCGCGCCCGCCAGGAACAGCAGGAACAGCAGGAAGACCGGCGCCAGCAGCACCGTCTCCACGGCCATGGAACCCCGTTCGGCCCGGCTCATTGGCAGTCCTCTCCGCCGTTGTCGGGACGGAAGCACTCGATGGGCCCGCCCGCGGTGGCGGTGATCGTGAACGTGAGGTCGGGCAGCAGCGGGATGACCTGTACGGCGTTGCCGGTCACGGTGACGAAGCGCTCGTCGGGGTCCCTCTCGGACGTCGTGGCCGTGGCGTCGCTCAGCAGTTGGGGCCCGATGGCCTTGATGATGTCGGTGGCCTTTGCAGTGGCCGCGCCCTCCCAGTCCCCCGAGTCGAACGGGGCCGACCTGGCCACCCGGGCACCCTCCTGGGCGGCCGCCTCCGCGACCTGCCGGCCGTGGAACCAGAGCGCCACCTGCACGATGAGCAGCGCTACCGCCAGGATGACCGGCATGAGCAGGGCCAGCTCGATCGCCGTCACACCGCGCTCGTCACGGGCGCTGCGCTCGCCGCGCCGGTTGCGCCTGTCAGCCGTCGTCCGCGCCACCGCCACCCCCGCCACTGTCGCCGAACGACTGCCCGATCTCCTCTTGTTTCTGTTCGACCAGCGTTCTGATCACGGTGGCCAGCCCGAGCGCCACGCCCGCGACGATGGCGGTGATGATCACCCATTCGACGGCGGAGGCGCCCCTGGTGGGCGCGGTGCGGGCACGGTGGACGCGCACGCCGAGATATGCGGTGAGGTAGATGATCCAGGGGTGGTTCATTCAGGCTCCCAACATCTTCATGGCAGCGGGAAAGCTGAGGAAAATCACGAATCCGGCGCAGAGCAGGAGCTGGGCCACGAGCATCGACTGCGAACGCTCGCCCGCCCGGCCCTCGATCTCCGCCAGTTCGCGGCGGCGCAACGTGGCGGCCCTGGCCGTCAGCGAAGCACGTACTTTGGCACCGTCGTCGGCCACCAGGCCGAGCGCGGCGGACAGGTCGCGCAGCTCGTCGACGTTGATCTCCTCGCCGAGCTGGCCGAGCGCCTGCCACGGAGTGATGCCGACGATCCGGGCGCCGCTCAGGGCGTCGCGGATGCGGCCCATCGCCCAGTTGGGCTGCTCGCCGCTGACCGAGACGGCCATCATCAGGGCCTCTGGCACGCCGCGGCCGCCGGCCAGGTTCATGGAGACGAGGTCGAGGAACGCGCCCACGACGTGCCGGAAGTCGCGCCGCCTGGCCGCCGCCTCCTTCTTGATCTGCAGGTCGGGCAGGAAGAAGAAGACCAGTGCCACCAGCACGGCCGACCAGAACGGGATGGTGAGCGAGGTGCCCCATCCCATGAGCAACAGCCAGCCCAGCAGCAGCGGGAAGGCCAGCAGGCCGCTGGCGGCCAGCAGCACCTTGGTGGCCAGGAACGCCTCGAACGACCGGCCGACCAGCGTCAGGTCCGCCTTGACCGACCTGACCTCCCAGCCGCGGGCGCCGTACAGGCGGGCCATCCGCACGCCGAGGTCGCGGCGGAACGCGCCGACCTCCTCGTCGGGCAGCACGAGCTGGATGCGGGGCGCGCCCGCGTCCTCGCGCACGGCGTCCAGCGCCAGCAGCCGCGCCACCAGCCCGGGTCGGGCCGGGAAGAGGGCTTTGAGCAGTACGAGCAGGCCGATCCCGAGTACGGCTCCGGCCAGCGCGGCCTCAACCATCGCCGCCGCCTCCTCCCATGAGCAGCCGGGTGGGCTTGTCGAACCTGGCCAGCCGCCGCATCCAGGCGAACCCGGCCCCGAACAGCCCCGCCACGACCACCAGCACGGCCTGGCCGAGGTAACCCTCGTACTCGGCCACGTAGGTGGGGTTGAAGACGACGAGGATCCCGGCGAAGGCCAGCGCGGTGATCACCACGATCTGCACGCTGCGCCGGGTGGCACGGCGTTCGGCCTCGACCCGGCGGCGCATGTCGAGCTCCTCGCGGGCCGAGACCGCCAACGCGCCCAGCACGTCACGCAGGCCCGGGCCGCGCAGCCTTGAGTTGAGGATGAGAGCGGCCACCACCAGATCGGCCGAGGGGTCGTCGAGTTCGTCGGCGAAGAGCGCCAGGGCGTCCGGCAGCGCCATCCTGGTGTGCAGGCGGTCGATCATCGCCCGCAGATGGGGTCTGAGCGTGGGGGCCGCGGCCCTGATCGACGACGGGATGGCCTGTTCCAGCCCGGCCGCGCCGGCGATCGTGTCGCGCAGCGACTCCGTCCAGGCGGCGAGCCCTTCGAGGCGGCGCATGGCGGCGCGTTCCTCGGCGGCGCCGCCGGACAGTCCGCGCCAGGCGAACACCAGCAGCACCGTGCCCACCGCCACGACCGGCCAGCCGGTGATCACCAGGACCATGGTGGCGGCCACCGCGGCGATGGCGGCGCGGGTGGTCAGGACCTTGACGAGGTGGCGCTTGGGCTTGGGCGGGCGGGGGCGCATGCCGTACAGGGAGATGACGAGCAGGAACAGGCCGCCGCCGGCGAGGGCCCCGGCGAGCAGGGAGAACGGGTCGAAGGTCATCGCTCACCAGCCCCCGGGGGTGTAGCCGTGGGCGGCGAGCTCCTCCAGGCAGGAGAGCGGCGCGTGCGGGACCGCGGCGCCGTCCGGGCCGGGGACGAAGACCTCGCTGGACAGTACGCGGCCGTCGCAGCCGTTGACCTCGCGGATGCTGGAGACGTAGCGGCGCAGCTTGCCGCCGATGTGGTAGTCGTTGCGCTTCTCGATGAAGATCACGAAGTCGATGGCGCCCGCGATGAGCATGTGGGTGGCGTCGATGGGCAGGCGTTCGCCGGCCTGCAGGGCGTACGTGGCGATGCGGTTGAAGACCTCTATGCTGGAGTTGGCGTGGATGGTCGACAGGGAGCCGTCGTTGCCCTGGGTCATCGCGTTGAGCATGGTGACGATCTCGTCGCCGAGCACCTCGCCGACGATGACGCGGCTGGGGTTCATCCGGAGTGAGCGTCTGACCAGCTCGGCCATGGAGATCTCGCCCTGTCCCTCGGAGTTGGGCAGGCGTTGTTCGAAGGCGACGACGTTGGGGTGCAGCTCGGGGAACTGGTCGAGGCCGAGCTCCAGTGCGCGTTCGACGGTGATGAGGCGCTCGACGGCCGGGATCTCGTTGGCCAGGGCTCTGAGCAGGGTGGTCTTGCCGGCGTTGGTGGATCCGGCGATCATGAGGTTCTTCCGGGCGGCGACGGCGGCCCGCAAGAACCTGGCAACGTCCGGACTTATCGTGTTGTTGCCCACGAGATCGGACATGAAGACCTTGCCGAGGCGGGCGCGGCGGATCGAGACGGCCGGGCGCACCGTGACGTCCATGACGGCGCTCAGCCGGGAGCCGTCGGGCAGGCGCAGGTCGAGCTGCGGGTTGGCGGTGTCGAACGGCCTGCTCGACAGGCCCGAGTACGCCGCCAGGATCTGGATCAGCTCGATCAGCTCTTCGTCGGATTCGGCGACCGGCTCGTGCAGCGTCTCCTGGCCGTCGGCGTAGCTCACGAACACCCGGTCGCAGCCGTTGATGTCGATGTTCTCGACGTCGGTGTCGTCGAGCAGCGGCTGGAGGCGGCCCACGCCGAACAGCGCCGCGTGGATGCCGGCCGCGAGCGCCTCCTCCTCTTCCACCGTCGGCGGAGTGCGGCCGAGGCCGATCTCGCTGCGCGCGTGCTCCTCCAGCACCTGGGAGATCAGCGCCCTGGCGAACTGGCGCTCGTCCTCGCCCGTCATCGCGGGCAGGCCGTTGGCCTGGTCGAGCCGGCGCTGGTGGGCCAGGCGGTCACCGACCTCCTGGCGGAAGCGCTTGACCAGCGAATGATCGATCATCGGTGGCTCACCAGCCTTGCCGCCAGGTCCCGGGCCGTACGGATGAGGAGCGAGCGGTCCAGGCGGCCGCCCCACTGGCCGCGCAGGAGCTCGGCTCCCTTGGGATCGTGGGCCAGGCCGTAGACGTACTGGACGGACGGGCCGACGATCCTGCGTACGTCGTCGATCGAGGCGCGGTAGTTGCGCGGGTCGGCGATCACGGTGACGCCGTGCGCCTTGGTGATCTGGAGGCGTTCGCGCAGGTGGGCGACGTGGTCGAGAGTGGCCCTGGTGAGGAGCACGACCTGCTCGGCCTCGGCGATCAGGTCGCCGAGTTGCGAGTGCGCGCCGAGGCGGCCACAGTCGGCGATCACGTCGGCGTGCGGGAAGGCCGAGAGCGCCCTGCCCAGCGGGCCCCACAGCCAGGTGAGACCTGCGGCCTGCTCGCCGTGGGTGAGCCCGACCAGCACGTCGAGCCCGCCGATGATCTTCTGCGTGTGCTGGTGGATCTGCGCGGGCTCCAGGCCGCGTCGCGCCGTCGCGCCCAGCGTGAGCAGGCCCTTGCCGGGATTGAGCACGCCGCCGTCGGCCGCGGGCAGCCGGTAGGCGAGGTCACCGCCCGCCGGGTCGCATTCGGCCAGCAGCACGGGCCGCGGCCAGACCGCCGCCAGGGCCGTCGCCGCTGTGGTCACGCCCGGTGCGCCCTTGTCGGCGGCCAGTACGATCAGCGCCACGTCAGCGTGCCCCCGGAAGCTCGGCCACGGCGACCTCTCCGCTGGAAGCAAAAGCCACTATCTCCGGCGCTGACGCCGAATCCACAACAATGGTTATTTGACCGGAGTTTCCCTGCCTGGACCCATTGCTACCGGCATCGAAGACGAGCGCGCTGGGGGCGAGGACCCGGGTTTCCCCTTGGCTTGACCGGCTCGGCACGTGTACCACCTGGACGCGGTCGCCCTCTTCGAGACCCGCCGGTATTTGCCCCGGTTTGAGGGCGAGTCCCACGGTCGCCTTTCCCTCACCGAGTTCGCTGCTGGTTTCGATGCCCATCTCGTTCGTCAGGAGGGTGCCGGGGAGGATGGTGACCGCCGCGAAGCTGGTGAGGACGTTTTCGCGTTGCGACCAGCTCACGTAGTCGATGCCGCTGTCGGCTGCGATCTTGACCTCTTCGAGCGCCGGCCCGGTGAACTTCTGACCTGCGCCGATCTGCTGGGTCACGCGGATGGCGGAGACGCGGTCGCCGCTGCGCAGCACGAGCAGGGTCGTGGCCAGCGCGCCGCCCAGGATGAGCAGCACCGCCAGGGCGGCCAAGGCCGGTTTGCGCTCCCGGGGCGGCACGGGGAGCTTGCGCGAAGCCGGGCCGGACAACCCCGCCGCCGCGTTGGCGGCAGGCTTTTCACTGGTCCTCATGGGTGGGGGGCTCCCATTGTGAATTGGGGAATTCACGCCATTATGTGGGTCGCGGTGGATTGGCGGAGGCGGAATGCGAGGACCCATGCTCGTTTCGCAGGTGGCGGGATGTCAACTGGAAATAATCAATGCCTATTGTTTCTACCGAGTTGACGGATGGTGATTTTTCTTGATAGTCGCCACTCAATTAACACTTGTCACTTCATTACCAGCTGTGATCCGTTTTGATGATCCAAAGCGAGCCTGATCCGCAGCGGCTTCTGTGACGTTTCGGCCGCCACCAGCCCCGAGACCGCCACCCCGTACACGTCCACCCGCCGCCCTACCGAGATGACCCTGACCACCTCGCCCAGCCGGTCGGGATCGAGCTGCGCCGCCCTGTCGGCCAGCACCTCCGACCCGGCCCAGGCCGTGTCCATCAGCGCCGCCGGAGAGCGAGAGAACGCCCTGGCCTCAGCACATTCCCGGCCGAACGGGACCGACGCACTGGCGGATGGAAGTTATCCACAGGGAGCGGGAGCGCCAGGCCGCCTTGTCCACAACTGGACCTTGCCATGCCATTGGCGTCAACCCACCAGCCTAACCTCGCTTCGGGCGCTACCTTTGGCGGCCCGAGGTCGAGCGAGGAGACTGCACCATGCGGATCATGCTCACCGTGCTCGGCGGGCGAGGCGACCGTGACGTCGTGATCGACGGTGACGACAGCGTCACCGTGGCGACGGTGAGCGAGGCGCTCAGCGATCACGAGCCGCTGGCCAAGGTCGTCCGCCTGCCCGGGGCCAAGGCGCCTTACGGGTTGTCGGCCACCGCCGACGCCGGCCCCCACGTGCCCCGTCCCCGCAGACCGGGCCGCCTGCCGGGCGACGGCACAACACGCCCGCCGGGCGACGGCACAACACGCCCGCCGGGCGACGGCACAACACGCCCGCCGGGCGACGGCGCAGACCGGGCCGGGGTGCCGGGCGGCCGGCGTCTGACCCTGTGGCGCGACGGCCGCCCGCTGGACCCCCGGTCGCGGGCCGCCGCAGTGCTGCGTGACGGTGACAAGGTCACCCTCGACTCCCGGCTCGCCCGCACGACGGTCGTGGAGGAGCCGGGCGGGGTGGCGGAGGTGCGGGTGGTGGGCGGGCCGGCGGCGGGCGCGGTGCACCGGCTGGGGTTGGGCGTGCACGTCATCGGCTCCGACCCGACGTGCGCGATGACCGCCGCCGATCCGGCGCTGGCTCCGGAGGCGGTGGCCGTACGCGTGACACCGGACGCGATCACCGTGGAACGGGCGTGGCAGGAGCCGGGAGCGGCACCCAAGATCAAGCTCAAGGGGCGGTGGGCCGAGGAGGTCGCCGAGCTCACGGCGCGGGTCGCGGAGCGGGAGGCGGCCGAGTTCGCCGCCGACTACGGCGAGATCCCCGAGCTCGACGGGCGGCCGCTCACAGAGCCGGTCGAGTGGCCCGATCAGGCGGTGCTGACCTGCGGTTCTTCGGTGTTCGTGCTGACCTCGATCGAGCCCAGGGACGCCCATCTGGCGCCCAGGACCGAGGGCGGCGTGTCCTACAACCGCCCGCCCAGGCTCCGGCGGCCGGAGCCCGAGCGCAAGATCGTCAGGCCGAGGGAGCCGAGCAGAAACGAGGGCATGCGGCTCCAGTTGCTGGCCGCCTTCCTGCCCGCCGTGCTCGGCCTGACGCTGGCGATAGCCCTGATGCAGTGGTATTACCTGCTCGTCGCCCTCATGACCCCGGTCATCATGATCGGCCAGTGGTGGAGCGACCGCCGCCACGGCAGGAAACAGCACAAGAAGGCGCTCAAGGAATACCAGGAGCAGCTCGGGGCCTACGACGAGGCGGTCGAGCGGGCGCGGACGGCCGACGAGGCGGCGCGCAGGTCCGACGCCCCGGATCCGGCCCAGGTGCTGCTCACGGCCACGGGGCCGCGCCGGCGGCTGTGGGAGCGCAGGATCCACGACTCCGACTCGCTCCGGCTCCGGGTCGGTCTCGCCGATCTGCCCGCCAACCTGGAGCTGTCGGAGGAGCAGGGCGGGCCCATCGACCCGCCGATCTGCCGTTCCGTGCCCGTGGCGCTGCCGATGCGCCAGTTGGGCGTGGCGGGCGTCACCGGCCCGCGGTCGGCCGCGACGAGCCTGGCGAGCTGGCTGATCGCCCAGGCCGCGACCCTGCACAGCCCCCGTGACCTGGCCATCGTGATCGTGTCCGCGCACGCCGACGCCGAGCGCCGCTGGGGCTGGATGCGCTGGTTGCCGCACTGCTCGCCGCGCGCGGGCGAGGACTGCGTGGTGCTGGCCGGCACCGACCCGGAGTCGGCCACCCGCCGCGTCTCGGAGCTCGCCGCCCTCATCGACCAGCGCCAGAACACCAAGATTCCCGAGCTCGGCAAGATTCCCACCGGCTGGGACGACCTCGGCGGGCCGGAGCAACCGACGTTCTCCTCCTACGACGTCCGCCCTTATGACGTGCTCGTGATCCTCGACGGCGCCCAGGTCCTGCGTGGCCTGCCCAACATGCCCCAGGTGCTGCGCCACGGGCCGCGTTCCGGGGTGTTCACCCTCGCCATCGACGACGACCAGCGGCTGCTGCCCGAGGAGTGCCAGACCGTGGCGGCGTGCGGCACCGACGGCCTCATCCGCCTGCTCGGCGGCGGACTCGACGTCATCGGCCCGGTGCTGGGCGATCTGGTCTCCACCACCTGGTGCGACCGCCTGGCCAGGGCTCTGTCCCCGATCCGCGACGTGAGCAGGGACGACCCGGGGGGCAACCTGCCCGACGCCGTCCGCCTCCTGGACCTGATGGGCATGTCCGACCCCTCGGGCCCGGAGCTGGCCGCCCAGTGGCAGGATCAGGGCTCCACCCGGGCGCTGATCGGCATCGGCCCGGACGGCCCGTTCTCGGTTGATCTCAGGCTCGACGGCCCGCACGGCCTGATCGCCGGCACGACGGGAGCGGGCAAGTCGGAGCTGTTGCAGACGCTGATCTGCTCGCTGGCGGTGGCCAACCGTCCCGACCAGCTCACGTTCGTGCTGATCGACTACAAGGGCGGGGCGGCCTTCAAGGAATGCGTGCGCCTGCCGCACACGGTCGGCATGGTCAGCGACCTCGACGGCCACCTGACGCAACGGGCCCTCGACTCGCTGGCGGCCGAGATCCGCCGCCGGGAGCTCCTGCTGCTGTCGGCCGGGGCCAAGGACATCGACGACTACGCGGGCCCCGGCATGCCCCGCCTGGTGTTGATCATCGACGAGTTCGCCGCCCTGGTGGCCGAGCTGCCCGACTTCGTCACGGGACTGGTGGACATCGCCCGCAGGGGCCGTTCGCTGGGCATCCACCTGATCCTGGCCACGCAGCGCCCCGCGGGCGTGGTGACGGCGGACATCCAGGCCAACACCTCGCTGCGGATCGCCCTGCGGGTGACGGAGCCCGCCGAGTCGGCCGACGTCATCGACCTACCGGACGCCGCCCACATCTCCAAGTCGACGCCGGGCCGCTGCTACGTCCGTTCCGGGGTGGGCGCGGCGACGGCCGTACAGACGGCCAGGGTCGGTGGCCGCAGCCCGGCGGCCTCCCGCTCGCAGGACCCGCTCGGCGGGTCGAACGCCGCCGTACGAGTGCTCGAAGTGGCCTGGGCCACCCTGGGCAGGCCCCTCCCGCCCCCACCGCAGCCTGAGGAGGACGCGACGGCCACGGACCTCACCCTGGTCGCCGACGCCCTCATCGAAGCCGCCCGCCTGGCCGGCGTCCCCCACCAGCCCAGCCCCTGGCTGGACCCCCTCCCCACCCACTTCGTCCTGGACTTCGCCGACCCGACGGAGGCCGTTCACACCACCCACAGCGCTGCCACGAACCTGGCCCGACCCTCCCGGCCTGTCCTGGCGGCCCCTCACCCCGCATCGAGGTCGGGAGCGTTCGTGGAAGTGCCACCGCTGCCCTTCGGCATCACCGACCGGCCGTGGGCGCAGGACCGGCACTCTCTGGCCCTCGACGTGGCCCACGGAGGCCACCTGCTCATCGCCGGGGCCGCACGGAGCGGCAGATCGACGGTGCTGCGGACCATCGCGGGCTCCATCGCCGCCCATGCCTCTCCTGGCGACGTACACGTCCACGCGGTCGACTGCGGCTCGGGCGCGCTGCTGCCGCTGGTGGCGATGCCACACTGCGGCGCCGTGGTGACCCGCGACCAGCTCGACCGGGTGGAGCGTCTGCTCGTCCGCCTCCGGGCCGAGGTAGGCCGCCGCCAGCAACTCCTGGCCGAAGCCGGTCACGCCTCTCTGGCCGAATACCGCCAGGCGGGCCATCGCCTGCCGTGGCTGGTGTTCATGCTCGACCGCTGGGAGGGCTTCGTCGCCGCCTTCGAGGGCTACGACTACGGCCGCCTGATCGAGGCGCTGATGCAGCTTCTCCGCGAGGGTCCCGCGGTGGGTTTCCGGGCGGTGGTCACCGCCGACCGATCCGGCCTGCTGGGACAGGTCTCCACGGTCTTCGACGACCGCCTGCTCCTCCGCCTCGCCGACCCCGCCGACTACGGCCTGGCCGGCTTCCCCCTCAAGGGCCTGCCTTCGTCCATGCCTCCCGGCCGCGCCCTCTCGATGGGCGACCACGGCATCGTGGAGCACCACATCGCCCTCCTGGACTCCGATCCCTCGGGCCCAGCCCAGGTAGCGGCCCTGCAATCCCTGGCCCGCACCGCCTCCGGACTCGACCTCGGCACACCCACGAACGCCAGAGCAACATCTGATGCCGGTACCTCGCTCATGGCGGATGCCTCGGCTTCCGCTGACGGTGGTGGCGACGGCCGGTCCGGCGCTCGTCACGAGGTGGGTCCGGCTCACGGGCGTCCCCCTGCGGTTGGTCAGGGTGGTTGGCGTTGGGAGGGGGCGCCGCCGCTAAGGGTGGACGCGCTGCCGATGCGCATCACGGCCTCTCAAGCGCTGTCCCTGGATCCCGCGTTCGGCCCTCCGTCGCCGCTGTGGGCTTTGATCGGGGCCGGGGGCGACTCCCTCGCGCCGCTGGGGATCGACCTCCTGGCTCATGGTCCGGGGGCCGTGATCGCGGGCCCGTCCCGGTCCGGCCGTTCGTCGGTGCTGCTCACAGCCGCTCAGTCGCTGATCGATCGCGGTACGCCGGTCATCGCCGTCGCGCCCAGGCGCAGTCCACTCAAGCAGTTGGCCGGGGCGGTGGCCGTGCTCGACGGCAACGCCGAAAACCTGCGGGAGTTGGTCGCCGACCTGCACCAGTACGTCGTGCTGGTGGACGACGCCGAGCTGATCAATGCGGATGCCCCGCTGGGGATGGCCTTGGAGGAGGTGCTTCGTTCGGGCCGGGACGGCGATCACGCGCTGCTGATCGCCGGCACGACCGGGGATCTGGCCGTCGCCTATCGCGGTTTCGTGGCCGAGACGCGCAAGTCTCGTACGGGGCTGCTGCTCGCGGTCCAGAGCCAGGCGGATGGCGACATCTTCACGATCCGCCTCCCACGTGGCACGACCGGAGGGCCACCCGGCCGAGGTTTCCTGGTGACCACCGGCAACATCACACCCGTTCAAGCGGCTTTACCCGACAACGCCTCTCATTAGGAGCACCGCTTTCCGGCCCCGCCCGCCCCCCGGGATCCCTCCCGCCATCACGGGGCACGTCCAGCCTCGAGATGACATGCCCCCAGGCACGACACGCGGAGCACCCCACGCGCACCACACGCGGAGTGCCCCACAGATGACGTCGCCTGGGGTGGTGTGGTTTCCGGCGATCTCCGCGACGGTGTCGAGGGCCGATCACCTGGCTGAGGGCGCCTTGGGTCTTAGACTCGGCCGCGATCGGTGGGGGGTTAGCCGATTCGGCTATTTACTGCGGAGTCTGCGTCGCCGCCCCACACGTCGTCGTCCTCGTGCAGCCACGTTGTGGATTCGCGATCGCGGGATTCCTGGGCTCCGGCCCCGCCCATGCCGCCCATCGGCATGAAGGGCATGCCCATGCCGGAGCCGCCTCGGGCGCTCGATGGGGAGGTCACCCCGGCTGCCATGACGTTGCCGCCGCTCGACGAGCCTGGGCCGCCGTAGGTGGCTGGTGTGTAGGACGTCGAGGAGGGGTTGGTGCCGTGGCCGGTGGTGGGGAGGGATCCGGGGTTCGGGGGCTGGTAGTCCTGCAGGTGCGTTGTGGGGTTCGACGAATTGGGGCCCGTGCTCGTGGGACCGCCGGGATTCTGGGTGGGACCCGACATGGTGGTCGTCGGCGGGTTTCCCTGGGAGTCCGTTCCCGGGTACTGGTCGGTCGGGGAGTCCGACCCCGGACCCGTCGGGCCGGTCAGGTCACCGTCCGTCGGGCCGGTCGGAGGGTCCATCGAGCCGAACGAGGGCCCCGTCGTGCCCGGCCCGCCCAGCGGGCCGCCGGACAGGTTGGGGTCGCCGTACGCGGCAGGTGCGACGTCGCCCACGCCGGGTCCGTCGCCGAAGGAGTAGTCCACCGGATCGGGCCGCCCATCCGGCATTCCCGGCGGCCTGATGTCCCGGAACGCCACATCCAACGTGTCCGGCATCGTGCCGAAGATCTGCTTGAGGTCGTTGCCGAACGTCTGCAGGTGTTGCCCGGCCAGTTCGTTCTGGGACCCCCATCGGCCCGAAGTGCCGCCGCCGTTGCTGACGCCGTTGTAGGTGCTGTAGTAGTCCGTCCAGTCGTCGTTGTAGGTGGCGCTGCCCAGTAGTCCGCCGTGCAGTGCCCCCTGGTAGTGCCAGTTAGGCAGCATGAATCCGCCCCAGTCGTCTTTCAAGAACGCCTGGTGTTGGCGTACGACGTTGGCGAAGTTCGACAGGGGATTGACCATGTCCTGCAGCTTCCTGCCCAGCTCGTCCAGGGTCGTGTAGAGGATCCCGAGCGCCCTCTGGGCCTCGACCGAGGCATCGCCCTCCCAGACCCGGGCAAGCTCGCGGGCTTCCCGCTCGATCGCGGTCATCGCGTCGCCGACCGCTTTCTTGGCGTCCGAATAGGCGATCGACGCGCTGTCGATGCGCGTGGCGTCGAAGCCCTGGATGAAGGTCAGGACCTGCTCTACGCTCCGATCCTCCGGGTTGTCGTCCCCGAGACTCGAGGGCCTCAGGTGGTGAGTCTCCCGCCTAGTGTCTCCCATGCGGATCAGGCCTCTCCCTCGTTGGCCGTATTCGTCACCTGGTAGTTGCCGGCTCCGGCCTCGATCAGGGAGATCGCGGTCTGGAAGTTCTCCAGGGCTTCGCCATAGACGGTCGCGAAGTCCTGGTGGCTGTTCGCCAGCGTGTCGACGAAGGTCTTGATGCCTTCGATGCGGTCCACGCTCCTCAGGTGCGCGCGCATATCCGACAGGTTGCCATAGGCGTCGAAGTCCGCGACCGAGCCCTGGCGCTGGCCGTAGCCCTCGCCATTGATGGGCTTCATCGCCTCGCGCAGCGCTCGGGCGATGTTCAGGATCTTCTGAGGGTTGTACCCGACTCCGTCACGCTCGGGTTCCAATCCTGGCCACCACGCCGGCGGTTGCCCCGGCGGTTGTGTTTCTCCCATGAGACGCTCCCCCTCGGCACTCGATCATGCAGCCTACTGCAGGGTTTCATAGCCGTACAGAAGACTCATAGTCAACATGCGTAACATAAGGCAATATGCAGACCCAGAAGGATCTCTATCAGGCGCATCGCCTCATGACGCAGCGCCTGGGACTGGCCCTGCTGCAGGGCGAACCGGATCTGCCCGAGTCGCCGATGCGGCGGCAGAACGTGGCGACGTTCGCGGGGATTCTGGTCGCGGTGCTGATCGTGGCCGGATTCGGCATCTGGGGACTGCTCAAGCCGGGGAACGCCACCAAGCTCACCGACCCCGGCCAGTTGCTGGTCGAGGAGGAGACGGGCGCCTCGTACGTCTACAACCAGCAGCAGAACAAGATGCAGCCGGTGGCGAACTACGTGTCCGCCCGGCTGATGCTCGACAGCCAGGACATCAAGGTCAGAACGGTGTCCGCGGAGTCGCTGGCGCCCTACGCGCGAGGGCAGAAGGTGGGGATCCAGGGGGCTCCTGACTCGTTGCCCAAGCGCGAGCGGCTGGTCAAGGCGCCATGGTCGGCGTGCGTGGTCGAGGGGACCGACGCCGCCGGGGTGCGTAAGCCGTTCGTGACGCTCGTGGGCGGGATCGACGTCGCCGGAACGCCGGTGGGCGGCTCCGCGCTGATCGTCAACGACGGGACGCAGAACTGGGTGCTCTGGAACAACCAGCGCATGCGCGCGGCGAACGTGGACCGCCTCACCGACCAGACACCGCGCCGCGTCCCCGCCTCGTGGATCAACGCCATCCCGTCCGGCGTGGACTTCGCCGCCCCGAAAGTCGACCAGCGCGGCAAGAAGGCCGTCGGTCCCGGCGGCAGGTCGGCCAGGGTGGGGCAGGTGTTCAAGGTGGCCTCCGTCGCCGGCTCGGCCGAGCGCTGGTACGTGCTCCTCGCCGACGGCCTCGCGCCCATCAACCAGACGCAGGCGATGCTGCTGCTCCAGGACCCGGCCAGCAAGACCGCGTACGGCCGGCTCCCGGTGCGTGAGGTCACGGTCGACGCGGCGAGCGCCAACGCGGCCAAGGCGTCCGCGCAGCAGATCCGGGAGAGCGGCCTGCCCTCGACCATGCCCCGCTTCCAGACGCCGGGTGTGTCCTCGCCGCTCTGCGCCGCGTACCAGAACACCATGAAGGGCTCGACCAGGGCCGTTCTGACCACGGGCGGCAGGCTGCGCATTCCGCAGCCGGCGGCGAGCGCCGGTCCGGAGAAGGTCGACCAGGTGCTGCTGCCGCCGGGCAGCGCGGCGCTGGCCGGAAGTCTGCCGGGCGACGGGCAGTTGTCGGCCGTCCAGCAGTTCTCGCTGGTCACCGACCAGGGCAGGAAGTATCGGCTGACCTCGCCGGACGTGCTGGGCCAACTGGGGTACGACACCACGGACGTGGCACCGGTGCCTGTCGGCCTGCTGCGACTGATCCCCGACGGGCCCGCGCTGGATCCGGCCGCGGCCAGAATGCCCGTGCAGGAGGCGAACACGATCCAGCAGCCCGGCACCCAATGAGCCGGGCCTGGACGGCCTTTCGGCCATCTCTCTACCTACTAGATGTCCATGACCGGAGTGAGGCCACCGAGTTGCTCGTCGTAGTCCATTCCGCCACCGGTGGAGAACGGCTCCGGTTTCGCGGCACCGCCCGTCATGGAGGACATCATGGAGCCCGGGATGGCCTCGAACGTGGGGAAGATCTTGCCGGTCGCGTAAGAGGCCGCCTCGGCCGTAGCCATGACCATGGTGGCCCTCACGATCACCTTTCTGTGATTCCCCAGCATCACTTTGGCCAAATTAAGGGCGGCTTGGCCCGCGGAGTCCAACGCGGCGCGAGCCGTCGCCCAGCCGATCGGGCCCGTGAAGTAGGAGTATAGTTTGTAGGCCGCCGCGAAGGCCATGAATAACGCGATGGCAGAGACCGTGCCGGCGCCGAATTTGGCGAACGTCGCAGTCTGGTCGACGGCAGTACCGGTGTCCGTACGGAGCCTGTTCAGTTCTTCAACGGATTCCTTGAAGCCGGCATGGATTTTGTCGAACGCTTCGAACGCCGCACCTTCCCAGGTGCCCTGTTTCTGAAGTTGCGTCCGCAGCGTATTCAGCTGGGTGCTCAGCTCGGAGAGCTGCGGCGCGTTCTCGCCCCCCGAATTTTCCATGCGCCAGTTTCTGGCCGCTTCCTCCATGCCTTCGGGATTGGACACCATGGTGGCAATCGCGAGCGCGATGTAAGCGGCCCAAGGACTTGCGATGATAACAGCCGCTCCGGCGGCCATCACCGCAGATGTCCGGTACGTATCGAGCGCGCTCACAACGCCTCCTGCCCGATCACCTGAGGTGCGACGTCCTCGTCTCCGCCCCAGACACCTTCGTCCTCGGAGAGGCCGACGGTCTGCTCTCGGTCACGTTCCTCCTGACCGGCGGCGGCACCGCCCATCGGCGGCATGAAGGGCATCATCGGCATGCCGCCCGCACCAGCCCCGCGGAGCCCGGCCGCGGACAGGCCGTTCGCCGCACCGCCCATGCCTGACCCCGGTCCGGGGCCGCCCATGGTGCCGGGCCCCGTGCGGGTGCCCAGGCCGGATGGATCCATGGACGCCGGATTTCCGGCGATGTTGGGGTTCGTCGGCTGGTAAGAGGACAGGTCGGTCTTGGACGGGCCGTTGAGTGCTGAGTCGATGTCGGGGACCTTCATGTCCGCGGGATCGATGCCCGGCATGTTCTGCTGGGGCAGGTCCGTACTGGGAAGGTCGGTGGAAGGGTTGTCCACGCCGGGCAGGTCGCTTCCGGGCAGATCACTTCCCGGCAGGTCGCTCCCTGGCAGATCACTGCCCGGCAGGTCGCTGCCCGGAAGCGATCCGTCCGGCATGCCGGGCAGGTCACCGGCACCTACGCCGCCGAGATCGGCGTTCTTCAATCCGCCCGGACCACCGAGGTCGCCGAGGTCTCCCGGGCCACCCGGGCCGCCGGGGCCAAACGGGTCACCGCTCTCGTCGTTGGCCTTCTTGTAGTTCCTGTCGGCCGCCTCGAGGGCGGGTTGCCAGGACGACAGTGCCTTGTGGGCCTTGGCCAACGCCTCACTCTGCGCATTTACCGCCCTGTCCAGCGCCAACTCGATGCCGATGCCGATCACGCCGAAGCTCGGGAAAGGGACGCCCAGGCCCCCGACCCCGTCTTTCAGCCCTTGGAGGATATTGACCTGACTGTCGATCTGCCTGCCGCTGTTGGCGAGCTCCCCTTCAGTGAAGGAGATGCCCGACGACGGCTTCAGGTCCTGGCCGCCGGGGAAGCCGGCGTACGGGTTGTACTGGTTGTCAGTCATCCGATCATGGGTTCCGTCGTGTCGTGGCCGGCCGTCCAGCAGCTCGCGTCCTCGGTGAGGAACGTGTTCCGCTCCATGTCCCCGTTGTCGCCGGCACCGGCGCCACCGCCCATGAACGGCATCATCGGCATGCCGGCCGACGTCCCGCCGAGGACGCGCCCGCCACCGGCCGCGAGCGTCGCGCCCGGACCGCCGCCGATGACAGGTGAGCCGATCACCGAGGGCATCATCGGCGAGCCACCCCCCGGAGGCGTGGGGGTGAAGAGATTAGGCGGGGTCGTCGTGGTGAAAGGCGTCGGCGTGGTGGTGAACGGCGTGGTGAGCGCGGTCGTCGGGGGCTGGTAGGAGGCCATGTCCGTCTGACGCGGGTTCATGCCGTTAGAGCCGTCGGTGGTCGTCTGGCCGTCACCGCCGATGACCGGCGGGACCGTGCCGTTGTCCGAGCCCGGGGGCTGCGTTTGCCCGGGAACGGGGGTCGGGGCCGGATCAGGGGCGTTCGGGTCGGGGGCGTTCGGGTCGGGGGCGGTGGGGTCGCCGGGGTCGGAGCCACCCGGGTTCGAACCATCGGGATTCGCCGGGTTCGACCCATCGGGGACGGATCCATTGGGGCCGCCACCGGGGTTCCCCGGGCCCGTTCCCCCCGAGCCGCCGCCATAGGAACCGCCACCGTCGGAGCCACCGCCGGAGTACGCGGAGTTGCCGAAGGTGGGGCCATTCGATCCGGGGCCGGTGGGGTAACCGGGGTCGCGGGTCTCGACGGGAGTGTCGGGGATGCTGACGGTCGGGAGCTCGTAGGAGACGTCGTGCGGGACGTCGATGGTGTAGACGTCGACGATCTTCTTGTTCAGGTCGTAGAGCGCACGCTGGGCCTGGACGTCCTCCAGCGCCTTCCTGACGACCTCTTCCTCGCCCTCGGTGCCGACGCCGGCCGGGACCGAGACCTCCTTGTCGACCTCGGCCTGAGCGGTCCTGAGGTGTCCCGCGTACGTCTGCAGCGCGGTGCCCATCATGGACAGCTTGCCGCGCAGCTCGTGGCCGGAGGCGTTCAGCATCTCCAGCGCGTGGCGGGCCTTGGCGGCGTCCGGTCCCTTCCAGACATCGGCGATCTTCGGAGCGTGCTCCTCAAGGGCGGCGAGGGCCTGCTCGATCTTGCTTGCCGCGTTTTGATACGTCTGCCCGGTGCCGTCGAGGTGGGCGGGGTCGGTGTTCTGGAGCAGCTGCTTGATCTCGCTCTTGGAGCCGGTCTCCCAATTGCCCGCCGGCGCCTGCGTGAAGTTCAGGATCGTGACGACCTGCCGGTCACTCATCAGGCACTACCCCTCGTTCTCCCGGCGAGCCCTGTCATGATTGTCCGCATTGGCCTCGATGGCCTCGACCACGCTTTCAAACGCCTCGATGAACCTCTGGTACACATCGGCGAACTTCCTGCCGGCGTTGCTCGACCCGATGGTCAGTGCGAGCGCCTGGGCGTCGCTCCACTGGCCGATCTGAGCTGTGGAGAGCTCGCTGCCCGTCGAGATCTGGTTGATGTTGCCGTTCGGCCGTTCACCTCTGCCGAGCATGGCGTCAAGGCCGCTGCGCATCTCCACAGCGATCGCCCTCATGGTGGACGGCGAGTGCTCACGCCCGTCGTCGTCGAACAGATACGGGTTGACCTGCAGCGGGTCGGGCTCCGGATCGTAGCTCATTCCTCACCCCTGGGAACAATGCTCTCGGCCACCGCGCCCCGGGCGATGACCGAGAGGAATGGACGAGCTGGGCTAGTCCGTCCAGATGCTGATGTTGCGCCGCTCAGCGCTCTCGTAGTTGCCCTTGGCGATGTTGACCGCCTCGGCGGCCTGGAACAGCTGCTGGCCCATGGCCTTCTCGTGCTGGTTCCACTGCTCGCGCTTGACGTCGAAGTACTGCTGGGCCTCGCCCTCCCAGCTCGGGCCGAGCTCCCTCTTGATGTCCTGGTACAGGTCGTCGGTGACCCTGTCGAGCTCGGTGATGACCTTCTTGAGCTCTTCGTAGGCCACCTCCATCGAGGGGAACTTGACAAAGGTGTAATCTTCGGGCGTCGTGCTCATGGCCTTCTCCGTCCTGCTCAGCCGTTGGCGTTGATGAGGGAGTCGATGCGTCCGCCGGCCTGGCCTGCGCTGGCGAAGCCGCCGGCGATGTCCATGTTCTGGTCGGCCGCGTTGCGGTAGACGCCGGCGCCGATGTTCATCCGGTCGTAGATGTCCTCAAGGATCTTGATGACCTGCCTGAACTCGACGTCCCACTGATCCAGCGCCTGGCTGAAGCGCTGCGAGGCGCCGCCCTTCCAGCCCTGCGCGGTCAGGTCGCCCTTGATCTGCTGGACTCGCTGCCGCATCCCCTCGATGTACTGGGCGGTGTCCTGGCAGTAGCCAGCCGCTGTCGTCAGCTGAGTAGGACTTGCGCCGTACAGTGACACGGGACCTCCAAGGTCGATCGTCTGTTACGGCGGGTGTTCACCTCCGAAAGGGACTACCCCCGTTAACAACATCAAATGGCATGTTAGCCATCATTGATCCCAGAAATCACAGGAACATCAGATTACGGATCGGTAGCGCTATGGCTACCGTGCGATAAAAGTGCTGGTGGACGCCTCTTCTCGTCCTGGCCTGAGGGCAGGCGCTTGCGGGCCGCGTCAGAGGCCGAGCCGACGTCGGATGCCGTCGAGTTCCCCCATCACGTCCTCGAACGCGCGATCGTGCATCCGCTGCGCCGCGTGGAGCCGCTCGGTCATCGCCTCGGGGTCGAACTTCATCGGGTTGTCCTCCTCGCCGAACAGCTCGCCCGCCGCCTCGTGGAGCTGTTTCTGGAAGTCGTCCGTGGCGTCCTTGAGCGCTGTCTTGATCAGTTCGGCCAGCTCCCCAGAGGACAGCCGCATCGCCTTGGGGTGCAGCTCCAGCTCGCGCACGCCCTCCTGCCCGTACTCCACGGTGACGAAGCCGTCCTCGTCCTGGGCACGGCCGACCAGCGAGCCGACATTCTGCTGGAACTCCCCGAGGAGGGCGAGCTGCCTGTCGGCCCCCTTGAGCAGCTTGTCGATGTCGATCTTGGCGAAATCTCCGAACTCCTGCATCCCTGCTCCTTGTTTCGAACGATCAGCCGGACAGCCCGCGCACCCACGTGTAGACCTCCAGCACTCCCAGCGCGAGCGGGAAGAGCTGGACGATCAGCACGATGTCGAGGATGTCGCCGGCGCGCCCCCAGAACGGCGAGGGCTTGCCCATCGTCAGCCACAGGCCGATGCCCACGGTCATCAGCGCCAGCCACAACACCCCGATGGCCACCGACAGCGACCCGACGACCCCGCCGTCGCCGATCAGCGACAGCGCCAGCATGGCGAAGCCCGCCAGCCCCGTGCCGACCAGCCAGACGCGCTGCCCGAGCCCCCGGAAGAAGCGGGCTCTCATGATCAGCGTGAGCGACAGCGACACCGTCATGACCGAGGCGACCCAGTCGTCGTGGAGCACCAGCAACGCCTGCGTGGCCAGCGTGAAGAGCCCGACCCCGGCGACCATCCCGGTGGCGTAGCGCTGCGCGATCCTCGTGCGCTCCTGGATGGCCGAGGCATCCAGGAGCTGGTTGTCGTTGCGGAGCTCCTCGGCGGTGGTCGGCATGGCCGGCAGCGGTACCTTGGCCAGCCTGAACGCCAGCGTGGGCACCAGCGGGGTGAAGGCCAGCAGTACCGCGATGGCCACTGCCACTACTCCGGCCGGCGTCGGTGCCCACACCATCACCACGGCCGCGCAGATGGCCCCGGCCGTGGCGGCGACGGCCGTACCGAGGAAGCCGGGAACGCCGTCGGAGATCAGCGCCCCGGCGACGGCTGCGACCAGCGCCGTGCAGGCCAGCGCCGCGAGCAGGTGGGGCGCGCCGAACCCGAACGCCGTCGCCCCGCCGGACGGCGCGAACAGGCCCGCGACGAACCCGTACGGCAACGCGGCGTGCCCGATCAGCGCCCCCGCCAGCGAGTCCCCGACGGCCCTGGACAGCAGCGCGCCCGTGACGACCAGCAGCAGCGCCAGCAGCCCGGCCACGATCGTGATGACCAACCCTGACATGCCGGACAGGGCCAGGCCGATCCCGCCCAGCACGAGCAGGCCGGTCGCGCCGGCGGCGCCCATGACCCTGGTGTGCTTGTCGGACCAGGCGCCACCGCCGAGGCGCACCCCGGTGGCGACCACGTCGGCCACGTCGTCATAGAGCGCCGGCGGCTGGGTCGCCTCGCGCGGCCTGAGGTAGAGGATCTCGCCGTCGAGCACGCCCAGCATGCTCAGGCTCTGTCCCAGGTCGAGCGGCGCCCCGCCGAGCCGCTGCAACGTCCATCCGGGCGCCGCCGCGGACTCGCCGCCCACCTCGCCCAGCGCGCGGAGCAGGCTGGGCATCACGTTGGGCAGCGGGATGTCGGCGGGCAGGGCCAGGTCGGCCTTGCGTCTCGGCCCGACGATCGTCACATGGCACTGTGCCGGCAGCGGCATCGGCACCTGCGCGAGCGCACCCTGCTGAACAGGGCCCTGCTGGTTGGGATCCCGGCCCGCGGGCGGGCGGGGCGGGTGGCCGGGGTAGCCGTGCGGCGGGCCGGGCATCGGTGGCGGTCCAGGGGGCGGCCCCTGGAACGGCGGCGGACCTGGTGGAGGTCCCTGAACCATCTGTCCCAACTCGTCTCTCCGTCCCCACCGGTGGCCACGGACAAGAGAGAACATATCTGGTCTCTTCTGGTAAGAACGTCTTTGATGAGCATCGTCGTCGTACGTCGCCCGGAACGCCGCCCCGGCCCCAAGCCCCCCCGCGGCGAGGTCCTTCTCGAATCGCCGCCCGAGATTCCCGAGGTGCAGAGCCAGGGCTTCTCGGCGGTTCTCACCTACCTCCCCATGGGCGCGGGGGCCGCCGCGATAGGCCTGATGTTCACCGCCGGCGGCAACGCCAACCCGATCATGTACGTGGCCAGCGGCCTGTTCGCGCTCTCCATGGTGGGCATGACGCTGGGCCAGATGGGCCGCCAGTCCGGAGAGCGCAAATACCGGCTCAACGGCGCCCGCCGCGACTACTTCCGGTATCTGGGCCAGGTCCGCAAGCAGGCCAAGCGCGCGGCCAAGCAGCAGCGCGAGGCCCTGGAGTGGAGCGGGCCGCAGCCGGACGCCTTGTGGTGGATCGCCATGAGCCCCCGGCTGTGGGAGCGCCGCCCCCGGGACGAGGACTTCGCGACCGTACGGCTCGGCACCGGCGTCCAGAAGCTGGCCATCCAGTTGATCCCGCCGGACTCCAAGCCCGTGGAGGACCTGGACGCCCTGTCGGCCGGCGCGCTGCGCAGGTTCGTCAGGGCGCATTCGACGGTCGCCGGGCTGCCCGTCGCCGTGGCGCTCGGCTCGTTCGCCAGGATCCGGCTGACCGGCGACCCCGGCGTCACGCGCGACCTGGTCCGCGCCATGATCTCCCAGCTCACCGTGTTCCACTCGCCCGACGACATGCGGATCATGGTGTGCGCCGGGTCGGACGCGATGCCGCACTGGGACTGGGTCAAGTGGCTGCCGCACGCGCTGCACCCGGAGGAGGTGGACGCGGCGGGCCCCGTACGGCTGATGACGGAGAACCTGGGCGAGCTGGACCGGCTGGTCGGGAAGGAGCTCAGGGAGCGCGCCCGCTTCCGGCCGGGCGCCGCGGCCGACGCGCTGCCCTACCACGTGCTGATCCTGGACGGGGGGCACGTGCCGCACGACTCCCAGCTCGGCAGCGACGCCATCCAGGGCGTCACGGTGATCGACCTGTCACGCTCGACGGCCGACGTGGAGGAGAACAACACGCTGCGGCTGGAGGTCCATCCGGACGGCTTCCACATGGTCAAGATCGACCACGCCGGCAAGGAGCACAAGACGCGGCTCGGCGACCCCGACCGGGTCGACTACCTGCGGGCGGAGGGCCTGGCGCGGCAGCTCGCGCCGCTCCGCGCCTCGGCGGCGGCCGGCGGCGAGGTCGAGGACGTGCTGTCGGTCAACACCACGCTGACCGAGCTGCTGGGCGTGGGCGACCCGGCCCGCCTCGATCCGGCGGTCACCTGGCGGCCGCGGGCCGGCCGTAACCGGCTGCGGGTGCCGATCGGGCTCGGCGCCGACGGGCGGGTCGTGGAGCTGGACATCAAGGAGTCAGCGCAGGGCGGCATGGGACCGCACGGGCTGGTGATCGGCGCCACCGGCTCGGGCAAGTCCGAGCTGCTGCGCACGCTGGTGCTCGGCCTGGCGGTCACGCACTCCTCGGAGATACTCAACTTCGTCCTGGTCGACTTCAAGGGTGGCGCGACCTTCCTCGGGCTGGAGTCGCTCTCCCACGTCTCGGCGGTCATCACCAACCTGGAGGACGAGCTCCCGCTGGTCGACCGCATGCACGACGCGTTGCACGGCGAGATGGTACGCAGGCAGGAGCTGCTGCGCTCGGCCGGGAACTACGCCTCGCTGCGCGACTACGAGCGCGCCCGCGAGCAGGGGGCGAACCTGCGGCCGCTGCCGACGCTGTTCGTGGTCCTGGACGAGTTCAGCGAGCTGCTGTCGGCCAAGCCCGAGTTCATCGAGCTGTTCGTGATGATCGGCCGCCTGGGACGCTCGCTCGGGGTGCACCTGCTGCTGGCCTCGCAGCGCCTGGAGGAGGGCCGGCTGCGCGGCCTGGACACCCACCTGTCCTACCGGATCGGCCTGCGGACCTTCTCCGCCATGGAGAGCCGGGTCGTGCTGGGCGTGGCCGACGCCTACGAGCTGCCCTCCGCGCCCGGCAACGGCTAC
Organism: Nonomuraea sp. B12E4; assembly: GCF_039871825.1. NCBI lineage: Bacteria > Bacillati > Actinomycetota > Actinomycetes > Streptosporangiales > Streptosporangiaceae > Nonomuraea > Nonomuraea sp. B12E4. The sequence continues at coordinate 149,592 of NZ_JBDPME010000018.1, read as the reverse complement.
CTCAAGTTCGACACCAGCGGCATGACCAGGTTCAAGGCCGCGTACGTGTCCGGCGCCCACCAGCCGGAAGCCGGCCGCTCCGACGCCGAGGGCGACCACACCATCCTGCGGCAGGTCGTGGAGTACGGCCCGGGCTTCGTGCCGCTCCCGATCGTGAAGGAGAAGCCCAGGCAGGAGCCGGCCACGGAGCTGAACGAGCGCGCCGCGCAGAACAGCCTGCTCGACATCATGGTGAACCGCCTGGCCGGACACGGCCCGCCGGCCCACCGCATCTGGCTGCCGCCGCTCGCCGAGTCGCCCACGCTCGCCCACCTGCTGCCGCCGCTCTCGGTCACGCCAGAGCTCGGCCTGTCCACGCCGGGCTGGGAGGGCCGGGGCCGGCTGCACGCCGTCATCGGGATCATCGACAGGCCCTTCGAGCAGCGGCGCGACCCGTACTGGTTGGACCTGTCCGGCGCGGCCGGGCACATCGGCGTGGCGGGCGGCACGCAGAGCGGCAAGAGCAACGTGCTGCGCACGCTGATCGCCAGCATGGCGCTCACCCACACGCCGCGCGAGGTGCAGTTCTACTGCCTCGACTTCGGCGGTGGCGGCCTGACCGCGATGGAGGGGCTGCCGCACGTGGGCGGCGTGGCCAGCAGGCTCGACGCCGACCGGGTGCGCAGGACCGTCGCCGAGGTCAGCGCGCTGCTGCGGCAGCGGGAGCGGGAGTTCGCCGAGCGCGGCATCGAGTCCATCGCCACCTACCGGCGCATGGTGGCCGACGGCAGCCTCGCGGGTGACGGGTGGGGCGACGTGTTCCTGGTCGTCGACGGGTGGCTGACGATCAAGCAGGAGTTCGAGAGCCTGGAGGCCGTGATCACCGACCTGGCGGCGCGCGGGCTCGGGTACGGCATCCACGTGGTGGCCGCCACCAACAAGTGGTCGGAGTTCCGGGCGGGCATCAGGGACCTGTTCGGCACCAGGATCGAGTTCAAGCTGGGGGACGCGTACGAGTCGGAGATCAGCAGGAAGGCGTCGCTGGCGGTGCCGGAAGGAGTGCCGGGGCGGGGTCTGACCAGGGACGGCATGCACTTCCTCGCCTCGCTGCCGAGGATCGACGGGCAGACCGGCGCCGACGACGTGGCCGAGGGGGTGCGGTCGATGACGGACGTCGTGCGGCAGTCCTGGCAGGGGCCGTCCGCGCCGCCCGTACGCCTGCTGCCCTCGCTGCTGCCCGCCGCCTCCATGCCCGGGCCCGAGCAGACGGGTGCGAACCGGATCGCGCTCGGCATCGACGAGGACACGCTGTCGCCCGTCACGCTCGACTTCGAGACGGACCCGCACTTCATCGTGTTCGGCGACACCGAGTGCGGGAAGTCCAACGTGCTCAGGCTGATCATGGAGGGCGTCGTCGCCAGGAAGACGCCGAGCGAGGCCATGATGATCGTGATCGACTACCGCCGTGCGCTGCTGGACACCGCGGTGACGGAGCACCGCATCGGCTATGCCGCCTCCAGCACCGCCGCCACCGAGTTGATCCAGGACGCCCGCTCGGCCCTGCTCAAACGCCTGCCCCCGGCCGACCTCACGGCGGAGCAACTGCGGTCGCGAAGCTGGTGGCAGGGCTCGGACCTGTACATCGTGGTCGACGACTACGACCTGGTGGCCACGTCGAACAACCCGCTGGCGCCGCTGGCCGACCTGCTGCCCCAGGCCCGCGACATCGGCCTGCACCTGGTGCTGGCCAGGCAGAGCGGCGGCGCCGGCCGCGCCATGTACGACCAGGCCGTCCAGCGCATGAAGGAGATGGCCAGCCCGGCGTTGATCATGTCGGGCAACCGGGAGGAGGGCCAGCTCTTCGGCAACGTCCGCCCGCAGCCGCTGCCGGTCGGCCGCGGCTTCCACGTCGACAGGAGGAGCGGCACGCGCCTGATCCAGACCGCTTTCCTGGAGCCGGCGTAGGACGCGTGGTTGCCGGGGTCCCCGGGACAACAGAGGCGAATGCCGACTATTGTCGGTTTTTGGCGTACTTCGCGGACAGTCAGGGAGTTCCATGAGTTTCGTGGATGTGCACATCCAGGCGATCGAGGAGTGCGGACGACAGGCCCTCCGGGTGCGGAACATGCTCAAGGTGGACGACGCATTCGTCGGCAGCAGGACCCCGGCGCCGCAGGGGGATACCAAGGCCGACATCTTCGGTGACATCGAGGGCGCCGGCGACCTGGCCGCGAAGGTCGACGAGGTCTGGAACTCCGTCAATGGGGAGCTCGGCGCCGGACGGAGCCGGCTGAAGAACGTCGACGAAGCCCTCGGCCAGGTCGCCGCCAACTTTCGCCGCGGCGAGAACGCCTCCTGAGCATGGGCCTCGTCGCGACCCTGGGCTCGCTGAAGGAGAAGGTCAAGGGTGACCCGCAGGCGATCAGGAACACCGCCACCGCTCTGCGCACGGTCGCCAACCACGTCGACACCTCGACCGGCAAGCTCACCGGCTATGTCGACGAGGTGGGCCGGGCCTGGGGCGGCGCCTCGGCCGACGCCTTCCACACGTACATGGCCGCGTACCCGCGGGCGGGCGCGGACCTGAAAGGCGCGGTCACCACCTGTGCCGGCGCGCTCGACACCGCCGCCGGCGCCCTGGAGCGCGCGTACGGCACGATCGACGGCCTCCACCAGACCGCGGTGACGGAGGAGAACGCCTACAAGCAGCAGCATCCCGACGCCGCGCAGGATGACATCGACAGCCATCTGCAGGGGGTGCAGTCGCTCAGCGGCGCCGTCGCCACGGCCAACCGGGCCGTGGCCGACGCCGAGGGCGCCCTAACCACGGCCAAGACCGCCATCGACGGCCAGCTCGGCCAGCACGGGTTCCAATTCTTCCACGGCATCCGCCAGCCCGGCGGCACCGACTTCCAGCCCGGCGACCAAAGAGTCGACTGGCAGAGGACGGTGGGCTATCAGCCCTCCACGAGGCTCGCTTCGGCGGACGATCCGGGCGGTCCCGGCGGCGTCCAGAGCGGAGGCGGCGCCGGCGCGCCCTCGTCGTACGGCAACGCGCCCGCGCCCAAGGCCCAGGTCGTGGACTGGATCAAGCAGGCGATCACGATCATCAAGTCGCCGGAGATGGCGGCGATCATGCGGCAGCGGGGCCTGGACGTGAGCGATCTGGACCCGAACGACCCCACGGACATCCAGCGCATCTGGACGATCATCTACCACGAGTCCGGCGGCAACCCCAACGCCATCAACAACTGGGACATCAACGCCCAGAACGGTGTGCCGTCCCAGGGGTTGATGCAGACCATCCCGCCCACGTTCAACGCGCACGCGCTGCCCGGCTACACCAAGATCCGGGAGCCGGTGGACAACATCATCGCCGGCGTCCTGTACACCTACAGCCGTTACGGCGACCTCGCCCACCACCCGGGCATCAGCTCACTGGATGGCGGCGGCCCCTACCGGCCCTACTGAGCAGCGCGGACGGCGTCGAAGGACGAGAGGACGACCGGCCTCCGCCCCAACCAGCCTGCGTGCCTGACGGGCTCGACCTGCCGCTGACCGCCCCCGACCGATCGACCCCGTCGTCAAAGCGAAGAACCCCCTCCGTGATCACGCCCGGAGGGGGTTCTGTCTCGCTGGATCAGCCGCAGTTGGACCAGTTGGACCAATTGGAGTCGTCTGAGCCGACGCTGCCCCGGAAGCGTACGCACTTGCCCTTGGCGGGCAGCTTGACCGGCCCCGCGTAGAACTCGTACGAGGCGCTGTCGGTCCGGCTGGCGCCCCCCTGCACTTCGAGCGTGGCGCTGACCGGAGTGGACTTGCCCACGTCCACCGTCTTCATGGTGACGACGCAGTTCTCACCGGTGGAGTTGTTGTAGAGCTGGAACGTCTCACCACCGCGGAACGCCTGCTGACGCTGCACGCTGAAGCCCGGACCGCAGACCGCGACCGGATTCTTCGGGTTGCGCGTCTCCGTCGGCGGGGTGTCCTTGGTGGGCTTGGCCGACGGCGTCGCCGGCATCGTCAGCCCGAACGACGGCGTCGGCTTCGGCGTCGGCTTCGGCTTCGCCGGCGGCTTGGCCGTCACCGTCACCGGCGGCTTGGCCGTCACCGTCACGGTCGGCTTCGCCGTCGGGGTGCGCGAGGCCGTCACGGTCGCCGTCGGCCTCGGGGAGTGCCGGTTGGGCCACCTGTGCCTCGTCCGCGTGGGCGAGGGGGTCGCGGTCTCGGTCGGGGTCCCGGTCTCCGTCGAGGTCGGCGTGGGAGTCGCCGACGGCGGGTACGGCGTGGGGCTCTGCGTCGGCGTCACCGTCACCGTGGGGGTCGGCACCGGCGTCACCGTCACGGTGGCCGGGCCCGCGGTCGGCAGCGTGGTCGGCTGAATGACCGGCTGGGTGGGGATCTGGATCGGCGTCGGCACGGTGCTCAGCTCGGGCGGCGTCGGCGTCGTCCACTCGGTCGGCAGCACCATCGGGCCCACGTCGTCCGGATCGGCACTCGGGGTGGCCGCCCATGGCACGGTCACCTCGGGCTGGCTCTGCTGGGGCTGCGGCTGGGCCGGCTGGGCGACCGAGTTGTCCGTTCCGCCGATCCCCGCGGCACCGCCCTCGGACGGGGACGCGTCCCCCGCCGCGGCGACCGTCTCGATGCGCTGCGTGGGGGCGTAGTAGTTGGCTCCCCACAGCGCCGCGCCGGACAGCAACGCCAGCGCTCCCACGGCCGCGGCCAGGCCCATCGGGAACGGCCTGCGCGGCCCGCGGGTGGGCACCGTCTGCCCGGGAACCGACTGCGGTACCTGCGGCTGCTGCGGAGCGTCCTGCGGCGGCCCCCACACGGGCGCGGGAGGCGGCATCGGCACGCCCTGCATCGGCTCGGTACCACCCGGCACGGGACCGTACGGTGCGGGACCGCCGCCCTGCATGGGAGGACCACCCTGCAGGGGACCGCCCTGCATGGGACCGGACGGCATGGGAGCGCCCGGCATCATCGGCCCCGGCGGCACGGGGCCACCCGGCACGGGCTCCTGCGGGACCTGCGGCCCCCACTGCGGCGGCCCGGCCATCGGGGGCACGCCCTGGACAGGCGCCCCCTGCACCGGCACGCCCTCGATCGGCGCGCCCGGCATGGACGAAAGCTTCTGCGTCGCGATCGCGGCGGCCTCACCGCGCTTGTCGCCCAGGAGTTGCAGCAGCGCCGTGTACGTGGTCGGGCGCTTGCCGACGTCCTTGGACAGCGCCGGCAGCACCACTCGGCGCAGCCGCTCCGGCAGGTCGCCCACCTCGGGCTCCCCGTCGAGCACCGCGTCGGCGTCCTGGCCGAACGGGGGCTTCCCGGTCGCGGCGAACACCACGATCGCGCCCCAGGCGAAAATGTCGGCGGAGGGCCCGTAACCCAGCCCTCGGATCTGCTCCGGCGCGCGGTATCCCACCTCGCCGACGGGCTCACCGAGGTCGACGTCGGTCACCCGGGGGCCGTCGGAAGCGACGATCACGTTGTTCGGGGTGAGCCCCCGGTGCGTGATCCCGGCCAGGTGCACCGCGGTCAGCGCGGTCAGCACGCCCGTGGCCAGCCGCTCCAGCGAGTCGCCGTCGAGCGGGCCGTCCTCCGCCACGATCTCGGCGAGACTGCGTCCTTCGACGTGCTCGCGCACCACGTACGCCTGGTCGCCGTGCATGCCGTGCGCCAGTGCCCTGGCGATGTGCGAACTGGAGACGCGCTGCACCCGGTCGAACCGAGCGACGTCGTCGCCGCCCGTTTCGGGGTCAGGGCGCAACAACTTGATCACTCTCAGCGGCAGGTCATCGGACTCCCTGCCGAGGTAGGCCACGCCGCGCGGCCCCTCGGTCAGCCGTCCAGAGATGACGTGCGCACCCAGATCCTCGGGATCGCCCGGCTGCAGGGGGTGCATCTCCATCCCTTCACTTAATGCATGATCTCGAAGGGACATTCAACCAAATCCGCCACATTTGCATCAGTAGTTTCAGCGTCGATTTGACATTTCATCATCAGGTCACATTCAGGACACGCGTCCGGCGCGCCATCCCCGCCGCCGTCCCAGCGGTACGAGCAGCGCGAGCGCGCCCGCGACCATGATGGCGACCAGCGTCGCGCCGGCCACCGCCAAGGAGACACCGAAGGCGTTCTCGTCGCGCGGCGGGACCTTCGCGATGGCACCCACCGGCAGCGCGGCGGGCGGGGGCTCGGCGACCACGGGCGCGTTCACGGCCTCGTACGGCAGCACGGCCGTGAGCGCGAGCACGGGATTGACCATGCCCGTCCCGCTGCCGGCGCCGACCGTGCCGTCCGCCGTGGCGATGATGCGCTGGCGTACCTGTTCCCTGGTGAGATCGGGGAAACGGGAGCGCACCAGGGCGGCGGTGCCGGCCACGTACGGCGCCGCGAAGCTCGTGCCCTGCAGACCCCGCATGTAGCTGCGGCCCGGCCAGGGCGCCGTGATGTCCGTGCCGGGACCGAGCACGCTCACGGGCGTGGCGGCGTTGGAGGAGTCGGCGCGGCGCCCGTCGGGGGTGGCGGCGCCCACGGCCAGCACGCCCTCGTACGCGGCGGGATAGGCGGGCACCTCCTGGTCGTCGGGACCGGTGACGTTGCCGGCGGCGGCGACCACGACGATGTCCTGGTCCAGCGCCCGCTGGACGGCCGCCCTCAGCCCGGGGGTGTCGGAGGCGCGCACGGAGACGTTGATCACGTCGGCCTTCGCCGCCACGGCGTCGTCGATCCCGCTGATCAGCTTGGCGACGTCACCCTCGGCCTTGTTGCTCTGCTTGATCATCACGATCCTGGCGTCCGGCGCGACACCGTGGAAGGGCACCCCGGCGATGTAGTGGGCGCCGACGATGCCCGAGACCGCGGTCCCGTGCCCCACGCAGTCCTGGTAGCCGGTGTGCGTCTCGTCGATGATCTTGGAAAGCTGCACCTGCGGGTGGAGATCCGCGCCACTGTCGACGACGGCGACCGTCACCCCCGCGCCCTTGGTGAGGCGCCAGGCGTTCTTGATGTCGAGCCGTTTCTGCGCCCACGGCTCGCTGGCGGGCAACTGCACCGTGCCCTTCTTCGGGTTGCAGTCGTCGGCCGCGGCCACCGCGGGCGCCGCGAGGGCGGGCAGGGCGAGCACGCTCGCCAGGAACACGCGACCGATCATGGGGGTAAAGCGTAGCCTGCCCGGAATCGGCCGCCTGTCCGGTTCAACGGAAGAAGCCCCGGCGCCCTTGCCAGGGCTTCCGTCCGTTGATCATCTGGTGGCGGACTCGATGTTCTGTCGGTAGGTGCCGATGACCCGCGAAGCCTCCTGCAGTTCCTCGGTCATCCGCTGGAAGGCTGTGCGGTAGTTTTGCCAGGCCTGCTGGAAACGCTGTGCTCCAGGGCCGGTCCACGCGGTGCCGACCTTGGCGGCCTCGCGGTCGAGCGCGGTCATGGTCGTCCGGACCGCCTCGGACTGCTGGGTGAACTGCGTGGACATCTGCTGCATTTCCGCGGGGTCGCCGCCGAGCATACTCTGGCTCATGCATCCTCCTGAACCGTGTGAAAGCGCCCTCACCCTAAGGGGGTCCACCGGCCGTCGCTCCCGTTATGCCGAGCGGCTATGGTCTATCCGGAGGATTGTTCGGCTTCAACCAGGAGCTTTCCGCCCATGCGCGAGGTTGTGATCACCGGCGGCGGCACCGGCATCGGCTACGCGGTGGCCGCCGCGTTCGTCTCGCTCGGCGACCACGTCACCATCACCGGCCGCCGCGAGCACGTGCTCAAGGAGGCCGCCTCGCGACTCGGCGCGGACCACGTGGCCTTCAACGCCGCCAGCCCGGTCGCGGTGAAGGAGGCCGTCGACGACCTGCCGCCGCGGGTGGACGTGCTGGTCAACAACGCCGGCGGCAACACCAACATGGAGCGCAGGCAGTCGGACGAGTTGATGGACGTGGCCGAGGCGTGGTGGGCCAACCTCAACGCCAACCTGATGTCCGCCGTGCTCGTCACGACCGCGCTGGCGCCGCGCATGGGCAGGGGCGGCCGGGTCGTCACGATCGGCTCGCTCGCCGCGCGGGGCACGGGCTCCGGCTCGTACGGCGCCGCCAAGGCCGCCCTGGAGTCCTGGACCGCCGACCTGGCGGCCGAGCTGGGCCCCCGGGGCATCACGGCGAACGTCGTCGCCCCCGGTGTCGTCGTGGACACCGAGTTCTTCCGCGGCCGCCTGACGGAGGAGGGAATCAGGGCGAGGGTGGAGAACACTCGCAACGGCCGCCCTGGCACGCCCGCTGACGTGGCGGATACCGTTCTCTTTCTGGCCTCCGCGGGAGCCAGGCACATCACCGGGCAGGTGCTCCATGTGAACGGCGGGGCCTATTTGGGCCGCTGAGCAAACGTTTGAGGAAGGACGGGGCAGGTGCGGAAGGTTCTGATCGCCAACCGCGGCGAGATCGCCGTGCGAGTGGCCCGCGCGTGTAAGGACGCCGGGATCGGCAGCGTGGCCGTCTACGCCGACCAGGACCTCGACGCCCTGCACGCCAGGGTGGCGGACGAGGCCTACGCGCTGGGCGGCCAGTCTCCCGCCGAGACCTATCTCGACATGGACAAGCTGCTCGACGTCGCGCGACGGGCCGGGGCGGACGCCGTGCATCCCGGCTACGGCTTTCTGGCCGAGAACGCCGCCTTCGCCCGGGCCGTCATCGACGCGGGCCTGATCTGGATCGGGCCGCCGCCGTCCGCCATCGCGGCGCTCGGGGACAAGGTGCAGGCCAGGCACATCGCGCAGAAGGTCGGCGCGCCGCTGGTCCCCGGCACCAAGGATCCGGTGTCCGGGGTCGAGGAGGTGGTGGCGTTCGCGGAGGAGCACGGGCTGCCCATCGCGATCAAGGCCGCGTACGGCGGCGGCGGGCGCGGCATCAAGGTGGCGCGCCGGCTGGAGGAGGTCGCCGAGCTGTACGAGTCGGCGGTACGCGAGGCGGTCGCGGCCTTCGGGCGCGGCGAGTGCTTCGTCGAGCGCTACCTCGACCGGCCCCGCCACGTCGAGACCCAGTGCCTGGCCGACCGGACCGGCAACGTGGTCGTGGTCAGCACCCGCGACTGCTCGCTCCAGCGCCGCCACCAGAAGCTGGTGGAGGAGGCGCCCGCCCCGTTCCTGTCGCCGGAGCAGATCGAGGTCCTGTACGCCAGCTCGAAGGCCATCCTCAGGGAGGCCGGCTACGTCGGGGCGGGGACGTGCGAGTTCCTCGTCGGGCAGGACGGGACGATCTCCTTCCTGGAGGTCAACACCCGGTTGCAGGTCGAGCACCCGGTCACCGAGGAGGTGTCGGGGATCGACCTGGTACGGGAGATGTTCCGGATCGCCGACGGGGAGAGCCTCGACTACGGCGACCCGGTGCTGCGCGGTCACTCGATCGAGTTCCGGATCAACGCCGAGGACGCGGGCCGCAACTTCCTGCCCGCGCCCGGCACGCTGACCGTCATGCGCGCGCCCTCGGGGCCCGGCGTGCGGCTCGACGCCGGTTACGAGGCCGGGATGACGGTGCCGCAGACGTTCGACTCGCTGGTGGCCAAGCTGATCGTGACCGGGCGCACCCGGCAGGAGGCGCTGGAGCGCTCACGGCGGGCACTGGCGGAGTTCGAGATCTCGGGCATGCCGACCGTGCTGCCGTTCCACCGGGCCGTCGTCGCCGATCCGGCCTTCGCCTCCGCGCCGTTCACCGTACACACGCGGTGGATCGAGACCGAGTGGGACAACACGGTCGCGCCATACTCCGCGGAGCTCGCCGCGGACGAGGCCGCCACCCGGGAGACGGTCACCGTCGAGGTCGGCGGCAAGCGCCTGGAGGTGGTCCTCCCGGCCGGGCTCGGCAGGACGGGCGCTACGCCCACCGCGAACAAGACGCCCCGGCGCGGCGGCGGAGGCTCGAAGAGGTCGGCGGCCGGCGGGGACACGCTCGTCAGCCCCATGCAGGGCACGATCGTCAAGGTCGTGGCCTCGGACGGCGACGTGGTGGGCGAGGGTGACACGGTCGTGGTGCTGGAGGCCATGAAGATGGAGCAGCCGCTGACCGCGCACAAGTCCGGGACGGTCACGGGGCTGACCGCGGCGGTGGGCCAGGCGGTGACGTCCGGGGCGACGATCTGCGAGATCAAGGACAGCTGAAAACCCTCGCGTGGGGATCGTGGGCCATTCCGCGACCAGGATCTTCGGTCACAGTACGCGCTCGCCCGGCCCCGGGCGGGTAACGTGCGCAGTGAGGAACTTTACCGACCGCCCGTTCGTCTTCAAGGGCGAAGGAGGCTTGCTGCCAATGACCCAATCGCTGCGCCGAGCAGGGGCCGTGATCTCGGCTCTGATCGCCGGTCTAATCGTCGTTCTTGCGCTGTCCCCTGCCGCCAACGCGGCGGCTCCACCGGACCCCAACACCGTGGTGTCCAGTTGGAGAAACGACCCGCTTTACGTGGTGTCCGGCTCCTCGCTCACGTCGGACCAGCAGAGTGAGATCCGTGACGCACTGGAGGGGGCCGACAGCAAGATCTACACCGTGGCGCTCCCGGACGGCACGGTGAACAACTCCAACATCAAGCCTTTCATGGAGAGCCTCGGCTCCGCGATGTCCGCCGCGAGTGCCCCGTCGGCCACGCTCGCCGTGTTGGACGGCACGACCCTCTACTCGGCCTCGAGTTCCATCTCCCAGGCCAACCTGGCGGGCCAGTTGGCCCGGCGCGCCACCACCGCCAACCCCACTGACGTCGTGGCCGGGATGAAGGACTTCGCCAACCGGGTGGACAACGCCGTGGCGGGCAAGACCCGCGCCGCCCTCGACCCCGGCAGCCAGGCCAACCCCGGTGCCGGCGGCACCGCCGCGCTGATCGCCCTGGGCGCGCTCGTGGTGGTCGGTGGTGGCGGCTACTTCCTCTACTCCAGCAACAAGAAGAAGAAGCGCGCCATCCAGGAGGCCAAGGACCTGGCCGCGGTCAAGCAGACCGTGGACGAGGATGTCACCAAGCTGGGCGAGGAGATCACCGCTCTCGACACCGACGTGACCCTGGCCGGCCAGGGCGGCACGCACATCGACGAGTGGCAGACCGCGCTCGACTCCTACGAGAAGGCCAAGACCCAGCTCTCCGCGGTGCAGCGCGCCGACCAGGTGCGCGAGGTCACCCAGACCCTCGAGGACGGCCGCTACGCGCTGGCCGTGGTGAAGGCCAAGGTCAACAACGACCCGGTCCCCGAGCGGCGCGCACCTTGCTTCTTCAACCCGCAGCACGGCCCGTCCGTCCGTGACGTGCGCTGGGCCCCGCCCGGTGGCGCGGTCCGCGACGTGCCCGCCTGCAAGATGGACGCCGAGGCGGTCGAGCGGGGCTTCGACCCGCAGATGCGCGAGGTCATGGTCGACGGCCAGCGCCGCCCCTACTACGACGCGGGCCCGGCCTACCAGCCCTACGCCTACGGCTACTACGGCGGCTTCGGCGACATCATGACCGGCATGTTCATCGGCACCATGATGGGCAGCATGCTCGGCGGCTTTGGTTACGGCGGCTACGGCGCCGGCTACGCGGAGGGCTACGCCGACGGGGGCGGCGACGCCGGCGGTGGCGACTTCGGTGGCGGCGGCGACTTCGGCGGCGGCGGCTGGGGCGGCGACTTCGGTGGCGGTGGTGACTTCGGCGGCGGTGACTTCGGCGGCGGCGACTGGTAAACCACCCGGCGCCCGCTAGCTCACCCGAAACAACCAGGAGCGCTCCCCGGAAGGCCACGAAGACGGGCCTTCGCAGGGGAGCGTTCCGCATGTGCGGGGTCCCGCCGCCTGGCCGATATATCCGGCTCTTCGTATCCAGGCGAAATTTCGACGGGCCTGGTTCGGTGAGCCCTGTCTGATCCGCGAACTCGTAGGGTCGGGAGTATGAGCGATCACGTTCGCCTGTTGTGTCTGCGCCATGCCGAGTCCGAGAACGTCGTCTCCTCGGCGGCCGGGGCGCTTCCGCTGGCCCGGCTGACCGGGAGGGGGCGGGTGCAGGCCGGGGAGGCGGCGCGGCGGCTCATCGGGGAGGGCATCACCAGGGTCTACGCCAGCACCGCGGTCCGGGCGCGGCAGACCGCCCAGATCATCGCCCGTACGGTCGGTCTCGACGGGGTCGCGACCCTGCCGGAGCTGGCCGAGTTCGGGATCGGCGAGCTGGAGGGGACCAGCGATCCGGTGGTGCGGGCGCGGACCGCCGAGGTGCTTCGCTCGTGGGTCGTGGACGGGAAGCTCGACGAGGCGGTGGGCGACGGCGAGGACGGGCACGCGGTGACCGCCCGTGTGGTGGATGCTCTGACCTCGATCGTGACGGCACATCCCGGCGAGACCGTCGCCGTGGTGGGGCACGTCGGGAGCCTGACGGTGGGGCTGAGCGCGCTGTGCGGGCTGGGCGGGCGGGTTTGGGGGGCGCCGTTGCCGCACGCGGTGCCGTTCGAGGTCGAGTGGGACGGGGACGCGTGGCGGTGTGAGGCATGGCCGGGGTAAGGGCCCTTCGTCGGGGAGGCCGGGGCGGGAGTGGCACATGCCCGGTCAGGGGAGGTAAGGGCCCGGTTGGCAGACAAGGCGTTGGGGGCCCAGGTGGCGTATGACCGGTCCCTGATCAGAGGAGGTAGGGGCCGGGGTGGCGCATGACCCAGACGGTGCCGCGGGTGATGGCCTCCTTGAAGGTGGCTGAGCGGCGGCCGGTCATCACGGCGTCGAGGGGGCTGTCGTCGGGGCGGGTGAACTGGGTGAGGCCGTCGTGGTGGCCGAGGCTGATGTTCTGCCAGACGTAGCGGAACATGGCTCGCCGGACCCTCCGGCCGGTGAGCAGGTCGGCCACGCCTGAGCCCGCGTACAGGCCCATGGGCAGGCCGGTCTGGCAGGCCATGCGGGTCGGCCGGCCGCTCCGGTCGGCCGCCGCCGCGTCGCCGATGGCGAACACCTCCGGATGCGACACCGAGCGCAGCGCCCGGTCCACGACCACCCGGCCGCGCGCGTCTGTGGTCAGGCCCGAGGCCGCGGCCAGGCCGGGGACGCGCACGCCGGCCGCCCAGACCACGGTCTCGGCGCGCACCTCGTCGCCGTCGGCCAGCAGTACACCGTCCGGGCCCACCTTGGCGACCGGGGCGTTCTCGCGCACGGTGATGCCCAGGCGGCGGAAGGCCCGGTGGATGTGCCGGCGGCCCCGTACGGACAGGCCGGGGCCGACCGGGTCGGCGGAGAGCAGCGAGACGCGCAGCTCGGGCCGGGCGGAGGCCAGTTCGGTGGCCGCCTCGATCCCGGTCAGCCCGCCGCCCACCACCAGCACCGAGTCCGTCTCCGCCGCCCGCGGCCGCAGCCGGGCCGCCGCGTCGGCGGTGCCGAGCGAGTACGCGTGCTCGCGCACCCCCGGCACGGAATCCAGGTCGTCGGCGCTGCCGAGGGCGTAGACCAGCACGTCGTAGGGCAGCTCGTACGGGGGCGCGTCCAGGCGCACCGTCCTGGCCCCCGGATCGAGCCCCACCACCCTGGCCACCACCAGGTCGATCCCGGTGCCGTCGAGCAGCCCGGCGAGCGGCAGATCTGGCAGCCGCCGCCCGGCCACGAGCTGGTGCAGGCGTATCCGCTCCACGAACCGGTCGGCCGCGTTGACCAGCGTCACCCGGGCGTCGGCGGTACGCAACCGGCGGGCGGCGCGCTTGGCCGCGCCCAGCCCCGCGTAGCCGGCGCCCAGCACCACGATGTGGTTCGTCATGGTTCCTCCCTGTCGAGTCCCAACTTGAACCGGTGAGCCCGCCGATCCGTGACAGCGCCCTCGTGTGATCGTCCTCACATGGAGGCTCGTTACAGGCGAGCGAACTGTCTCTCGGCGAAGGCGAGTTTGGCTGGGTTGGTAACGGTCCGTACGGCGGCGACGCGGTCGCCGGCGATCTCCATGGCCAGGACCGCGACCAGGGTGCCCGCCTGGCCGCGCACGTAGACGCCGGTCTCCCCGTTGACCTCCGTGACCTCCAGGACCAGCCCGGCCACCTCGGGCCGCAGGCTGAGGCCCCGCAGGTAGCGGGCCACCGTCGAGCGTCCGCGCACCGGGCGGCGCGCCGAGGTCATGGTGCCGCCGCTGTCGGCCCAGGCCACCACGTCGTCGGCGAGCAGCCGTTCCAGCGCGGCGACGTCACCGTTCAGCGTCGCCGCCAGGAAGCCGCGCACGATCCGCCGGTGCTGCTCCCGGTCGCTCTCGAACCGCTTGCGCGGCTCCCCCACGTGCGCCCTGGCCCGGCGGTGGAGCTGGCGGGAGTGGGCCTCCTCGACACCCAGGATGTCGCCGATCTCCGCGTGGCTGTGCCCGAACGCCTCCCGCAGCACGAACACGGCCCGCTCGACCGGGCTCAGCCGCTCCAGCAGGATCAGCAGGCCCATCGACACGGACTCGCGCTGCTCGACGGTCTCCAGCGGGCCGAGGGCGCCGTCGCCGGTCAGCACCGGCTCGGGCAGCCACGGCCCCACGTAGCGTTCCCGCGTGCGCCGGGCGGAGGCGAGCTGGTTGAGGCACAGGTTGGTGGTCACCCTGGTCAGCCAGGCGGCCGGCACCTCGACCGGCCCGGCCGCGCGCCAGCGCAGGTAGGTCTCCTGCACCATGTCCTCGGCCTCCGCCGCCGAGCCGAGCAGCCGGTAGGCCAGCCCGAACAGCCGCGGCCGCTGCTCCTCGAACACCGCCACGGGGGCGGACTCCCCCGCGCCGACCCCTGGATGATCCACCCGTCCGATGCTAGGTGACCCACGACCGGGTCCCCCGAGCGGGCCGGGGCCGCCGGGGTGCCAGGTCCGGGGCTCAGTCGGCTCCGGGCCGCTCCTCCCCCGGCTCAGGCTCCGGTCGGTCCGCGACCTGCGAACCAGGGCTCAGCGGTTCATTCTTCGGCGGGCCGAAGATGAATCCGGGATACTCACGCTCGAGCATCTCGACGTCGTCAGGGGTGAGCCGGATGTGCAGCCCGTTGGGGACGTCGATGACCAGGTCCCTGCCCGGACCGTGGAAGACGAGGCTGATGGCGCATTCGTAGTACTTGGTGTCGGTGGACATCTCGCGGTTGCGTTCGCGGATGTTGCCGTTGCGGGACGCCATGTCCGTGCCGGACCCGCGCCCTACCTCCCAGCCGGCGTTGCCGGCGCCTTCAGTGCCCTGGCCGCGTGACAGGCCTACCCGGCCGTGGAGGTCTCTGCTGTGGCCCTGCCCATGGCCGGACGTCGTCATCGTCTGGGTGTAGAGGCGTTGCTTGACGCTCGCACCAGCGATCTCCTGCGCACGGTGCACGTTGATCCCCACTCGGATCTTCTCGGAGCCCAGGCCAGGAACGACATGTTCGTGTGCGAGCAGGGCGTTCAGCTGAGCCCGGACCGTTCTGGGGTTGCCGGCCTCGGCCAGGAGCATGCCTCGCGGCCGGGAGAGCTCGTACCCGGCGGGCCGATCAGAGAGCGAGGGCACGGGCCCACGCGACTTCGGTGGCAGCGCGGCCACCGGCGCCCACTCGGGGATCAGGTCCGCCGCGGGAATGGCGACCTGGTTGGCGACCTCACGCAGCGCCGCGTTCACGGACAGGGGTTCGACGGGCCTCGACCAGCGCGGGGCCTCACCGACGATGACCGACCGGCCGGTGACCGGCGTGCCTTCAGCGACGGGCACGGTGAGATGTTCCGGCACCAGGAGCCGGACCTCACCACCCGTGAGACTGTGGGCCGTCGACGGCCCGCGATGCTTGTTCCATAGCTGCTCGGCAGAGCCGTTGGTGAGCCTGTCCCATTGGCGCAGGAGGTTCTCGGTCCCACGAAGCAGATGCCCCAGACCGGGCGGTGGTTCCTTGCTCCGCACGACCTCGATGTCGAACTGAACGGGATGGGTGAACTCGTGTGAAGGGTCGTAGGTCTGGACCCGGTTGATGTCTTTCACGTTCGTCGCGTGGGTGTCCGTCGCCTCCGACGCCGTGCCGCGCTTGGCCATCGCCTCGCCGCCGGTGTAGTTGTCCTCCGTTTGCCTGCTGAAGCGCATGAGCGCCTTGGCACCCTTGGTCGATTCGGTCTCGCGCACCGTTCCGGAGCCGGTGGCGAGCTCGCTCCGGAGCATCAGCCTGACGTCCGGACGTTCCGCCGTGTGCGTTCCGTCCAGCACGGTGCCCTTGACTCTGATGCCGACGTACTCGGTGAAACCGTGCGGACGTCTGACAGGCAGCCAGGTGGTCACGCCGTGCTGAAGCCCTATCAGCTTCGTCGACAGGGCGTCCTCACCGTACTGGGCGTGCAGCAACTCCATGATCAGGGGTTCGTCCTTGTTCCCGGGCAGGGCCCCCTGCTCGCGGAGAACCTTGACGACCTCGGGAAGGACCGACTTGGCGTCGAGGTGCTCGACGAAGGCCGAGTTCATAGCCGGCTCGACTGCCACATAGGCACGGTGCTCGCTGACCGGCGGCACCGTGCCTGAAGGGCCTTCCAGACCCAGGTGCCGTGCCAGCCGATCCGGCACCATGAGGTCCGCGATCTTCTCCACGCGCAGGTGGGCGGTCGGGCCCAGGTCGCCCGCGCCGTCCTTCCAGGTCGCCGTCACGGACAGGTCACCGCGGTACCAGTGCGACTCGCCGCCGTAGGTGGCCCGGGCGACATCGATGCCGCCCTCGTAGGCGCTGCTCCCGGAGGTGTGCTTGGCGCCGAAGTGCGCGCCACCTGCGCCCACGATCTTCCTTGAGGACCCCCCGCCGCCTTGGTTCGTGGCTGGGTCCTGGTCGACGTGCCCGAACTTCGCGCGGAGTCCGGTATGGACATAGCCTTCCACACCCGTCTTGGTGCCCTGGCCGGTCACGATCCTGGAGTTCGCGTTCGTGTACTGCTCGTACTCCACGCCCTCCTGCGACTTGACATGTTCCAGGCCGGCCAGGTCGACTCGCACGCGCATCTCCCCGGGCCGGCCCTCGCGGTCGGGCAGCCTGATCGTCAGGCCCTCTTCCGAGGTGAGCCGGCGAATGTTCGCCTCGATGGCGGAGGGCCGGGTGGCCGCCCGGATCTCCGGAGGCACGTCACGCCATGTAGGTGTCGGCAGTCCCGCCCACTCGGCATGGACCGTGGCCAGTTCCATGGCCAGCTCGCGGACGGCGCCGACGCGGAAGACACCGGCGACACGACCGCCGAGCGGGACCACGTCGCCGGGCCGGTCGTCCAGCCGGACGACGCGACCCACGTCCGCCGCGTCTTTCGAGCTCAGTGGTGTCTCAGGAAGGTGCTGGTGCGGTACGACGATCTCCGCGGTCACGCCGTCCACAGGCCACGATATGTTGGCGACCTCGGTGCCGGACTTCGTGACTCGCAGGTCCACGTCGATGGGAAGCTCCCGGCGGAACGCGGTGACCATTCCCTCGGTCTCGGTCCGGTAGTAAATCGAATGATGGGAGGCGAAGCCGACCTTGTTGGTGGCTTCGCGCGTCCCGTGGAGACCCAGTTTGACCGCGTCGTACTGCATGACCTCGCCCAGGTGGATACGCGCGTTGCCGGCCAGTTCGATACCGCCGCCGATGGAGGTCGACCGCCCGGTGTGCGCTCCCGCCGCTGTGAGCCTTCGCTCGTTGACCGTCAGGGGATACTCCTCGACCCCGCGCAGTTCGCCGAGCGCGCCACGCGCCGAGATCTCGATCCGATATCTGCCGGCTGCGGTCTGGTAGTCGATCCCGTGCAGGAGATGACCGACGTCGGCCTCAAGGGCGGGACGGCCGAAGTTGGCGTCGACATCCCGGAGCACCTGCCAGAGCACTTTCTCCGGAAGGTCGGGCACGGCCCATGTGAGCGCGTTGCGAACCGACCGCACGAGATTCTCACCTTGGGGCATGCGGGCCAGCGTGCCGAGCCCTGGCCCGCGCCCCGCCGCCAGAGTCGCCGGTTCCTGGGGGTGGGGCTCGTACGCCGGCCTCTGAGCGCGGGCCGGCTGGATCGGCACTTCGAACCGAATAATGGGTCGGCTCGACACCTGCGCGAGGTTCTCTCCTGCCTGCGCCGGTTGCTCTCGCAACCGGGCGGCCTCGGCCGACGGCGGGACCAGTTCTCTTCCGAAGACATCACGCTCGAACCGGCTCGTCTCCCGTACGGGCAGAGCCACCTCCATTCGCGTGTCGACCTGGAAGGCACCGAGGCTGTCCGACGTGAGGTGCAGCCGGACGACCGAATCGTAGAGCGTGACGCCCGTGCTCTCGACCAGGGTCACCTTCGGCAGATCCCCGCCTGACACCGCGGTGCTGTGGGCGGCGCCCAGGTGGAAGGTGCCGGCGGCCCGGGCGTAGAGCATGTCGGAATACCCGAGCTTCCCGCCGAACCGCAGGTTCAGTGTGTTGCCATGCTGGTGGGTCTCGGTGCTGGTGGTACGCCGTCCGAGGTCGTCACGGACACGCGTCTCGATCGGTTCTGCTCTGGTCTTCTCCACAGGCTCCATACGCACGACCTCACCGGTGACCCTGAAGGCGCCTTCCGATGAGCGCAGCGCGGAGCTCTTGAAGCGCATCCCCTCAGAGGCGGAGCCGCTCGTCAGCCACCACTGGCTGCGGTTCTTCATCGCCTGCTCGCTGTGCACGGCGGAGATGAGCTCGTTGGTGAGCTTGACGACCTCTCGCGGCGGGATGCCGGCCTCCAGCGCCCGGCGCTGCACTTCCAGCACCAAGGGTGTGGTGTCCAGGGCGGTGACGATGACACCGTGATCCGGTATTCTCCGCGCCGCGCCCGGCGGGACCTCATATTTCGGCATGGGCGACGGGCGGTCGTCGGCCGTGAGCGGGCCCTCCCGGCGGAACTCGTGGGGAAAGGGCATGACCACGGACAGGTCGGGAACGCGGCCTCCGTGGGGGACCTCCACTCCGTCGCTGTAGACCTTGATCGATACGTCCGCCCCGAAGAAGTCGTGCTGGTAGGCGACCGTCTTGCGGCCGCTCATGATCTCGGTGCCCGCCGCGGAGTTCTCACGGGACGTCTGCTTGATCCCGAGGCCGGGCGAGGCAAGGGACTCTGCTTCGTCCGAATTGTCGAAGATCTCGACCTTCCCGGCGGTCATCTGCCGCTCGCCGGATCTGGACGTTCTGGCCTCCACGCCATCGCCGCCGAACGACACCCCGTACTGGCGCGGCCCGTCCGGGTTCGGCAGGTGCCTGAAGCCTCCTACCTCCGGTTTGAAATACAGCACCTTGCCGTTGACGGGGAGCGTCGCTCCCCTTTGGAACAGGTCCGTCCACGTGTCCCTGTCGTCGTCGGACAGCAGCTCGGCCAGCCACTTTTCGATCTCGGCCCGGGCGCGCCACATCCCGATCGGCAGGCCGCCCGCCCACTGGCGCGCCGCGGCCTGGGCGTCCGCCGGGGGCTGGACACGGTGCAGCACCATTTCGCCGAAGGCGCCGATGTCCACATACCTGGGCGGATGGATCTCGGGCTGGGCCGCCGGCACGATCGCCGCCCCATCATCTCGCACGCCGGGCGGGAGATGGGCCGGGACACCCCGCTGACCAGCGGGCCCGAGAGTGCCGAGAGGGGGCGGCACCTGGAGAAGCTCGGAGATCCTGCCTGTGGGCGGCTCGGCCTGGCGTGGCACCGGATGTGCGGCCGGCGCCGGGTTCGGCGTGCCCTGCTCGGCCGCCCTCGCCGGGTCAGGGAGATATGGTCTGCCGACATCAGCGGCTGCCTCTGTCGTCGACGCCGGTGTCCGTGGAGGTACCGTTCCCTGGGGATTCCCTCCCGATTCCGTCGTGGACTCGACCCGATGCGCCGAAGGCGTGACAGGGGCCTGGGCTTCGTCGGCGCCGCGGTTGATGAGAGCATCGATCCGCTGGGGGGAGGGCGTGAGGGGGGTCTGCTCCGCCGGCACCTGGCGCGTGGCTGCCGCCCGTGTGTCGGGCAGGTTCTGAGCCGCCCGCTCCGGTGCGGGAAGCTGGGGCCGCTCACCCTGCCCGGTATGGGCAGGCGGCAGGTGCTCCGGAGTCCGCGGCGGTACGGCGGCAGGCGGTGGTAAGTGCGGCTGAGGTTGCCGAGCGCCGCCAGGTGCCGGCACGTCCGTCCTGCGCACCACTTCGCCCTCGATGACCTGGCCGTGCCCGGTTCGGCCGGTGACCACCTGGTCCGGGCCGTTGAACCGGACTTCGGCGGTTCTTCCTGGGTAAACCACGGTGTTGTTGTCGATCCGGACCGGTTCGGCGGCGCCACGATCCGGAACGACAGTCTGAGGATGCTCCTGGACAGGAGGATGGCTCTGGGTCAGCGTCGTGCCGCGGGTTTGCGCGGGCGAATCCGGAACCGCGGCCGCCCCTGACGGCGGGTCACCCGCTCTGGGCAAAGTCGGCGGACCGTCGCCGAAGGGCGCGCCATGGCTGCCCGTTGACGGCCCGGAGAGCTCGCCGGCGGGGAGCGGGTAATAGCTGACGCGCGCCCCCGCCGGCACGTCGAGCCCGCCCGCGACGCCGGACACAAGGCTGTAGAACAGGTGCGACGAGTCGAGGTTGCCGCTCAGCGCGAGACCGGGTATCGAGCCGACCGTGCCGGAGACGCCACCGACCAGCGCCTGTCCATACAGGCTCTGGCTCATCGCGGCGAGCTTGTCACGTACCGACAGCTCCGCCCTGGATGCGATGTAGACCATCTCCCGGCTGGCCAGCCGGGAGAGACCGGCGTTCAGGCCGCCGAACAGGCCGCCGGTGAGGAGACCGCCGACCGTCGAAGTCGCGAGCGAGACGAAGTCGTAGTCACCGGGGTCGCGATGTCCCAGAGGCGACATCTGCGCGGTCTGCACAGCCAGGTCCAGACCACCCATCAAGGCGCCGAACTTGAGCATGCCCATCAGGACGTTCCGCTTCAGCGCGGCGATCGATGCCCTGGTCATCAGGGCTCGCTGGTTGATCAGCGCGAACACGGCAGGTCCGTTGACGTAGACCCACACCAGCAGACGGATGATCGCGAACGCGAGCAAGGCGAGCGCGGCGTAGATCATCCACTGGGTGTGCTCCATGCGCACCCCGTGCTCACGCAGGCTCGCCGCCTCGGCTCGCAACACGTTCTTGATCTGGTCGAGTAACGCGTCCCCCGAGGGCGGGGCAGTCGCGCCATCGTTACCGCTGAGCTGTGCGAAGACCTTCTCGAAGGCACCCTTCGCCTCGCCCTGCCACGCCTCGTCGCGCAGCAGGCGGAAGATGAAGTCGCTGTCGACGGCCTTGATCCGGTCGAGGATATTCGCCAGCGACTCCAGCCTGTCCGCCGTTGCCACGATGTCGCCGGGCTCAGCCTCCGGGAACGCCTGACCGGCAAGCGGAAGCGCCAGATGCTTGACGATGTCCGGGACGAAATTCAGATCCAATCCCATTCAGGCCGCCAGGTGTCGGCTCGGCGTCATGAGCTCGCCTGTGGACCGTCCGGTGACGGCTTCACCGGGCGAGGCAGGAAGGCGTCGAAACCCACGCCCTCGCCGAACAGGCTTTCAAAGGGCAGGTCCTGCGGAACGAACGGCCCGATCAGCGACTCCAACTCGGCGGAGACCTGTTCGGTCGCCTTGGCGACCTGCTCGGTGATCGCGGCGGACAGCTCGGAAGGCGTCAGCTTGCGGTAGACGCGCGGATCGAACTCGAGCCGGCGCAACTCGCCACGCGGCCCCACGGTCACGGTGACCATGCCGTCTTTCGAACGGGTGGAGACGGACAGATCCTGCACCTTCTTGTGCACTTCCTTAATCTGCTCCGTCTGCCTGTTGACCTCCTGGACTAGTTCTTCCAGCATGTTCCAGGGATCGTCCACGATAAAGGCCCCCCGTCCGATATCGGCATGAGATCGGACTATACAACCATTTCGGTCGGGGACAAAGCACGGCGACTCCGCAATCGCGACCTCCGGCCAATTTTGACTTGGCAATTATAGGAAGGTAAACTTTCATGAAACCTTACGGGAACACGTAGTTTCTTCCTGATGAAGGGACAGCCGGACTTGGGTGCCGAGCACTCAGCTCCGAACGGTGCTGGCGTCCTCGCCGGCCCGATAGCCGGCGTTGGCCGTGGTCAGCCTGACTTCCTGATCGCCAAGAGCTTGTTTCAGCAATGCCAGGCCGGCGTCGATGGCCGCCAACCGCTCACTTCGAGACTTCCAGTACGCCTCACCGTACTCGTCACTGCCAATGGCGACTCGAATGTCGCCCATCGTCGTCTTGTACTGGGATCCCACGTCGGACACGCCTCGCTCCACGTGCTGGACGCCATCCACGAGGGCGCGTAGTTGACTCTGGCTGTAAACGTATCCGTCGATCTCCATGATTCGTAGCATACGTACCTCATGCGACCCTCACCCTTATTCCGTGGGCAACAGGGGGCCCAGCGGGCCGAGGTCGAGGTTGAGGTCCTCGGGAGTCAGGCCGAAGCGCTCGCACAGCTCCGTCATGGCCTCCTCCAGGCGCATCAGCGTGACGCCCAGCACCTCGATCTGCTCGTCCGTCAGATCGCCCTGGTCCATCCGGCGTACGCACTGGCGCTCCACGAGCTGGCGGACGAGCTCGACCAGGGTGAGCACGAGGCGGGTCAGGTCGCGCTCGACCGTCTCGGAGTCGGCCTTGATCCGCCAGCTGGGGGATCCGGGTGTCGCCTCACGTGTCATACGGGCCTCCGAAGGAGTCGTCCACGGACGCGATGAGGGCACGGAGCGAGATGCGTACGAGGTCCACGTCCGCGATGGTCAGGACCAGGTCGCCGGTCACCACGACGCCGCCCGCCAGCAGCCGGTCCAGCAGGTCCACCAGGGCCACCCGCTTGGCCGGCAGGCGGTCGTCGGACAGCACGTCGCGTCTCAACCGGCCTCCAGCACCGTGAAGGAGTAGGGTGCCCAGGGGCCGGTGAGCCGCAGGTCCACACCGTCGCCGCCAAGGCTGCCGACCAGGGCGGCGAACTCCTCGTCCCGGCCCTCGTCCACGAGGTAGGCGCCGTTCAGCAGCATCCGCTCCTCGCGACCGGACAGGTGCGGGTCCTGGGCGCGGTGGCGGCAGCTCGCGACGGCCTCGGAGGACAGGGTGGCGTGGATCTGCTCCGCGCGGGCAAGGGCGAGCCGGCGGGCCTGCTCCCGGCCGCGCAGGCTCTCCCGGCGGCGTCTCAGGTAGGAGGTGCCGGGTTTGCCGGGGTCGCCGCCGGTCATGGGGGACTCCGCCGGGTCGGGCGTCTGTCTCGCGTACGCCTTGACGCCCCACTCCCTGCGCCCGGCGACGTGGGACAGCACCTCCAGGAACTCCTCGCCGCGCCGGTCCAGCAGCTCGGCCACCTGGTCGTCGTCCGCGTACACGGTGACGAGCCGGACCGGGGCCACCGGGACCCGCGACACCTCGTCCACGACGCCGTGGTGGGCGCGGGCAGTCTCCGCCAGCCAGTCCAGGTCCTCCAGCGAGTGGCGCAGCGGCTCCTCGCCGAACTCCGCCAGCGGCACGGTGCTCACGTAGGCGACGAGGCCGCCGCGGGTGATCGTGCGTACGGGCGTGCCCGCCACGCCGGGGGCGCCGACGGGTACGGACTCGCTCGCGACGGCGTACAGGTAGGTGCCGGAGTCACTCATCGAGGTCCGCCGGACCTTCCACGGCGGCCAGGCGGCGGCGCAGCCGGCGGTTCTCCTCCACCAGCTCGCGGTCGCGGCCGGAGAGCCACGGATCGTGCTCCCACCAGTCGATGCCCAGCTCCCTGGCCGTGTCCACCGACGCGATGAGCAGGCGGAGCTTGATCGTGAGCAGCTCGATGTCCAGCAGGTTCACCCGGATGTCGCCGGCGATCACCACTCCCCGGTCGAGCACCCGTTCCAGGATGTCGCCGAGGTTGGCGGGCTCGCGGCCGCCCGGGGGCGCCACTCCGTACGGCTGGCGGACGACGGGGCCGGACGATGTCATCCTTTCCATGTCAGAACGCCTGTCCGGAGTCGGTGTTGGCCCGCCGGTAGCGCCGGAGCCTTCGATATGAGAGCAAACTTCCCTCCGTGTCGATCTTCACCTCGTAGATGGCGAGGATGTCGCCCGAGGACGGGACGCGGCGGTCCTCGACGACCTCGACGTCCACCACCCAGCCGTCCTCCTCCGGCTCAACGGACGTGATCCCGTCGATGTCCTTCGTGGTCAGTGCGGCGAGATGGCGGATTCCGGCTTCTCCGGCCTCGGCCGCGTCCATCCCCGCCGGGCGCCTCCGCTCCACGCGGGACCGTTCCTTCCGGGGACGCGTGTCCTCGTCCTCCTCGTGGCCGCGCGGCCGATCCATGCCCTCCTCGCGGGCGCGCGGCCGGTCCTCGTCCTCCTCGCGGGCGCGCGGCCGGTCCTCGTCCTCCTCGCGGGGGCGTGACCGGTCCGCGTCCTCCTCGCGGGGGCGCGGCCGATCGGCGTCCTGGTCGTCGTGGGGTCGTGACGTGTGTGCTCGCGGCCGGCCGGCGTCCCTGCTGGGACGGCCCTCCCCCCGGACACGTGTGCCGGGCTCGACGGAACGTCTGTCGGGCACGGGGTCACCTCCGGGTGGGCGCGGTCATGAGTTCCAGCACGCGCTCGACCGCCTGGTTCTCCTCCTCCTCGGAAATCTCCCCCGCCTCCCTGGCGGCCTCGATCTCCTCCAGGTGACGCCGGACCGAGGCGGGGTTGCGGGTCTCCATCTCGATCTGATCCTGGAAGAGCTCGCCGAGCCAGATCAGGCCGCGCACCGGCACGACGAGCGGCCAGGCCACGATGGTGGTCAGCAGGCCCACGTCCTCACACCTCCTGCGCCTGCGCGGTGACGAAGTCGTAGGGGGCGAGCGGGCCCAGCAACCGCAGGTCGACGCGTCCCTCCCAGTCGTCGCCGACCTTGGTCAGGGCCCGCTCCAGGGCTCGCTGGTCGCCGGTCCTGACGAGCATGGCCACGTGTACGGCCTCCTGCTCGTGCGTCGGCTCCCGAACGAGCGCCGTCGAGTAGAGAGTGGAGAGGGCGTCGAGCACCAGGTTCGTGTCCAGGTCCCGCTTGGCCTCGATGGAGGCGGCGATGATCTCACCGAGCCGGATGCGCTCGTTCCTGGTCGTCTCCTCCGGCAGGTCGCGGATGGCCTCCAGGAGCCCGGCGGCCTCGGGGTTCTCCGCGAGCACCTCGCGGAGCACCGTCGCCTCGACGTAACGGCCCCTGACGATGTACTCGGCCTGGTCGCCCAGGTCGTCCAGGGCGTCGAGGAAATCGTCGTGGTGCGGTTCGAGCAGCTCCGCCACTATCGCGTCGGGGTCGGTCAGGACCGCGCCGAAGCGGAACGGGAGCACGGGCGAGCGGGCGGCCACGGAGTCCAGCAGCCGTTCGTAGGCCAGGTAGTCGGCGGGGCGGCCCAGCGGCCGGCTCGCGTCGATGTCGCTGACCAGGGCGGCGATCTCGCCGTGGCGGACGAGCTCGACCTGGCCGACCGGCTCGCCCAGCCCGGATTCGCCCGGGTCGAGCTCGACGTCCGCGGGCACGATGCCGTAGACGTATGTGGCGAGGTTCTCGGTTCTGCGGGGGTGCTGTTTCGGAACGGAGGGCCTGGATTCCCTGGTGGATCGTGCCATCTCGTCACTCTTCCTCTGACCGGCGCCGGCGGGGCGCCCTCTCGCGCCGCCTCGGCTCCGCGGCCTCGTCGGTGAAGTCGCTCAGCTCGTCCGCCCGTTCCAGCTTCCCCTGGATCACGTCCTTCTCCGGCTCCAGGCCGGCCGCCTCCTGCTGCTCCAGGCCGGACGCGCCCTTGGCCTGCGCCAGTACGTCCGGCAGGCCCTTCTCCCCGGTCTGCGCCATGTCCAGCCGGTTGGCGGCCTGCGCGAAGCGTAGGTAGGTATCGACGCTGGCCACGACAATGCGGGTGTCGATGGTCAGGAGCTCGATACCGACGAGCGAGACCCTGACGTACGCGTCGATCACCAGCCCCTTGTCGAGGATCGTGTCGATGACGTCGGCCAGGCCCGTCGGGGACGGGCGTCCGGCCATCTGGCCGGTTGCCGCCGGTTGCACAGACGTGCTCATAAGGTTTCGCCTCCTTGCCAAGCGACCCTGCCCGGAAACCCGACACAGAACCATAAAGAGGTGAAAAAGCCCACAGAATTGACGCTTTACCCCTGGCCAACCATCAGAAACTTCCGGCTCACCAGTGCTCGCTTCAGGTGCTCGCGCGGACGACCAGGAGCGGGCTCAGGAGGGTGGACTCGGGCACCCGCCGGCCCTCCAGCTTGTCCATGACCAGGCGCACGGCCTCCCTGCCGACCTCCTCGGCGGGGATCGGCACAGAGGTGAGCGGCGGGCTGGCCCGCTCGGCCACGTCGTCGGGGCAGATCGCCACCACGGCCACGTCGTGCGGCACCCGCCGGCCGAGCTGGCGCAGCGCGGCCAGCACGTGGCCGGCCGCCGCCTCGTTGTGCACGACCAGGCCCGACAGGCCGGGGCGGTCGAGGAGCAGGTCGCAGACGGTCTCGTACACCTCGTCGAAGGTCTCCTCGCAGGGCAGCGCCACGCCCGTGAGCCCATGGGAGTCCAGCGCCGCCACGAAACCCTCGCGGGTGCGGCCGGCGAAACCGGTGCCCCGCTCGTACACCACCGAGGGCGCCCCGAGCAGGGCGATCTCCTCGTGGCCGCGCTCGGCCAGGTGCTCGACGCAGCGCGCGCCCGCGGCGGCGAAGTCCAGGTCCACGCAGGTCAGCCCGGCCGGCGAGGCGGGGAAGCCGATGAGCACGCTCGGCTCGGCCAGCTCGCGCAGCAGCGGCACCCGCCGGTCGTCCAGCTCGACGTCCATCAGCACCAGGGCGTCCACCAGCGCGCTCGCGGCCACCCGCCGGATGCCCGCCGTGCCCTCGTCGGCGGTCAGCAGCAGCACGTCGTGGTCGAAGCGGCGGGCTGCCGTGACGACGGCGCTGGCGAAGCGCATCAGCACGGGCACGTGCATGCCCGCGCGCAGCGGCAGCACCAGCGCGATCACGTTGGAGCGCTTGCTGGCCAGGGCGCGGGCGCCGGCGTTGGGGTGGTATCCGAGTGCCGAGATGCTGTCGAGCACCCGCCGCCTGGTGTCGGCCGAGATCGTCCGCTTGCCGCTGAGCACATAGGAGACCGTGCTGACGGCCACGCCCGCGTGCTTGGCGACCTCGGAGATCGTCACCGTGCGCCCGGTCAAACCCCGGCTCCGAAGTCCAGCCTGGTCAGCGTCACGCCATCGTTCTCGAACACGACGTAAAGATCGTGCACCCCGCCCACGGCCGCAAGCGGTGCCGTGACGTCGTGATAGGCGTGCCGATCCGTCCTGGGCACCGGGAATGTGGCCAGCGCCGGGCCGTAGAGAGGATCGCCGCAGCGGATGGTGATCATGCCGCCCTCCGCGCCGCCCGCCGTGGCCACGCACCGGGTGCTGCCGGTGAGGTCCACCTGCCGGAACACGATCCAGGCACCCTCGGCGTCCGACCTGACGGCCTCGCCGTCCGTCTTGGTCTCGTCCACGAGGGTGACCGCGTCGTACTCGTCGTGGTCGGCCGCGCGCAACAGCCCCGACTGGGGCGGGATCGTCTCGCCCGCGACCTCGAAGCGGGCGCTCAGGCGCACGTCGGCGGCGCTGCGGCCGGCCATGAGCTGGTGCGGCGCGCTCTCCACGACGAACCGGCCCCGCGTCACGTCCCAGAAGGCCAGCTCCGAGACGGGCGACCGGAGCGTGACGGTACGGCTCTCGCCGGGCGCGAGGCGTACCTTCTCGAAGCCGCGCAGGCGGCGCAGCGGCTGCTTGACCCGGGAGCGCTGCTGGTGGGAGTAGAACTGCACGACCTCGACGCCCGGGCGCGGGCCGGTGTTCGTCACGGTGACCTGGGCTTTGACGAGGTCGCCGTCCAGGTGCACGCGCAGGTTCGCGTACTCGAACGTGGTGTAGCTGAGGCCGTGGCCGAACGGGTACAGCGGCACGCCCCTGAAGTACAGGTATGTGGCGTCCGAGGCGATGATGTCGTAGTCGAGCAGGTCGGGCAGCTCCTGCTCCGAGCGGTACCAGGTCTGGGTCAGCCGGCCCTCCGGGTCGGCGTCGCCGAAGAGCACCTCGGCCAGGGCGTGCCCGTACTCCTGGCCGCCGTGCGCCGACCACAACACCGCCGGCACCGCGTCGTCGGTCCAGGTCAGCGGGTAGCCGCTGGTGAGCACCAGGACGGTACGCGGGTTCGCCGCCCGCGCGGCGACCACCACGGCGTCCTGGGCGGGGGCGAGGGCCAGCGTCATGCGGTCCTCGGTCTCGCGGCCGTTCACCAAGGGGTGATCGCCGGCCACCACGATCGCCACGTCCGCCGCGGCGGCGGCCCGGGCCGCCTGCTCGGTGCCACTCCTGATCACCTCCATGGCCAGCCAGACGGCCTGGTCGGCGTCGTCCACCAGGCGCAGCACACCATCGTCGGCCGCGCCCACGTAGCAGCCGGTGGAGATGTGCCGCAGGGCGAGCGTGCCGCGCGGCCGCTCCTCCATCCGGAACGTCTGGCGCACCTCCCACCCGTTCGGCCCCGGCTGGTCGTTCACCAGGGTGAGGCCGTCCGCCGAGACGAACCGCCCGGTGGCCACGGCCCGCAGGGCGTAAGCACCGCCACCCCAGTCGAACAGGTCGAACGCGCTCGCCTCCGCTGCTCCCACGCTCAGCGGCCCCCCCCGCGGGGTCGGCGGTCACCGGCCCGGCCTCGGCGGTGAGCGTCACCCGGTCCACGGCCTCGCAGAACACCGTCTCGCAGCGCTCGGCCAGCCCGGTGCGGGCGGTGACGGCATAGGGCAGGGTGCCGCTGTACCAGTCCTCCAGCAGCGTGTCGCCGAGCTGGCCGATCACCGCGATCCGCCGCACCCCCGCCAGCGGCAGCAGCCCGTCGTTGCGCAGCAGCACGAACGAGCGCCGCGCCGCCTCCCTGGCCAGCGCCTGGTGCTCGGGGCAGTTGACCACGCTGTCGGTGACGTCGTCGTACGGCGTCGCCGGGTCGAACTCGCCCAGCCGGAACCTGATCGACAACGTGTGCCGGACCGC
This sequence comes from Nonomuraea sp. B12E4, assembly GCF_039871825.1. Classification (NCBI taxonomy): domain Bacteria; kingdom Bacillati; phylum Actinomycetota; class Actinomycetes; order Streptosporangiales; family Streptosporangiaceae; genus Nonomuraea; species Nonomuraea sp. B12E4. Next base: position 120,649 of record NZ_JBDPME010000018.1, on the reverse strand, counting down.
CCGGTCGACGTCCGCCTCGGCCAGCAGGCCCTGCGCGAGCGCCTCCCGGAGATGGTCGAGGGTGGCCTGGGAGCGGTCGTCGTCCTGGGTGAAGCTGTCGATCCCGGCCTTGACCGCGTGCGCGTACGCCTCGGGCAGCGTGTCGTGGTAGCCCTGCAGAGCGGTGAGGTTGCCCGGCGCGTACGCGTCGCTGACCACCAGGAGGTCGTCCGGCGCCCAGGCCCGCAGCACCTGCCCGATCAGCGGGCTGAGGTGCGCCGGGCGGCCGTTGACCAGGTTGTAGGAGGGCATCACGGCCACCGCCACGCCCTGCTCGATGGCCGGCCGGAACGCGGGCAGCTCGTACTCGCGCAGCACGCGTGGCGGCACGTTGCTGGAGGTCGTGCAGCGGTCGGTCTCGTTGTTGTAGGCGAGGAAGTGCTTGAGCGTGGGAGCCGTCCGGAAAGTTTCGGGAGCGCTCCCACGCAGCCCACGCGCATAGGCCGTGGCCATGACGCCGGTCAACCACGGATCTTCGGAGTAGCCCTCCTCGTTGCGGCCCCAGCGGGGGTCGCGCAGCGGGTTCACGACCGGGGCCCACACGTTGCGGCCCGCGCCGGCCGGGTCCTTGTGGTGGAAGGCCAGCACCTCGTCACCCGTCGCCTCCCCCACCCTGCGCACGAGGTCCAGGTCCCAGCTCGAAGCCAGGCCCAGCGCCTGGGGGAACACCGTGGCCGGGCCGAGCCAGGCCAGGCCGTGCAGCGCCTCGGTGCCCGTGCGGAACGCGCCGACGCCCAGCCGCTCGACCGGGGCCTGGTACTGGTGCAGCAGGCCCACCTTCTCGTCCAGGGTGAGCCTGCGCAGCAGGTCGCTGATCCGGTCGGGGAGCGGGAGCGCTGGGTCGCGGAAGGGTTCTTGCATGATCATCCCTCTGAGAGTGTCGAAGCGCTTCGACGACCGGCCTGGGGAAGTTACGCGAACATTTCGGTGGGTTGACTGAAGGGTGCACGCCCCCGTGACCAAGGTCAAGAGATTCGTGCCAATCCTCCCGGCAATCTTCCCGAATCAATGGAATCCAGGATCCGCGCCGCGCCGCCGAGCGCGGCCGCGTCGTGGCCCAGAGTCGAGGCCACGACCTGGCATCCGCCGCTCTCCGCGGCGATGACGCGGTCGCGCAACTCCGCCTGCACCGCGGGCAGCAGCCAGGGCGCCAGCGGGACGTAGTAGCCGCCCAGGACCACCACCTCGGGGTTGAGCAGGTTGGCCAGGATGGACACGCCCTGGCCGAGGCTCCGGCCCGCCGACTCCAGCGTGGCCAGGGTGCCGGGGTCGCCCGCGCGGGCCAGCCGCAGCGACTCCTCGATCTCGACCTGGATCTCCGCGGGCGAGGGGTCCTTGTGCAGCACGGCGCCGATGCCCGCCATGGCCTCCAGGCAGCCGCGCCGGCCGCAGTGGCACGCCGGGCCGTCCGGGTCGAGTTGCACGTGGCCGATCTCGCCGCTGTAACCGAGCCCGCCGCGACGCAGCCGGCCGTCCAGGATGATGCCCGCGCCCACGCCCACCTCGCCGGTGAGATAGATCAGGTCGGAGGCGCCCGCGTGGGCGCCGAAGCGCTGCTCGGCCAGGGCGGCGAGGTTGGCGTCGTTGTCGACCTGGATCGGGAAGCCGGGGTCGCGCAGCGCCTTGGCCAGGTCGCCGCCGATGTCGGCGTCACGCCAGCCCAGGTTGGGCGCCAGGCGCACGGTGCCCTGGACATCGACCAGCCCCGGCACGGCCACGGCCAACCCCAGGATCTGGCGCTCCTCCTTCGCCATGCGGTTGACCACGCGCCGCACGATCGCGCCGACGCCGGCCACACCCTGGTTGACGGAGCCGCCGCCGGAGAACGAGCGCCGCCACGTCAGCAGCCGCTCCCCCGCGAGATCGACGGCCACGACCGACACGAAATCGACGTTGATCTCGACCCCGATGGCCGCGTACGGGGAGCCGTCCAGGACGAGCATCGTGGCCGGCCGGCCGACCCGGTTTTCCGTCAACCCGGTCTCGCGCACCAGCCGCCGGTCGATGAGGTCGGCGACGAGGCTGGACACGGTCGCCTTGTTCAGCCCGGTGGAGGCCGCGATGTCGGCTCGCGAACAGGGCGCGTGCTCGCGGACGAACCGCAGCACGACCGCCAGGTTGGTGGCCCGTACGTCGGCGAAGTCGGCCGGTTGCGGGCCGGTCGTAGAAGTGATCAATATCAGCCCCGTTCCCGCCAAGAGATGACCCCAGCATGCCGCATCGTGGCTCTCCTTCACCATTCTGTGACCGTTGCGATCCCTTGTGGCTGCGGTCACAGTCTACTAATTTGTTTGGTCGGAATACCAACTAATTTTGACAGGCCATCCCCACCCGGAGAAGGGAGCGAGCCATGCCGGACAACACGACTCGCCGTGCGTTCCTCGGCCTGGTCGGTGCGAGCGTTCTGGTGGCGGGCTGTGCCGAGAAGAAGGAGCTTTCCAAGGGCACGGCCGTGGCGGCCGACAAGCTCAAGGGCCTGGTGCCGGCGCGGATCCCGTTCGAGATCCCCGGGCTCAAGCCGGATCTGGCCGGCGGCGAGTTCGTGGCGCCCGGCTTCCTGACCCGGCCCGCCTCCATGGTGCAGGCGGTCACCACCAAGCCGCTGACCAGCGGCAAGGAGGTCGCCGCGATGACGCCGCTGTGGGGCACGGTGCCACCCGGGCTGGGCGACAACTCTTACTACGACGCCGTCAACGAGCGCCTCGGCGGCCCCGTACGGTTCAACATCTCCGACGGCAACACCTACGGGCAGAAGATGAGCACCCTGCTGGCCAGCGGCGACGTGCCGGAGATGCTGCAGATCCCCAACTGGGAGATCATCAAGCTCGGCCGCTTCACCGAGGCGGCCAACAAGTTGTTCGCCGACCTGTCCCCCTACCTGGCCGGAGACAAGGCCAAGGAGTTCCCGCTGCTGGCCAACTACGACACCGCCGCCTGGCAGTACGGCGTCTTCGGCGGCATCCTGCAGGGCATCCCCTGGCAGAACGACCCGTTCCCGTTCGCCACCTTCGTCCGCCAGGACATCCTGGAGGAGCTGGGCTTGCAGCACCCCAAGAGCGGCGACGACCTGGTCGCGCTCGGCAAGGCGATCACCGACCCGAAGAAGAAGCGCTGGGCCTTCGGCGGCGGCATGGAGCAGGAGATGCAGCGCGCCTTCGGCGCTCCGCGCGAGTGGCGCAAGAAGGGCGACGGCACGCTCGAGTACAAGTACGAGACCGCCGAGTTCGCCGCCTCGATCGAGTTCATGACCAAGCTCTTCGCGGCCGGCCAGGTGCACCCCGACATCGTGGCCAACCAGGACGCCGACAACAAGGGCATCTTCGGCAGCGGCCAGATGGTCATCTACCGGGACGGGCTCGGCGCCTGGCACGAGAACCTGGGCCGCTTCCAGCCCGACAACCCGAAGTTCGACCAGCAGATCGTCACCCCGTACCCGGCGCAGGCCGGCGGCACGCCCATCATGTGGCGCAACGAGCCCGCCAGCATGTTCTGCTTCATCAGGAAGGGGCTCGGCGACGCCCGCACGCGTGAGCTGCTGGCGCTGGCCAACTGGTGCTCGGCGCCGTTCGGCACGCAGGAATACGAGCTGGTCAACAACGGCGTCGAGGGCGAGCACTATACGGTCGAGGATGGCAAGGTCCAGCAGACCGCGCTCGGCCGCAAGGAGGTCGCGCCGACGTACATGTTCCTGTCCGGGCGGCCGAACGCCAACGCGATGACCCAGTACGAGGGGCTCGTCCAGGGGTTGTACGACTGGTCGACCGAAGCCTCGAAGCTCCTGGAGAAGGACCCGTTCGTGGGGATCCGGGTGGAGACGCCGTCGAAGATGGCGGGCCTGGCCAAGCCGACCGAGGACAAGATGCAGGAGATCTTCCGCGGCAAGCGGCCCGTCTCCGAGTGGTCGCAGGTCATCAAGGAGTGGCAGGAGCAGGGCGGGAACGAGGCGCGCGAGTTCTACATGAAGGTCGCCCGCGAGAACGGCAGGCTGTGAGGACCCGTTCATGGGCGTGGTGACCGCTCGTCGCAAACGAGGGGCGGGCACGCCCCCACCCGGCCGGGACTCGGTCATGGCGCCGCTCCCCTGGCGGGCCAAGCTGCGCAGGGACTGGCCGCTGCTGGTGATGAACCTGCCCATGCTGCTGGTGGTCACCGTCTTCTGGTGGCTGCCCGCGCTGGGCAACGTCATCGCCTTCCAGGACTACAACCCCTTCACCGGCGGCATCCTCGGCAGCCCCGTCATCGGCTTCACCAACTTCGCGCTGCTCTTCCAGGACCCGCAGTTCCTGCGCGCGATGCTGAACACGCTGTCGATCACGGCCTTCCAGCTCGTCTTCTACTTCCCCGTGCCGATCATGCTGGCGCTGCTGCTGAACAGCATCGTGTCGGCCCGGCTGCGGGCGTTCGTCCAGGGCGTGGCCTACCTGCCGTTCTTCTTCTCCTGGGTGCTGGTGGTGGCCATCTTCCAGCAGATGTTCGGCGGGGCGGGGCTGCTGGCGCAGATCCTGCGGGACCATGGCCACGAAGGCGCCGACTGGATGACGAACTCGGACACGTTCCTGCTGCTGATCACCTCCCAGACGATCTGGAAGGACGCGGGCTGGGGCGCGATCATCTTCCTGGCCGCCCTCAGCACCATCGACCCGAACCTGTACGAGGCCGCGGCCGTGGACGGCGCCCGTCGCTGGCGGCGCATGTGGCACATCACGTTGCCCGGGCTGCGGCCGGTGATCGTGCTGCTGCTGATCCTGCGCCTGGGCGACGCGCTCAACGTCGGTTTCGAGCAGTTCATGCTGCAACGCAGCGCGGTCGGCAGCGAGGTTTCGGAGGTGTTCGACACGTTCGTCTACTGGTCGGGGCTGCGCACCGGGGACCTCGGGTACGGGGCGGCGGCCGGGCTGTTCAAGGGCCTGGTGGGGCTGCTGCTCATTCTGGCGGCCAACCGGGTGGCGCACGCGCTCGGCGAGCGGGGGGTGTATTCGAGGTCATGACCACTCTGACCTCCGGGCCGCGCCCGGACCAGCGGCGATCCGGCCCGCGCAGGCTTTTCCAGCCTCGGCGGCCGGCCGGGCTGGCGCCCTGGGAGGAACGGCCGTCCCCGGCCGGCCGCCTGGGCAAGGGCACACTGGTGACGCTGATCGTCCTGGTCGTGCTCGGCCCGCTCTACACGATCGTGCTGACCAGCCTGAGCTCCTCCGCCACGGTCAACCGGGTCGGGGGGCTGGTGCTGGTGCCCGACGGGATCACGTTCGAGGCGTACCGGCAGATCTTCTCCGACACGGTGGTCAGCAGGGCTGTGCTGGTCAGCACGCTGGTGACGCTGGTGGGGACGGTGGTCAGCACGGCGGTGAGCGTGCTGGGGGCGTACTCGCTGTCGCGGACCGGCTCGTTCCTGCACCGGCCGCTGCTGTTCAGCATCCTGCTGATGTTCGTCTTCTTCCCCGGCATCATCCCCGTCTACCTGATGGTGAGCGGCCTGGGCCTGAAGGACAGCTACTGGTCGCTGATCCTGCCCACGGCCGTGTCGGCGTTCAACGTGGTGGTGCTGAGGTCCTTCTTCATGAGCGTCCCCGGCGAGATCCTGGACAGCGCCCGCATCGACGGGGCAGGGGAGTTCCGCATCCTGTTCCGCATCGTGCTGCCGATGTCGAAGGCGGTCACCGCCGTGGTGGCGATGTTCTACGCGGTCGGCTACTGGAACGCCTGGTTCAACGCCATGCTGTACATCGACGACACCCGCAAGTGGCCCCTGGCCCTGATCCTGCGCCAGTACGTGGTGGACTCCAACCCCCTACCGAGCGCCACGGCCGGGGTGACAGGCGACGCACCCCCGACCCTCGCCATCAAGATGGCCATCGTCGTGATCGCCGTGATCCCCGCCCTCATCCTCTACCCGTTGGTCCAACGCCACTTCACCAAGGGCGTGATCGTGGGCGCCATCAAGGGCTGAAAACCAAGGCACCGCCTCGACGCCCGCCGTCCAAGATCACCGGCCGGCTACCTCCGGTTGAGACACGGCAGGCGGAAAGGGGCACTAGAAGATCACACGCCATCCGGTGACCGGCGACCGCGTGAGTGCTGCCCATCGGCGGTGCTCAGGTCCCGCAGCAGTACGGCGAAACCGTCGAGATGCCGGGCCAGGCTGTACTCGAACAGGCCGTCCAAATCTGACACCGTCTCCCCAGGGATTGTGGCCAGCAGGGGAAATCTGTCGAGGAGTTCCTCGGACCGGTACTGCCGTTCGAGCTGCCATCGCATGAGCGTCACACCGGTCTCCTGCTCCGCCTCGACCTCGTCGGCCATGGACAGGGCGAGGGTGACGACCAGGGCGTGCAGCGTGAGTGCCTCTCGTACCCGTATCGACATGGACAGCCCCAGCCCGTCGAGCGCGCGCAGGGTCCACTCGGTGTGGGCCATCATGTTGGGCACGAGCAGCGGGCGGGTGAACGAGATGGCCCTGGGCAGCCAGATGTGCCGCTGCACCAGCTCCCATTGCCGACGGGAGACCAGTTCGAGCTTGGCCCGCCACCCCTCCGGCCCGGGACTGGGCAGCTCTGAGTCGCCGAAGACCTCGTCGACCATCTGCGTCACCAGCTCGTCCTTGTTCGCCACGTGCCGGTAGAGCGACATCGGGCCGGCGCCGAGTTCGGCCGCGAGCCGCCTCATGGACACGGCGCCGAGCCCCTCGGTGCCGGCGATCGCGATGGCGGTGCGTAGCACGTGCTCGCGGTTCAGCGCCTGCCTGGGAGGTGGTTCCGGCTGCTGGAGGTCCGCGCGGGCGGCGACCACCGTACCGGCGCCGACCCTCGCCACGACCAGCCCCTCGTCGCGCAGGGTCGCTATCACCTTGGTCGCGGTCGCGATCGCGACGCCCCAGCGCTGAGCGATCTGCCGGATGGACGGCATCCGCGCGCCCGCCCGCAGCTCGCCGGAGAGGATTCGGGCACGGAACTCTTCGACTATGCGCCGGTAAGGCGGATCCTGGCTCGACGATTGCATGAGACCCCTTAATGTACTAGTTCACTTCTTCAGGCTACTAGTTCACTTTATGGATAGTCGCTGTTGGAAGCGGGAAGCCGCGTCAATACGCTGTACGCATGACACTTATTACACCGTACGCAATCAGGTTGTGGCACCGGCCGCTGATGGTCATGGTGGCGGCGATGTCGGCGCTCATCGTCGTCGCGGGCTTCGGCCTCTTCATAGACGGCCGCGAACTCATGGCGGAGTCGATCTGGGCGAAGCCGTTGAAGTTCGGGGTCTCGTTCGTCATGTTCGGCGCCACGCTCGCCTGGATGCTGCCGCAGCTTCGCAAGGCAAAGCGCACCATGTGGACCCTCGGAACCGCCTTCGCCGTCGCGGGGCTGATCGACGTCGGCTTCATCACGGTGCAGGCAGCCCGCGGCACATACAGCCACTTCAACGCCGAAACCGACGCGTTCAACGCGACCGGGCAACTGATCTTCTCCGGCGGCGTGATGGGGCTGTTCGCGGCGAACCTGCTCATCGCCATCATGCTGCTGTTCCAGCGGACCGGCGACGCGGCACTCACCTGGGCCCTGCGCGCCGGGATCGGACTGGCCGTCCTCGGCATGGCGCTGGCATCCTTCATCACCGCGTCGACCTCGGCGAACGGACCCCGGACGGCCAAGGACGCCTACGGCAACCCGGTCTCACTCGTGGGAGGCCACGGGGTGGGCGCACCGGACGGCGGCGGCATGCCGATCACGAACTGGAGCACCGTAGGCGGAGACCTGCGCGTCCCGCACTTCATCGGCCTGCACTCCGTCCAGGTGTTCCTGCTGACGGTACTCATCCTCACCGCCCTCGCGACCCGGATCAGCCTGCTCCGCCACGAACGCGTACGCGCTCAGCTGACCGGCGTCGTCATCCTGGGATACTCCGCACTGTTCGCCATCACGGCGTGGCAGGCTCTGCGTGGTCAAGCCCTGATCCACCCCGACGGAGCCACCTGGACCGCACTCGCGGTAGCGATCTTCGTGACCACGCTGCCGGCGGCCCTGACCATCGCGACGGCCCGCCGCCGCGGCGACGCGGCACCCGCCGGATCCACCGGATCCACCGGATCCACCGGATCCACCGGATCCACCGGATCCACCGGATCCACCGGATCCACCGGATCCACCGGATCCACCGGATCCACCGGATCCACCGGCCGGGACCCTATCGCGGTCCGGTGAACAGTCGAGAAGGTCCACGTGCGGGGCCGCATGACCGGCCCTGGGCGGGGTTGACCATGGTTCGAGCCGTCAGATGCGTTGATCCGCTGCCTACGGGAAGGCCGCGAAGATGTCTGACGCACACGGTCTGATATCTGGCACCTGGAAGCTCACCACTCCACCGCCCTCGAAGGCAACACCCTGGTGCTTCGCGAGGTCCAGGCGCTGCTCGATCAGGGTCGCGCCGTTGGCGCCAAGCCGCTGCGCGAGTACAACGAGGTCAAGGGTATGGCGACGCTGCTAAATGGGTCTACGGCCAGGCGCTGGAACCGGAGGTGTGGGATGAGGGCCGGCTCATCAGCTTGAGCGAGCTACGTCACGCGGCCCGCCTCGTCACATGTCGGTGGGGAGGGTGGTGCTGCGCTGGAGGACCTCGCGGACGCGCTTCAGGAGGGGGCTGGTGTCGTCGGTGCGCCAGACCAGGTGGAGGAGGGTCGCGGTGCCCGCCAGTGGCCTGGGGGTGACGCCGACGCGGCGTAGCGTGCGGTGGGAGTCGGGCATGACGGCGGCGCCGAACCCCGCGGCGACCAGGGCCAGCACCGTCTGGACGCTGCGGCCTTCAGCTCCGATGCGCGGGACGACGTCGGCGTGGTGGCACAGGGTGATGATCTCGTCGTAGGACCGGGGTGAGACGTTCCTCGGCCAGAGGACCAGGGGGATCTGGCCGAGAGCGGTCAGCGGGGCCGGTTCGGAGCCGTAGGCCAGGGGATGGCCCGCGGGCAGGAACAGCGTCAGCGGCTCGCGCCACCAGACCTCGGTGGCCAGGCGGGCGTCGCGCATCGGCAGCCGCTGGACCGCGAGGTCGCATCGGCCGCTCAGCACCGCGGTGGACATCTCGGTGTCGTTGAAGCTCTCCTCCAGCCGCAGGTCCACCCGGGGCAGCTCGCGGCGCAGCCGGCCCAGCGCCGCACCGAGCGGGCCATTGATGCCCGAACCCGCCCGTCTACTGCGGCGTACCGCGTTCGATCAACGCCACGCTGGTGGCCAAGAAGGTCTTCGCCGAGCGCGGGCTGCTCCCGATCAGCAACATCGATTCTCCAAGCCATGCCCACGCGGCATCGAAAGCGGAGGCGACGTCGGCATAGGACAGAGCCTGGGGGCCGGTGGGAGTAAGTTACGCGCTATGCAACGTATGACCGGTCTGTTGATCGGCGCCCTGTTTGGCGCGATCTTTGTGATCGCCAATGCCCATGACCCCCTCAACCCAGCGACCGTCACCATCGCACGCGCCGTCGCCGCACTCGCCCTGTGCGGTGTCGTCGTCCTGGGCCGGCGAGGACGGGCCGCCGGTCAGGCTCGACCGGCCGCGGAGCGGGGTCGGCGCAACATGTTCGGCCGGGGTTACTGGGTGGTCGTGGCCGCCGAGGCCGTACTCCTGTTCGGCGGGATCGCACTGTTGCGCGCGTGGGGCCAGGCCGATGAGGCGAACGTCGCCTGGATCGCGGTCATCGTCGGCGTCCACTTCATCGTGCTGGCCCCGGTCTGGAGGCAGCCGAGCATCGCCGTGCCCGGCGTGATCCTCGCCCTGCTCGGGGTGGCCGGGCTCGTGATGGCTCAGACCTCCGCCGTCGCGTGGACACCCGTCGTCGCCGGCGTCCTGTCCGGCGTGACGCTCCTGGTGTCCTGCATCGCCGCCGCCTGGTTCGGGTCACGCAGCGGCGCCGCCCCGAAGAGCGCCGCCTGAGCCGGCGCCCCGAAGCGCGCCGTCAGGTGTTGTTCAGGTAGGCGAGGACGGCCAGGACGCGGCGGTTGTGGTTGTCGTCGTCGGTGATGCCGAGCTTTCAGGCGGCGTCCTGTCCGACGGTGATGGTGAAGGTCGTCCCCATTGCCCGTGCCAGCCGATCCAGCATGGCCAGCGTCGGCACTCCGCCGCCGCCCTCGATCCGCGAGAGGGCGGGCTGGCTGAGCTGTGCACGCTGCGCCACCTCAGCCTGGGTCAAGCCCAATTCGATCCGGCGCGCCCGCACCATGTCGCCCAGCCGCAGGTCCAACCCCGCCTGCGTGTACTCGGGATGCTCAGCCGCATCCTCGCGCAACCCGGCCGTCCTGATCGTCTTCCATCTGTTGTGCCCAGACATCAGCCGCTCCTCTCGAACATATGGGTTACGGGGTCGAGGTGAGCCGCCTCGCAGATGCGCTTGGCTTTCGCCGCCAGCATCCACGCACCAAGCAGGCCTCCGGCAGGGTGAAGATCTTCGTCGCGGTCTACGGTGCGCTCAGCGTCGCGGCCCTCATCACGGTCATCATCCTCGCGAGCACCGGGCACAGGTGACCGACTTCATGTGGGGTCGAGCCGCCGGGCTGTTCGCGAGCGCCGCCGTGACCTACTGGATGATTGTCCTCGCCTCCCAGGGGAAACGATGGGCCTATCTTCGCGTGCGCGTCATCACGATCCTCGTGCCGGTCGCCCTCATCGCCATGGACCTGATCCCCGGCATCCTCCCGCCGTGGTTCGTCGTGGCACAGAACGCGAGCGCCCTGGTCATCGGCGCAGCCGCGGTAATCGTCAACGGAGCCAGGCTGCGCGCCGCCTTCCCCAAGGCCCGCTGACCTCGCTGCCCGCCGGTTTCAAGAAGCGCCCGTCATGACGGCTCCTCTGAGGGAGTGCAGGCACAGTCCCGCGGTCCCGGGGAGGGGCCGCGGCTTGCGTGGCGCCCTCCCCGAGGGGTGGGTCAGGTCGGGGTGCAGGTGAGGGTGGCGGGTGGGGTGTTGGTGCCGGAATAGCTGCCGTTGAAGCCGAACGACGTCGTAGCGTTGGGTGCCAGGTTGCCGTTGTAACCGGCGTTCACGACGCTCAGGTTGGCACCCGTCTGGGTGGGGGTGCCGCCCCACATCTGGGTGACCTGCTGGTTACCCGGCCAGGTCCAGGTCACGCGCCAACCCGTGATGGCCGAGCTCCCGGTGTTCCTGACCGTGACGTCCGCCTGGAAGCCGCCCGGCCACCGGTTGCCGGGGGTGTAGGTCGCCGAGCAGCCTCTGCCGGGGGTGGGCGTGATCGTGGGCGTCACCGTGGGGGTCACGGTAGGAGTCACCGTGGGGGTGACCGTGGGGGTGACCGTGGGCGTCACCGTGGGGGTGACCGGGCCGCCCGTGCGGTCGCCGTACAGGATGCCGCGGCCGTTGGTGCCGAGGTAGACCCGGCCGTAGATGCGCGGGTCGCCCGTGAGCGCCTCGCCCATGTTGCCCCACTGGTGCTTGTCGTCGTTGATGCGTACCCAGCTCGCCCCGGCGTCGTCCGAGCGGTACAGGCCGGTGACCCCGTCGATCGTGGCCACCGCGTACAGGGCCAGGTACGTCTGCCCCGGCGCGGCCCGGCCGAAGCCCACGTTGACCGCGTTCGTGATGCCCGCGACCTTCGTGAACGACGTGCCGCTGTTCGTCGAGTGCCACAGCCCGCCCTGGCCGGCCAGCCAGAGGTCGCCCTCCCGGCCGGGCATGGCCTTGAACTTGCCGGTGGTGGGCAGGCCGGTGGCGGCGGTGGCGGTGAAGGACTGGCCGCCGTTCGTGCTGACGTAGAGGCGGCCGCCGCTCAGGCCGTAGAACTTCATCGGGTTGACCCGGTCCGACTCCACGATCGCCTCGGTGGGCAGACCGGCGGCCTGCTGCCAGGAGTTGCCGTAGCCGACCGAGTAGACCGGCGTCACGGCCTTGGGCGCCCAGACGAAGCGGGAGCCGTCGTCCGCCGCGGCCACCGTGCCGCCCTCGTTGACGCCGCCGGGCTCCGTGCCCTGGAACCAGTTGGCGCCGCCGTCGGTGGAGAAGGCCACGTGACTGTCGTTGGGGCGGTCGGCGTCGGTGAAGTTGCCGGCCCGCACCATGATCGACGGGGTCCGCTCCGCGTAGTCGAGGCTGGTGGTGGAGGTGAACGTGGGCGCCGTGAACAACATCGACGGCACGGAGTCCAGGTTGGTGTGCCGGAAGCCCCCGATGTCGCCCAGGCCGCTGACCAGGGGTGCGCCACTGGGCGGGCTGATCAGGTCGAGCACCGCCGTCTCCTCCAGGCCCCTGGCCATGGGCCTGATGGTGAACTGGCCGCCCGAGTCCCACTGGGTCAGGTTCTCGGTGCCGTAGATCGTGGCGCCGGTGCCGTACATCATCCGGTTGGAGTCGAACGGGTCGATCTCCAGCGACTCGGTCATCCAGCCGAGCTTCGGCGTGACCTCGGGAGGCTGCGGGTTGCCGCCGAAGGTCAGCCACGGGTTCTCCGCGATGTCCATCCGGTAGCGGAAGCTGCGGTTCGGGTAGGACGTGAAGTCCCAGACCCGGGTCCAGGTGGCGCCGGAGTCCGTGGACCTGAAGAAGATCACGTCCGGCCACCAGGAGATCTGGGTGGCCACCATGAGTGTGCCCGGCCGCTGCCGGTCGATGGTCAGGCCGCTGTAGCCGAAGTAGTCGTCGGCGCTGGAGGAGGGGACGGGGCTGATCTGGGTCCAGGTGCCGGTGGCAGTGGCGTAGCGCCACACGTCGCCCTTGGCCCCGTCGTAGGGGCCGCCGGTGTCGCTCGTGGCGATGTACAGGTTGCCGTTGACCGTGTCCAGCACGCCCTTGTGCGGCAGGTAGCCGGTGGGCTGCCCGGCCAGGCGGGTCCAGGTGGCGCCCGCGTCAGTGCTGCGGTAGATGCTGTTCTGCTTGTCGGCCACGCCCACGTAGAGGGTCCTGGTGGTGGTGCCCCGGGTGGACGAGCGCGGGTCGTAGGTCACCCAGAGCACGCCGGGCCGGTGGCTGAGGTAGCCGTTGGGGTCGTTCGGATCCTGGGCGTAGTCGCCGGCGTTGGGGAAGCTCGCCACCCTTGCCCAGGTGGCCCCGAAGTCGGTGCTGCGCCACAGCCCGTTGCCGTTGGGCGCGCCGAAGTACAGGACGCTGTTGTTGTTCGGGTCCACGGACAGCGCCTCGCCCATGCCCCGGCCGGGCATGTTGCCGCCCAGCTTGAACGGCAGCGGCGTGACCTGCCAGTTGGCGCCCCGGTCGGTCGAACGCAGGATCGCGCCGTTGTTGGGGTCCCAGGTGTTGGTGTACATGCCGACGGCGGCGTACACCCGGTTGGTCTGCACCGGGTCGGTGGCGAGGCTGATCACGCCGTTGTAGCCCCACCTGTCCCAGCCGGCCCAGTCGAGCAGCGGGGTCCACGACCTGCTGGACTGGTTCCACCGGTACGCGCCGCCGATGAAGATGATGCCGGGGACGAAGCCGCCGCCGTCGATCCGTACGTTCTTGTACGCGTACGGATCCGAGGCCACGGCCGATACCGGCGACATCCGCACGACTGCCACCGCGAGCAGGACGGTGGCGATCGAGAACATCACCAATAATCTTTTTCGCATGCGCGGCTCTTCCTTTCCAGGTGCGCCGGCGGGCGCCCCAAAGGCTCCAGGTGACCGCCATGCACGAGCAGAGTGCAGGACCCTGACCGTCGCCGCGCCTTCGCGCATGAGCTCACCAGCAGGCTCACACACCCGCGTATAGACGGTCAATAGTTTGGATAGACAACGAATTAATGTGCACAGGAGGCTGACATGGCAGGATTTCCCGAATTCCGGATAGACGGCAAGATCGCCCTGGTCACGGGCGCGGCGCGGGGTCTCGGCCGGGCTATCTCGTTAGCTCTGGCGCACGCCGGCGCCGACGTCGCGCTGGGCCTGCGGGACGTCAACGCGGACGGGGGACTGGCCGACGAGATCGCCGCGCTCGGGCGTACCGCGCTGCCGCTGCAGATGGACATGACCGACCCCGGGCAGATCAACCGGTCGGTGCGGGACGTGCTGGACCGGTTCGGCCAGATCGACATTCTGGTGAACAACGCCGGGATCGCCCCGGGCAGCCCGGCCGAGGACTTCCCGGAGGACGACTTCGACCGCACGCTGCAGATCAACCTGAAGGGCACCTTCCTGGCCAGCCAGGCGGCGGGACGAGCCATGATCAGGCAGGGGCACGGCAGGATCGTGAACCTGGGATCCCAGGCGGGTGAGGTGGCCCTGCCCGGCGAATCCGTTTATTGCATGACCAAGGCGGCCATCGCCCACCTCACCCGCTGCCTCGCCGTCGAATGGGGCCCGCACGGCGTCACCGTCAACAACGTCGCGCCGACCTTCATCCGCACGCCGGGCACCGCGGAGGCGCTGGCGGACCCGGCGTTCGAGGCGGACGTGGTCGAGCGGATCGCCGCCCTGCACCGCATCGGCGAGCCCATGGACGTCGCCGGTGCGGTGCTCTTCCTGGTCTCACCGGCCGCCTCGCTGGTCACCGGCCACACCCTCGTGGTGGACGGCGGCTGGACGGCCCGGTGAGTCCCGCTACCCGGCCAGGGCGAAGTCCCTGATCCGCAGGTCGCCCTTGAACACGAGATACAGGTTGCCCTTGCCCGCCTTCAGCCGGGCGCTCGCCGTACCCCACTGGTAGATCCCGCCGGTGGCGGGCACCTGTACGGTGGCCAGCAGCGCGCCGGTCGGCGAGCCGGAGCGCACCTCGAAGGCGCCGCCGCCCACCGAGGACACCCCGGCGGTGAGGCGGGAGCCGTAGGAGGCGCCGGTGAAGGAGATCCAGCCGCCCGCGGTCCCGGCCACGACCTCTCCGCCGGCCTTGGTCTCGTCGGCGAACTGGACGCCCGAGTAGCCGTCGAAGTCCATCGCCCGCGTGGTCCTGGTGAGGTCGCGTACGGGGATGGTCTCGCCGGAGACGCGCAGGGTGGCGGACTGACGGATCTTGTCGGAGGCGGAGCCGACGAGGATGTCGTGGGTGGCGCTCTCGACGGCCCACTTGTTGCGCGTGTGGTCCCAGACGGCCAGGTCCGGCTTCTTCAGGGTGAACGTCACCGTGCGCGACTCGCCCGGGTTCAGGGTGACGCGCTGGAAGCCGCGCAGTTGCTTGACCGGCTGCTGGAAGCGTGAGTCGCGCTGGTGGGTGTAGAGCTGGACCACCTCGTCACCCCTGACCTTGCCGGTGTTGGTGACCTTCACGCTCACCTGCTCGCCCCGCACGCTCAGCCCCTGGTAGGCGAAGGAGGTGTAGCTCAGCCCGTGACCGAAGGCGTAGAGCGGCTTGTCCTTCCCGTACAGGTAGGTCATCCCGGTCTTGGCCAGGTCGTAGTCCAGGATGCTGGGCAGCTTGTCGGTCCCCGGCCAGGTCTGGGTGAGCCGGCCGGCCGGGTTGACGTCGCCGAAGAGCACGTCGGCGACGGCGTGCCCGGTCTCCGCGCCCGCGTGCGTGGTCCACAGCAGCGTCGGCGCGTCCACTATCACCGGGTAGCTGGTCTCCAGGACCACGACGGTGCGCGGGTTGGCCTTGCGCACGGCCTCGATCAGCCGCCGCTGGCCCGCGCCGAGCCGCAGGTCGTCACGGTCGTGGAACTCGCGCCCGGCCACGAACGGGTGGCTGCCCACCACCACGACCGCGACCTCGGCCCTGGCCGCCTGCGCGGCGGCCTCGGCCACGCCGTCCACGACGATCTCCTTGCCGAACCTGGATGCCTGGGCCTTGGGAGCCAGGCCGAGCGTGCCGTCGGCGGCGACGCTCACGTACGGGTCGGGCAGAGCGAACCAGCTCTCGACGGCCTCGTAGCCCGCGTACCGGATGAGGTAGCTGCCGTCGGACTGGGGCTCCAGGGCGAACTGCTGGGAGACGTACCAGCCGTCGGCGTCGGCGTCGTCGGTGTCGAGCGAGCGCCAGTCGCCGCCGAGCAGCCGGCCGTTGCCCGCGTTGCGCAGCGTGGACACCCCGCCGGTCCAGTCGGTCAGGTCCCACTGGGAGGCCGCCGTGGGCGCGGTGTCGATGAGGGCCGCGTTGTCGTCGGGGCCGGTGCCGGTGGCGGTGATGTACCTGCCGGAGTCCAGGTGTTTGAGCGCGATCCGCTCCAGACCCTGGCCGGTGCTCACCTCACTCACCCGCTCCTTGATCCCGTCGACCGGCGTCACCTGGTACGGCATCTGCCCGGAATACCAGTCCCGGTACAACTTCCCGGACAGCGGCCCGACCACGGCCGCCGACTTCGGCCTGGCCAGCGGCAGCACACCGGAGTTGCGCAGCAGCACGGCCGCCTTGCCCGCGGTCTCGCGGTTGAGCCGCTGGTTCGCCGGGCTGTTGATCACGTCCTTGGTGATCTTCTTGTACGGCCCGCCGTCCGGGTCGAAGTGCCCCAGCCGGGTCCGGATGGTCAGCGCGCCGCGTACCGCGTCGTCCACGTCAGCCTGGGTGATGAGCCCCTGGTTCAGCGCGGCGGTGAGGTGCTGCGCCATCGGCCCGCCGTCGCTGTTGTCGATGGTGTAGCTGTCCAGCCCCGCCCTGAGCACGGCGGCGAACGCCTCGGGCTTGTCGTCGTAGTACTCCTCCAGGTCGGTGAGCGCGTGCGGCCCCCAGGCGTCGCTGACGTTGTAGAGCCTCTTGTCGGTCCACGACCTGACCTGCGCGTCCAGGTCGGGGTTGACGTGGTTCGGCCGCCCGTTGACCAGGTTGTACGACGCCATGACCCCGGTGGCGGCATCGGCCGAGATGGCCGCCTTGAAGGCCGGCTCGTAGTACTCGTGCTTGAGCTTGGGCGTCAGGTTGGAGGAGGTGAGGCTGCGGTTGACCTCGTTGTTGTAGGCCAGGTAGTGCTTCAGCACGGGCGCGGTCTTCAGGTAGAAGGGGTCCTCGCCCTGCAGCCCCTTGCCGAAGGCGGTCGAGATCGCCCCGGTCAGGTACGGGTCCTCGGAGTAGCCCTCCTCGTTACGGCCGGCCCGCGGATCGCGCAGCAGGTCCACCACAGGAGACCACACCTGCAATCCCCACAGGATCGGGTCCACGGCGTTGTAACCGCGCACCTCGTCGCCCACGGCGGAGCCGACCTTCTTGATCAGCGCCGGGTCCCAGGTGCTGGCCAGGCCCACGGCCTGCGGGAACACCGTCCCGCTGGCGAACTTCTGGTTCCAGTTGTCGTTGAGGTGGTTGGACCAGGCGACGCCGTGCAGCGCCTCGGTGCCGTTCTTGTGGTAGGCGATGCCGAGCCGGGGGATGGCCGGCTGCGACTGGTGCAGCAGGCTGAGCTTCTCCTGCGGGGTGAGCCGCCCGAGCAGGTCCTCGACCCGCTGCTCGACCGGCAGGCGGGGGTTCTGGAACGGGTGGTCGGCGGCCTGCGCGGCGGGCGCGGCGAGCACAGAGGCCGCCAGCGTTAACACTGCCAATAACGGGATTTTTCGCATTTAGGGCTCTCCATCACTTGATGGCGCCGACCGTCACACCTCGGGTCAGCGTGCGCTGGAAGATCAGGAAGAAGGCGACCGCCGGCACGATGCCCAGCAGGGCCGAGGCGCTGGACATGGTGGCGTCCATGTACTTCTCGCCCTGCAGCACCCCGAGCGCGACGGGCACCGTCTGGGTGTCGTTCGAGATCAGGAAGATCAGCGGCAGGAAGAACTCGTTCCAGGTCCAGATGAAGAAGAAGATCAGCAGGACGTTGAGCGTGGGCCGGCTGATCGGCACCACGATCCGCCACAGCGACCGCAGGCGTCCCGCGCCGTCGATCGCCGCCGCCTCCAGGATCTCCTTCGGGAACCGGCCCAGGACCGCGCTCAGCAGGTACGTGCCGAACGCCGCCTGGATGACCGTCATCACGATGATCACCGCGAGCTGGGTGTCGTACAGCCCGACGGCCTTGGCCAGGTAGTAGATCGGGTAGGCCAGCGCCTCCTGCGGCAGCGTGTTGGCCACCAGGAACAGCACGAGGATCGACAGCCGGCCGCGCACCCTGCCGATGCCCAGCGCGTACGCGTTGAGCACCGACAGCACCACGGCGAGCACCGACACGGAAGCACTGATCAGGAAGCTGTTCCAGAGCTTCGTACCGAACTCGACCCGGTTCCAGAAGTCGACGATCCCCCGCAGGTAGAGCCCGTCGGGCAGGCTCAGCGGCCCGTGCGAGCTGTAGTCGGCCGGCGACTTGACCGCGTTGAGCGCCACGATCCCGAACGGGAACACCATCACGACCGCCAGCACGACCAGCGCGAACAGCACCGCCCAGCGTCCAGGACCTCTCATGGCTCACGCTCCTGGACCCGCAGGAACAGGAACGTCACCACGATGATGATCAGCGCCAGCACCGTGGCGATGGCCGAGCCGTACCCGACGTTGCTCTTCTGGAAGAAGTTCAGATACGAGAAGTACGACGGCACCATCGTGGCGTTCCCCGGCCCGCCCCGGGTCAGCACGAAGATCGGCCCGAACACCTTCAGCGCGGCGATCGTGCACGTCAGCAGCACCACGAAGATCTCCGGCCGGATCTGCGGGATCGTGATGTGCCAGAACTTGCGCCACCACGAGGCCCCGTCGATCTCGGCGGCCTCGTAGTAGGCGGGGTCCACCCGCTGCAGCCCCGCCATGAAGATCACCACCGGGTAGCCGAGCTGGAACCACACCATGACCGCCATGACAGTGGCCAGCGCCAGGTCGGGATCGCCCAGCCAGTCCAGGTCCAGCCCGAGGACCTGGTTGACCGCCCCGTAGGACGGGTGCAGCATCCAGCCCCACACCACGCCGGCCACCGCCACCGGCAGCACCTGTGGCAGGTAGTACATCGCCCGCAGCGCCGAGGCCGTGCGCGCCCCGAACCGCCGGCCGATGTAGTCGAACAGGGCGGCCGCCAGCACCAGGCCGATCGCGGTCGGCACCACGGCCATGGCCACGATCAGGCCCACATTGTGCTGGAACGACTGCCAGAACCGCTCGTCATCCAGCAGCCTGGCGTAGTTCTCCAGCCCGATCCAGCGCGGCGTGCCGACCCCCGACCAACGGGTGAAGCTCGCCCCGACGTTCATCAGGAACGGCACGACGATGACCGCGAGGAACAGCACCAGGCTGGGGAGCAGGTAGAGCCAGTATCCCTTCGTCCGTGCTCTCATCTACTCAGTTGCCGATGTCGGCGAGGTTGTCCTCGTACGGCCCGGCTATCTCGTCCAGCACCGCCGCGGGGGTCTTGCTGCCGTTCATCAGGTTCTGGACCCCGGCCACCAGCACGTCGTAGTAGCCGGGGGCGGGCCAGTCGGGGTAGAAGGCCAGGCCGTCGGCGCTGGTCAGCTTGTTGAAGGTCTCGATGAGCTCCTTGCCCTTGGGATCGGTGATCGCGGCCGGGTCGGCGGCCACGGGCACACCGCCGGAGTTGCCGAGCAGGTTCTGGATCTCCTTGCTCATCGTGATGTCGATGAAGTCGTAGGCCAGGTCCTTGTTCTCCGACTTCTCCGGCACGACCCAGAGGTTCCCGCTGGAACCGGGCGCCATCGTGGCACCGGGGAAGAGGAAGTGGCCCCACTCGAAGCTCTTGGCCGTGGAGACGACCCGGCCGTACCACCAGCTACCGCTGATCATGACGGGGAACTTGCCGTTCATGAACGCCACGCCCATGTCCTCGGCCTTGAGCCCGGCCGCATTCTTGGCCAGGTATCCCTTCTTCACCCAGTCGGCGAACGTGTCGGCGCCGTAGGTGAACTCGGGGCCGTGGAAGTCGACCTCGCCCTTGTAGGACTGGAACGCCTCCAGCCACGGCTTCTGCGCCTTGGTCAGCGCGAGCTGGTAGAGGATCTGCTGGGCCGGGTATTCGGCGCCCGCGTTGGCGATCGGGGTCACCCCGGCCTTGACGAACGTGTCCAGCCCGGCCGTGAACTCCTCGAACGTCGTCGGGACCCTGACCTTGTGCTCGTCGAACAGGTCCTTGTTGTAGTAGACCATCACGAACTCGCCGTAGTTCGGCACGCCGTACCACTTGCCGGCGCCCATGACGCCTCGGTCGTCATATTTCGCGGTGGTCTGCAGGCCGCCCGGCAGCAGCTTGTCCCAGCCGCGCTTGACGGCCTCCTCGCTGAGGTCGGTGAGCAGGCCCTGCTTGGACAGCAGCCCCGCGGTGGCGTTGCCCTTGTTGTACTCCATGAGATCGGGCGCCTCGTCGGAGTTGAGCACCATGCTGGCCGTCTTCTGGATCTGCTCGAAGCCCTTCTCCTCGAACTTGACGGTCACGTTCGGGTGCGACGCCTCGAACTTCTTGATCGCTTCGGCCCACGCCTTGCCCATGGCGCTGTCGGCGGACTCGTAGTGCCACAGCTTGAGGACGCGTGGCTGGTCGCCCTGAGCGCTGGGCGGACTCTCCCCTCCCGAACCGCAGGCCGACAGGGCGAGCGCGGCGGCGACCAGCACCGCCACGCCTCTCATTCTGACCATGATACCTCCATGGGGTATTACGAGATGACGGCCCGCGCGGGAGCTCCGGCCGTCGGGGCGATCTCCACCCCGGTGACCCGCTTCGGGCCTGTGACGGCGACACGCAGCACGTCGCCGTCCCTGCTGGCGACGGCGACCGTCACGCCGTCGGCGTCGTGGATTTCCACGGTCCCGTCGCCACCCCCGAAGGCGACGAGGGTGATCTCGGCCGGTACGTCGACCGTGTCCGTCTGGTGCCCGGCTGGAGTGACCGGGATGAGCGCGCCACATCGGACGAAGAGGGGGATCTGGTCGAGCGGTTTGGCGACCTCCACATAACGGGGACCCGCGAGCACTTCGCCGGTCCAGTAGTCGGCCCACTCGCCGCGCGGCAGGTACACCCGGCGCACGCCCTCCGGGGCCGTCATGGGGGCGACGAGCAGGTCGCGGCCGAGCAGGTACTGCAGGTCGGCCTGCCAGGCCACCGGGTCGTCCGGGTGGTCCACGCACAGCGCCCGCAGCATCGGCGCGCCGGTGCGCGCGGCCTCGACGGCCGCCGAGTAGAGGTAGGGCATCAACCGGTAGCGCAGCTTCAGCGCCTGGACGGCCATCTCCTCGACGGCCGGGAACTCCCAGGGCTCGCGGGTGGTGGTGCCGTGCAGGCGCAGCAGCGGGGAGAGCGCGCCGAACTGGGTCCAGCGCACGTACAGGTCGTCGGTGGGGCGGCCGGTGAAGCCGCCGGCGTCGTGGCTCCAGAACGGCACGCCGGACAGGCCGTGCGCGAGCCCGCCCCTGAGCGTGCTGCCCATGGCGGCGTAGCTGGTGTAGGTGTCGCCGCTCCACTGGGCGCTGTGGCGCTGGCCGCCCAGGAACGACGAGCGCGCCCAGACCAGGTCGTGCCCGTTGACCTCGCGGGTGACGGCGGCGACCGCGTCGTTGAACAGCAGCGTGTAGACGTTGTGCAGGTCGGTGCCGGCCATGCCGTTGGCGGCGACCGCGTCGCTCGGCACGCCCTCGGCGAAGTCGGTCTTGAACGCGGCCACGCCCTGCCGCAGCAGCCCGCGCAGCAGGTCCTGGAACCATTCGACGGCCGCGGGATTGGTGAAGTCGACGATGCCGCAGGCCGGGAAGGACCCGTGCCAGCAGTCGGCGACGTAGGTCTCCCCCTCCTCATTTTTCAGGAAATATCCGGCTTCGGCGGCCGCGGTGAAGGCGGGGCTCAGGTGGGAGACGTACGGGTTCATCCACAGGCAGACCTTGAAGCCCATCCCCGCCAGCTCGGCCAGCATGCCCTCCGGATCGGGGAAGTTCACCGGGTCCCAGCTCAGGTCCGACCAGTGCCCGGCGGACTGCCAGTAGGTGTCCAGGTGCAGCACGTCGCACGGGACGCCACGGGCCCTGATCGTGCGTGCCCTGGCCAGCACCCGCTCCTGGCTGTCCACGCAGAACCCGGAGGAGATCCAGGTCCCGAACGCCCACTTCGGCGGCAGCGCGGGGCGGCAGGTCAGCAGGTCGTAACGGTCCAGGATCTCGGCGGGGCCGGGCCCGGCGATCACGTAGTAGTCCATGACGTCGTCGGGCACCACGATCTGCACGGTGCTGTGCGTGGACTGGCACACGTCGAACTCCGTGGGGGCCCCGCTGTCGACCAGGACGCCGTATCCCCTGCTGGACACGTACAGGGGGACGTTCTTGTAGGCGCGCTGTGACTCGGCCCCGAAGGCGTCGTAGTTCCACATCACGGGGCGCTGGCCGCGCTTGTCCAGCCGGGTGCACGACTCGCCGAATCCGGCGAACGCCTCGTCGGGGGCGGCGGCGAAGCTCTCGTGGTAGGCCACGGTCACGCCGGCCGCGCTGGAGCGGCCGAACGGCAGCGTACGCAGCCGCCCGGAGATGTCGGTGTGCCCGCGATCCTGCTCGACCAGGGTGGCGCCGCGGGCGTCGGTGAAGCGCAGGTGCCACGGCGCGAGCGTGATCTCGGCCCGCAGCGAGCCGGCGTCGATCACGATCGGCTCCCCGGGCGCCGTCCCGGCAACGGCCGCGGAGAAACCCCGCGGGGAGGCCGACTCCCGCCGCCCGGCAGGCGTCACCAGCGAGATGGCCGCCGCCGAGCGCGGCCTGGCGGTGGCGTCCTCCGACAGCCGGACCCGGATGACCCCCTCGCCCGCCACGCCCACCTGGACGACCAGCGTCTCCTCCGCCGTGGTGACCGCCTTGAGCAGCACCTCGCCGCCGTCGGCCGCGACCGGCTCGGCAGCGGTCACCGCCGACAGGCCGCCCTCGCCTCGCGTGCGGACCGGCAGCTCGGGCGGATCCGCGACGAAATACTCGTGCGCGACCAGCGGGGGGCGGTAGGGCATGGAAGCTCCTTCGAACGGCTGCGCCAACTCCTGAGTTAGTTTGGTTGCCATACCAACAAAGGTCAACCATGGAGATGCCACTGAGGCGGCACACGACCGCGAAGAGGACGCGCGTACAGAAGGAGCCCCGCGCGCGAGGCGGCGAGGTGAAGGGAAGAGTCCCGAACCGCCCGCGCGGCGGGCGGCGACCGGGCGGTCAGGACAAGGAGCGGATGCCCGCTAGATGGCCACGCCGGGCTGCATGAGGCGGCGGGCGGCCTCCGTGATGGAGCCCGACAGCGACGGGTAGACCGCGAACGTGTGCGCGAGCTGGTCGACCGTCAGCCGCTGCTGCACGGCCACCGACACCGCGAGGATCAGCTCCGACGCCCGCGGCGCCACCACGACCCCGCCCAGCACGATCTGGGTGTGCGGGCGGCAGAAGAGCTTGACGAAGCCGTCGTTGAAGCCCTGCATCTTGGCCCGGGCGTTGGTGGCCAGCGGCAGCTTGACGACATTGGCCTCGATCTCGCCGGCCTCGATGGCCTGCTGCGAGACCCCGACCGCCGCGATCTCCGGGTCGGTGAAGATGTTGGAGGCCACCGTGGCCAGCCGCAACGGCTGCACGGCCTCCCCGAGCGCGTGCCAGACCGCGATCCTGCCCTGCATGGCCGCGACCGAGGCCAGCATGAGCACCCCGGTGCAGTCACCGGCCGCGTAGACGCCGGGCGCGGAGGTGCGCGAGACCTTGTCGACCTTGATGAAGCCGCCCTGGTCGAGCTGGATCCCGGCCTCCTCCAGGCCGATGCCGGAGGTGTTGGGGACCATGCCGACGGTCATCAGCGCGTGCGACCCCTCGGCCGTGCGGCCGTCCTCCAGGGTCACGACCACGCCGTCGGACGTCCGCTTGACGGAGGCGGCCCGGGAGCGCCCCATGACATTCATCCCGCGGCGGCGGTAGACCTCTTCGAGCACCTCGGCGCCGTCGGCGTCCTCGTTGGGCATCATCCTGGCGCGGCTGGAGACCAGCGTGACCTCCGACCCGAGCGAGCGGTAGGCACCGGCGAACTCGGCCCCGGTCACCCCCGAGCCGACCACGATCAGGTGCTCGGGCAGCTCGTCCAGGTCGTAGAGCTGGCGCCAGTTGAGAATGCGCTCGCCGTCGGGCTCGGCGCCGGGCAGCACGCGCGGCGTCGCGCCGGTGGCCAGGAGCACGACGTCGGCCCGGATCGTCCGGTCACCCGCCCGTACCACCTGCGGGTCCACCAGCCGCCCGCGCGCCTTGATGATCTCGACGCCCTCGGCCGCCACCCGCGTGGCGATGTCGGCGGACTGGGCCTGGGCCAGCTCCTTGACCCGCTTGTTGACCAGCGGCAGATCGACGCCCACCACGCCGACGTCGCCGTCGGACCCGCCGGTGAACGACACGCCCAGCGACGGGGCGTCGAGCAGGGCCTGCTTGCGGACGGAGGTGGCGATGAGCGTCTTGGAGGGCACGCAGTCGGTCAGCACGCAGGCACCTCCGGGACCGTCCTGCTCGACCATCGTGACCTGCGCGCCGAGCTGGGCGGCCACCAGCGCCGCCTCGTAGCCGCCGGGTCCGCCACCGATGATCACGATCCTCGTCACGTGTCCCATTGTCCCGCACCCGGGTGGTACCACCGCAACCGGGCCACCACCACGTCCCCTCTGTGCCGGTTGACGGGCCCGCCGGTGTCACCCCGCCGGGACACGTGGGTCCCGCAGAGGAGCCTGATGGACCGGCGAAGCCGCTCAGCGTGACAGGATGGCGCGGTAGCTGGATGAGGAGCGGCACCCGGCGAGAGGGGTGGATCGTGGCGTGGCTCTCAGATCATTCAGGGAAACCGAGTGAGCCCAGGCTTTACGGGGCCTACGGCTCCAACATGGACCCTGAGCAGATGGTCATGCGTGCCCCGCACTCCCCGGTCTGGGGGGTGGGCTGGCTGCCGGGCTGGCGGCTGACGTTCGGGGGCATGGACCTGGCCTGGGAGGGCGCGGTCGCCACGATCGTGGAGGATCCCGACGAGCACGTGTTCGTCGTGCTCTACGACGTGCCCGACTGGGAGGAGACCTCGCTCGACCAGTGGGAGGGCGCGGTCCGCGGGGCCTACCACAAGGTGCGGCTGCGGGTGCAGACGCTCCAGGGCGAGGCCCTGGCCTGGTTCTACGTGCTCGACGGCTACGAGGGCGGCCTGCCGTCGGCCCGCTACCTCGGCAGCCTGGCGGACGCGGCGGAGCGCGCGGGCGCTCCCGACGACTACGTCAAGGAGCTGCGGGAGCGCCCCTGCAACACCGTCTAACTCAGCGGCTGGTCCTTGGTCTCGCGCAGCACGAAGACGTAGACCAGCGTGGAGACGAGCGCCAGCGCCGACATGTAGTAGGGGAAGGCCCCGACGTTGCCCGCGTCCTCCAGGGCGGTGCCGATGAGCGGCGCGGTGCCACCGAACAGGGCCACGGTCAGCGAATACGGGAAGCCCGCGCCGGCGGCGCGCACCCTGGTCGGGAAGAGCTCGGAGTTCACCGCGGCGGAGATCGAGGTGAAGCAGCCGAGGAAGACCATGCCGATCAACTGCACGGTCAGCAGGCTGCCGAACGAGCCGGAAATCATGTTGAGCAGCGGCACCGGCAGGATCAGGAAGCCGAGCCCGAAGGCGATCAGCATCGGCTTGCGCCCGACGCGGTCAGACAGCATCCCGAGCAGCGGCTGCAGGATCATGAAGAAGAACAGCGCGACCGTGCCGGCCTGCAGCGACGTCGCCGGGTCGAAGTCGACGGTGATCTGCGCGTAGATCGGCAGGAAGCTCGTCCAGGTGTAGTACGCCACGGTGCCCGCGATCGTGATGCCGACGATCGTGGCGGCCGCCTTCGGATGCCGCTGCAGAAACTCGAACATCCCCGGCCGCTCGGCCTCGCCGCGCCGGATCTCCTCCGCCACGGCCGAGGTCTCCTCGGCGCCCTTGCGGATCCACAGGCCGACGAGGCTGATCACCGCGCCCACGAGGAACGGGATGCGCCAGCCGTAGGCGTCCATGTCCGCCTTGGCCAGGCCGGAGGCGAGCAGCGCGGCCAGCCCGGAGGCGATGAGCTGGCCGATGGTGGTGCTGACGTACTGGAAACTGGAGAACAGGCCGCGGCGGCCGGGCGGGGCCGACTCCACCAGGAAGGTGGTCGCGGCGGCGAACTCGCCGCCCACGGACAGGCCCTGGACGAGCCTGGCGAGGGTCAGGATGATCGGCGACAGGAGGCCCACGGCCTCGTAGGTCGGCGTCACGCCCAGCAGCAGCGACCCGGCGCCCATCAGCACGATCGTGAACGTCATCGCGGCCTTGCGCCCGAACCTGTCGGCGAACGCGCCGACCAGCAGTCCGCCCAGCGGGCGCATGAAGAAGCCGACGGCGAACACGCCGTAGCTGCTCAGCAGCGGCACCAGGCTGTTGCCCGTGTCGCTCGGGAAGACCTGCGCGGAGAAGTACGTCGCCAGAAACGTGTACGCATACCAGTCGTACCACTCGACCACGTTGCCGATGCTGGCCGCCATCAGCTGGCGGACCCGGCTCTTGGGGATACCGAGGGGGGATTCAGCCACAGGGGAGGTCGCCACGGAGGCTCCTTTGCTGACAGTGCGGTGATGGCTTACTGTGCAGTTGAAAGACTTAAACAGTCAAATATCTGGGCTCATATTTACAAACCCGACACAGAAACGGCTCCAGGTGGACGTTCTCGACCGGCGCCTCGTCGCCGCGCTCCAGGTCAGCCCGCGGGCGTCGTGGGGTGAGCTCGGCAGAGCCGTGGGCGAGCACGAGCGCACGGTCGCACGCCGGCTGCAGCGGCTGTTCGCCGAGGGCATGGTGCGGGTCACCGCCATCTACGACGACCTGCGCACCGGGCATGGGCGCCCCGCCCACCTGCACGTCCAGGTGCGGCCCGGCACGGCCGGCGAGGTGGCCAGGGGGCTGGCCGACCGGCGCGACACCCGCTCCGTCTACGCCCTGACCGGCGCCGCCGACCTCGCCTGCGAGCTGGTCTCCCCCTCCAGGGAGGACCTGCACCACGTCCTCACCTCGCAGATCACCGCCATCGACGGGGTGCTGCAGACGCAGACCCAGGTCGTGCTGCACACGTTCAGGACCGTGGCCGAGTGGCACGCTCCCTTCCTCGGCGAGGTGGAGCTGTCCGGGCTGCGGCCGCCGCCGCTCCCCGCACGCCTGCCCGACGAGGAGGGCCTGTCGCCGCTGGAGGAGGAGATCGCCCAACTGCTGGTCGCCGACGGCCGGATCGCCTTCACCGCGGTCGCCGAGCGCCTGGACATCTCCGTGCCCACCGCCCGCCGGCGGGTCACCTCGCTGATCGAGCGCCGCCTGCTGCTGCCGCGCGCCGAGGTCGAGCCCGCGCTGCTCGGGCTGGAGGTGGAGGCCGTGCTGTGGCTGAAGGTCCGCCCGTACGGGCTCGACCTGGTCGGCCGGCGGCTGGCCGCGCACCCGTCCGTCCGCTACTGCGCCGCCACCTCCGGCACCCATTCGCTGAACGTTCAGGTCGTGACGGCCAACGAGGCCGACCTGTACCGGTTCATCACCGAGGTCGTGGGCGGCTACGACGAGATCACCGACGTGGACCTCACCCTCATCACCCGTGCCTACAAGCGCGGCCACCTGCACAAGTCCGGATTGCTCACGTTGGATCACCGTTGGGAGAAAACGCCATGACACCCGCCGAGAAAGAAGTCGCCGACCTGTGCGTGGAGCTGATCCGCGCCGACAGCAGCAACTACGGGGACGGCAGCGGCCCCGGCGAGCGGGCCGCGGCCGAGGTCGTCATGGCCAGGCTGTCCGAGGTCGGGATCGACTACGAGTACATCGAGAGCGAGCCGGGGCGCGGCAACGTGATCACCCGGGTGACGGGCACCGACCCGTCGCTGCCCGCGCTGCTGGTGCACGGCCACCTCGACGTGGTGCCCGCCAACGCCGCCGACTGGTCGGTGGACCCGTTCGCCGGTGAGGTTCGCGACGGCTACATCTGGGGCCGCGGCGCGGTGGACATGAAGGACATGGACGCGATGATGCTGTCCCTGATCCGCCAGCTCAAGCGCGAGGGGCGACGGCCGCGCCGGGACCTGGTCTTCGCCTGGGTCGCCGACGAGGAGGCCGGCGGCGTGTACGGCGCCAAATACCTCACCACCCACCACGCCGGCCTGTTCGAGGGCGTCACGGAGGCCATCAGCGAGGTCGGCGGCTACTCGCTGGAGGTGGACCCGTCACTGCGGCTCTACCTGATCGAGACGGCGCAGAAGGGCCTGGCCTGGATGAAGCTGACCGCCGACGGCACGGCGGGGCACGGCTCGATGCTCAACTCCGACAACGCGGTCACCGAGATCGCCAAGGCGGTGGCCAGGATCGGCGACCACGACTGGCCGCTGACGTACACGCCGACCGTGCGGCGGTTCCTCACCGAGGTCGCGAGCGCGTTCGCGATCGAGTTCGACGAGGACGACCCGCAGCCGGTGCTGGACAGGATCGGGCCGCTCGTCCGCTTCGTCGGCGCGACGCTGCGGAACACCACGAACCCCACCCAGCTCGGCGCCGGTTACAAGTCGAACGTCATCCCCGGCCAGGCCACGGCGGTGATCGACGGGCGGTTCCTGCCCGGGTTCGAGGACGACTTCTTCAAGACCATCGACTCGCTGCTCGGGCCGAAGGTGCGGCGCGAGTTCGTGCACCACGACATCGCGCTGGAGACGACGTTCGACGGCGACCTGGTGGATTCGATGATCGCGGCGATCAAGGCCGAGGACCCGGCCGCGCGGGCGATCCCGTACTGCATGTCCGGTGGCACCGACAACAAGACGTTCTTCGCGGACCTGGGGGTGCGCGGGTTCGGGTTCGTGCCGCTGCGGCTGCCCGGGGACATGGACTTCGCCTCCATGTTCCACGGCGTGGACGAGCGGGTGCCGGTCGACGCGCTGCAGTTCGGGGTGCGGGTGCTGGAGAGGCTGCTCCTAAACTACTGAGACGTGACCAAAGACGCATACACCCTCGCCCGCGAGGCCGCCGCGGCCTTGCGGGCCGCGACCGGCCTGGACAGCTTCGACGTGGCGCTCGTCATGGGATCGGGATGGGTACCCGCCGCCGACGCGATCGGCTCGGCGGTCAGCGAGACACCCTTCACCGGCCTGCCCGGCTTCCAGGCCCCCGCGGTGGCCGGGCACGGCGGCAGGATCCGCGTCGTGCGTACGGCGGCGGGGCGGCACGCCCTGGTGTTCCTCGGGCGTACGCACCTCTACGAGGGGCTCGGGGTGGACGCCGTGGTGCACGGCGTGCGTACGGCGGCCGCGGCCGGGGCCCGCACGATCGTGCTCACCAACGCGGCCGGCGGCCTGCGGCCCGAGACGCAGAGCGTCGGCGACCCGGTCCTGATCAGCGACCACATCAACCTGACCGGGGCCAACCCGATCACCGGGACCACGTTCCTGGACCTCACGGAGGTCTACTCGGGCCGGCTGCGTGCCCTGGCCCGCGAGATCGACCCGACGCTGGCCGAGGGGATCTACGTCGCCTTCCGCGGGCCCACGTACGAGACGCCGGCCGAGATCCGCATGCTCCGCACGCTGGGCGGCGACCTGATCGGCATGTCCACCGTGCTGGAGGCTGTCGCGGCCCGCGAGGCCGGCCTCGACGTGCTCGGCCTCTCCCTGGTCACCAACCCCGGTGCGGGCCTGTCCGGGGAGCCGCTCGACCACGAGGAGGTCCTGGAGGTCGGCCGGGCCACGGCCGCCCGCATGGGCGTGCTCCTGGCCAAGCTGGTGGACCGGTTGTGAACGGGATCAGCAGCGGGCACGGTGACCTGCTGGCGGAGGCCCGGCGCTGGCTGGCCCAGGATCCCGACCCCGACACCCGGGCCGAGCTGTCCGGTTTGATCGACCGCGGTGACCTGGACGCGATCGGCGACCGCTTCCGCACCAAGCTGGAGTTCGGCACCGCGGGGCTGCGCGGCGAGCTGGGCGCGGGCCCCAACCGGATGAACCGCGTCACCGTCATGCGCGCCGCCGCGGGCCTGGCCGCGGTGCTCGGGGCGGGCCGGCACGTGGTCATCGGCTACGACGCCCGCTACAAGTCCGACGTCTTCGCCCGGGACACGGCCGCCGTCCTGACCGGCGCGGGCCTGCACGCCTCGCTGCTGCCGCGCCCGCTGCCGACGCCCGTACTGGCCTTCGCCGTACGCCACCTCGGCGCGGACGCCGGGGTGACGGTCACCGCCAGCCACAACCCGCCGCGCGACAACGGCTACAAGGTCTATTGGGGCGACGGCTCGCAGATCGTGCCGCCGATCGACGCGGAGATCTCGGCCGCCATCGACGCCGCCGGCCCCGTGGACCGGCTCCCGCTGCACGCTCCCGGCACGCTGACGGAGCTGGGCGACGAGGTCGTCGCCGCCTACATCGCCGCGGTGACGTCGCTCCCGCTGGGCGAGGCCCGCGACCTGCGGGTGGCCTACACGCCGCTGCACGGGGTGGGCGCCGCCACGCTGGGCGCCGCCTTCCGGGCCGCCGGCTTCGAGCCCCCGGTGGCCGTCGCCGAGCAGCGCGATCCCGATCCCCGCTTCCCCACGGTGTCCTTCCCCAACCCGGAGGAACCGGGCGCGATGGATCTGGCCGTCACGCTGGCCGCCAAGCTGGAGGCGGACCTGGTGCTGGCCAACGACCCGGACGCCGACCGGTGCGCGGTGGGCGTGCCGCTGCCGGACGGCACGTGCCGCATGCTGACCGGCGACGAGGTCGGCGGCCTGCTGGCCGAGCACGTGATCACGCACACCACCGGGGACCGGATGGTGGCCACCACCATCGTCTCCTCGACCCTGCTCGGCAAGATCGCCCAGGCGCACGGGGTCCGGTACGGCGAGACGCTGACCGGCTTCAAGTGGATCATGCGGGCGGGCCCCGGCCTGGTGTTCGGCTACGAGGAGGCCATCGGCTACAGCGTGGGCAGCGGTGCCGGCGCCGCCACCAGCGCCGTTACCGGCGCCGCGACCAGCACAGTCAGCACGGACAACACGGACGCCGGACTCCCGGTGCGAGACAAGGACGGCATCGGAGCGGCACTGACGGTGGCGGCCATCGCGGCGGAGGCCAAGCGCGCCGGCCGTACCCTCCTGGACCTGCTGGACGACCAGGCCCGCCGCTACGGCCTGCACGCCACCTCGCAGCTCGCCTTCCGCGTAGCCGACCTCTCGCTGATCACCACCGCCATGTCCCGCCTGCGCACCACCCCACCCACCACCCTCGGCGGCCGGACGGTGACCCGCGCAGACGACCTGGCCGACGGCGACGGCGGTCTCCCCCCGACCGACGGCCTGCGCTATTTCCTGGCAGGCGACGCCCGCGTGGTGATCCGCCCCTCGGGAACGGAACCCAAGCTCAAGTGCTACCTGGAGGTCGTCGTCCCGGTCGAAGGCGAGGTCGCGGAGGCCCGCACCCACGCCACCACGGCCCTCGACACCCTGAAGACCGACCTGACCGACCTGCTGACACCATAAGGAAGACAACCACTTTTGGTTGTACCAGAGTTGGTACAACCAAAAGTGGTTGCTTGCAGGGGGACTCAGCGGACGGTTTCATCGGCCGCCATCGCGAGCTGACCATGCTCAGCCGGCTTTTCGCACGCGTGGGCGCCGGAGACCGGCCAGGGCGGGCCATCCTCATGCGCGGCCGCCGCCGGGTCGGGAAATCACGTCTCGCGGAGGAGTTCGTCCATCGCAGCGACGTGCCCAGCCTCTTCTTCACCGCCGCGCACGAGCCACCCGACGAGCAACTCCAGCGGTTCATCGAGGATGCACCTTCGTCGGTTCCGTGAAGTGGCTGGAGAACCGGCCCTTCGATCACCACGACCTGAAGGAACTGATCGCCCACAGCTTGAAGCCGTCTGGAGCCGATGCGTCGACACCGCTCTACGCGGTCTCACGCAGCGGCTGCGACGTCCAGGGCGTTACCCACGTCACACCCGAGGAGCTCCTCGACGCGTGGAGGTGAGGCGATGGTCTCACTGCTGAGACCATCGCCGAAGTTGGTCTCACCGATGCGACTGCTTGATACAACCAAATTTGGTTGTATCAAGCGTGAGACCAGGGTGAGCGCGTCGGTGCTCCGCAGCCCGGC
Organism: Nonomuraea sp. B12E4; assembly: GCF_039871825.1. Classification (NCBI taxonomy): domain Bacteria; kingdom Bacillati; phylum Actinomycetota; class Actinomycetes; order Streptosporangiales; family Streptosporangiaceae; genus Nonomuraea; species Nonomuraea sp. B12E4. Next base: position 88,715 of record NZ_JBDPME010000018.1, on the reverse strand, counting down.
CGGCTGCTGACACGGTGTCATGGTCAACCTATGGTGATTTCGGATGACATGGGGCCTTTCCCTGCCGCTCGACCTGTCATGGGAGCCGCCGGATGCACGAAACGATCCCCGAGTTGATGAGGCACGCCGCCAGAACGTACGGCGCACGAGAGTTCCTCCGCTGCAACGACACCTCGCTGACCTTCGCAGAGGCCGATGAGCGGTCGGATCTGATCGCCCGGGGCCTGGTCGCCTGGGGCGTGCGGCCCGGCGACCGGGTCGCGATCATGCTGGACAACGTCTCCGACTGGCCGTTGACCTGGCTCGGGGTCCTGAAGGCCGGGGCCGTCGCCGTCCCGGTGAACACGCGCTACCAGGCCGCCGACCTGGCACACGTCCTGCGGGACTCCGGCTCCGCCCGAACCGTCACCAACCTCGACTACGCCTCCATCAACCTGGGCGGCTGCAGCACCCCGGACTTCCTGACGTACCAGCAGAGCCACCTGGTCCCCGACACTCCCACCGAAAGCCACGATGTAGCGAATTTTCAGTACACGTCGGGCACTACGGGCTTCCCCAAGGCCTGCATGCTCACCCACGACTTCTTCCTCAGAACCGCCCAGATCATCGCCGACCAGGTGAACCTCCGGGACGACGACGTCATGATCATGGCCCAGGCCTACTCCTACCTGGACCCCCAGTGGGCCACCGTGCTCTGCCTGCTCGGCGGCGTCCCGCTCGTGGTGCTCCCCCGCTTCTCCGCCTCCGGCTTCTGGGCCTCGGTCAGGGAGCACCGGGCGACGCTCACGTACGTGCTGGGCTCCATGCCCCTGCTGCTGCACAAGCAGCCACCCCACCCGCGCGACCGCGACCACCGCATGCGGCTGGTGATCTGCTCGGGCATCCGGCCGGACCTGCACCAGGCGTTCGAGGAGCGCTGGGGTGCACCCTGGCGCGAGCTGTACGGCTCCACGGAGAGCGGCCCCGACCTGGTGATGCCCGAGGACGCGGACGGGACGGCCGGCACCGGCGCGCTGGGCGTCCCGCCCCCGGGCAAGGAGGTCGAGCTGGACGAGAGCGGCGAGATCCTGGTCAGGGGCGTGCCCATGATGCGCGGCTACTGGAACCACCCGGAGGCGACCGCCCACGCCTTCAGGGACGGCTGGTACCACACCGGTGACCTGGGCTTCCGCGACGCACAGGGCTACATACACCACGCCGGGCGGATCAAGGACATGGTCCGCAGGGGCGGCGAGAACATCTCGTGCGCCGAGGTGGAAGCGGTGCTCACCCAGCACCCGGCGGTGCTGCAGGCGGCCCTGGTCCCCATCCCCGACGAGCTGTACGGCGAGCTGCCCAAGGCGTTCCTGCAGCTCCGCCCCGGCCACGAGCCCGGCGTCGAGCTGGCCGTGAGCGTGGTAGGGCACGCCAGAGAACGCCTGGCCAAGTTCAAGATCCCGGCGTACGTGGAGTTCGTGGAAGGGTTCTCCCTGACCCCCTCGGCCCGCATTGAGAAGCGCCACCTCCTCACCCCGGAACGCGACCAGCGCGCCGCCCCCGCCATCGCGACCGACCACCCCCACCGGGCGACAGCACAGAAGGAGCACTCATGATCCACGTGACGGAGCGCGACGAGGTGGCGGTGATCACGATCGCCCGCCCGGAGAAGCTGAACGCCCTCACCAACGCCATGCGCACCGACCTGGCGGCCGCGGTGCGCGAGCACGGCAAGAGCGCCAGGGGCATCGTGGTCACCGGCACCGGCCGGGCCTTCTCGGCGGGTGAGGACCTGTACGAGGCCGTGGGCAAGTCGCTCGTGACCGAGGTGGAGACCTTCCACGACATGACCAGGGCCGTGCTGGAGACGCGGGTCCCGGTTGTGGCCGCGGTCAACGGCCTGGCCGTGGGCGGGGCCGCCGAATGGACGCTCTGCTTCGACTCCCGCATCGGCACCGAGGCGGCCGGCTATTTCTGGCCCGAGAACCACCTGGGCCTGTCGATCTCGAACGCCTCCAGCTACCTGCTCCCCCGCCTGGTGGGCGCCAGGGCGCTGCGGCTGGTGCTCGACTCGACCCGCATGACCGCCGAGCAGGCCCACGCGATGGGCCTGCTGGACGAGCTCGTCGCCGCGGAGGCGCTGCTGGATGCGGCCGTCGCCCGCGTACGCCACTGGACCGCCCCGGGCACGGCCACCGCCACACACCTCGCGCTGCTGCGCCCGCCGCTGGAGGAGGTGGAGCGCGCTTTCGGGGCGGAGACCGCGGCCGCCGTCGAGGTGGAGGAATCGGGCCTCGCCCAGGCGGGCATGTCCCGGTTCGTCAACCGGACCTAGTCCGACCTGGCCCACTGTGTCCGGTTCGTCTATCCGACCTAGGCGACGACGATGGCCGCGACCACCAGCGCCACCGCCACCAGCAGCACGGCGATGGAGTCGTAGGACCAGGTCACCCGGACCCCCGCCGCCTCAGACCCGACCGTCTCAGACCCGACCGCCTCAGACCCGACCGTCTCGGACTCGGCCGCCGTGTGAGGCTTGGCCGCCGTATCGCGCTTGGCCGCCGCCGTGTCGGCCGGGGCCGCCGCCTCCGCGCGGCGCCTGGCCGCCTCGGCGCGCTCGCGGATCTGATCTCCCACCCAGTCGGCGTGCGTCTTGCCGGCGAACGCCTCCTGCGCCGCCTGCTCGCCCCTGGACAGCGTGGGCTCGGTGTTGAAGCGCCCCCGCCGCTGCGGCCGGGGGCTCGCGCGCCGCTGCGCCTTGGCCCGCTCCCGCGCGCTGCTCATCGGCGTCCACAGCCGCAGCACGCGCTCGTCGCCGTGGTGCACGTTGATGGCGTGCGACACCGTCACGTCCTCGATCGAGGCCCACGGCAGGAACGTCGTGCGGAACGGGTTGCGCCCCACCAGCCCCGCCTCCGTGAACACGGTGGCCGGGCGCAGCGCGATCGCGTAGACCAGCGCCGTCAGCACCCCGAGCACGGCCAGCGCCACCAGCGACGGCGGACCGCTGTAGCGGACGATCAGGTCCCAGACGTTGAAGGCGACGAAGACCAGCCACACCCAGCCGAGCACGAACGCCGTCTTCGAACGGTAGGTTTGCTTCACAGTTGCCACTTCAGTTGAGCGAACCCCGGCTTGATGACACCGTTGATCAGCGCCAGCCGCTCGTCGAACGGGATGAACGCCGACTTCATGGCGTTGACCGCGAACCACTGCAGGTCATCCCATCCATAGCCGAACGCCTCCACCAGCTTGTGGCACTCCAGCGACGCGTTCGTCGAGCTCATCAGCCGGTTGTCGGTGTTGACCGTGACCCTGAAGTGCAGCCGCCGCAGCAGCCCGATGGGATGCTCGGCGATCGACGCGGCGGCCCCGGTCTGCAGGTTGGAGGTGGGGCACATCTCCAGCGGGATGCGCTTGTCGCGCACGTAGGCGGCCAGCCGCCCCAGCTTGGCGACCCCGTCGCCGTCCACGGTGATGTCGTCGATGATGCGTACGCCGTGCCCGAGCCGGTCGGCGCCGCACCACTGGATGGCCTGCCAGATGGACGGCAGCCCGAACGCCTCGCCGGCGTGGATGGTGAAGTGGGCGTTTTCCCGCTGCAGGTATTCGAACGCGTCGAGGTGCCTGGTGGGCGGGTATCCGGCCTCGGCCCCGGCGATGTCGAAGCCCACCACGCCGCCGTCCCGGTAACGCACCGCGAGCTCGGCGATCTCCCTGGACCTCGCCTGGTGCCGCATGGCCGTCAGCAGCGTGCCGACGCGTACGCCGCGCCCCTGCGAGCCCTGCCGGAATCCCTCCAGCACGGCCTCCACCACCTGGTCCAGGCTCAGGCCCCGGGTGGTGTGCTGCTCGGGCGCGAACCGCACCTCCGCGTAGACCACCCCGTCGTCGGCCAGGTCCTGCGCGCACTCGGCGGCCACGCGGACGAGCGACTCGCGCGTCTGCATGACCCCGACCGTGTGCTCGAACGTCTCCAGATAGCGTTCGAGCGAGCCCGAGTCGGACGCCGCCTCGAACCACTCGCGGAGGTTGTCGGGGTCCTCGGTGGGCAACCGATCGTAGCCGGTCTCCCGGGCGAGCTCGACGATCGTCTCGGCGCGGAGCCCGCCGTCGAGGTGATCGTGCAGCAACACCTTGGGAGCCCGCCGGATCTCATCAAGCGTGGGGCTCATCTGGACATGATATGAGCAGCGCCCGCTCCTGCGGCTACTGCTCCCGCCCCGCCGTTTCCGGCGAGAAGGCGGGCAGGCACACGGCGATGTACTCGGCGCCCTCGGGCCCCACGCTGTAACGCACCTTCTCCCCCGGCGACGTCACCACCGACTGCCCGGCCGCGACCTCCGTCACGTCGCCGTCGTGCTCCACCACCACCGTGCCGCGCAGCACCACGGTGTATTCGGTGAAGGACGGCGCCTGGGCCGGCTCGGACCAGCCGGGCGGCGCGGTCATGTGCGCGATGGAGATGGCGCCGTCACCGCTGCTGACGCGGCCGACGTGCTCGTCGATGAGCTTTCCACCAGGTACGGGAATGCGGGCCGGAGCCTCGATCTTTCTCACCACGAGGGTCAGTGTGCCACGTCGACCGTCAGCCGTCCGGGTCGCTCCCTGACCTGGTAACCGGCCTGCCGGTCCAGCACCAGCCCGATGCCGACGCGGCCCTTGACCTCGCCGGTGCGCACGACCTGGTTGAGGTTGCCCAGGTCGGCGCGGTAGATCGGGCCGCCGGACCAGGTCGATCTGCCGTGGCGGTCGCGCGCGTTCGCCGGGAAGATCGTGAGCTGCAGGTATGCGCCGCCACTCACGTCGATGGGCTTGCCGGAGCCCTCCTGGACGAGCCTGTCCACCCAGGTGACGTGGTAGCCCGGGGTGCCGCCCTTGAGGTTGACGACCACGCGGTCGTAGGTGCCGTGGGTGGCGTACCGCACGGCCGTCACGAGCGCTGGCCGGCCGCCGCCGTAATCGACGTGTACCTCGCTGTTGCTCGACGAGGTGCCGCTCTCCGGGTCGCGGTCGGGCGGCGCGCCGGCGTCCAGGTCCGCCTCCGGGTCGTCCGGCCAGGAACCGCCGGACGAGATGCCGTCGTCCGCTTCGCCGCCACCGGACGGCGCCCGGGCGGGCGGCCTGTCCGGCACGACGGTGTCGGAGGAGGTGCCGCAGGCGGTGAGCACGGCGACCAGGCAGGCGAACGGAACGGCGGCACGTGAGCGCATATCGGGTAGATGCCCAGCTCACGGGCTTACAAGCGGCATCATGCCGAATCGGCCCGAGGCCACGCGAACGGCGTCCCGCGCCGGAAAGACCCCGCGGTGCCCGGTGCGGGCGCCCGCGGGGCCGTACGCGTCAGACGGTCTCGTAGACGGTGGCCGAGCCCTTCTGCTCGACCGGCACGGCCCTACGGGCGCGCAGGCCGGTCGCGGAGATCACCAGGCCGACCAGGGCCAGCACCAGCGACACGACGATGGCCGCGCGCATCGACCCGATGGAGAGCGTCTCACCACCGCCCGAGGTGAGCACGGCGGTCACCACGGCCAGTACGATCGCGCCGCCCACCTGGCCCGACGTGTTGAGCAGCCCGGAGGCCAGGCCCTGCTCGTCGTCGTGCACGCCGTTGGTGGCCTGGATGTTCAGCGAGGGGAACGACAGCGCGAACGCGATGCCCAGCAGGACCATACCGGGGATCACCATGCCGCCGAGGCTGGGCGTGCGGTCGATGCCGAGGAAGATCGCATACCCTCCGGCGAGCGCGGCGGCGCCGACGACGATCAGCTTGCCGGTGCCGAACCGGTCGGCGAAGTCGCCCATCTTGGTCGAGGTGATCGCGACGAGCAGGCCGGTGGGCAGGAACGCCATGGCCGTGCCGAACGCCGACCAGCCCAGCAGGTTCTGGAAGTACTGCATGGCCACGAACTGGAAGGCCACGTACGAGCCCATCAGGATGAGCAGCCCCAGGTTGGCCCGCACGATCGAGCCCGAGCGCAGGATGCCGAGCCGGACCAGCGGGTGCCGCATCCGCTGCTCGGCCAGGACGAACAGGATGAGCAGCACGGCGACCACCACCAGCGAGCCGATGGTCTGCAGGGAGGCCCAGCCGGCCTCGGGCGCCTGCACCACGGTGAACACCAGCAGCAGCATGGAGGCCGTGATCAGCGCCGCGCCGACCAGGTCGTGACCGCCCTCGGCGCGCTCCTCCCGGACGCGCGGCAGCACCTTCAGCGCGGCGAAAAGGGCGATGACCGCGACAGGCACCGGCATCAGCAGCGTCCAGCGCCAGCCGATCTCGGTGAGCAGGCCGGACAGCACCAGGCCGAGCGAGTAGCCGCTGGCGCCGCAGGCGGTGAAGATGCTCAACGCCCGGTTGCGCTCCGGCCCTTCGGGAAACGTCGTGGTGATGATCGACAGGGCCGCGGGCGCGGTGAAGGCGGCGGCCACACCCTTCACGAACCGGGCCGCGATCAGCAACCCGCCGTCGTCCACCACGCCACCGAGCAACGAGGCCACGGCGAAGACGCCCAGCGCGGCCAGGAACACCCTGCGCCGCCCGAGCAGGTCGGCGGTCCTGCCCCCGAGCAGCAGAAGACCGCCGTAGCCGAGCACGTAGCCGCTGACCACCCATTGCAAAGAGGAAGTACTGAGCCCCAGGTCATGCTGGATGGCGGGCAGAGCCACGCCGACCATCGAGACATCCAGGGCGTCAAGGAATATCACTGTGCAGAGCACGGCAAGCGCGCCCCAACGGGATGACAAGGAGGACATGCCTCAGAACAATACATGCAAGTGCATCTAATGCAAGCGCATTTAATGCCGTTGCATGTTTATTGGCGGGATGGTAACCTCCGCGACATGGACGACGACGTCGCGGTCGACACCTGGCACTATGTCCTGGCCAAACACGCCAAGGGGATGTGCGCGCTGGAGCGCGAGCTGGGCGAGCGGCACGGCCTGGGGCCCAGCGAGTTCGAGGTCCTGGACCGCATCGTCCGCCACGACAGGAAGCTGCGCATCCAGGAGCTCTGCGACGAGGTCCACCTGAGCCAGAGCGCGCTGTCGCGGGTGGTGGCCCGGCTGGAGAAGGTCGCGCTCGTGTCACGCGGCGTCTGCGACGACGACCGGCGCGGCGTCTTCGTCTGCATCACCGACGAGGGCCGCGCCCGGCACGCCGAGGCGGTCCCGACGCACCAGGCCGTCCTTCAGGAGATCTTCGCCGACGACCCGGCCCTGGCCCGCTGACCGGCGGCTACGGTGCGGTGATGCGGTCGATGACCAGGGGAAGCCGCTCCTCGCTCACCGCGCCCACCGCGTAGCCGCCCCGCAGGGCTTCGAGCGCACGCTCGAAGCGGCCCGTCTCATCGGCGTGCAGCGTCAGCAGCGGCTGTCCGGCCCGCACCAGATCGCCCGGCTTGGCGTGCAGTGTGACGCCCGCCCCGAAGGACACCGGATCCTCCTTGCGCGCCCGCCCGGCGCCCAGCCGCCACGCGGCCAGCCCCACCGCGTACGCGTCCAGCCGGGTCAGCACGCCCGACTCCGGCACCTCCACGGTCATGGTCTCGGCCGCGCTGGGCAGCAGGGCGTCCGGATCGCCGCCCTGGGCGGTCACCATCCGCCGCCAGGCGTCCATGGCCGACCCGTCCGCCAGCGCCTTGGCCGGGTCCTTGCCCGCGATCCCGGCGGCCTCCAGCATCTCCCTGGCCAGCCGTACCGTCAGCTCCACCACGTCCTCGGGACCGCCGTCGGCCAGCACCTCGACGGCCTCGGCGACCTCCAGCGCGTTGCCGACGGCCCGCCCGAGCGGCCGGTCCATCGCCGTCAGCAGCGCGACCGTGCGCACGCCCGCGTCCGTGCCGAGCGCGACCATGGTCTCGGCGAGCTCCCGGGCCGTCTCCGGGGTCTTCATGAACGCCCCGGAGCCCACCTTCACGTCGAGGACGAGCGCGCCGGTCCCCTCGGCGATCTTCTTGGACATGATCGACGAGGCGATCAGCGGGATCGACTCGACGGTGCCGGTGACGTCGCGCAAGGCGTACAGCTTCTTGTCGGCCGGGGCGAGCCCGGAGCCGGCGGCGCAGACGACCGCGCCCGCCGAGCGCAGGACGTGCAGCATCTCGTCGCCGGACAGCGAGGCCCGCCAGCCGGGGATGGACTCCAGCTTGTCCAGCGTGCCGCCGGTGTGGCCGAGGCCGCGCCCGGACAGTTGCGGCACGTACGCGCCGCAGGCCGCCACCAGCGGGGCCAGCGGCAGCGTGATCTTGTCGCCGACGCCGCCCGTCGAGTGCTTGTCGGCCGTGGGCCGGTCGAGCCCGGACCAGTCCATGCGCTCGCCCGAGCGGATCATGGCCTGCGTCCAGCCGGCGATCTCACGCCGGTTCATGCCGTTCAGCAGGATCGCCATGGCCAGCGCGGACATCTGCTCGTCGGCCACCTCGCCCCGGGTGTAGGCGTCGATCACCCAGTCGATCTGCGCGGCCGTGAGCTCGCCGCCGTCGCGCTTGGCGCGGATGACCTCGATGGCGTCCATCACGCGCTCTTGCTGAGGTCGGCGGGACCGAACGCGTACGGCAGGATCTCGGCCATCGGCTTGGGCCCGTCCACGGTCTCGACCAGCAGGTCCTCGCCGCCGAACTCGTAGAGGAGCTGACGGCAGCGCCCGCACGGCATCAGCAGCTCGCCATGACCGTCCACGCAGGTGAAGGCCACCAGCCGGCCGCCACCGGAGAGCTGCAGCGCCGACACCAGCCCGCACTCGGCGCACAGCCCGAGCCCGTAGGAGGCGTTCTCGACGTTGCAGCCGGTGACGACCCGGCCGTCATCGACGAGCGCCGCCGCCCCCACGGGAAATTTGGAATAAGGCGCGTACGCGTTGCGCATCGCCTCCGCCGCCTCGGCCCGCAGGCCGTCCCAGTCGACGTCGATACTCAATGTTGTTCCCCCCGGCGATAGCGCACGCCGTCGGCCTTGGGCATCCGCAACCGCTGCGAAGCCACCAGCAGCACGAGCAGCGTGAGCACGTGTGGTGTGATGAAGACGAACTCGTTAGGAAGCTGGTCGACGGTCAGCCAGAGCCAGAAGAGCACGACCATTCCCGCGGCGGCGAGCGCCATCAGGGTGTATTCCCTTGTGCCCCGGGCCGCCAGCTCGGCCGGCCGGTCGGACACGGTGAGCCGGCGCACCTGCAACCCAAGGTAGACCAGCAGCAGCACCGCGCCGAACAGGAAGAACGACGTGACCGCCCCGGAGCTGCGCAGTTGCAGGCCGTCGGCGTAGCCGAACAGCGCGGCACCGGCCGCGAGCCCGCCGGGCCGCCAGTTGCCGAAGATCATCGCGGCCAGGCCGATGAACCCGCGCCCGGCCGTCTGACCCTCCACGTACTTGGTGGAGACGAAGACCAGGAACACGCCGCCGAGCCCGGCGAACGCGCCGGAGATGATGACGGCGATGTATTTGATCCGGTAGACGTCGACGCCCAGCGACTCGGCCGCCCACGGGTTCTCGCCCACCGAGCGCAGCCGCAGGCCGAAGGCCGTGTGCCAGAGCACGAAGAAGGTCAGCGGGAGCAGCAGCACGGCCAGGATCACCAGCACGCTCACATTGTGGGTCAGGCCGCGCAGGATTCCCGCCAGGTCCGCCAGCAGGAACCAGTGCGTGTCCTCCAGCCGGCCGAGCACATCGGGGCCGTCAGACAGCAGCGGCAGGCTGGCCTGCCACGCGGACGAACTGATCGCCGGCGAGGTGGTGATGCCGGCGCCCGCGTCGGCCGCCGGCGTGCCCTCCTTGAAGAGCACCTCGGACAGGAAGCGGGTGACGCCGGGCCCGAGCAGGTTGATCGCGACGCCACTGATGATGTGGTCCACGCCGAAGGACACGGTGGCGATGGCGTGGACGAGCCCGCCGAGCGCGCCGCCGAGCAGCCCGGCCAGCAGCGCGGCCACGGGCCCCCACTGGTATCCGGCCCAGCCGGCGAACCAGGTGCCGAGCACCATCATGCCTTCGAGGCCGATGTTGACCACGCCGGCCCGCTCCGCCCACAGCCCGCCCAGCCCGGCCAGGCCGATCGGCACCGCCAGCAGCAGCGCGGCGGCGAACGTGCCGGAGGAGGTGATGTCGTTCTGGCCCGACACGACGCGCACCAGCGACATCAGCAGGATGAGCGCGGCGACCGCGACAAGCGCCACGTGGTATTTGCCGACCCTGCTCATGCTCCCACCTCAACCGGGATGTTCCTGCCGAGCTGCTGGGCGGCTCGCCGTTCTTCGAGTCTGTTGGCGAACCGGTTGGTCACCTCGTTGGCCACGACGACCAGCAGCACGATCATGCCCTGGATGATCGTGATGACGGACGCGGGGACGTCGGCGAACTGCAACGCGCCCTGAGCCCGGTCGAGGAAGGCGAACAGCAGCGCCGCGAACGCGATGCCGACCGGCTTGTTCCGGCCGAGCAGCGCCACCGCGATGCCGAGGAAGCCCAGGCCGGCGGTGAAGGTGGAGGTGTAGGCGCCCTTGTCGCCGAGCAGCTCCGGCAGGCTGATGAGCCCGGCGATCGCCCCGGAGAGCACCATCGCCGCGATGGTCATCTTCTTCGGGTCGACGCCCGAGGCGAGCGCGGCCTGGCCGTTGAGGCCGCTGGCCTTGATGCTGAAGCCGAAGCGGGTGCGCTCCAGCACCACCCAGACCAGCACGCCGAGCACGACGGCCCCGATCAGGAACCCCCACACGCCGCCCCCGCGGGTCGGCTCCGGCTGCCCGAACCAGTCGAAGATGAAGTTGAGGTTGGGGAACATGGCCGACTCGGGGAGCTCAGGCGTGGTCGTGTTGAGCGACCCCTCGGCGCGTGGTCCGGAGAACGGCCCGCGTACGAGGTAGGACGCCAGGTTGATCGCGACATAGTTGAGCATGATCGTGGCGATGACCTCGTTCACGCCCCTGGTGACCTTCATGACCGCGGGGATCAGCGCGTACAGGCCGCCCACGGCCGCCGCGACCACGATGATCACGGCGATCTGGATCGGCGCCGGCGCGGTGAACGTAGAGCCCACGTACGCGGCGACGATGCCCGCGAGCCGATACTGGCCCTCCACGCCGATGTTGAAGAGGTTCATGCGGAAGCCGACGGCCACCGCCAGCCCGGCGATGAACAGCGGCACCGCCCGGTTGAGGAAGGTCGCGATGCCGTTGGCCACCGTCGCCGGTCTCGAACCGAAGTCGAAGAACGCGCCGAGCGCGGCGAGCGGGCTGGCCCCCGCGGCGATGATGGCCACGCTGGAGATCGCGATGGCCAGGAGGATGGCGATGACGGCGCCGACGAGGGTGAGCAGCGCCCGGTTGAGCCCCGCGGGCATCACGTCTCCTCGGTGTCGGCGATGGCGCCGGTCATGTAGCCGCCCAGCCGCTCGGGCGTGAGGTGGGAAGGGTCGAGTGCGGCCACGAGCCGTCCCCGGTAGATGACGCGCAGCGAGTCGGACAGGCCGATCAGCTCGTCGAGGTCGGCGGAGATGAGCAGCACCGCCAGCCCGGCGGCCCTGGCCTCGCGCAGATGGTCCCAGATGGCGGCCTGCGCGCCGACGTCCACGCCCCGGGTGGGGTGGGCGGCGATGAGCAGCTTGGGCTCGCCGCTCATCTCGCGCCCCACGATCAGCTTCTGCTGGTTGCCGCCGGACAGGGCCAGCGCCAGGGTGTCCACGCTCGGGGTGCGTACGTCGTAGTCCTTGACGATGCGCTCGGTGTCGGCCCTGGCGGCCCGCCGGTTGACCCAGATGCCGCGGCGCGCCGGGGGCCTGGTCTGGTGGCCGAGCACCCGGTTCTCCCACAGTGACGCCTCCAGCAGCAGACCCTGCCGGTGGCGGTCCTCCGGGATGTAGCCGATGCCCGACTCCCTGCGCCTGAGCGTGGACCAGCCGCTGATGTCCCGGCCGCCCAGCTCCACGCTGCCGTGCGCGGGGCGGATGCCCATGATCGCTTCGATCAGCTCGGACTGGCCGTTGCCCTCGACCCCGGCGATGCCGAGGATCTCGCCCTCGTGGATCTCGAAGGACACGTCGTCGAGCAGCAGCCGCTTGCCCTCCTCGCGCAGCCGGTCCAGGTAACCGGTGTCGTTCGGGGCGGGGCGGTGGCCGTCGGCCTCCATGGTGACGCCCGTGACCTTCAGCGCCACGCGGTCGGTCACCGTGGACTCGCGGGTCTCCGGCGTGGGCAACTCGCTGCCGACCATGAGCTCGGCGAGCTGCCGCGCGGTGACGTCTGCGGGGTTCACGCTGGCGACCGTGGTGCCGCGGCGGATCACGGTGATCGCGTTGGCGATGTCGAGCACCTCGTCGAGCTTGTGGGAGATGAAGATGACCGTCAGGCCCTCGGACTTGAGCCGGCGCAGGTTCTGGAAGAGCTCCTCGACCTCCTGGGGGACGAGCACCGCCGTGGGCTCGTCGAGGATGAGGATGCGCGCGCCGCGGTAGAGGACCTTGAGGATCTCCACCCGCTGGCGGTCGCCCACGCCGAGGTCCTCCACCAGCCTGTCCGGATCGACCCGCAGCCCGTGGTCCTGGGCCAGCTCGATGATCCGCGCCCTGGCCGCGGCGGTGTCGAGCAGGCCGAGCCGCTTCGGCTCGGCGCCGAGGACGATGTTCTCCAGCACGGTGAGGTTGTCGGCCAGCATGAAGTGCTGGTGCACCATGCCGATGCCGGCGCCGATGGCGTCGCTGGGGGTGCGGAAGCTGACCTCCGCGCCGCCGACCTTGATCGTGCCCTCGTCAGGCTTCTGCATGCCGTAGAGGATCTTCATCAATGTGGACTTGCCAGCGCCGTTCTCCCCCACGATGGCGTGCACCGTGCCGGGTTGGACGGTGATGCGGATGTCGTGGTTCGCGACGACGCCGGGGAAACGCTTGGTGATGCCCTCCAGCTCTACGGCGGGTTTCGCCGTGGCCAGGGTGTCAGCACTCATCTCGCCTCTCCTACAAGGGGGTTCGGATAGACGAAGGGCCCGAAGCCGAGAACTCCGGGCCCTTGGTCGAGTCCGTACCCAGGTTACGGCTTGGCCGGAACCGTGATCTTGCCGTCGACGATGTCCTTCTTGGCAGCGTCGATCTTGTCCTTGATGTCGTCGATCTCGCCGCCGGTGGTGGACAGGCCCACCCCGTCGACCTTGAGGTCGTAGGTGACATCGGTGCCGCCCTTGGCGCCGCCCTGGAAGGCCTTGATGTACTCGAAGACGCCGACGTCGACGCGCTTGAGCATCGAGGTCATGATGACCGGCTGCAGATCGGTCTCCTTGATCGTCTGGCGCTGGTCGGAGTCGACGCCGATGGCCTTCTTCTTGGCCGCGGCCGCCGCCTGGAAGACGCCCAGGCCCGAGTCGCCGGCCGCGTGGTAGACGATGTCCGCGCCGTCCTGGAACATCTTCTCGGCCGCCACCTTGCCCTTGTCAGGGGCCTTGAAGCCGCTGAAGTCGCCGTCAGGAGTGAGGTACTTGATGTCGAGCTTGATGTCCGGCTTGACCGACTTCGCGCCGGCCACGAAACCCGCCTCGAACTTCCTGATCAGGTCGCTCTCGACGCCGCCGACGAAACCGAGGTGGTTGGTCGTGGTCTTGTTCGCCGCGGCGACGCCCGCCAGGTAGGAGCCCTGCTCCTCGGCGAACAGCAGGCCGGTCACGTTGGGCGCGTTGGAGGCGGAGTCGACCACCGCGAACTGCAGGTCGGGATATTCTCCCGCGACCTTCTTGACGTCCTCGGCGTAGGCGAAGCCGACCGCGATGATCGGGTTGTAGTCGGCGTCGGCGAGCTGGCGCAGCAGGTCACCGCGGTTGGAGCCGTCGGAGCTTGGGCTCAGCTCCTTGATCTCAGCGCCGAGCTCCGTGTGGGCCTTCTCCAGGCCGGCGTAGGCAGCGTCGTTGAAGGACTTGTCACCACGCCCGCCGACGTCGAACGCGAGCCCGACCTTGAGCGCGCCCTTCGCGTCGCCGGTCGTCGCGCTGGGGTCCTCACTGGCCGTGGTCCCCCCGCCGGTGCCACCGCCGCAGGCGGTCGCTGCCATGAGCATGACGCCGACGACCGTGCCGAACGCCATCCTGTTGAATCGCTTGCCGAGCAAGGCGACTCCCTTCCTGTTCCCCGCCGTCTTCCTCTCGCCGTCAAGAAACTTCGTCACAGACGCGAAGAAACGTACGGCACCTGCACGGAAGATAGTTGCTTGACCAGGGCATACCAAACCGTGGAACGGGGTCGCAACCGCTCCGTTATCGACATCAGGCGGGTCTGTGACCTGAAGCTGACTTCAGGCACTCCTCTCGTCTCTGGAAAATTTTGTGCAATTTCAGCACACTCGTACCCCTTGCCCCCGGCCCGATCTTGGACAAGATTCCCAACCATCGGAGGAAATTTCGTATCGGAGCCCAGCATGCACCCTTGGAAGGCCTTAGCCGTGCCCCTGGCCGCGCTGCTCGTCGCGACCATGACCGGCGCCACCCCGGCCACCGCCGACACCCCGGCCATCAAGATCGAGAACAACGCCACCCAGCCCGTCTTCTCCCGCGCCGACGCCGTCAAGCAGACGGTGTTCGTCGAGGTGGCGGGAACCGACAGCGACCACGACGGCCAGGCCGACCGGGTCGCCGTGGACATCCTGCGGCCCAAGGAGACCGACCAGGGCCTCAAGGTCCCGGTGATCATGGAGGCGAGCCCCTACTTCGCCGGCGGCAACGACGTCTCCAACCACCCCGTGGACGTGGACGAGAACGGCAACCCGCTGCCCACCCTGCGGGCGCTGGTCGACAAGCTGGCCGCCGAGCCGTTCGACGGCTACTACGACAACTACTTCCTGCCCCGCGGCTACGCCATCGCGCTGGTGGAGAACCTCGGCAGCGGCCGCGCCACCGGCTGCCCGACCTCCGGCGACGTCAACGAGACGGCCGGCCCGAAGGCCGCGATCGACTGGCTGAACGGCCGCGCCAGGGGCTTCGACGCCGACGGCAACCCGGTCGAGGCCACCTGGTCCACCGGCAAGGTCGGCATGATCGGCGTCTCGTACAACGGCACGCTGCCGAACGCGGTGGCCGCGACGGGCGTCAAGGGCCTGGAGACGATCGTGCCGATCGCCGCCATCTCCAGCTGGTACGACTACTACCGCGCCAACGGCGGCGTCCTGGCCCCCGGCACGTTCCAGGGCGAGGACCTGGACGTGCTCGCCAAATACGTGCTGACCAGGGAGAACGGCCAAGCGGCCTGCGGCGCCCTGATAGACCGGCTCACGGCCGACCAGGACCGCGTCACCGGCGACTACAGCCCCCTCTGGGACGCCCGCAACTACATGAACGACGTCCGCAAGGTCAAGGCCAGCGTCTTCCTGGTGCACGGCCTCAACGACTGGAACGTCAAGACCAAGCAGTTCGCGCAGTGGTGGTACGCCCTGGCCAAGCAGCACGTGCCGCGCAAGATCTGGCTGCACCAGGGCACCCACATGAACCCCTTCAACCTGCGCACCGCCGAGTGGCTGCGCCAGTTGCACGGCTGGTTCGACTACTGGCTGCACGGCATCGACTCGGGCATCATGCGCGAGCCGCAGGCCGACGTGGAGACCGCGGCCGGCCAGTGGGAGCGGCACGCCTCGTGGCCGCTGCCCGGCACCGCCACCGTGCCCCTCTTCCCGGGCTCGGACTCGAAACTGAACCTGCTGCCCCGGCCGCTGTCGCCCAAGGAGTCCTTCGTGGACCAGAAGACGCGCACTGCCGAGCAGCTCGTGGAGGCCACCGGCAAGGATCCGAACCGGCTGGCGTACGCGACCGGCACCCTGCCCACCGACGTGCGGATCTCCGGCACGCCGACGGTCTCGGTGCGGGCATCGTTCAAGGACGGGGCGTCACCATACCTGACGGCCCTGCTGGTGGACTACGGCACCGACGTCCGCCCGAACGGCACGCTGGTCTCGACCGGCGAGAACTACTGCTACGGCCAGGGCATCCCGGGTGACACCGGCTGCACCACGCTCAGGACGCTCGGCACCGCCACCACCCCCTACAAGATCGTCACCCGCGGCTGGCTGGACGTGCGCAACCGGCACCGCGCGGACAGGACCGAGCCGCTGCGCGCGGGTAAGGACTACAGCTTCACCTGGGACTTCCAGCCGACGGACTATCTGTTCAAGAAGGGCCACCGGCTGGGCCTGGTGATCCTCTCGACCGACTACGACTACACCCTGCGCTACCCGCCGGGCACCAAGGTCACGGTCTCGCCGGGGCTCTCGTCCCTGCGGCTGCCCGTGACCTTCGGCAAGCTGCACTGACCGGAAACCCCCGCGTGAGCAGTCACGCGGGGGTTTCCGGACGGCCCGCCGCCTCAGCGCGGCGGGCTCGCTCACGTCAGGGCCGGGCCGATCCTCACGCCAGGGCCGAGGTGATCGAGTCGAGTGGGCCGACCTCCCACAGGGCGGTCAGCGCGGTGGCGGTCATGACCCGCACGCCCGTCGCGATCGCCCGCTCGTCCACGTCGAACGTGCCCTGGTGGATGTCGTAGGTGATCCCGTCGGGCGAGCGGGTGCCCAGGCGGCCGAACGCGCCGGGGATCGACTCCAGATACCAGGCGAAGTCCTCGCCGCCGAGCGACTGCTGCGTGGGCACCACGGCGTTCGAGCCCAGCACCCGCTCGGTGGCCTCGGCCAGCATCTCGACGCTGACCTCGTCGTTGACCACCGGCGGCACCCCGCGCGTGTAGTCCATCGTGGCCTCCACGCCGTAGGCGCTCGCCACCGACTCCAGCAGGGACTTGATCAGGTCGGGGGCGGCGTGCCAGGCGTTCTCGTCGAGGCAGCGGACCGTTCCCTCGGCGATGCCGCCGTCGGGGATCGCGTTGGCCGCCGAGCCCGCCTCGACCCGGCCCCAGACGAGGCTGAGCGAGGAGCGCGGGTCGATGCGCCGTGACAGGGCGGCGGGCAGCTCGGTGAGGATCTTGGCGAGCGCGAAGACCAGGTCGGCGGTCAGGTGGGGGCGGGCGGTGTGGCCGCCGGGGCCCGAGACCCGGACGGCCAGCCGGTCGCAGGCCGAGGTGATCGGGCCGGGCTTGAGCCCGACCTGGCCGACGTCCACGCGGGGGTCGCAGTGGAGGCCGAAGATGCGGTCGGCGCCGCTGATGCCGCCGTGCGCCATGACCTCCAGCGCGCCGCCGGGCAGCTCCTCGGCGGGCTGGAAGATCAGCCGCACCCGGCCGGGCAGCAGGCCGGCCTCGGCCTGCTGGGCCAGGAAGATCGAGGTGCCGAGCAGCACCGTGGTGTGCACGTCGTGCCCGCAGGCGTGGCAGGCCCCGGCGACGGTCGAGCGGTAGGCCACGTCCTTCTCGTCCTGGAGGGGCAGCGCGTCGATGTCGGCGCGCAGCGCCACGGTGGGGCCGTCGCCGGTGCCCACCTCGCAGATCAGCCCGGTGCCCCGGGGAAGCACCGAAGGGGTCAGCCCGGCGGCGGTGAGCCGCTCGACGATCCGCTCGGTCGTACGATATTCGGCGAAGGCCAGCTCAGGGTGCATGTGGAGGTCGCGGCGGAACGCCACGAGATCCTCCTCGGTCTCCGCCAGGAACGCGTCGAGTTCCCCCCGAAGCTCACGTCCCCGCATATGTCACCATCCCGTCCTATGCCGCGCGCCTCATAATGTCCTGACCAACGCGGCTCATGCGCTGTAGAAACTCGTCATCCCGCGGTGGCCACCCGGTGGAGCGGCCGCTCGGCGAGTCAAAAGACACACCCGGTGGTCGGGCGCGAGATCGTCAGCACGGGCTTTGCGCTCATCGGTCGCGAGGCCGCTGCAGCCGGGAGCACAGCGGTGGCCGTGAGCCCGATGTCGATGCTTCGACTTTATCCCTCTCGCGCGTCTCCTTGCCGACAGATACTCCAGAAGTTGGCTCATGGACAGCCCAAAACCGCAGGTGGTCACGGTCCGTGAAGGTCCCTCTGATCCGGAAATAGTCACAAGGGATCATTAGATCGTGACCCGATGTCGCCACTTCCAAACGTGGTCAGCGATTCCGAATCCTGTCACCTTCCGTCATGGTCATGACACTTCGGCGATGGCTGCATTTGAGAAGAATGCGTGTTTCACTCGCTATATGATCACTAATATCCCGTTCGGGGAGAAGTGTGCTGGGTTGAGCATCTTCAAGCCGAGCGAGGGGACCCTGGTGGTCGTACCCTCGCTCTCCCTGCCGCAGGATGAGCTCCGCCGGATCACGGCAGCCAGATCGTACGAGGAACGCCTGCTGTTCCTGCTGCTCTCGCTCCGTGAGCCCGGGGTCAAGGTGATCTACCTCTCGTCCGCGCCCATCGATCCCGACATCATCGACTACTACCTCGGATTCCTGCCCGACCCGGATGACGCCGCCAAGCGGCTGACGCTCATCAGCCTCGACGAACCCTGGTCCCAGCCGCTGACCAAAACGCTGCTCTCCCGCCCAGACGCCATCGAGCGACTACGCTCGGAGATCGACGGCGACGCCTGGGTGGTGCCGTTCGTCCTGAGCGAGTTGGAGGAGGAGCTCGCCTCGTTACTCAGCGTTCCCCTCTACGGTCCCGCCACGTCCCTTTCCTATTACGGTTCCAAGAGCGGGGCTCGCGAGGTGGGACAGGAGGCGGGCGTGCCCATGCCGCGCGGGTTCGGCGACGTACGGACGGCGCTGGAGATCGAGGAGGCGATCGAGGCCCTGCCTGGCGAGCGCGTGATCGTCAAGCTGAACGACGGCTACTCCGGGCTCGGCAACGCCATCGTCCCCAGGACAGACCGGGGGCTGACCAGCTTCTCGATGGCGGGCGAGACCTGGACCAGCTTCACCGCGAAGATCAGGGACCGGGGAGCGGTGGTCGAGGAGTACATCGAGCACCGGCCGCTCTACTACCCGAGCGCGCTGGCCTGCATCACGCCCGGCGGCCAGGCTCAGGTGCTGGCCACGCACGACCAGGTGCTCGGCGGTGCCAACGGCCAGGTCTACCAGGGCTGCACGTTCCCGGCGGCGCCCGAGTACCGGGCCGAGGTGGGCGCGTCGGCCGACCGGATCGCGCGGATCCTGGCGAAGCGGGGCGTGGTCGGGCTGTTCGGGATGGACTTCTTCGCGCTGAAGGCCGACGCCGGGTACGCGGCGCTGCTGTGCGAGATCAACCTGCGCATCGGCGGGACCACCCATCCGTTCGGGGCCGCCGTGATGACGACCGGGGCGACGTACGATCCGGCAACCGGCCTCCTCATGTCCGGAAATCAACCGAAGTACTACACCGCGACCGACAACTGCGCCGCAGCCTGCCTGCGCGGCGCCTCCCCGGGCGACATCACGCGTACGGCCGAGCGGCTGGGGATCGGGTTCGACGCGGAACGGCGCACCGGGAATGTCTTCCATCTGCTCGGAGCCCTTCCCGAGCATGGCAAGCTGGGCTTCACCTCGATCGGCGACTCCCGCGAGGAGGCGGACGAGCTGCACGCCCTCACCCGGCGTCTCCTCTGCGGCTCCTGACCGAAGCGGCGCCGCCGGAAGAGCCGCTGGCAGCAGCGTCGCTGCCAGCAGAGCCACCGGCCGAAGCCCCGCGCAGGCCGCGCCAGCCGATGACGCCCACCACGACGGCGAGGACGATGTTCACCGCGATCAGGATGCCATGCACCACGTAGAAGCTGGTCGGATGGCCGTCGGCCAAGTTAAACCCGAGATTGACCCACTCGAAGATCATGAACACGCCGAGGACGATGAGGAATCCGGCGATCTTTCGTGACATGAATGCCTCTCAGCTATCGAAGGTGGATCATCGGGGCATGTGTCGCCACATGGGCATTAACACGGAGCTACGCTGAGACCGCCATGTGGACGAAAATCATGCCAATAGCGGCACTCATCGCCTCGGCCTCGCTCACCAGCGGGACCGCATATGCCGCGCCGACAACGCCGGTCGGCGGTGAGGCACTGGGCAACCGCGGTCTGGTGGCGCCCCAGGGCGTCAATAAACCGCCCAAGACCCAGGCTACTTCGTATGTTGTCGCTGATGTCACCACGGGAGAGGTGCTCGCGGCGAAGGACGCCCACGGACGCTATCTGCCGGCCAGCACGCTGAAGACGCTGACCGCGCTCACGCTGATCCCCAAGCTCGACAAGAACCGCACGATCAGGCCCAGCCAGAACGCGTGCAACCAGGAGGGCAGCGCGGTCGGCCTCTCGGTCAAGGCCAGGTACAAGATCGATGATCTGTTCAAGGGGCTGATGATGTCGTCGGGCAACGACGCCGCCATGGCCCTGGCCGAGGTCAACGGCGGCCTCGACAAGACCATGCGGGACATGAACGCCGAGGCGAAGCGGTTGCAGGCGTACGACACCGTGGCCAAGACGCCGAGCGGCCTGGACAAGCCCGGCCAGAGCAGCTCCGCCTACGACCTGGCGCTGATCGCCCGCGCCGGCCTCGCCAACTCCGAGTTCCGCCGGTACATCAGCACCAAGGTCGCCGACTTCCCGGCCCCGAAGGGCAAGCACTACCAGATCAGCAACCACAACAAGCTGCTCTGGCGCTACGACGGCATGGTCGGCATCAAGAACGGCTGGACCTCGAAGGCGCTGGGCAGCTTCGTGGGCGCCGCCACCCGCGGCGGGCACACGATCGTGGTGAGCATCATGCGGCACGAGGGCGGCTTCTGGGACGAGGTGGCGCAACTGCTGGACTGGGGCTTCTCGGTCAGGGGCAAGGCCACGGCGGTCGGCCGGCTCGTGGACCCGCTCCCCGCGGCGCAGGCCGCTCCCCCGCAGGCGGGGTCCGTGCCGCTGACCAAGGTCACGCCGGCCGTCCAGCCGCCGCTGCTGGGCACGGCGGCCTCGAAGCAGACCGACTACAGCAAGACGGTCGGGATGGTGGTGATCGGCGGCGGGCTGCTGTTCGGGCTGGTCTGGCTGGGGTTCGGGATCCGCCGCCGGCGCGGCGGCTCACGCTCCTGACGCCCCGTCCCGATCGTCCCCGGACGCCACACCCGGCCGGCTCCGGGGCGCCGGACCCCCGTTGGCGCCGGGCGGCCCTCCCCCGTCGGCGCGCGCACGCGGCGCGGGCTCCGCACCGCCCTCCACCGCCGCGCCCGAGGGCGGGATCGGGGACGGGGACGGTGGCGGGCAGAACCCGGTGGTGGCCGTCCAGGCGGCGACGTAGAGCACGAGCCTGGCCGAGATGTTGATCCAGATGAGCAGTCCCACGATGATGGCGAAAGTCCCGTAGACCAGATTGTTCAGCGTGTGCCCGAGCACCAGGGTGGCCAGTTGCTTGAGCAGCCCGAAGCCGATCGCGCCGAGCAGCGCCCCCCTGGCGATCACCTTGAACGGCTGGGCCGTCCTGGCCACCCACCCCAGCAGGATCAGGAACAGCAGCCAGTCGGCCGCCACGCTCGCCGCCACCCCCACCGCCCTCAGCCCGAGAGCGGCCCCCATCGACTCCCCGCCGAAGACGGAGTGCACGAACCTGTCCGTGGCCCAGGTGGCGAACCCCGCGACCGGCACGGACACGACCAGCGTTCCCCCGATCATGAGGAGCGTGGCCAGGTCACGTAGCTTGCCGACGAAGAAGTTGAGCGGCGGCTCGGTGGTCATCGACATCTCGCGCAACGCCCCGCGCAGCGCGTCCATCGCGCCCAGCCCCGCGTAGAGGAGACCGAGCAGGCCGACGATACCGGCCGCCTCCTTGGACCTGGCGATGGCCTCGAGGTTGAGCCCGTTGGCGATCACCGGTAGTCGCTCGACGATGGCCGCCTCCAGGGCCTTCCTGGTCTCCTCGCTGGCCGCCACCACGAACCCGAGCACCGCGTACGCCAGCGCCACCAGCGGGAAGAACGACAGGAAGGCGAAATAGGTGACCGAACCGGCCAGCCGGTCGCCGGACTGCCCGTGATACCGGCGTACCGTCCTGATCAGGTGGTCGAGTGACAGCCTGCGGACTCGCCAGTGGTCCACCCTCCCCCGGACCCATGACTTCACCGACCCGATCCGCCGCACCAGACCCGTCATCGCACTCTCCTCGGGGACCCCCTACCCCCGAGTAAGGCCGACGATCACGCCGCCACCACCGCGCCGGCCGTCTCCGCCAGGTCCGCGAGCACCGCGCCGAGGTCGTGGTGGAGCAACCGCCCGTCACGCTTGACCACACGCCCCGCGACCATGACCGTGTCGACCGAGCTCGTGTCGGCGTTCAGCACGACGGCGGCGATCGGGTCGTGCGCCGCCGCCATGCCCGGCGTGTCCGTGCGCAGCAGCACCACGTCGGCCTGCTTGCCCGGCCGCAGCGACCCGACGACGTCGGCCAGCCCGACCACCTGCGCGCCCTCGATCGTGGCCATGCGCAGGGCGTCGCGGGTGGTGAAGCCGAACCCGGCGCCGTCGGGGCGGCCGCGCTCCAGGAGGTGGGCGGTCCGCATCTGGCTGAACATGTCCCCGGACGAGCACACCACCGTGTCGGCGCTGAGCCCGGCCGGGATTCCCGCCGCCCTGGCGCGCCCGGTGGTGGGGTAACCGAGCCCCAGGTTCATCTCGTCCACCGGCGAGATCGAGACGGTGCCGCCGGCCGCGGCGATGCGCTTGAACTCGTCGTCGGTGTAGTGCAGGGCGTGTACGAAGGTGGTGGGGGTGGCGAGCAGCCCGTTCTCCTCCAGGAACGCCAGCCCCCGCCGGGCGCTCTCCCCGCCGTGCCCGCCGAGGTGCGCGGTGACCGGCAGGCCGAGGTCCGCGGCCAGGCGCCACTCCGCCAGCGCGTGCTCCTCGTCCGCGATCTCCGGCCCCAGCGCGGCGATCACCATGGTGACCAGCCCGCCGGTGGTGTCGAAGAGCCGCTCGCGCACTCCCCGGGCCGTCGCGGCGAGCCCGTCGGTCGGGCCCGCGTAGCAGTAACCGAACACGGCCCTGATGCCGGACTCGTGCAGCGCCGCTACGGCGGAGTCCGTGTGGTCGGGGGTGGACTGCACGTGCGACCAGTCGAGGAGCGTGGTGATGCCGCTGTCCAGGCATTCCAGCGCGCCGGCGAGGTTGCCGGCGTGGACGTCGCGGGGGCGGTGGCGGGGGGCGAGCTCGCCGAGCACGCGCCGCACGTACTCGGTGAAGGCGATGTCGGGCGCGACGGCCCTGATGCCGGCCTGCCAGGTGTGCCGGTGGGTGTCCACGAACCCCGGCAGCACGATCCGCCCGGTCGCGTCGATCACCTCGGCGTGCGGCCCGGCGGGCAGGTCGGGCCCCACCTCGGCGATGGTGTCGCCGTCGATCCGCACGTCCAGCCGGCCCAGCACGACGGGCTCGGGCTCGGTGTCGACGACGACGCCGTTCTTGATCAAAGTCGTGGTTTCCATGATGAAAAGCTTAAAGAGAAGCTTTTAAGAAAGCAATATGCCGATGGGTATCCTCAGGAGCGTGAAGCCGGATGAGATCGACGAGCTGACCTCGCGGTGGGAGGAGGCCGGCATGCCGTCGTCTCTCATCACCGCCCTGGCGCTGAGCAAGCGCATGTCGCGGATCAACCTGCTGTTCGAGCAGGCGGTCAAGGCGGAGCTGGTGGAGCTGGGGCTGACGTACGCCGAGTTCGACGTGCTGGCCGCGCTCAACCGGGCGGCGCCGCCGCACCGGATGAAGCCGAGCGAGCTGTCGAAGTCGCTGTTCCTCACCTCGGGAGGGATCAGCAATGTGCTGCAGCGGCTGGCGGCGGCCGGATACGTGGAGCGCGAGGCCAACCCGGGCGACGCGCGCAGCCGCTGGGTGCAGCTCACGGACGAGGGGCGGCGCGTGGCGACGGCGGCCCAGCAGGCCTCCGCGGAGGCGCACGCCGCCCTGATGGCCGGGGTGCCGGAGGAGGCCACCCGGCAGGCGGCCGACGCGCTGCGCGAGATCCTCGCCCACGTGGGCCGCCGCCGCTACCGCTGACCCACTCAGGCTCCGAGGCGGCGGGACGCCCAGCCGCTGACGGCGGCGGCGATGGCCTCGGGCTTGTCCTCCTGCGCGTGGTGCCCGGCCGCGCCGCAGTGCGCGATCTCCAGGGCGGCGACGTGCCCGGCGCACCAGGCCGCCAGCTCGTCCCTGATCAGCAGGGTCGGGGAGGTGTCGAAGGTGAGCAGCAGCTTGGGCACGTCCGCGCTGCTCTCCAGCCACTTGCCGTAGCCGTCGACCCGCTCGACGACGTCGGCGGGCTCGCCGTCGAGCGGGAACGAGCGCGCCCACTCCAGCAGCGGGCGGCGGCTCTCGCGCGTCGGGTACGGCGCCAGGTAAGGCGCGATCTCCTCCTCGCTCAGGCCGGTCAGCACCCCTCCCGTGAACGCCGTCCGCACCAGGTAGTCCTGGCCCAGCGCCAGCGACTCCCCCTCGGGGCCGCGCAGGGCCACCGACCGGGCCCGCGCGCCCTCGCCCAACTCGTCCCAGCTCATCGAGCGGACGAACGTCTCCATGAACGCCACGCCCCGCACCCGCCCCGGATGCCGGGCCGCCCAGTCGAGGGCGAGCACGCCGCCCCAGTCGTGCCCCACGAGCACGACCCCCTCCAGCTCCAGCGCGTCGAACCAGGCGTCGAGGTAGCGGGCGTGGTCACCGATCCGGTACGGCACGTCTGGCTTGCCCGAGCGGCCCATGCCGATGAGGTCGGGGGCGAGCAGGCGGCGGCCGGGCTCGCGGACCCCCGGCAGCACCCCCCGCCAGGCGCGTGACGAGGCCGGGTTGCCGTGCAGGAAGACGTAGGGGACGCCGGCGCCGGAGTCCTCGTGGTACATGGTCGAGTCGAGCACGTCGATGGTGGGCATGCCGATCATCCTTCGTGATTCGTTTGTGAGACTAACGTTTGCGATACTAACGGACACTACATCGTTAGTCCAACTAACGCCAGCGGGATAGGATCATCGTCATGACGGACGCCATGGACGAGCAGGACACCTCCGCCCCGCTGCGGCTGCCGCCCAGCCGGATGCTGTCGCTGGTCGCCATGCACGCCGACCGGCTGGTGAGCGAGGGACTGGCCCGCGAGGGCGCGCGCAAGTGGCACTACGCGGCCCTCATGGCGCTGCACCAGGCCGGGCCGATGAGCCAGGCGGCACTGAGCAGGCTCACCGGCGTCTACCGCAGCGATCTGGTGGCCGTCATCAACGAGCTGGCCGAGCGCGGCTTCGTCGAGCGTGCCCCCGACTCCGCCGACCGCCGGCGCAACGTCGTCACCATCACCCCGCAGGGCCGTACGCACCTGCGGCGGCTCTACACGCTGGTGACCGAGCTCCAGGACGACGTGTTCGCCCCCCTGACCGGGCCGGAGCGAGAGCTGCTGACCGGCCTGCTGACCCGCCTCATGGAGCACCACTCACCTCAGGGCCCTTCCTGGAGCTCCAGCCGCCCGATGTCGCCCTGACCCTGGAGCTCCAGGAATTGGCGCTCCTTCTGACTGTCCGACCCCTCTGAGCAGCGCGGAAACCGATGCAGGCGATCTTTACTGGCCCTAGCCTGTGCATGTCAGGAACGATCCAGGAGGCGTCGCCCCCATGGCCGAAATCAGCACCGGGCAGATGGTCAGGCTCCAGCGCGAGCGGCGGGGCATGAGCACCACCGCGCTGGCCACCCAGGCCGGCTGCACCCCCAGGCACATCGAGCTGATCGAGCACGGAAAACGCACCCCCTCGCTGCCTCTCCTTCGGGAGATCGCCAAAGTGCTGGGCGTGCGCACCGCCGTGCTCTTAGGAGAGGCCCCGCGCGACTCCCACGAGCCCAGCAGGCCGCAGATCAGCGACATCGAGCGCGCGTTGTTCACCTGCCGCTCCATGGCGCCCGACATCGAGCCGCCGGACGTCGAGCAGCTCTCCGAAAGGGTGGCGGCGGCCCGCAACGCCTGGTTCACCTCGACGCGCCGCTACTCGATCCTGATGGCCGCCCTGCCCTCCCTGATCACCGACGCGGAGAACCTCGCGCTGGAGCGTACGCCGAGCGCGTACAGCGTGGCCACGGACGCGTACCTGCTGGCCAGGGGGGTGCTCAAGCACCTGCGGCGGGTGGATCTCGCGCATCTGGCCGCGGAGCGCGCGATGCGCTTCGGCGAGGAGTCGGCCGATCCGCTCATGACCGCCTGGGCCTACTGGTCGCTCGGACAGTCGATGCTGTCGGACGACATGCACCAGATCGCCTACGACATCGCCCGGCGCGGCATCGAGCTACTCGAACCGCACGTCGCCGACGGGGACGAGCGCCACGTCAAGGCCTTCGGCGCGCTGCACCTGCTCGCCGCCATCGGCGCGGCCCGCTCGGGGGACGAGGACGAGGCCAGGGAGACGATCCGCGGCCCGGCCGCGCGGCTCGCCGAGCACGTGGCCGACTGCTCGGGCGTCTACGACCTGGCCTTCTTCGGGCCCACCAACGTGGCCATCCACATGGCCAGCCTGGAGAACGACACCGGCCGCCCCGAGGCGGTGCTGCGCATCGCCGACGACATCGACCTGCGCGGCACGCCGTCCATCGAGCGCCGCACCACGCACCTGTGGCATGTGGCCCGCGCCTGCGAGGATCTCGGCGACGACGCCGCCAGCCTGCTCCACCTGCTGCGGATCGAGCGTGAGTGCCCGGAGGAGCTGGACCACAAGCTGCTGCTCAGAGAGATGGTGCGATCCCTCGCCCGGCGCGCCCGCCCCTCGTGGGCCCCGGAGGTGCGCCAGCTCGCCGAGCGCCATTGCATCCCGATCTGACCTGCGAACTCCGAGTTCGGCCGGGGCGAACGAGGAGATCGGTCGCCCGAGTTCGTCACAGAGGGGTGTTTGGATGCCACGCTGCGTTCATGACCACAGCGCCAAGTGCCGATCTCGTCATGCAACGACTGCTTCAGGAGGCCATCCGGGAGTTTCCCGGGTGGTCATTCGAACGCGATCATTCCGGTTGGACCGCCATCCACGGCGAGACCCGGCTCACCAGGTCGAGTCTCGCCGCCCTGCGCGCACTGCTGCGGGTCCACCGGGCGACACGACGGAGGTGACCTGGATGCCCTTCGAGGGCCGGGCCGGTAGGCCGCTCGAAAGCGACGGACAGTTCATGGCACGCCAGCTCGACGTGCTGCGCACCACGTATCCGGGGTGGGAGATCCACCTTGGCGCCGACGGGCCCGGCGCGGCCCGGTGGACGGCCGAGCTGCGGCGGCCGGTCACGGCACAGATGCTGGCGGCCGGGATGCGGGAACGCCTGGTGAGCCACGACGCCGTCACGCTCGCCTCGGCCCTGGCCCACCAGGCGTGCCTGCTCCACCGGAGATCCAGCCACTGGCCCGGCTGACCCCACGACGCCCCGGCTCGCCCCCTCAGCGGACAAGTCGCACGATTGCCCCGGGTCGCCACATGTGATGCATTGGACGCGGATCGCCGCAGTCCCGAAGTTCGGCCCCTGGGTGGCGGATGTCGGACCGGCCGTGGCGGATGCCTGGCGACGGCCACAGGCGCTGACGGCGGCGCACCCCAGGGGCTGACGGCCGGGCGCGCCAGACGCTGACAGCCGGGCCGCGCCGGTTCTGCTCCGGCCGCCGTCGCACCCACCGAGAACCTGCACTAAAGTCCATAACTGGGACAGACCAGGCCCCTGCCCACCCGTGGGCAGGGGCCATTTTTCTTTGCCGGTGTTTGGGAATCGTCCGGCAGGCCGAGTGTGCCGTTCCTTGCCGAATGAACGATCGGGTATTGACGCTTTTTCACCGGCTCTTTCCCGGTTATGGGGAGTACGGCTTCGGCGTGGCGTTGTGGTGCGGCTCGCGCCGAGTGTAAGCATCGTACCGGTCTCTGATGGCTCGCCCAGTGGGCAGGCACCGGCCTTAATCCGGCTTACGAGTCAAATCGCGCCCATGAGCCGCATTCCGAAAGGAACGTATATGTTCACGCCAAATCCCCGGACAAAGGCCGCAGCCGCCCCCACCCGGCCGAAGGCGCGTCACCCGATGAAGAAGATGGCGGTGTCGACCCTGCGCGGCTCTCTCGTGATGGCTCTGGTCGCCGCCACGGCTCCGGCGGCGCGTGCGGAAAGCGAATACGACTGGTTCGACTTTGCGGGCGACACGTATTCCACATCGGCCAAGAAGCCGCGGAAGACACCCACGGCCACACCCGCGGCCACACCCGCGGCCACCGTGACCGTGACCGAGACGCCCACCGCGTCCGAGACACCCACCGCGTCGGAGACACCCACCGTGTCGGAGATACCGACCACGTTCGACAGGCGGCGCTTCTTCCGCCCGCGCCGTCCCCACCTCAACACCCACCTCGGCGACGGGCGATGCGACGAGCGCCTCTTCTACAAGGTCAACCACCTCTCGCCGCGGAACTTCTTCCTGCCCCGCACCCGCTACATCGACGGCCCCGGAGGCTCGATGACGGTGACCGTCACGCGGGAGCATGAGGTTACCGCGTTCCTGGAGAGCGAGAGCGAGCGGACGAACAGCATCTCCCACTCGGAGGAGTTCGACCGCCCGGACGACGCCAATAACGCGAACAACCTCCAGGGCAACTTCCAGGGCAACTTCCTGAATGACTTCCCGGACGTGACCACCGAGGAACTCATCAGCCAGTTGCGCCGGCTGGGACTGCCCCACCTTGAAGAGCGGCACATGGTCTTCTCCGGGCACGAATACACCCGGGACATCAGCGACGGAAAATACGGCAATATGTGGTACCGCGTCTTCGGTTACCGGGTCGGCTGGTCAGCCTGGTCGGTGCTCGGCACGTGCCGCCACGTGCTCGTCGACAAAGGCCTCGCCAACATTCCCTCCCGGGTGGAGGGCTGGCGTTACTGGGAGACCGACAGGCCCCGCTTCAAGGGCCGCCTGCTGTCGAAGAAGTAAAGCCTCGGCGGGCTCCCGTCGTTTCGCATGTTCGCGGGCGACGGGAGCCTTTTCTTTTCCGGCTTACAGCTTGGGCAGGAAGCCCACGCGCTCCCGTACGTCCGCCATCGTCTGCCGGGCCACCTCGGACGCGCGCTCCGCGCCGATGGCCAGCAGCCGGTCGAGCTCCTTCTCGTCCGACAGCAGCTTCTCCGTGCGCTCCCTGATCGGGTTGAACGTCTCCACCACCGCCTCGGCCACGTCCTTCTTGAACGTGCCGTATCCCTGGCCCTCGTAGCGGGTCACCAGGTCGGGGATCGGAGTGCCGGTCAGCGCCGACTGGATGCGGAGCAGGTTGCTGACGCCCGGCTTGTTCTCCTCGTCGAAGAGCACCTCGGAGCCGGTGTCCGTCACCGCCCGCATGACCTTCTTACGCAGCGGGCCCGGCTGCTCCAGCACGTCGAGGATACCCGCGGGGCTGGAGGACGACTTCGACATCTTCGCCGTCGGATTCTGGAGGTCGGTGATCTTCTCGACCTCCTTGGGGATGTACGGCTCCGGCAGCGTGAACGTGTCACCGAACCGGTGGTTGAAGCGCTGCCCCAGATCCCGGGTCAGCTCCACGTGCTGCTTCTGGTCCACCCCCACCGGGACCTGGTTGGCCTGGTAGAGCAGGATGTCGGCCGCCTGCAGGATCGGGTAGGTGAACAGGCCGACGCTCGCGGCGTTTTCCCCGAACTTGGCGGACTTGTCCTTGAACTGCGTCATCCGCGCCGCCTCCCCCATCCCGGTGAGGCAGATCAGCACCCAGGCGAGCTCAGTGTGCTCGCGCACGTGCGACTGCACGAAGACGGTGGACCGCTCGGGGTCGAGCCCGCAGGCGAAGAGCTGGGCGGCGGCCACGCGGCTGCGGCGGCGCAGCGCGGCGGGCTCGGTGGGCACGGTGATCGCGTGGAGATCGACCACGCAGTAGAAGGCGTCGTGGGTCTCCTGCATAGCTACCCACTGACGCACGGCACCCAGGTAGTTGCCCAGATGGAAGGAGTCCGCCGTGGGCTGGATGCCGGAGAGTACACGAGGTCTGGCCATAGCAGGCAATTCTGTCAGGAATCCTGGTCGGCGGGCGACTCGGCCACCGCGCGGCGTTTCACCCTGACCCGGGCGATGCGCCGGCCGTCCAGCTCGGTGACCGTCAGCTCGAACCCCGAGAACTCGACCCTCTCCCCGGCGGCGGGGACGTGCCCCAGCATGGCCATGACGAACCCGGCCAGCGTCTCGTAGGGGCCGTCGGGCAGCCGGATGCCGGTCTCCGTGGCGAAGTCGTTCAGGTTGGTCAGGCCCTCGATCTCGATCTCCCCGGCGGGCAGGATGACGACCTCCTCCTCGACGTCGTATTCGTCCCTGATGTCCCCGATCAGCTCCTCGACCAGGTCCTCCATGGTGACGATGCCCGCCGTGCCGCCGTATTCGTCCACCACGATGGCCAGGTGCTGCCCCTCGTCGCGCATCTCGTTGAGCGTGGTGAGCAGCCGCTTGGACGCGGGCACGAACTTGGCCGCCCGAATCGGAACGACCGCGCTGATCGGCTCGGTCCGGCCGGTCAGCTCGGGGTCGAGCAGGTCGCGTACGTGGACGAAGCCAACGATCTCATCGTAGGACTCGCGATAGACAGGAAAGCGTGAGTGCGGGAGCCCGGCGGCCAGCCGCGCCGCCGCGTCCAGCGGCGTGTCGGCGTCCATGAACTCCACCTCGGTACGCGGCAACATCACCTCCCTGAGCTGCCGTTTCCCGGCCGCGAAGACCTCGTTGATCAGCTTGCGCTCATCGGCGGTCAGATCGGTGTGCCCGACCACCATGTCCCGCAGTTCCTCGGTGGTGACCTCCTCCCGGTCGGCCGCCGGGTTGCCGCCGAGCAGCTTCACCACGCCGTCGGTGGACTTGGACAGCATCCAGATGATCGGCCGCGACAGGGACGCGATCCGGTCCAGGAACGGGGCCACCACCAGCGACAGCCCCTCGGCCCGCTGCAGCGCCAGCCGCTTGGGCGCCAGCTCCCCCAGCACCAGTGACACGTACGAGATGGCCAGCGTCACCAGCACCAGCCCGAGCACGGGCGCGACGGCTTCGGGCACCCGCCAGCCCTCCAGCACGGGCTCCAACTGCGCGCCCAGCCGGTCGGCGCCGAACGCGGCGGACAGCATGGTGGCGACGGTGACGCCGATCTGCACGGCGGACAGGAACCGGTTGGGGTCTCGGGCCAGCTTGGCCACGCGCTCGCCTCTGCGGCCCTTGCGGGAGAGCTTGCGGACCTGGCTGTCCCGCAGGGAGACCATGGCCATTTCGGCGGCGGCGAAGAACCCCCCGATCAGAATGAAGAGCAGAACCAGGGCGATGTTGGCCGCGACGGTGTCAAACATGGTGGTTGGCAGCGTACTCGGCGGCTTTCCCGCGTATGCTGAACCGCGAGCCGTACAAAATCAAACATATTTGCACAGGAGTGCACATGAGGCTACTGGTCACCGGCGGTGCCGGATACATCGGGAGTGTTGTCGCGGCGCAGCTCGTCGAGGCGGGACACGAGGTGACCGTACTCGACGACCTGTCAACGGGACATCAGGACGCGGTACCGGAAGGTGCCCGATTTGTCCAAAAATGCATCACTCAGGCCGACGAGGAGCTCGACGGCGTGGACGCCGTGCTGCACTTCGCCGCCAAGTCGCTGGTGGGCGAGTCGGTGGCCCAGCCCGGACTCTACTGGTCCAACAACCTGGGCGGCACGCTGGCGCTGCTCGACGCCATGCGCGACCGGGGCGTGGGGCGGATCGTGTTCTCCTCGACGGCGGCCACGTACGGCGAGCCCGAGCGCTCTCCCATCGAGGAGGGCGACCCCACCCGCCCGACCAACCCCTACGGCGCCACCAAGCTGGCCGTGGACACGGCCCTGACCACGTTCGCCCGGACCCGGGGGCTCGGCGCGGTGAGCCTGCGCTACTTCAACGTGGGCGGCGCCTACGGCCGCTTCAGCGAACGGCACACGGTCGAGACCCACCTCATCCCCAACGTGCTCAAGGTCGCGACCGGAGAGCGCGAGTCCGTCAGCGTGTTCGGCACCGACTACCCGACACCCGACGGCACCTGCGTGCGTGACTACATCCACGTCTCCGACCTGGCCAAGGCCCACCTGATGGCACTCGACGCGATCGAGCCGGGCGGCCACCGGATCTACAACCTGGGCAGCGGCACCGGCTTCTCCGTGCAACAGGTGATCTCGGTCTGCCGCGAGGTCACCGGCCACGAGATCCCCGCCGTCGTCGGGGACCGGCGGCCCGGCGACCCGGCGGTGCTGGTCGCCTCGTCCGCCCGGATCGAGCGGGAGCTCGGCTGGAAGGCCGAACGGCCGTCGCTGAGCGACATCGTTTCCGACGCCTGGCAAGCGCTTTCGGGAAAAGCGTGATATGCGAGCCTAATGTGTGCTCTGATACGCAAATGTGAGGAGTCTTTCACCAAGGGTCACCAAGCTGCTCTTCGGTGCCCTGGTTGTCGCGGGCAGCCTGATGGCCGCCGCCGGCGTGATCTTCGTCACCCCTCGGCCCTCCCCGGCCGAGCAGCCGGCGACGTGCCCGGAGATGGCGAGCCCCAGCCTGACCACCTGCCCCGACACGGCCAGCCCGTAGCGGGGCCCGCCTGGGCCCTTCGCGGCCCCCTGGCGTGGCGGTGAGCGGTGGGGACGGCGCCCACAGCCCCGCGGACTCACGGCGCCACGGGCGCGCACGCGCGCCCGGACAACAGGGTGGTCGCCTGAGACGCGAACGCGCGCCCCGCGACGGGGGGCGCGCGTTCAGCGGGGCTTTCAGATGAGGCCCAGCTCCTTGACCGCGTCGCGCTCCTCGCTCAGCTCGCGCACGCTGGCGTCGATGCGCTCGCGCGAGAACGCGTCGATCTCCAGGCCCTGGATGATCTCGAACTTGCCGTCCACCGCGCGGACCGGGAAGGACGAGACGAGCCCCTCGGGCACCCCGTAGGAGCCGTCGGAGACCACGGCGGCCGAGGTCCAGTCGGTGCCGTTGACCCAGTCGTGGACGTGGTCGATCGCCGCGTTGGCGGCGGAGGCGGCCGAGGAGGCCCCCCGGGCGTCGATGATGGCGGCGCCGCGCTTGGCCACCGTCGGGATGAAGGTCTCCCGCAGCCACTCGGCCTCCACCTGCTCGGCCGCGGCCTTCCCGCCCACCTCGGCGTGGAACAGGTCGGGGTACTGGGTGGCGGAGTGGTTGCCCCAGATCGTCATCTTCTTGATCTCGGTCACCGGGATCTGCAGCTTGGCCGCGAGCTGCGACAGCGCGCGGTTGTGGTCGAGCCTGGTCATCGCGGTGAAGCGGTCGGCGGGCACGTCGGGCGCGTGCTGCTGGGCGATGAGGGCGTTGGTGTTGGCCGGGTTGCCCACGACCAGGACCCGGATGTCGTCGGCGGCGTGGCCGTTGATCGCCTTGCCCTGGGGGCCGAAGATGCCACCGTTGGCGCCGAGCAGGTCGCCCCGCTCCATGCCGGCCTTGCGCGGCATCGCGCCGACCAGCAGGCCGATGTTGGCGCCCGCGAAGGCGACGTCGGGGTTGTCGGTGATCTCGATGCCGGACAGCAGCGGGAACGCGCAGTCGTCCAGCTCCATGGCGGTGCCCTCGGCCGCCTTCACCGCCGCCGGGATCTCCAGCAGGCTGAGCTTGACCGGAACATCGGCGCCGAGCAGCTGCCCCGACGCGATGCGGAACAGCAACGCGTAGCCGATCTGGCCGGCGGCTCCGGTGACGGTGACCTTGACGGGCACAGTGGCTGACGACGCCATGGCCTTCCCCTAACTCGCAGGACGAATCATTGACCTTCGGGATGTTACCCGCTCGTCATCAGCAGCTTTCCATCGCGGGCACTTTCCGCTCCGTTTCGAAATCGACGTTGCCGAAATACGTGGTCAGGAGCCTGTCGATGGTGCCGGTCCGGTAGAGGTCGGCGATGATCGACCTGACCGCCCTGCAGGTCTTCACGTCGCCGTCCTTGATGCCGACGGCGTAGCGCTCGTTGGTCAGTTTGGCGCCCAGGACCTTGAACCGCATGTTCTCCCGGCCGGCGAACCCGGCCAGGATCACGTCGTCGCCGGGGATCGCGTCGACCTGGCCGCCCTTGAGCATGTCCATGCATTCGGCGTAGTCGCCGGCCGCCACCGGCACGACCTTCACCTTGTCCTGCACCGTGCCCACGGCCGGGATGCCGAGCCCGCAGATCTTCTTGCCTTTGAGGTCGTCGAGGGAGTCTATGCCGCTTCCCGCGCGTACCAGGATGTCCTGGTGCGCGAGGTAGTAGGGGCCCGCGAACCGCGTCCGGCTCTTGTCGATCGAGTAGGTGGCGACGACGAGGTCCACCTTGCCCTCGGCCAGGGCGGTGGCTCTCTCGGGGCCGCTGACGCCGACGAACTCCGTCGTCTTGGCGCCTAACCCGGTGGCCACGAGCCTGGCGATGTCGACGTCGAAGCCCTGGAAGCCGTCGCCGTTCCGCAGCCCCACCCCGGGCAGGTCGCCCTTCACGCCGACCACGATCCGCCCGCTCTCGGCCGCCTTGTCCACCACGGAGGGGAACGCGGGCTGGATCTCCTGCCCGGCCGTGCCGGTGGGCCCGCTCTGCCCGCCGAGGGACAGCGGCGACCAGCCGGACCGCGCCAGCGCGACCGCCCCGGCGATCAGGACCCCCACGGTGATCAGCACGATCCAGATCCGCGCCCGCCCGCGCCGCGAGGGCGCGGCGGGCCCGGTCGGCTGGTACGGCGGACCGCCCCCTTCCGTCGGCGCCGTCAGCTCCTGGGAGACCGGCTGCCTGCCCGGCACCACGGAGCCCTGCCCCGTCGCCGCCACGGAGCCCTGACCCGAAGGCACGGAGCCGTCCCCAGGCGCGACCATGGAGCTGCTCTGCCCGGTCAGCGCGGAAGCCTGCCCAGAGGGCGCCACGGAGCTCTGTCCGGGCGGCACCACGGAGCCCTGCCCAGGAGGCGCCAGGGAGCCCTGTCCCGTCTTGTCGGTGATCGACCCTGCCGAGACCCTCAGGAACGGCTTGGTGTCGTCGCTGGCCACCTGCACACCCCGGGTGAGCACCGCCGTGGAGGCCCCCACCGTGGACGACTGCCCGAGCAGCCGCAGCAGGATCTGGTCGGCCGAGGGCCGCTCGGCCGGCGACTTGGCCAGCGCGGAGCGCACGACGCCCTGCAGCGGCTCCGGCATCATGCTGACGTCGACCTCGTGGTTGAGGATGCGGTTGAGCACCATCGCGATGGACTTGCCCTCGAACGCGGCCTGCCCCGTGGCCGCGAAGGCGATGGTGGCCCCCCAGGAGAACACGTCGGTGTAGGGCCCGATGTCATCGCCGGCGATCTGCTCGGGCGCCATGTAGGCCGGGGTGCCGATGGCCCGGCTGGTGATCGTGCCGGTGGAGTCGATGATCCGGGCGATCCCGAAGTCCACCACGCGCGGCCCGTCGGCGGCGATCAGCACGTTGTCGGGCTTGAAGTCCCGGTGCACGATCGAGGCGTGGTGGATCGCGGTGAGCGCCGTGGCGGTGCCGATGGCCAGCCGGTCGAGCGCCGTGCCTCTGAGCGGCCCGTCGGTCTCGACGATCTCCCTGAGCGCCCGCCCGTCGATGTACTCGCTCGCGATGTACGGGGTGTCGCCGTCGAGATCGGCCTCGATCACCCGGGCCGTGCAGAACGAGGCCACCCGCTCCGCCGCCTTCAGCTCCCTGGCGAAGCGCGACCGGGCGATGGTGTCGCCGGAGAACTTCACGTGTAGCAGCTTGATCGCAGCGCGCTCACCTTGATCGTTGACGCCCAGGTAGACAATGCCCTGGCCGCCCTCACCGATCCGTCCTGACAACCGGAACGACCCCAGCTCGGTGGGATCGCCGGTAACCAGTGGCGAGATCTGCGGCATTCCTCATCCCCACGTTTGCTGAACCCCAACGAGGCAAACTTTACGACGTTCAGCAACTTCGCAGGGATCCGTTAAAGGTTCGTGACGTCACGGTTCGCCACGTTCTCCCGGCCGGCGTGGGCTCCGGCCAGGAGAAACTAGTAGGCCAGACTCCACGTAGCGTAGCTCTTGCGCAGGTACGGGTTCTTGTACTTCGGATACGCCACGGTCCTGACGTCGCCGTCAGAGGTATACCGCATGTCCGGGTTGTTCTTCAGCCAGTCGAGCCAGGCCGCCGAGCAGAACTGGGCGCAGTCGCCCTTCTTCTCCATGACCTTGATACGCGGGATGCCGGCCGGGTCGTACGACTTGCTGAACGGCGACGCGGCGGGCGTGTAACCGGCGAGGAAGGCGCCCTTGTGGTGGTAGAGCTTGCCCCGCAGGGCCCACTCCTTCTTGCTGGGCTGGTTGCCGTACGGCAGGGCGATCGTGGTCGGGTTGGTGTAGGACAGGCCGCTGATCTGCTGGGCGATCGAGCCGATCTGCTCCTCGACCTCCTTCTGCGTGCGTCCCCGCAGGTTGTGGTGGTCGCGGGTGTGGTTGCCGATCTCGAAGCCGTTGTCCTTCAGCCACAGCAGGTACTGTGCCTGCTCCTCGCGGGTGGTCTTGCCGAACATGTCGCGCGTCACGTAGAACGTGGCGGCCGGGCGGAACCCCGGGTGCTTGGCGGCCATATCCTTGAGGATCTCGACGGCGGTGTCCTTCTGGGGCACGCCCATCTCGTTCAGGGTGAGCTGGGACGGGGAGGAGTCGTCGAAGGTCAGCACCACGGGGTGTTTGCCGGCCGGGATGTCGATCTTTCCGGCCACCATCTCGGCGGCCGTGATCGGCACGTAGTCCTCCCTGATCAGCCGCTCCAGCTCCGCCCTGAACTGCTGCGGCGACCGGTCGTCCGTCGTGGCCGGCTTGGGCACGATCCGGTGGAACATGAGCACCGGGATCTGTCCCAGTTCGTTCGCCTTGACCTTGGCGGCCGCCTTGAGCTTGGCGGCCCGGCTCTCCTTGAGCCTGGCCGCGGCATCCGCCTTGGTGTTGGCCAGCTTGGCGGTGTCGGGCCCCGAGTCACAGCCGGCCAGGATCGCGACGGCGATCAACCCCACCCCGGAGCCGAGCAAAGTTCCCAGTCGCATCCGAACCCCCCCGAGTCACGCACGACCGTTACGAGGTGGCTCCTACCCAACTGATCAACTGCACCACGCTGCCCAGATCGTCAAGAGATGGCCGGAAAATACGAAAGGACCGCCCGGGATTCCTTCCCGCGCGGGACCCTTTGCGGACGACCACACCAGGTCACAGCGATAGTGCCGACCTGAATCCGGTCGAATCACCGGTGCCGTCACGACCGTCTGGTGGATCCATTCTGCCGCCTCCGGAAAGACGAAGCCGACGGGACCATGAACGCCCGCAAGGTGACAGCACTAAACGCAATACCTGCCATGCCGAAAATAGCGGTTCCCGGCTCGGCGCGACGGCGGCCGGGCATGCGATACGGCCCCCACTGTGCGGAAGGAGCTCAGGCAGGGGCCGTATCGACTAGGCGGACATCTTCTTCTTGAGGTTCTCGTCCAGCGCCGCCAGGAAGTCCTGGGTGGTGAGCCACTTGGCGTCGCCGCCGACCAGGAGTGCCAGATCCTTGGTCATCTGACCGCTCTCGACGGTCTCGATGCAGACCTCCTCCAGCTTGTTCGCGAAGTCGGTCACGGCGGGGGTGCCGTCGAGCTTGCCGCGGTGCGCCAGCCCGCGGGTCCAGGCGAAGATCGAGGCGATGGGGTTGGTGGAGGTGGGGTTGCCCTGCTGGTGCTGGCGGTAGTGGCGGGTCACCGTGCCGTGCGCGGCCTCGGCCTCGACGGTCTTGCCGTCGGGGGTCATCAGGACCGAGGTCATGAGGCCGAGCGAGCCGAAGCCCTGGGCCACCGTGTCGGACTGCACGTCGCCGTCGTAGTTCTTCGCGGCCCAGACGTAGCCGCCCTCCCACTTGAGCGCCGCGGCGACCATGTCGTCGATGAGGCGGTGCTCGTACGTGAGCCCGGCCTGCTCGAAGTCGGCCTTGAACTCCGTCTCGTAGACCTCGGCGAAGATGTCCTTGAAACGGCCGTCGTAGGCCTTGAGGATCGTGTTCTTCGTCGAGAGGTAGACCGGGTAGTTGCGGGCCAGGCCGTAGCGCATCGACGCGCGGGCGAAGTCGCGGATCGACTCGTCCAGGTTGTACATCGCCAGCGCGACGCCGCTGCCGGGGAAGTCGTACACGTCGAGCTCGATCGGCTCGGAGCCGTCCTTCGGCGTGAACGTGAGGGTCAGCGTGCCCTCGCCGGGGATCTTCAGGTCCGTGGCGCGATACTGGTCGCCGAAGGCGTGACGGCCGACGACGATCGGCTTGGTCCAGCCCGGGACGAGCCGCGGCACGTTGGACATGATGATCGGCTCGCGGAAGATGACGCCGCCGAGGATGTTGCGGATGGTCCCGTTGGGGGACTTCCACATCTTCTTGAGTCCGAACTCCTCGACCCGCGCCTCGTCCGGGGTGATGGTGGCGCATTTCACACCGACACCGTGCTTCTTGATGGCGTTGGCGGCGTCGATGGTGACCTGGTCGTCCGTGGCGTCGCGGTGCTCGATGCCGAGGTCGTAGTACTTCAGGTCGACGTCGAGGTAGGGAAGGATCAACTGGTCCTTGATGAACTGCCAGATGATCCGGGTCATCTCGTCGCCGTCAAGCTCGACGACGGGGCCCTCCACCTTGATCTTGGGCATGCGAATGGTTCCCCTTCAATGAATTGATGCATTGAGGCTATCGGACCGTCAGGTCAACCGGCCAAAAGGGACAGGATCAGGGCCTTCAGCTCGTTGTTGTAAAGCAGCAACGAGGTCAGGACCAGCACGAATCCGAACCCTGCCAGTGTGATGGCGTCGCTCCGCTTGCTGCGGATCTCCAGCGCCCCGCCGTAGCCGGCGAAACGCAGGGCGGCGGCGACCATGATGACGGCACCCAGCGTGAACCCGCCCCAGCGCGGGTCCACGAAGAAGGTCACGAGCACGCCAAGGACCGCACCCACCAGAATCAGCGGGTACGGTCCCCAGCCCTCACGTTCGGTCCGATCGCTCAACGCGCCTGCTCGTGGCCGCATTCGCTACGGGCCTGCGTCGGCATCGCTTCTCACTCTCTCCAATACTGAGCTCATCGCGCTGTGTCGATGGTCGCACCAGCCACGGGCTCATCGCTCGTCGATGGGCTTCCACTTCTGGTCGGACTCACCGATGTACTCACTGTCCGGCCTGATCAGCCGGTTGTCGGCATGCTGCTCAATGACGTGAGCGGTCCAGCCCGACATGCGGCTGATCGAGAAGACCGGCGTGAACAGGTCGGTCGGTATGCCGAGATAGTGGTAGACCGAGGCCGCGTAGAAGTCGACGTTCGGGTAGAGGCCCTTCGTTTCGAAGACGACCTCCTCCATCTCCTTGGACATCCGATAGTACGTGTCGTCGCCACTGCCCTCGCCCAGTTCGGCGGACATCCTGCGCAGGTGGGTGGCGCGGGGGTCCTCCGTCTTGTAGACGCGGTGACCGAAGCCCATGATCTTCTCGCCCGCGGCGAGCTTGTCGCGTACGGCCTGGGCCACGCCGCCCGGGGACAGCGACTCCAGCGTCTTCATGACCTGCTCGTTGGCCCCGCCGTGCAACGGGCCCTTGAGGGTGCCGATGGCGGCGACGATGGCGGAGTGCATGTCCGACAGGGTCGCGGCGCAGACGCGGGCGGCGAAGGTGGAGGCGTTCATGGTGTGGTCGGCGTGCAGCACCAGGCACTCGTCGAAGATCTCGACCTCGCGGGGGTCGGGGGTGCGCCCGGTGACCTGCAGCAGGAAGTTCGCGGCGATGCTCAGTGAGGGATCGGGGGCGGGGGCCTCGCCACCGCTCCTGGCGGCGTGGTAGCGGGCGACCAGCAGAGGCTCCTGCGCGGTCAGCCGGGCGGCCTTGCGCAGGTTGGCGTCGGGGGCGATGGAGTCCTTGTCGGGGTCGTCCGCGCCGGAGAGCGAGACCAGCGAGCGCAGCGCCTCCATGGGTTTCTGTTTCTCGGCGATTTCCGCGATGTTCGCCGAGACCAGCGCGCCGAGCTCCCTGCCCTGAGCCAGCTCGGCGCCGTAGGCCTCCAGCTCCGAGCGGTTGGGCAGCTTGCCGCGCTGCAGCAGGTATGCGGTCTCTTCGAACGTCGCGCGGCCGGCCAGGTCGTGGATGTCGTATCCGCGGTAGAACAGGCGACCGGCCTTTCCGTCAATGTCGCTCAGCGCTGTGGACGCCGCGACGACATCGGCCAGACCTTTCGTGGGCTTGTCCGCCATGAGTGTTTCCTCCGCTTATCTCCGCCCGAAGTCTACCCGTGAGCAGGCAAAACCGTCCGCAAAGGTCCAGACCAATTTCACGCCGGATTCTCCTTTCGGCAAAGGCGATTCCGCATCCCCTCGT
This sequence comes from Nonomuraea sp. B12E4, assembly GCF_039871825.1. NCBI lineage: Bacteria > Bacillati > Actinomycetota > Actinomycetes > Streptosporangiales > Streptosporangiaceae > Nonomuraea > Nonomuraea sp. B12E4. The sequence goes on along the minus strand of NZ_JBDPME010000018.1, from coordinate 48,517 downwards.
TTGGGTAAGCCGGAGCTGTAGTAATAGTTACGGCGGGCTACCTGGGGAGGAACTGCCGTGCCCAGGAGGAGGCGTGCCGTTCATACGCTGCCTCACAAGGGGAGGAACCGCCAGTGGAGGGGCCGTTCATACGCATCGAGGACACTGGCGAGGTGGTCCCGTTGCGCCCCGAGATCACGACGGTCGGGAGGGGCCGGGGTGTTGACATCCGGCTCACCGATCCCAGCGTGTCTCGACTCCATGCCGAGTTCGTCAGACGAGGACCCTACCTGTATGTCGTGGACCTGGGACTGTCCAGGAACGGCACGCGGGTGAACGGCAGGCCGATCGCCCGGAGGGTTCTCGACGACGGTGACGTCGTCTCGTTCGGCGCGGCGCGGGGTCGCATCGGTGGAGTCCCCCGTGAGGACTTCACCCCTGAGGTCGAGCTGCGCAGGGCGGCCGCGCCCGAGCTGACCAGGCGTGAGGTCGACGTGCTGACCTCGCTCTGCCGGCCGGCGCTGTCGGACGAGGCGTTCGTCGCTCCGGCGACGGCACGTGAGATCGCCGACGACCTGGTCGTGACGGAGGCCGCGGTCAAGCAGCATCTGCTGCGGCTCTATCAGAAGTTCAGGATTCCCGAGGGCACCAACCGGCGCACGCGATTGGCCAACGAGGTCGTCGCGCTCGGCTTGGTCCGCCCGACCCCCGTGGTGCCACCACAGAGGTCGTCGGGAGCCACCGCCGAGCAGCCGTCGGCGGCTGGACGCAGGGCTTCATAGGCACGGGCGACCGCTGCCTGGTGGCGGGCCGCTGATCGCGGCCCACCACAATGACCAGATCGCGACCGGGGCTTCGGCGAGGGGTTCCGGCAGCGTCCGGAGCCTGGACCTCAGCGTGCCCGCCCCGGGCACGGTTCACGAGCGGGTGCGCGCCCGCGCGGCGCGCACCGGGCTCGTCGCCTGTCAGGAAACCGGCCGGCGACCCGCGCGAGCGTAGCCTGCCCAGATGCGACCGGCCATACCCGCCGGCGCACCGCTCATGGCGGCAGACCGGATCGGCGAGCCCGGCCGATTGTCGGCGAGCCGTGTCGACAAGACGGGTCGGCCTGGGGCAGCGGGTCGGGCCGGGGTGGCAGGTCGGGTCAGGGTGGCCGGTCTGGCCGGGGTGGCAGGTCGGGCCGGGGTGGCAGGTCGGGCCCGGTGGCGTGGCGGCCAGGGTGGCCGGTCGGGTCAGGGTGGCCGGTCAGAGCGCCGTGAAGGCGTTGCTGGGCCTGCTGGTGCGGTTGGCCCGGTCCACCGCCACCGCGTAGTAGTGGTGACCGCGCCTGCCGTCGGGGTCCGTCCAGCGGATCTGCCGGTCGCCGGGCACCACCGCGACCAGGTTGCGGGCGTCGGCGAAGGCTCCGGCGGAAGCGTGCCGGTCGAAGCGGTAGATCGCGAACAGGAACGGCTCGTCCCTGCCGGTCGCCACCGCGCGTACCTCGACGCCGCCGGAGCGGCGCAGCGCGTACGCCAGCACCGGGCGGCGGGGTGGCTCCCCGTCCGCCAGCCGGGGCAGCACGGGAGCCAGCGCGGGCCGCTGGTAGTGGTCGCGCACGGCCGTGGAGACGGAGCCGAGCCGGTCCACCCGGACGTCGTTGGCGTTGTACCAGATGTCCCCGCCGATCTCGGGGTGGTCCCGGTTGAGTGTCAGGTGCCTGGACAGCTCGTCGGGGACCTGCCACTCGGCCGCCTGGGCCGGATCGCCCGCCTTGTACGCGGCCTGCCCGATCCACAGCAGCGTCTTCGTGCCGCTCGCCACGTCGGCCCACCACGGGACCAGCTTGCTGTAGTCGGCCGGCGGCTGCCCGATGTACCAGTAGAGCTGCGGCGCGATGTAGTCCAGCCAGCCCTTCTTGACCCAGCCTCGGGTGTCGGCGTGCAGGTTGTCGTACGACTGGCCGCCGTTGGTGTCGGAGCCGAGCGGGTCGGTGCCCTTGTTGCGCCAGATGCCCGACGGGCTGATGCCCCAGGCGATCTCCGGCTTGGCCGCCCGCACCCGCTGCTGCATCTCCTGGACCATGAGGTCGACGTTGTTCCGCCGCCAGGCGGCCAGGTCGGGGAAGCCCGCGCCGTGCTGGGCGAACGCGGCGCTGTCGTCGAATTCTGTGGTGTTGACCGGATAGAAGTAGTCGTCGAAGTGCAGGCCGTCGATGTCGTAGCGGGTGACCGCGTCCAGCATCGCGTCCTGGCAGAACCGCCGCACCTCCGGCAGGCCGGGGTTGTAGTAGAGCTTGCCGCCGAACGGCACGATCCACTCAGGATGCCGGCGCCCCGGGTGGTCGGCGTGCAGCCGGGCCGGGTCGGCCTGCATCGAGACCCGGTACGGGTTGAACCACGCGTGGAAGGCCAGCCCCCGCCTGTGCGCCTCGGCCACGGCGAACCCGAGCGGGTCGTAGCCGGGATCCTGCCCCTGGGTGCCGGTCAGGTACTGTGACCAGGGCTCGAACGGGGACGGCCAGAACGCGTCCGCCGTCGGCCTGATCTGCACGAACACCGAGTTGAGCCGGCGCCGCACGGCCAGGTCCAGCCAGGCGACATATTCGGCCCGCTGCTGGTCGGCCGACAGACCCGGCCTCGACGGCCAGTTGATGTTGGCCACCGAGGCGATCCACATGCCGCGCATCTGGCGCAGCGGCGGGGCCGCGTCGGCGGCGTGCGCGGCGTGGGCGGGCAACTGGACCGCGGTGGCGGCGGCGGCGAGGGCGAGACCCTTCAGGAGAGTCCTTCTGCTGGGCATGGGGGGTGGCCTCTCGAAAGTGGTTGTGTCGAGGGCGACGATGACAGAAACTTACCTTCATATCAACAATCGTGAAGGAAACTGCCGAATGACCGATGACCTGTACGGACTGGCGATGACCGTGCTGCATCCCGGGTTCGACGGTACGTCCGTGCCCGACTGGATGCGCCGGGCTCTCGGAGAGGGCCTCGGGGGTGTCGTCCTGTTCGCCCGCAATGCCATCGACGAGCGGCTCGTACGCTCCCTCCGGTCTGAGCGGCCGGACACGGTCATCGCGATCGACGAGGAGGGCGGGTCCGTCACCCGGCTCGAGGTCGAGGCCGGCAGTTCCTTCCCCGGCAACCGGGCGCTGGGCGTGGTCGACGACGTCGAGCTCACCCGCCGGGTCGGCCGGCAGATCGGCCGCATGCTCGCCGGGCTGGACATCACGCTCGACTACGCCCCCTCCGCGGACGTGAACTCCAACCCGGCCAACCCCGTGATCGGCGTGCGCTCGTTCGGCCCGGACCCCGGCCTGGTCGCCCGGCACACCGTCGCCTTCGTCCACGGGGTGCAGGGCGCGGGCGTGGCCGCCTGCGCCAAGCACTTTCCCGGCCACGGCGACACGGTCACCGACTCCCACCTGGCGCTGCCGACCGTACACGCCTCCCGCGAGGTGCTCGTCGAGCGCGACCTGCCGCCGTTCAGGGCCGCGGTCGACGCCGGGGTGCGTGCCGTCATGTCCGGTCACCTGCTCATCCCCGCGCTCGATCCGGAGGCCCCGGCGACGCTGAGCCGTACCGCCATGACCGGGCTCCTGAGGGGCGAACTCGGCTTCGACGGGATGCTCGTCACCGACGCGATCGAGATGCGGGCGGTGGCCGCCATGTTCGCTCCCGGCGAGATCGCGGTGCGGGCGCTCAACGCGGGCGTGGACGCCATCTGCCTGGGGCTGACCACCGAGGACGGCCTGCGCGAGATCCGCGACGCGATCGTGGCGGCGGTCCGCGCGGGGGTCCTGCCCGAGGAGCGGCTGGCGGAGGCGGCCACGCGGGTGCGCGCCCTGTCCGGCTGGTACGCGGGCCAGTCCGCGCTGCGTGACAAGGCCCGCGCCGACCTCGACGATGGCGTGGGCCTGGCGGTGGCCAGGGCGGCGCTGACCACGACCGGGACCGCCGCGCTCGGCGGCCGCGCGCCGCTCGTGGTCGAGGTCAACACCCGCCTGAGCCAGGCGGTGGACCCCGCCACGCCGACCGGCGTCACGGCGGCCCTCGGGGCGCTGCTCCCCGGCACCGAGCGGGTGCGGATGGAGCCGGAGGGCGAGCTGCCGGAGCTCGCGCGGGCCGGCGATCGGCCCGTGGTGCTGGTGGTGCACGACGCCGCCCGGCACGCCTGGGTACGCGAGGCCGTGGCGCGGGCGGTGGCACTCCGGCCCGACATCGTCGTGGTCGACACCGGCATCCCGGCCGCACCGGCCGGTGCTGCGCACGTGGCCACCCACGGGATCTCCCGGGTGTCCGCGCAGGCGGCGGCCGAATGGCTGATCCGGTGACGAACGAGCCGGCCAACCCCGTCGCCGCCGTACGCGCCGTGCTGCCTTCGCTCACCCCGGCTGCCCAGGCCATCGCCCGCGTCATCCTCGACGATCCCGGCGTGGTCGTACGCAGCACGATCACCGAGTTCAGCGCGGTGTCGGGGACGAGCGAGGCGACGATCGTACGGACCGCCCGCGCGCTCGGCTTCACCGGCTACTCGCAGATGCGCTTCGCGCTGGCCGCGGCCGTGGCCAAGGAGCCCGAACGCCTCGTGCCCGGCGACCTCGCGCCCGACGACCCGCTGACCGACGTGATCGCCAAGGTGGCGCGGGCCGAGTCGGAGGCCCTGGCCGACACGGCGGCGCAACTCGACCCCGACCAGGTGGGCGAGGTGGTCAAGGCCATCTCGGTGGCGCGGCGGGTGGACGTGTACGGGGTGGCGGCCTCGGGGCTGGTGGCGGCGGACATGTCGCAGAAACTGCTGCGGATCGGGCTGTCCAGCCATCCGTTCAGCGACGCCCACCTGGCCCTGACCAGCGCCGCCCTGCTCCGGGGCGGAGACGTGGTGGTGGCGATCAGCTGTAGCGGGGAGACCCCGGACGTGCTGGTCCCGACCCGGACGGCGGCCGACGCGGGGGCGCTGGTCGTGGGGATCACGAACAACCCGCGGTCGTCGCTGGCGGACCTGGCCGATCACACGCTGGTGTCGGCGGGGCGTGAGACGGCCTTCCGACCCGGGGCGCTGGCCAGCCGGATCAGCCAGTTGTTGATCGTGGACTGCATCTTCGTGGGGTTGGCGCAGCGCACGTACGAGCGGGCGGACGCGGCGATCCGCGCGACCCGCGACGTCATCGAGCGCTACCGCAGCCGCTGACCGGCGGCTCCTTCCTCGCCGGCACTGAAGCACCCGCCGCAGATGGTGACGGTCCTGGGGGGAGAAAGGGAAGAGTGAAGGGCCGACGTGGGGCGGACGTGAGTGGAAGCAGACGGGGCCGCTGAGCCGGGCGGGGGCGGCGGGTGGAGGCCCCTTTGGTGGGAAGAGGGCCGGTGGGTGGCGGACGTGGGTACGGGCGCACGCGGGCCGTGCACGGGAGCGTCAGCTCGGGCTCCGCGGCGCTGAAGGCCCGGATCACCGCGAGCCCGCGGGCCAGCGACTGCATGATCAACCATTGGTGATCCCCTTGACAGGAGACGGCAATAGCGTAGGTTGCGCGATACGGGGTTGTTCGATCAGAGAATATATGTGCGCATAGCGAACAACTAGGAGCAGTCGTGCGTCGTGCTCTCGTTCTTTTCGGCGCCTTATTCGGACCCGCCTGCGGCGGCGGCACGCAGACTCCGGCACCCGTCAGGCACAGGGCAAGGCCAAGGGCGCGCCCGCCGCGTTGCGGAGCGACCGGGTGGACGCCATCGTGCTGTCCTCCTCGCCCACCACGGTCATGGAGGACCTGAAGATCGACCTGCCCGCCGAACGCGACCAGCTGACCACGCGGTCGCTGCCCCGGTTCGGGGAGCTGCGCGGGCACCGGCAGATCCAGCGGGCAAGGGGGACGCGATGAGCACGGCCGGGCACGTGGTGAGGGGGACGCGATGAGCACGGTCAGGGACGCCGCTTTCGAGGTGCTCCGCCGGCACGGGCTCACCACGCTCTTCGGCAACCCCGGCTCCACCGAGGTGTCGCTGCTGACCAGGCTGCCGGACGACCTGCGGTTCGTGCTGGCGCTGCACGAGGGGTCCGTCGTGGGCATGGCCACCGGGTGGGCGATCGGCCACGAGGCACCCGCGCTGGCCGTGCTGCACACCACCGCCGGGCTGGGCAACGCCGTCGGCGCCATCGCCACCGCCCGCGCGAACCGGGTGCCGCTGGTGATCCTGGTCGGGCAGCAGGACCGGCGGCATCTGGCGCTGGAGCCCTTCCTCGCCGGGCGGCTGAGCGGGCTGGCCGGGGACTACCCGGTGTGGGCCGACCAGCCGGCGCGGGCCCAGGACGTGCCGGGCGCGCTGGCCCGGGCCTGCCACGAGGCGACCACGTTCCGGGGGCCCGCGCTGGTGGTGGTGCCGATGGACGACTGGGACGCGCCCTTCGAGGGCGAGACCATGGCGGCGCCCGTCCGGGTGCTGCGGCCGGCCGCGGTGACCGACTCCGACCTGGCGCCGCTGGTGGAGCTGCTGGCCGGGGCCCGCTCGGCGGCGATCGTGGCGGGCGCGGGGGCGAGCTGGGACTCCCTGGTCGCGCTGGCCGAGCGGCTCGGCTGCCCGGTTTTCCAGGAGTCGTTCGGGGCCCGGGCCGGGTTCCCCCAGGACCATCCGCGGTACGCGGGTGTGCTGCCGGCCGACCGGACGCGGCTGCGGGCGGTGCTGGCCGGACATGATGCCGTGCTCGCGGTCGGCGCTCCCGTCTTCCGGCAGTACGTGTACGCGCCGGGCCCCCTCGTCCCGGAGGGCACGTCGGTCGCGCTGGTCACCGACGACCCGGCCGAGGCCCATCGGAGCCCGGCCGACCTGGCCTACCTGGCGGCGCCCGCGGCGGTCTGCGCACGGCTGGCGGCCCTGGTCCCGGCCCGTGCCACCGAAACCGGTCGGCGTGACACCGAGGCCGGCCACCGTGACGCCGAGACCGGCCACCACGGCACCACGGTCGCCGGGCCCGACGTCCCGGTGCCGCCCGCGGAGGGGAGGCCGTTGCGGGCCGCTCATGTGCTGCACGAGCTGGCCAGGCGCCTGCTCGCCGACACCGTGCTGGTCGAGGAGACCCCGTCCTCCCGCCCCGACCTGCACCGGCTCATGCCCGCCAGGACCCCGCTGGGTTTCGTGGCGGCGGCCATGGGCGGGCTGGGGTTCGCCGTGCCCGCCGCGGTCGGCCTGCGGATGGCGCTCCCCGACCGGCCCGTGGTGGCCGTCGTGGGCGACGGGGCGGCGCTCTACGGCGTACAGGCCCTGTGGAGCGCCGCGCACTACCGGGTGGGCGCGCTGTTCGTCGTGCTGGCCAACGGCCGCTACGCGATCTTGGACCGGCTGGCCGAGCAGCAGGGCGGCAAGGCTCCCTGGCCGCCGTTCACCGAGGTGGACATGGGTGGCCTGGCCAGGTCGCTGGGGTGCCCGGCCCGGCGGGTGGACTCCTACGAGGAGCTGACGGCGGTGCTCGACGAGGTGCTGCCCTCGCTCGCCGAGCGCGAGGAACCCCTGTTGCTAGAGGTGACCGTGACCCCGGATCCGGATTACCGGCCTTGAGGAGGCCCACCATGACGTTTCCTTGACCCCAAGCTCTGGACGGGCTCGATCTTCGACGGCGGATGGACGGACTCGCGCGGCGGGAGCGCACCGGTGGTCGAGCCCGCCACCGGCAACGAGCTGCTGGCCGCGGACTCCGAGTACGGCCTGTCCCTCCGCGTCCTGACCCGCGACGTCATGAAGGGGATGGCGCTGGCGGACCTGGTGCCGACGGGCATCGTGCACATCAACGACCAGACGGTGGACGACGAGGCCGTGGCGCCGTTCGGCGGGTTGGGCGCCTCGGGGACGGGCACGAGGTTCGGCGGGACGGGGGCGAACGTCGACGCCTTCACCGAGACGCAGTGGATCACCATGCAGGGTGCCATCGCCGCCTACCCGTTCTAGCCATCCCGCGTCGGGCCCTTCCTGACGGGCGGGGGCCCGGCGTCAGGTGGCGGATCTGAAGGCGCGGGCGGCGTGCAGGCAGGTGCGGAAGGTGAGCGGCCGGCCGAGGCAGGCGTCGAGGAAACGCTCCAGGCCCAGCATCCGGTGGCCGCGCCCGATGACCTGCGGATGGAACGTCAGCACGCACACCCCGCCGGGCACGTCACGCAGCATGTAGTCGATGTCGTCCAGGAAGTTGCCGAACACGCCCGCCGGTTCGCGCAACCCCGGCAGGGTCCCGGTGTCCGTCCGCAGGTATTCGAACTGCGGGTAGTCGTCGAGCGACCACGACACCGGCAGCTCGACGAGCGAGGTCGGCTCGCCGAACCGGTACGGGCCGTCCGGGTCGGCCGGGTCGGCCGGGTCGCCTCGCCTGGCGTAGTAGGGGGTGTAGTCGGTGTCCATGAGACTGGAGTCGTATTCGCAGCCGAGCTCCAGCAGCACGTCCACGGTGGAGTCGGTGAAGTCCCAGCTCGGGGTGCGGTTGCCGCGGGGGTCGTGGCCGGTGACCTTCCTGATCGCGTCGCGGGCGCGGGTGCAGGCGGCCAGCTCACCGGCCCGGTCGAGCTTGGAGACCGGCTCGTGGACGTATCCGTGCAGGGCGATCTCGTGCCCGGCCTCCGCGATGGCGGCGCACTCGGCCGGATAGGTATCCACGGTGTGCCCGGGGATGAAGAAGGTCGCGGTGATCTCCCTTTCCCGCAGCGTCCTGAGGATGCGCGGGATCGCGTGCGCCCCGAACTCGCCCCGAGAGACGGGCCCCGGCGTGTCCATCCCGCGCGCCAGCCAGAGCGAGATCGCGTCGAAGTCGAACGTGAGGCAGATCGTCCCGGTCATGTCCCCTCCATCTCGACGTGAATGCCCGGCTCTCGCTTTCCGCCGCACCGGACCACCCGGCGTCCAGCCGAGATCGCGCCGGAAAGCCAGGGGCTCAGCGGAGGCCGTGCTCGCGTTCGGCGGCTTCGACGACGTTGGACAGCAGCAGGGCCCGGGTCATGGGGCCCACGCCGCCCGGGTTGGGCGCGACGAACCCGGCGACCTCCGCCACGTCCAGCGCCACGTCCCCGACGATCTTGCCGTTCACCCGGGAGACCCCCACGTCGAGCACGGCCGCGCCGGGCTTGACCATGTCAGCCGTGATCAGCTCGGGCACGCCGGCCGCCGCCACCACGATGTCCGCCCGGCGCACGTGGGCCGCCAGGTCCTGGGTGCCGGTGTGGCAGAGGGTCACGGTGGCGTTTTCGGTGCGGCGGGTCAGCAGCAGGCCGAGCGAGCGGCCCACCGTGATGCCACGGCCGACCACGGCCACGTCGGCGCCCTTGATCGGCACCCCGTATTCCTGCAGGAGCAGCACGATGCCGTGCGGGGTGCACGGGAGCGGCGCGTCGACCATGTGGACGAGGCGGCCCAGGTTGACCGGGTGCAGGCCGTCGGCGTCCTTGGCGGGGTCGATGCGCTCAAGCAGGGCCATCGTGTCGAGCTGCTTGGGCAGGGGCAACTGAACGATGTAGCCGGTGCAGGCCAGGGAGACGTTGAGCTCGTCGATGGCCGCTTCGACGTCGGCCTGACCGGCGGTCGCCGGGAGGTCGACGCGGATGGAGGCGATGCCCACCTCGGCGCAGTCGCGGTGCTTGCCCGCGACGTAGATCTGGCTGCCGGGGTCGTCGCCGACCAGCACGGTGCCGAGGCCGGGGGTGATGCCGCGTTCCTTGAGCGCGGCCACCCTGGTCTTGAGGTCTGCCTTGATCCGGGCGGCGGTGGCCTTGCCATCGAGTTTCACTGCGCTCATGCCCGCAATCCTTCCATGCCTCAGGCCGGCTCCCACACCCCCTCCCGCCATCGATCCGCGGGCCGTCGGCCCAGGTCTGGCCGTGACGCTTCGGTTGAGAACACGTCAGAGGGCTGGAACGCGTCAGAGGGAATCGCCGTGGGCCATGAGGTGGGCCGCCGCCAGGGCCTGCCACGGGCGCCACCGTTCCCGGGACCCGGGGACGTGGCGGGGTCGAGGCCGAGGTCGGCGAGCACGGACGGCGCGCCCCTGCTGCCACCGAAGGACCGGGCCGGGCGCATCGCGGCGGCGCGGGCGGCGGCCGCCGAACTGCTGGCCGGCGGCACGTACGAGTCGCTCGCGAGGGGCCTGGACTACGGCACGCTCAACGCGGCGCTGACCGCGCAGGCGTGAGCCGGCGCGGTTCGTGGGCCGGGAGCTCTCAGTCGCGCTCGGCGGCGGCCTGGGCTTCGCGGCGCTCGATGATGCGCCGGGTGAACGGGACGACCTCCACGATGCGGATGCCGAGGTAGGCACCGCAGAATGCGAGCACCAGCAGGACGAAGGGGCTGGTGGCGAGGCCGTTCATGGTCACGAAGGCGTGCAGGATCGCGTCGAGCAAGGGGCACTCCGGGGGCAGAATGACGGGGAATCCTCAGGGTAACCGCAGTCGGCGGATGCTTACCGCCAAAAGCCGCAAAGGGCGACATGATCGTAAATATCGCCCTTTACGGTCGATCGTCCTATGGGTGATCGCCCACGGGATCAGTGGAAGAAGTGGCGGGTGCCCGTGAAGTAGAGGGTGATGCCCGCCTTCTCCGCCGCCTCGATGACCTCCTGGTCACGGATGGAGCCGCCGGGCTCGACGATCGCGCGCACCCCTGCCTCGATCAGCACCTGCGGACCGTCGGCGAACGGGAAGAACGCGTCGGAGGCCGCCACCGAGCCGGCCGCGCGCTCGCCCGCCCTGGTGACCGCCAGGCGGCACGAGTCCACCCGGTTGACCTGGCCCATGCCCACGCCCACGGTCGCCCCGTCCACCGCCAGCAGGATGGCGTTCGACTTCACCGAGCGGCAGGCGCGCCAGGCGAAGGCCAGGTCGGCCAGCAGCTCCGGCGACGCGGGCTCCCCGGTCTTGAGCTCCCACTGCGCGGGGTCGTCGCCGGGCGCGTCCACGCGGTCGACCGACTGCACCAGGAGACCGCCGTCGATCTTGCGGAACTCCGTCGGCTGCTCCGGCCGCTCCGGGCACCGCAGCAGGCGCAGGCTCTTCTTGGCCTGCAGCACCTCCAGCGCCTCCGCGTCGTAGTCCGGCGCCACCACGACCTCGGTGAACACGTCAGCGATCTGCCTGGCCAGCTCCACCGTCACCGCGCGGTTGACCGCGATCACCCCCCCATACGCCGACACGGGGTCGCAGGCGTGCGCCTTGCGGTGCGCCTCGGCCACGTCGGAGCCGACCGCGATGCCGCACGGGTTCTGGTGCTTGATGATGGCCACACAGGGGTCGGCGAAGTCCCAGGCGGCCCGCCAGGCGGCGTCGGAGTCCAGGTAGTTGTTGTAGGACATCTCCTTGCCGTGCAGTTGCTCGGCGTTGGCCAGGCCGCCCGGTGCCCCGGTGTAGAGGGCGGCGCGCTGGTGCGGGTTCTCGCCGTAACGCAGGGTGGCCTTGCGCTGGTATGCGGCGCCGGTGAACGCGGGCAGCTCCTCCTCGTTCCCGTACGGGCCCGCGAACCAGTTCGCGACCGCCACGTCGTACGAGGCCGTGTGCGCATACGCGACCCCGGCCAGCCGCCGCCGCTCGTCGAGCGTGAAACCGCCGGCGGCCACCGCGTCGAGCACGTCGCCGTAGAAGGCGGGATCGACCACGACGGCGCAGGTGTTGTGGTTCTTCGCGGCGCCCCGGATCATCGCCGGCCCGCCGATGTCGATCTGCTCGACGCACTCCTCACCGGACGCGCCGGAGGCCACCGTCTGCTGGAACGGATAGAGGTTGACCACCACGAGCTGGAACGGGTCGATCTCCAGCTCCTCCAACTGGGCCACGTGGTGCGGCTTGGTGATGTCGGCCAGCAGGCCCGCGTGCACGCGCGGGTGCAACGTCTTGACCCGCCCGTCCAGGCACTCGGGGAATCCGGTGAGCTGCTCGACCTTCGTCACCGGGATCCCGTACGAGGAGATCGCGGCCGCGGTGCCCCCGGTCGAGACGATCTCCACCCCCGCACCGTCGAGGGCCCTGGCCAGCTCTTCGAGCCCGGACTTGTCGTAAACGGCGATCAGCGCGCGCCGGATGGCGATGCGAGTCACGTGGATTCCCCTCCTGGTTGGTTCCCGATACGGACGATGCGTCCCTTGACCGTCCAGCCCTCGCGGACCATCCGGCCGACGATGTCGACGAGCAGGCGGCGCTCGACGGTCTTGATGCGCTCGTGCAGCACGGCCTCGTCATCATCCGGCAGCACGGGCACCGGCTCCTGCGCGATGATCGGCCCGGTGTCCACTCCCGCGTCGGCCAGCATCACCGTGCAGCCTGTCACCTTCACCCCGTGGGCGAGCGCGTCACGGACGCCGTGCGCGCCGGGGAACGACGGCAGCAGCGCCGGGTGGGTGTTGACCACGGGAAAGGAGTCCAGGGTCGGCGCGCCCAGGATCTTCATGAAGCCCGCCGAGACGACCAGATCGGGTTCGTGTTCCGCGATCCGGGCCGCGATGGCGGCATCCCACTCGACACGCGTCTCATGGTCGCGCAGTTTCTCGACGAAAGTCGGAATTTGGGCCTTCGCCGCCCTGGCCAGCCCTTCGATCCCCTCCCTGTCGGCGCCGACCGCGACCACGCGGGCTCCATACGACGGGTCGGCAGAAGCGTCCAGCAGGGCCTGTAGGTTGGTTCCAGAGCCGGAGACGAGGACGACGAGTCGCCCAGCCTTAGACACGCGCACTCTCCAAAGAGGAAACATGGGTGGGGGTGCCAGCGTATCTGTTCCTCGTCCGGCGACGCAGAGGAGGTCAGGTGTCCACACCGGTGAAGGCACCGGCAGGCCAGCAACCCGCGGACTCAGCGGGCCGCCGAGCGATCTGGTTGTCCATCGCAGCGCTGGCCATGACGTTCATGTTGCCGCTCGCCGGCCTGGTCATGGCGCTGTTCGCGCTGGTGGCCGGGATCCGGGCGCTGCCCCTGCTGAAAGCCGAGGGCAGGCCCACCGGCGTGGCGGCGGGCGGCATCACCATTTCCTCGGTCGCGCTGGTGGTGTCCGCGATGGCCGCGGCGATGCAGCTCTACCTGATGGACGAATACACCGCCTACCAGGAGTGCTTGAAGGGCGCGGGGACGGTGTCGTCACAGGGCGAGTGCTTCATCCAGTTCCGCGACGCGGCCCAGCGCAAACTCCCCGCCGACGTCCTCGACATGCTCGGCACCATGCAGCCGTAGCAGGGGATCTGCCGCACTCCCCGGCGCCGGCTCGGTCAGCCGCGATCCAGGCATGACATTCGTTGAGCCGCGACCCCAGCGGTGGAGGTCGGTGAGTCACGGTCCCCGGCGTTGGGGTAGGTCGGTCACAGTCCCCGGCGTAGGGATTCGTCAGCCGCCGGTCCCAACCGTAGGGGTTCGTCAGCCGCGGCCAGGAGTAGGGGCCCCTCAGTCGCGATCCCAGGCGTAGGGGCCTGTCAGTCGCGATCCCAGGCGTAGGGGTCGAGATAGATGACGTGTCCGCCGCGGTCGTCCGACTCGTCCACGATGTCCTTGCGCGGCGGACGGGCCGTTTCGGGGCGCGGCAGGCGAGGGCGGGCCTGGGCCAGCGTCTCCGCTTCCGCCGAGGCGTGTTCGTCCTGCCAGTCGTCCCTGATGACCGGGATCTCCTGGGTGTCGGCCTCGGTGGCGTCCATCCAGTGGCCAGGCAGCGGACGCGGGTCCGACTCGGCCAGCCCCACCCTGCTCGCCGCCTTCGCGATCGCGGCCCCCGCCTTCCGCACAGGAGCGGCCGCCTTGTCCAGCGGCGTACGGGCCCGCTTGTTGAGCAGCAGCAGGTTGGCCACCCCGGCGGAGATGCCCGCGGCCACCCCGACCTCGAGCGCCACCGACAACGCCACCTCCCAGGGCGACGGCCCGACCGCGGCCAGCCGCCCCCCGCCGATGGGCCCGCCGGACAGTGCCGCCAGCACCCCCGCCACCAGCCCGGCCGAGACCCCGGTGAGGAACCCCCAGAGCGGCGCGGCCTCATACGACGGCGACGGCGAGATCCTGGCCACCATCACCCCGGCCACGGCCCCGGCGGCGAACGGCACCGCGATCACCGCCATCATCCACGCCGGCACCGGCCCGCTCTCCGGCAGCGCCCCCAGCAGCGGCAGGCTCGGCACCGTGCCCAGTTGCACGCCGGTGGGCGCGACCAGCGTGTCCGCGCCGATGGCGAACCCGGGTCCGGCGATGTAGGAGAAGGCCCAGATGACGGCGTTCAGCAGGTAGAGGAGTTGCAGCAGCAACAGCAGCACCCCGCCCACGAACCCGGGCGCGAGCACCTCCGACAGATCCCTGACCTGCCCGAAGTTCAGCACGACGGCGACCAGCACCAGCGCCAGCCCGGCCACGAGCAGCACCGCCGTGGCGACGGCCGTGCCGATGGTGAGGGCGCGCACCCGCTCGGGCAGCAGCCGCAGCATCGCCCGCCACGGCCCGATCGTGCGTGCCGTGGCCAGCGCGCCCGCCAGGAACGCCAGCACGAAGTGGCTGAGCAGCGCCTCACCGATGAACGGCTGCGTGATCTCGTTGCTCGCGACGAGCGCGATCAGCCCCGCGAGCAGCGCGTACGGGGCCGCCAGCGAAACCCCCGCCTGCATCACCAGGACGAGCTGGGCCCGGCGCCGAGCCTGGGCCTGCTCCTTCGGGCTGTTCTTCGGCAACCGGGCAGGCAGGCGGAGCCGCAGGTCGGCATCACGCGCCATCCACCGCCCGGCCCGGTAGAGCAGCACGGCGGGCAGGATCGTCAGGCCCAGCGGCAGCAGCCCGACCCGCCCGCCCGGAATGGCGAACCCGGCGTGGTGCGCCGCCAGCCAGAGCTGCGCCGCCGTACGGAACACGCCCGGCAGCCCCGCCCCCAGCGTGCCACGCGGCGCGGCGATCCAGCCGACCAGCGTCAACGTGGTGAGCGCGGCCAGCCCGACGCCTAGGGTTAGGGCGGCGGCGAGCATTCCCGACACGGGCAGCGGCCGTCTCGACTCGTCGTCGTCGCTCGAACCCCCGGGCAACTTGCCGAGCACAGACCGGGGGGCAGTACGCAACTGGTCGAGAATCGCCGTCACAGTAGGCGATTTTCTCAATCTTTCCCGACCAGCGCTTGGTTGACGCGCCGCCGCCCCACACTTTATGAATCTCGCCGCCGTTTTACCCCATCCATCTCGGCCGCCGCCCACCTCGGCCGCCGCCCCTCAACCCCCGCCCATCTTGTACGCTCCGCCGGGGTTGCCCCACCCGCCGTCCTTGGCTGGGCTCTGTCCAGGGGGACGCTTGCTGAGCCGTTCAGTGGCGCACCGCCGTTACGACGCCCCTTGCCCGTCTCCGTGGCCACAGGATCAACCACCGATGTAAGCCACAAAACCCCCACCCCACACGGCCTCACCACATGACTTGACCGCCACGGCCCCACGGACCGACCGACGCCAACGGCACAACCTCAACCGCCCCCGGACCGCACGAGCGACCTACCACCGCACCTCACGGGTTGACCAACACCACACCTCACGGGCCGTCCCACCCCCATGCCCGACACGCGGCTCACTGCCTCGGCTCCCGGGCAGGGCTGACCACCACCGTGCCCCAGGCTGCCGGTATCCATGTCATCCGGGGTGACGAGTCACCACGGACGTGGCCCACGGGGCGGCGTTGCGGTGGTGCGCCACTGAGCGGCTCAGCAAGCGTCCCCCTGGACAGAGCCCAGCCAAGGACGGCGGGTGGGGCAACCCCGGCGCAGCGTACAAGATGAAAAAGACGTACAGGGTGAAAACGGAAACGCCCCGCGCGAGAGAGTCGCGCGGGGCGTTCGGGGTCTAGCGGGCCTGCATGATTTCGCGCATGAGCTGGGCGGTCTCGGAGGGGGTCTTGCCGACGCGGACGCCGACCTTCTCCAGGGCCTCCTTCTTCGCCTGGGCGGTGCCCGCGGAGCCCGACACGATGGCCCCCGCGTGCCCCATCGTCTTGCCCTCGGGCGCGGTGAACCCCGCCACATAGGCCACGACCGGCTTGGTGACGTGCTGCTCGATATACGCGGCGGCCCGTTCCTCGGCGTCGCCGCCGATCTCACCGATCATCACGATCGCGTCGGTGCCCGGGTCCTCCTGGAACGCCTGGAGCGCGTCGATGTGCGTGGTGCCGATGACCGGGTCGCCGCCGATGCCCACGGCGGTCGAGAAGCCGAAGTCACGCAGCTCATACATGAGCTGGTAGGTCAGCGTGCCCGACTTGGAGACCAGGCCGATGCGACCGGCGGTGGTGATGTCGGCCGGGATGATGCCGGCGTTGGAGGCGCCGGGCGAGGCGATGCCCGGGCAGTTGGGGCCGATGATGCGGGTCTTGTTGCCCTTGTCCACCGCGTAGGCCCAGAATTCGGTCGAGTCGTGCACCGGCACGCCCTCGGTGATCACGACGCAGAGCGGGATCTCGGCGTCGATGGCCTCCTTGACGGCATCCTTGGTGAACGCCGGCGGCACGAACACGACCGACACGTCCGCGCCGGTCTGCTCGATGGCCTCCTTGACCGTCCCGAACACGGGCAGGCCCTCGTGCGTGGTGTTCGCCTTGCGGGCGTTGACGCCGCCGACGACGCGGGCACCGGAGGCCAGCATGCGGCGGGTGTGCTTGGTGCCCTCCCCGCCGGTCATGCCCTGAACGATGATCTTGCTGTTCTCGGTCAGCCAGATAGCCATGAGTCACACACCTGCCGCAGCGAGCTCGGCGGCCCGCTTGGCCGCGTCGTCCATCGTGTCCACCAGCTCGACCCGCGGAAGCGCGGCGTCGGCCAAAATCTGCCGCCCGAGCTGGGCGTTGTTGCCGTCGAGGCGGACCACCAGCGGGTGGCGCACGGCCTCGCCACGGCTCTCCAGCAACTTGAACGCCGACACGATGCCGTTGGCGACGGCGTCGCAGGCGGTGATGCCGCCGAAGACGTTCACGAAGATGGACTTGACGCTCGGGTCGGACAGGATGATCTCCAGGCCCGCCGCCATGACCTCGGCGGACGCGCCGCCACCGATGTCGAGGAAGTTCGCCGGGGACGGCTTGCCGGGGAACGCCTCGCCCGCGTAGGCCACCACGTCGAGGGTGGACATGACCAGGCCGGCGCCGTTGCCGATGATGCCGACGTCGCCGTCGAGCTTGACGTAGTTGAGGTCCTTCTCCTTGGCCGCCGCCTCCAGCGGGTCCTCGGCCGACTTGTCGGCGAGGGCCTCGTGGTCGGCCTGGCGGAAGGAGGCGTTGTCGTCGAGCGTGACCTTGCCGTCGAGGGCCTTAACCTGGCCGTCGGCGGACAGGATCATGGGGTTGACCTCGACGAGCGTGGCGTCCTCGTCGACGAAGCAGCACCAGAGCTTCTCGATGAGCTCGGCGGCGCCGTCGAGCGACTTCTCCGGCAGGCCGCCGGCCTCCGCGATCTCGCGGGCCGTGGCGCGGTCGACGCCGTTGAGCGCCGAGACCGGGACCTTGGCCACCTTCTCGGGCGCGGTGTGGGCGACTTCTTCGATGTCCATGCCACCGGCGGCGGAGCAGATCGCGAGGAACGTACGGTTCGCGCGGTCGAGCAGGAAGGAGAAGTAGTATTCCTCCGCGATCGCGCTGGCCTCCTCCACGAGCACCTTGTGCACCGTGTGGCCCTTGATGTCCATGCCCAGGATGGCCTCGGCCTTGGCGGCGGCGTCGGCGGCGTCGGCGGCCACCTTCACACCGCCGGCCTTGCCCCGACCACCGGTCTTGACCTGGGCCTTGACGACAACGCGGCCGGTCAGCTCGGTTGCGGCCGACCGCACCTCCTCCACGGTGTGGGCGACGATGCCGCGCGGCACCGGGATGCCGTAGTCGGCGAAGAGCGTCTTCGCCTGATGTTCGAACAGGTCCACGAGGGTCCGTCCTCTTTCCTTGGTCGCTCGCCCTCCTCACTCGCTTCGCGGACTGCCGCGTTCGTCAGCCTTCCGCTCCGCTCGCTCTGTCGGGTTCGCTCCATGCTTTCCGACTGATGTTCGACGGCCCGGGCAACCCCCTGCGTGCCGGGCGTTTCCGCCAGTGAAGCCTAGCCCGAAGCTTGACCTGCCCCGGTCATCGGGTCGCGGTTCTCCCACTCTGTGACGCTGATCTCACTACTCCACGACGGCTTCTGCACGAAAAATGCATGGATTTGGGATCGTATGCACCGGTGCTCGATATACGGTCGTGATCTCTAATCGGCAGGCTTGCCTTCCCCGCCCTGAAATGTCGAAGGAAACTCATGAAGCGAATTCTCGCAGGCCTGGCCCTGGCGTCCTCGGCTGTCCTCATGACCGCCGTGCCGGCACAGGCCACGTCCGCGGATCCGGTCAAGGCGCTGCGTAAGCAGTTCGTGGCCGGGCACGGGGTGCGGGTCTCGGAGACGGCTCGCAGCCTGTTGAGCGGGAAGCCCAACGGCGTCACCAGTACGACGGGCGTCTACGGCTTCGGAAAGGCGGGGATCGTCGCCTCGGACATGCGTACTCGGGTGATGGGCGGGGAGTCCGACAAGTTGCCGACGCCACCCCGGGTGATCAACGTGGGCGACAGAGCCTATGCCCAGGGCGGGTTGTCCAGCGAGGAACTGCCGGACGGAAAGAGGTGGGTCCGGTACGCGATGGCGGGCGACCCGCGCTCGGGCGGCCAGCCGCTCGACATCTTCAAGCCCGAGGTGCTGAAGGCGCTCGTCACGCAGGCCAAGAGCACCAAGGGCGGCACGTATCGCGGGTCCCTTCCCTTCGGCACCCTCGGCAAGATCTACGGCGAGAAGGTCGACAAGCGGCTCAGCGAGATCAGCATCGGCTACGTGCTCGACCTGAACGCCAAGGGCCTGGTCACCCGGGTCCGCAGTGAATACTCGCTGGACTTCGGCATGCTCGGAAAGAGCACCTCCACCGTCGACACGCGTTACACGGGCTGGGGAAGTAAGGTCACGATCAAGGCCCCCGCCGCCGACGAGGTGATCGACGTCGAAGACCTCGACGGGCTCGGCGCAGACGCCGAGGTCCTGCAGGAGATCCCCGACACCTCCCTGAACTCGCTGGGCGGCATCCGCTAGCCCCGAGCTCGGTCGGGCCGCTCCCGAGGCCGCACGCCGACCTCACCACGGGGTCACACAGCTTCACCGCGAGGTCACAGGCCTCACCGCGAGGTCGCGTTCCCGGCCTCGACGCAGTAAGCAAGATCTTTCTCATCGAACAGAGGAACAACGCATGAAGCGCATCCTGACCGGCGTGGCCTTAGCCACGACGGCCACCCTGGTGACCGCCACTCCCGCGCTCGCCGCGGCCCCCAAGAACCCGGCGGTGGCCGTCAAGAAGAAGCTCGCCCCCGGCAAGGGGGTGAAGTTCACCGAGCGCACCACCATGATCAACGGCAGCCGGCGTGAAATCGTGGTCCGGCGCAGCGGCACCTTCGCATTCAGCAAGTCGGGCGTCGCCGCCTCGGACATCACCGGCAAGCTCAACTTCTCGTCGAGCGACCTGGAGAAGATCCCTGAGGGAGAATTCGGGGACCTGATCAAGGCGATGGCCGACCCCGAGCGCACGATCAGGACCGGCACCACGTCGTACCTGTCCGGCGGCCTTTGGGCGGCCATGCTGCCGGAGGGCAAGACCTGGTTCAAGGCGCCCAACGGCCCGACCAGCGGCGTCACCGGGGCCTTCGGCCAGCCCCTGAACCTGGCGGAGACCGCCACGCTCAAGACGCTGCTCAAGGGCGCCAAGCCCGTCAGCGACGGCTACGCGGGCAAGACCAAGGTGGGCGACGTGTGGAAGGTCTCCCCCTGGCTGCGCGCCTCCTTGATCGCGACGCCCTCCGCCAAGGCGCAGAAGACCCTGTTCTCCTGGCGGATCACCGTGGACAAGGCGGGTCTGCCGACCCGGCTGCTGACGACGTTCCCGGCGTCCGTGGTCGCCGCCGCCAAGGGCACCATCAGCGTGGACACGAGGTTCACCGGCTGGGGCGCCTCCGTGTCGATCAAGGCGCCGGCGGCGGATGACGTCGCGACGGAGTTCTCGGACGGCAGCGACGAGATTCCCCCGCTGAACGTCCCGCTGGCGGGCCTGGGCTGATAGCGCGATCCCTCTCCCACGCGGGTGGGAGGGGGATCCCCCCTTTCCTACGACCTCGGCCTAGTCGTCGAGCCGGGAGTCGCGCAGGGCCGCCCATTCGAGGGAGTGCCTGATGCCCTCCTCGACGGAGTGGCCGGCCTTCCAGTTCAGCAGCCGGCGGGCGCGGTCGGTGCGGGTATAGGCGCCGGCCACGTCACCCGGGCGCGCGGGAGCCTCGACGACCTCGATCGGGCGGTCGACCACACGGTTGAACGCCTCCACCAACTCCCGCACGGTCGTGCCGGCGCCGGTGCCCAGGTTGATCACGTCGGTGTCCAGCGCGTCGAACCTGCGCAGGGCCGCCACATGAGCGGTGGCCAGGTCCCAGACGTGGATGTAGTCGCGGATGCCGGAGCCGTCGCGGGTCGGGTAGGCGGTGCCGGTGACCTGGAAGGGCACGCGGTCCTCGTACGCCTCGATCATCTTGCCCAGGGCGTGGCTCGGGCGGCGCAACTGCAGGCCGGTGCGCATCTTCGGGTCGGCGCCGATCGGGTTGAAGTAACGCAGCGAGAGAATCTTGATCGGGCGGCCGGCGGAGATGTCGGCGAACATGGCCTCGCACACCGCCTTGGTCCGCGCGTATGGGCTCTGGGGGGCCAGCGGGGAGTCTTCGTCGACGGTGTGGTCGTCGCCCGCGCGGTAGATGGACGCGGAGGAGCTGAAGATCATCCGCTTGCAGCCGTTGCGGATCAGGTGGTCGACGAACTCCAGGCTCTTGGAGACGTTCGCGCGGTAGTAGCCGATGGGGTCGGCCACGGAATCAGGCACGACGATGAGCGCCGCGCAGTGAACGACAACCTCAATATCCGGATTTTCAGCAAATATCTTGTCAATCAGCGGTCCGTCGCTGATATCCCCCTCATAGAACACCCTTCCCTCGGCGAACTCCCGCCGCCCCGTCACAAGACTGTCGAGAATCACGGGCTCGATCCCAGCGTCCTGACACGCCGACGCAACCGTGCTCCCGATATATCCCGCCCCACCGCTAATCAACACACGCATCCCAGCACCCTAACTTCACTCGATGCACTGAGCCCCCAAAACCCCACCCTTTGAGGCCCCGCACGGTGGGCGTGTGGCCGAACCCCCAAAACCCCCATCCTGTACGGCTCCGCACGGTGGGCCGGCCACCCGCCGTACTTTGGCTGACGACCTTCCAGGAACACGCCCTCTGACCCGTCAGTGGCGCGCCACCGTCACGGAGCGTCCTGTGGGCCCCCTCCATGGGGGTTGTCATGCGATCTAGCTGGTCAGCCGCTTGAGGGTCGTCAATGCGGCAGCAGCTCGTTCAGGCCGTTGCTGCCACGTATTCATCACGAGGGCTTGGTCGCGCTCGGGTTCACCCACATGCGCTCGATCAAGGCGTGTAGTCGTTGGGCGTCGCGGAAGCTCGGCGCATGCCGGGTGTGGTCCCGCAGGTCGGCGGCCAGTCGTCGGTACAGGCGTGCGACGTTGGCCGCCTCGATCGGCAGCGCGGAGGCCTCGTCGGCGTCCGGCAGGATGGAGACGGGCGCGGTCGCGCCCGGCCGCCATTGCCACAGGTCGAGCCGACCGATCTGCGGCTGCGCCACCTGCGGCTCGGTCTCGGGTGCGGACAGCAGTGTGAGCGTGCCGGCCGTGCCGGAGATCTCCAGCCGGGTATGTGGGCGGGCGATCTCGCCGTCGTGCACGTGCATGGCCATCACGGCGCCGCCGTCGAGTCCGGCGATGGCCAGGAGCTGGTCGGGTGCGGTGACCGCGATCGCCTCGCCGGTTTCGGCGATGCGGTGCTGCTGGATCCGTACGGCGGTGCGCGCGCTGAGGTCACGGATGGGACCAAGCACGTGCTGCGCCAGGTCGAGCGTGTGCCCACCGAGGACCTCGACGAGTCCGGCGCCCGTGGTCGCGTCGTAGGTATAGGCCGTCCACGCCGGGACGTCGAGCGTGCCGCCTTTGGCGCGGGAGCTGAAGAGGTTCGCCGACAGGACGGTGCCGATCGCGCCGTCGGCGATCATCTCGCGCGCCCGCACCACAGTCGGCGCGAAGCGCGCCTGCAGGCCGACGACGGCGAGGACACCGGCCTGCTCCGCCGCCTCGGCCAGCGCCGCGGCTTCGGTGCTGGTGCGGGTGAGCGGCCATTCGCAGTACACGTGCTTGCCCGCCGCCAGGGCGGCCGTGACCAGCTCGACGTGCTCCGGAACCTTGACGGTCACCACGACGAGGTCCACGTCGGGATGCCGGGACAGGGCCACGGGATCGGTGAAGGCGTGCGTGGCGCCGAAGCGCTCACGTGCGGCGTGCGCGCTCTCGGCCCGGGTCGTCGCCACCGCCGCGAGGGCAAAGTGCGGCGAGGCCCTGATGGCGGGGATGTGCGCTCGGGCCGCCCATCCTCGGTCCGGGTTGGCTCCCAGAATCCCGACCCCGATCTGCTGATACATGTGCCACCTCATAACCGGATCGACTTGTTCCGGTTGCCTACTATAACTGGAACATTCTGATCCGGTTACGATAGGCTGGTGGCATGAGCGCGGTAGAGGCCCTGTTCGCTGACGGCAGCACCCGGTTGCGCGCCGACGCGCGCCGCAACGCCGAGCGTCTTGTGGCCGCCGCTCGGGGAGCGCTCGACGAGAAGGGGCTCGACATCACCGCCCGCGACGTCGTCAACCGCGCCGGAGTCGGGCTCGGCACCCTGTACCGCCGTGTCCCATCGCTCAACGCATTGCTGGCCGCCATCCTCATCGACACCCTGACGGAGATGACCGACCTGGCGATCCGCGCCCGCCAAGAGCCTGACCCGTGGACAGCCTTCGCCGGCTTCGCCGAGGCCTACGTGCAGCTACGCGCGTCGAGCTGCGGCCTGCACGCCGCGCTGTCCGGGACGGACGCCGATCCCCTCGACCTCGCGCTCCATGTCGACCGACTCCGAGAGGAAGTCCGCCACCTGGTCCAAGACGTGCAGGCAGTCGGTGCGATCCGCGACGACCTCGACTGGCGCGACATCCCGTTCCTGCTGGCCACTGCCATACCCGCAGACCGCACCATCGGCCTGACCGCCAGGCCCGACCAATGGCGGCGCAACCTCACTGTCATCCTCGACGGCCTGGCACCCGCAGGGCCGGGTCGCTGACCCCGCACCCCGGGTCAGTCCTGTTCGGCGTCGCCGGATTGCGTGAACCGCTCCTGCATGCGGTCGAGCTGGTCGATTCCCCACAGCGCCCAGTCGCGCAGGGCGGGTAGGGTGCGCAGGCCGCGTTCGGCGGCCAGGCGTCCCACGGCGAGCGGGTTGTCCCGCCACGCCTGGTCCGCGTTGGCGAGCTGGGCGTGCAGAGCCTCAAGCCGGCGGCTGGCGTTGTCGGCGTACTGGCGTAGCAGCGCCCGGGCTTCGGCGGGCTCCAGAGTGTTGATCAGAAACATGCGCAGAGCGCCCTCGTTGCGCACGGTCTCGCTGACGGGGGGCTCCATCATCCAGCGGCGCAACTCCTGGCGGCCCTCCGGCGTGATGGCGTAGGTCTTGCGGCCACGTGAGGCCCTTTCGACGATCTCCACCAGCCCGGCCTCATGAAGCCGGCGCAGCTCCGGATAGATGTGACTGTGGGTGGTGTGCCAAGCCCATTGGCCCAGACTCTCTTCAAAGACCTTCGTCAGCTCGAAGCCGCTGGCCGGTTTCCCTGCCAGCAGTCCCAGCAGCGCATGCCGCAGCGTCATTCCCCCACTCTAGCGCAACCAAGTGTACTTACTGACATGTACAACTTGACACTGAGCTGAGTGGGCGGCATCGTGGCTGCCTGTTTTCATCTCGCCGCCGCGGCCGACGAGCAAGCACCCGCCGCGGCCATCGACAGGGGCTCGAATCCATATGCTGACCCGTTTCCTCCGTACCTTCGTACCGTGGATCGCCTTCACGATCCTCGGCCAAGAGCACGATTCCAGGCTGGGCGCACTCGTGGCGGTCGCGCTCGCCGCGATCTTCCTGACAGCAGACCGCCGCCGAGGTCGCGCTCTCGCCGAAATGGTGATCGAGGTGAGCTCTGTGGCGTTCTTCGGCACCCTCGCGCTTGTGTCCTGCACCCTTTCACCGGCGCCGCTGGGTCCGTACGGCACCGCTGCGGCCGCCGCCTGGCTCGCCGTCACCGCATGGGGCACACTGGCCATCCGCCGCCCCTTCACCCTCGCCATCTCCCGCACCGCGGTCCCGGCCGAGGTCCATGACAACCCGGCCTTCTACCGTGTCAACGCCGTCATCACAGCCGCCTGGGCCACCGCGTTCACCCTAGAGGCGGTCGCCTTGCTCCTCGTGATCACCGTCGCGCCGCACGTCGCCATCGCCATCATCGCTGTCAAGGTCTGCGCCATCGCCGCTCCCGCCCTGTTCACCGTGCGCTATCCCCGGATCCTGGCCACGCGGCGAGGCACGACCTGAGGCCGGCGACGTGACCCGGTTCCGCACGCGCACGAAGGAGACGAGCGTGACGCTCGCGGATATCAACGAGAAGGAACGGCACGCTTCGTGGCTGGAGCTCTTCTTCGACCTCGTGGCGGTCGCGGGCATCGCACAGCTGTCACATCTGCTGCACGGCAGTACGTCGGCCGCGCTGTACGCGGTCTGCTTCCTGGCCTTCTGGACGGCCTGGATGTGCTTCACCGTCTACGGGAACGTGGCCGGGGACTCGGCTCGCGCGCTGCCAATGCTCGTGGCGATGTCCGGGCTGGTGGTCATGGCCGCGGCGGTCGGGGACGTTGAGGGTGACCGGGGGCAGGCCTTCGCTATCGCGTACGTGGCGGTTCGCGTGGTGTCCGGCCGGGTGTGGCGCGCACGCGGCGGAATTCGCGTCGTCGTCGAGTGGCCGGTCGCGCAGGTCGGTGTCGGCGTTCTCCCGTGGGTCGCCTCGCTCTGGGGCCCCGCCTCCTGGCGCCCGGGGTTGTGGAGCCTGGGGCTCGTCCTCGACCTGCTGATCGCATTCGCGATCCCGGACGGGCGCATCGCCGCGCGCCTGGACAGGCGGGCCGTCCCGGATCCCGGAGGCCGGATCACGCGGCCCGCCCGGCTGGACACCGCCCACTTCGGCGAGCGTCTCGGCCTGTTCACCATCATCGTGTTGGGCGAGGGCGTCATGACAGTGACCGACGCGATGGCCGAGGCGTCCACCTGGACCGCCGCGCTGTACTCAACGGCCGCAGGCGCCCTGGTGTTGCTCGCCGGTTTGTGGGCCTCGGCGCTCCGGCTGGGCTTCGGCGGCATCCCATTCCTCACGCCTGATGCCATCCGGCCTCGGCTAATGCTGCCGCTGCACTGTCTCACCGCCGGTGTTCTCGCGGTGTCGGCTACCGGCATCGGCGATCTCGTGTCCTCTGTTCAGCAGGAGCATGTCGCGACGGGGACTCGCTGGCTGCTGTGTGGCTCCATCGCCGCCTTCGGCGTCATCGCCGTCGCCGCCGGCAGGGCCGCCGGACGCGGCCGGCTGTGGGCGCTGGGCGTTCTGACACCGCTCCTGGCCCTGCTCGCTCTTGTGGCAGGCTTCGGTGGTGCCCTCACGACGGCCGAAGCGGTGTGGTTGCTCGCAGCGGCCGTCGTCGCGGGACCCGCCCTCACATACCTCACCGACATGTGGCGCGACGCCGAGCGGTGAAAAGTCCGTGCGGTTCGACGCCAATCACCAGGTGACCGGAAGTTCGGTCAGCGCAGTGTGAATCAGTCCGGTGTGTCGGCGCAGCCGTTCGACCGGTATGGCGACGCGCAGCCTGGGCAAGTGCCGGGGAAGAGTGGTGAACACCGCCCGCAGTTCGATCCTCGCCAGGGGGGCGCCGAGACAGAAGTATGTTCCCCGGCCGAAGGCCAGGTGCTGGTTGTCCTCCCGGCCGATGTCGAACCGATGCGGATCGGGAAACACTCGCTCGTCGAGGTTGGCCAAGGGACCACTCAGCACCACCAGGTCGCCGGCCTTGATGGTCACACCCGCCAGGTCGAAGTCGGCGTTGGCGTAGCGGAGCGGTCCGTATTCCGGCCGGGCCGCCTGGTCACCGGCCGGCAACGATGAGCGGAGGATCTCCTCGACCGCAGGCGGCACGAGAGAGGGATCACGCCGCAAGGCCTCCCACTGGTGCGGATTTTCGTGCAGCAACACGATTCCCTTGTCGATCGCGGTCGCCGTGGTCACGTGTCCGGCGAACAACAACATCGTCGAATACTTGATCACCTCGTGCCGGGTCAGCTCTGCTCGCGCCTCCGCGGCCGCCAGGTCGGAAATCACGTCGCTGCCCGGCCGCGAGCGCTTGTGCCGTACGAGCTCGATCAGGTAATCGCGCAGCTTCGCGCTTCCCGACTCGGCCCTCACGCGGTCGTTCACCTGCGCCATATCCTCGCACCACGCGCGAAAGTCATCGCGGTCGTCCTCCGGAACGCCGAGCAACTGGCAGATCACCATCGCGGGCAACGGGAACGAGAAGGCGTCATGGAAGTCGACCGGCGGGGTCCGCTCGAGCAACTCCTCGACGGCCTGCTCGACCAGAGTGGCGACGCGGGGCTGCAGCGCCGCCATGCGGCGGGCGGAGAACGCCTTGCTCAGCAACCGGCGCATCCGCTGGTGGTCGGCCTGTTCGGTGTCGCCCGTCACCAGCGACTGCGTGAGAACGGGTGACCTCACGAGCTGTGCCGCCCGCTCGGGCACGGGGTGGGACCGGCCGAGCCGGGGGTCGCTGAACAACTGCTTGACCTCTTCGTACCCGGTGACCAACCAGGCAGGATCGCCGGCCGGGGTGATCAGCCGGGTGATCGGCTCGCTGTCTTTCATTCTGATTCCTTCTTGGGTGGCCGAGATTGACATCGGGGGGTGCGGACCTACGATGCCTTTCCGAACACCAAGTGTCAATCCGTACATGTCAATTTTGACACTCACGAGCACACCTCGACGTGATTCCGGAACGAGATCCCGCCCCGGCGTCACTCCGCAGCCTCCCGTCGCTGATGCCACCGCCGCATAGCGCTGTCCCGGCGCCCTCCCACCCCCCTGGCTGACGCCACAGCACCTACCGACCCACCCCGTTCCGGCCCGTGGTGGTGGCCCACTCCGCCCGCGTCTCTGCTCCTCTGGTTTTGACGGCCTTGGCGTGCGACATTTTCGGTTATGGGCAGGGACGTGCCAGTCGTCGTGTTCAGCAGGGACGACCGCCGCAAGTACCGCGAAAAGGTGCGGCGATGCCTCGACGTCTTCGCTCAGATGCTGCGCGAGTCCCGCTTCGAGATGGAGCGCCCCCTTGCCGGACTGGAGATCGAGCTCAACATCGTGGACGCGCGCGGCGAGGCGGCCATGCGCAATGCCCAGGTGCTGGCGGCGATCGAGGAGCCGGACTGGGCGACGGAGCTGGGCCAGTTCAACATCGAGATCAACATCGAACCCCAGGAGCTGGGCGGCGACGGCGCCCTCCGCCTGGAGAACGACGTCCGAAACCGCCTCAACCACGCCGAGGAACGCGCCCGTTCGCAGGACGGCCACCTGGTCTTGATCGGCATCCTGCCCACGCTGCGCGAACAGGACATCGGCGAGGGCGCTCTCTCCGCGAACCCCCGCTACCGCCTGCTCAACGAGCAGATCTTCGCGGCCCGCGGTGAGGATCTGCACCTGTTCATCGAGGGCGTCGAACGCCTCGACACGCACGCAGACAGCATCACTCCCGAGGCCGCCTGCACCAGCGTTCAACTGCACCTGCAGGTCAGCCCCGAGGCGTTCGCCTCCCACTGGAACGCGGCCCAGGCCATCGCGGGCCCCCAGGTCGCCGTGGCGGCCAACTCCCCGTACCTCTTCGGCAAGGAGTTGCACCGCGAGACCAGGATCGCGCTGTTCGAGCAGGCCACCGACACGCGTCCGGCGGAGTTGAAGGCGCAGGGCGTACGGCCGCGGGTCTGGTTCGGGGAGCGGTGGATCACGAGCGTTTTCGACCTGTTCGAGGAGAACGTCAGCTACTACCCGGCCCTGCTCCCCCTGTGTGAGGCCGAGGACCCGCGCGCCGAGCTCGAACAGGGCCGGATCCCCCAACTCCACGAGCTGACCCTGCACAACGGCACGATCTACCGGTGGAACCGGCCGGTATATGCGGTGGTGAACGGGATGCCGCATCTGCGGGTGGAGAACCGCGTCCTGCCCGCCGGGCCCTCCGTGTCGGACATCGCGGCCAACGCCGCCTTCTACTACGGGCTGATGCGGAAGCTCCCGTATGCGGAGCGGCCGATCTGGACCCAGATGTCGTTCCAGGCGGCGGAGGACAATCTCGGCGCCGCGGCCAGGCAGGGGCTGGAGGCCCGGCTGTATTGGCCGGGAATGGGCGAGGTGCCGGCCGCGGAGCTGATCCTGCGCCGCCTGCTGCCCCTGGCACACGAGGGCCTGGCCGAATGGGGCGTGTCCAGGCCCGTCGCCGACCGGCTGCTCGCCATCATCGAGGGCCGCTGCCTTACCGGCCGTACGGGGGCGAACTGGCAGGTGGAAAGCGTGCGCGCCCATGGAGGGGAGCGGCATGAGGCGCTGCGCGCCATGACCCTCGACTACATCGAACGTATGCACAGCAACGAGCCCGTGCACACTTGGGATACGTGAAGCCGGTGACCCGTCCAGTGACCCGCGCCCTGAGTTTGACCCTCACCCTGCTGCTGGTCGCCGCCTGCGGCCTCGCCAGGCCGCCGTCCATGGATTCCCAGGAGGGGGACACGTTCGAGGACGACGTACGCACGGCGCGTACGCTGACGGAGACCTTCTGGCAGCAGCAGTTCGAGCAGTTGGGCGAAACTTATCGGCCTATTTCCGATTTCATCGCGTACTCGGACGGCTCAGGCCCCAACTGCGGCAACCAGCCTTCCGTCCCGAACAACGCCTTCTACTGCCCTCTCGGCCATTTCATCGCCTACGACCAGAGCTGGATGGAATCGCTGCGGAACGAGATGGGGGACGGTTCGGTCTATGTGATCATCCCGCATGAGTTCGGCCATTCCATCCAGGCCCAGCTCCAATCCAACTTCCAGCTGAACATACAGATGGAGCTCCAGGCCGACTGCTACGCGGGCGGCACCCTGGCTGCCCTGGTCAAGTCGCGAGCGCTGCGGGCGCAGCCGGGCGACGAGAACGAGCTGATGGCCAGGCTGGCGGCCGCCGGAGACCCCACGGACGACTGGCTGAACCCAGCGGCCCACGGCACCGCCGACCAACGCCAGCGGTTCTTCGCCAACGGCTACCGAAACGGCGTCGGCGCCTGCTGACGCGGTAGCAGTCAGGCGCCACGCCCGAACCTGGGGACGTATTTCAGGGTCAACCCACAGGATGATGTGTGTGATCATGCCGGCGCTCTACCTTGGGTGCATGCCACTGGAGGAGATCGGCTGGCTGCGCCGGGGCGCATGCAGATCCAGCGACCCTGACCTCTTCTTCCCGCTCGCCCCCACCCCTGCGCAGGAGGCACGAGCCAAGGCAGTGTGCGAGACCTGCCAGGTCATCGAGGAGTGCCGCGCATACGCATTACGCTCGGGCGAGTCGGAGGGCATCTGGGGCGGCCTCACCCCAGAAGAACGCCGCCGCAGCCGCTTCCCCGCCAACTGGCGCCGCCCCGCCGCCTCCTGACCTCCCACTCCCAGCCCACCCGTCACCGGCGAGCAGCCGTGCGCAAGGTGGCGTGTGAAACACGCGATCTACTCGCCAGCAGAAACGCTGGGCGAGCACGCCGATCGAGGCGATGAGCGCGAAGCGACGGACACGGAAGCGAAGGCTGGACGCGAGGCGACGGGCTGGGCGCCAGGCGACGGGCTGGACGCCAGGCGACGGCTGCGAGGCTGCGTGCGCTGAGACCGCCACGGGTCACACGTGATCAATGTCATGCTTGCGGGCAAATCGCTCAGCGACACTGACGTTCAGTGAACGGCGACCTGCTCAGTGAACGGCGACGTAGCCTGCAAGGGTGCTGCTTCGCTCGATCGCCGTCCTTGCCACCGCCAACGTCATGAACAACAAGGTCGCCCCTCGGCTGGGTCCCGTGACGTCCGCCGCCGCGACGGCCGCCCTGGTGGCGATGGCTCGCAGGTCCGGTCTGTCGTGGGAGGAGATCGGCTTCGAGCACGGCCGCCGTGGGGCGATCGCGGGAGGCGCCTTAGCGGCAGCCGTGGCCGCTGTCTACACCGCCGGCATCGCGCACCCACGTACCAAGCCGCTCTTCCGCGACGAGCGTGCCCTGTCGCTCTCGCGCGCCCGGGTGCTGGAGGAGGCCCTGCTTCAGGTTCCGCTGGGCACGGTCCTGCTGGAGGAGGTCGGTTTCAGGGGCGCCCTGTATGCCATGGTGCGCCAGCGGCGCGGCACTGTGGCCGCGACGGCGACCTCCTCGGCTCTGTTCGGCCTCTGGCACATCCTCCCCGCCATCGACATGGCCCGCGCCAACCCGGCCCTCGGTGCCCTGACGGCGGGCGAGTCCCCTGGCCACCTGGACACCGCCCGGGTGGTGGCAGGCAGCGTGGTGTCCACTGCGGCGGCCGGGGTGCTGTTCTGCGAGCTCCGGCGTCGCGGCGGCCTCCTGACCCCAGCCATGCTGCACCTGGCCACCAACTCCCTCGGCTACCTCTTCGCCCGCATCGCCGCCAAACGAAAGTAACCACCCGGCCGGCGGCGAAGCCCGCATGGCTGCGTGAGCCAGTCCGCCTTTCGACCGGGGGATCATCGACTGTCCGAGGATGAAGGTTTTCGCACATCGGTTGAAGATCCTTCATCGGGGATTGGACCGTTCCCAAGCATTCTCACCTCGATGCTCTAACGTCTCCGGCGCGCCCTCTCAAGGCCATATTCTTCTTGAGAGGTGCGTATATCAAGATCACAATTTCTGATATACGCTGGAGGTACGGAGGTGGTGTTGTATGCGCACAGTAATCGACATCGACAAGGAGCTCCTGGAGACGGCTCAGCGGAAGCTGGGAGCGGCGACCATGAAGGAAACGGTCCACACAGCACTACAGGCGGTCGTCGACAGGGACGCGGAAAGGGCGAGCGCGATCGAGGCGTTCGAGTTCTGGCGCACGGAAGGGAGCCCGGATCTGCTGGATCCGGAGATCATGAAGCATGCGTGGCGACTACAGGACTGATGTACCTACTCGACAAGAGCGCGCTGGCTCGCATACGCACCAGCGACGTGGTCGCGAAGGCCCTCCACCCGCTCTATGTGGCGCGGGTCGTGGCCACCTGCGCCGTCATCGATCTCGAGGTGCTCAACAGTGCCCGCGACTTCGCCCACTACCAGCGCATCCTCCAGGCGCAACGCCAGTGCATCAATCTCCCGGTGGGCGGGGAGGTGCAGGCACGCGCCCTGGACGTGCAGAAACAACTCGTTGAAATCTCCCAGCACCGCGGCATCGGACCCAACGATCTACTGATCGCCGCCTGTGCCGAGGTGCACGGGGCGACGATCCTGCACTACGACCGCGACTTCGACATCATCTCCGAAGTCACGGGGCAACCGTCGCTCTGGGTGGTCCCGCCCGGGTCCGTTCCCTGAGGCCCTGCCCCCGGGGCGGGGCCTGAGGGCCTGAGGTTTCGGGGGCGGAAGGTCAGGCTGTGGTGACGACCTGGAAGCCCTCCGCGTAGTGGCCCTCGCCGAGGCCGGCCTGTTCGGCCCAGGCGGCGAAGCGGGTCCTGACGAACTCCGTGAAGTCTTCCCTGTGGGAGATCTGGCTCACATGTGACTGCAGGGCCGCGAGCTTGCGGTCCATGGTCTCCGTGATGTCCACCCAGTGGTCGGGGGCCGGGCCGCCGTTCAGCCACACCTCCCGTACGGTCCACGCCTCCAGGCCCTCCTCCTTCACCAGTTCGGGGAACGCGTAGGGGTTGCGGGCGTCCGGATAGACCGCGTCGAGGGTGGCGCCGCCCACCGCCCGGTGGTCGGGGTGGCTGGGGGCGACGTGCTGGTAGTTGCGGTCCGGGTGGTGGGTGATGACCAGGTCAGGGCGTATCTGGCGGATCACTCTGGCGATGTCGCGGCGCAAACCCAGCGAGACCGTCACCTGACCGTCCGGGTAGCCCAGGAAGCGTACGTCCGTGATGCCGACCGCCTTGGCGGCGGCCAGTTGTTCGGCCCGGCGGAGCTCGGCCATGCCGGAATTGTCCAGGGTGCGCTCGTTGCCGCCCGCGTCGCCGTCCGTGACCAGCAGGTAGGTGACCTCCACCCCCCTGTCGACGAACAACGCCACACTCCCCGCCGCACCGAAATCGATGTCGTCCGGGTGGGCTGTCACGGCGAGTACCCGGTTGATCTCGGTTTCCGGCAGCATGGCTCCCCTTTCCTGAACTTTACTTTCAGCACAACCGGCGCACCGCCTACGGCATTCCGGGCGCCGATTGTCGGTGGGGCGTCTTAACCTAGGTAGGTGCCGACCCACGTCTCTGTTGACCAGCCCTTGCTCGACGGCCTCAATCCGCAACAGCGCGAAGCCGTGATCCATCACGGCAGTCCGCTGCTCATCGTGGCCGGGGCGGGTTCTGGCAAGACGCGGGTGCTGACCCACCGCATCGCCTACCTGCTGGCCGAGCGCAAGGTGCACCCGGGCGAGATCCTGGCGATCACCTTCACCAACAAGGCCGCCCGCGAGATGAAGGAGCGCATCGACAAGCTGGTCGGGCCGCGTTCCAAGGCGATGTGGGTGATGACGTTCCACAGCGCGTGCATGCGCATCCTGCGGCGGGAGGCCAAGCGGCTGGGGTTCCCGTCCAGCTTCTCGATCTACGACCAGGCCGACTCGCAGCGGCTCATGGCGATGGTCTGCCGGGAGATGGACCTCGATCCGAAGCGCTACCCGCCGCGCTCGTTCTCGGCCCAGGTCAGCAACTTCAAGAACGAGCTGGTGGACTACGAGACCGCGATCGACAAGGCGGGCTCGCATCTGGAGAAGACGCTCGCGCAGGCGTACAAGGCCTATCAGCTCAAGCTGACCGAGGCCGGGGCGATGGACTTCGACGACATCATCATGAACACGGTGACGTTGTTCCAGCTCTTCCCCGAGGTGGCCGAGCACTACCGGATGCGGTTCAGGCACGTGCTGGTCGACGAATACCAGGACACCAACCACGCCCAATACATCCTGATCAGGGAGCTCGTCGGGCATCCGGAGCTGCGCACGACGGACGGCGAGGTGGTGCGGTCCGGGGCCGACCAGTCGGAGCTCTGCGTGGTGGGCGACGCCGACCAGTCGATCTACGCGTTCCGGGGCGCGACGATCCGCAACATCCTGGAGTTCGAGCGGGACTATCCGGACGCCCGGACCATCCTGCTGGAGCAGAACTACCGCTCCACTCAGAACATCCTGGCCGCCGCCAACGCCGTGATCGCCCGCAACGAGTCGCGCAAGCCCAAGAACCTCTGGTCCGACCAGGGCGACGGGCCCAAGATCGTCGGTTACGTGGCCGACAACGAGCACGACGAGGCCATGTTCGTGGCCCAGGAGGTCGACCGGCTCAGCGACGAGGACGGCGTCAAGGCGGGCGACGTCGCGGTGTTCTACCGGACCAACGCCGCTTCCCGGGTGTTCGAGGAGATCTTCATCCGCACCGGGCTGCCGTACAAGGTCGTCGGCGGCGTGCGGTTCTACGAGCGCAGGGAGGTCAAGGACCTGCTGGCCTACCTGCGTGTGCTCGCCAACCCGGCCGACGTCGTGTCGCTGCGGCGCATCCTCAACGTGCCCAAGCGTGGGATCGGCGACCGGGCCGAGGCGATGCTGGAGGCGTTGTCGTCGCGCGAGCGCATCTCGTTCTGGGACGCGCTGCGGCGGGCCGACGAGGCGCACGGGATGGCCACGCGCTCGCTCAACGCCGTACGCGAGTTCGTCGCGCTGGTCGAGGAGCTGATCGACAAGGCGGCGGGCATGCCGCCGTCCGCGCTGGCCGAGGAGGTGCTGGTCGCCACCGGCTACCGCGCCGAGTTGGAGGCCTCCGAGGATCCGCAGGACGAGTCCCGGCTGGAAAACCTCAACGAGCTGATCTCCGTGGCGTCCGAGTTCGAGGAGGCCAATCCGGAGGGGACGCTGGTGGAGTTCCTGGAGCAGGTCTCGCTCGTGGCCGATGCCGACCAGATTCCCGACCAGGACGGCGGGCAGGGGGTCGTCACGTTGATGACCCTGCACACGGCCAAGGGGCTGGAGTTCCCGGTGGTGTTCCTGACGGCCATGGAGGACGGTGTGTTCCCGCACGTCCGCTCGCTCGGGGAGCCGAAGGAACTGGAGGAGGAGCGGCGACTGGCCTACGTGGGGATCACCCGGGCCCAGCAGCGGCTCTACATCACACGGGCCGCCGTGCGCAGCTCGTGGGGGGCGCCGTCGTTCAATCCCGCCTCGCGCTTCGTGAACGAGGTGCCGGGCAAGCTCATCGACTGGCGCACTGATCCGGAGAAGTCCGCCTGGAGTGCCGCCACGCGACGCGAGCCGGCGCCGCGTGCCGCCGCCGCCCCGAAGAGCGGGGGGCGGAGCGTGCCGTCACTGGCGCCCGGGGACCGGATCACGCACGACGCGTTCGGGCTGGGCACGGTGGTGTCGGTGGACGGGGTCGCGGAGAAGACCAAGGTCAAGATCGACTTCGGTAGTGGCGGGGAGAAGACACTCCTTCTGGCCTACGCCCCGCTGGAAAAGCTCTGACCCAGGGTTCCCCCGGTCGAGCCAGGGGTTCGCAGTTCGGAGGCCAGGTGGGGTTCGGGCGGTCCCGTGCACGGGGGCCGGCTCGGGGCTCGCCGGCGGATGGTCACCCTGCTCCAGGTGGAGAAGGTGTGCGGCGCGGGTGACTCTTTCCGAGGGCCGGCCGCCGTTGTGGGGCGAGGCGGGGCCGCCCTCTCCCGAATGAGGGCGGCCCTTGTGGAAAGGTCGGCGTGGGGACGGTCAGCCCTGCTTCAGGGCGCTGCCCTTCTTCCACTGGGTCCAGTTGAGCTGCCAGTAGCTCCAGCCGTTGTTCCACTCCAGCTTGCGCTTGGTGCCGGTGATCTTGACCACGTCACCGCGCTGGGCGATGCCGTAGAACCACTTGGCGCCCGCCGGGGTGGCCCGTACGCAGCCGTGGCTCATGTTGGAGCGCCCCAGGTACTGGTAGTAGCCGGCGCTCTGGTGGACGTACTCGCCGCTGTCGGAGATGCGGACCGCCCAGGGGATCTCCTCCTTGTAGTAGCGCGGGTCCTTGGGATCCGTCACGCCCATCCAGGAGGAGGTCATGGTCTCCATGGCCTTCTTGCCCATGGTGAGGTGCACGCCGCTGGTGGTGAGGAAGACGTCCACGCCGTTCTTGACCATGCCGCCGCTGCCGGCGCTGATCGGGATCCTCTTGGCGATCTTGCCGTCGCGGTAGACCTTCATCGTGTGCTTGCGGGTGTCGACCACGGAGACGTACGAGGTGCCGACGGCGAAGCGGCGGGACACGTCCTTGCCGCCGGTGTTGCCGGGCAGTTCTGACAGGCGGGCGGTGAAGAGGACCTTCTGGTGGGGCTTCCAGTACGTCTTCGTCCGGTAGATGACCTTGCGAGCCGACACCCAGCGCCAGGCGCCCTCGACCGGCTTGTCCGCCTCCACGTCCAGCAGGGCTTCGACGGCGGCCTTGGATTTAACGTCACGGTCGAACGTGACGATGATCGGGAAGCCCACGCCGACCTTCTCCGTCTTCTCCCCCATGGGGGTGATGTCGGCGATCTTGAGCGTGACCTTCTTCGGCGCGGGGGTCGCCGTGGTCGTGGGTGTGGCCGGGGGCGTCGTGGCAGGCGCCGCGACGGCGGCCGCCGCGACCGCCCGGGCCGGGACGGCCAGGCTTTGAGGTACGGGTGCGGTCTCCGCCGCGCAGGCCGTCATGGTGACAAGCGCGACCAGGGCAGGCAGCATCCGGGGGACGCGGTTCAAGGGGGTTACTCCTGGGCTATGTTTTTACTCCTTTATGTTTGACAACAAGGATCATCGTTTTGTCGCGATCAGGTGATAACTTTCGCGTAACGTTCCAAACGCGCTCAGTACCGACCCCTGGTCCAGCGGCGGGAGCTGGGCGTTCAGACCAGGCGGCGGGCGGTGGCCCAGCGGGACAGCTCATGCCGGTTGGAGAGCTGGAGCTTGCGCAGGACCGACGAGACGTGCGTCTCCACGGTCTTGACCGAGATGAAGAGCTCCTTGGCGATCTCCTTGTACGCGTAACCACGCGCGATCAGCCGCAGCACCTCGCGCTCCCGCTGCGTCAGCGAGTCGAGCTCAGGGTCGATCGACGGCGCCTCCGACGAGGCGAACGCGTCCAGCACGAACCCCGCCAGCCGCGGTGAGAAAACCGCGTCCCCCTCGGCCACCCGGCGGATGGCGTCGGTCAGCTCCGTGCCGCTGATGTTCTTGGTCACGTAGCCGCGGGCACCGCCCCTGATCACGCCGATCACGTCCTCGGCGGCGTCGGAGACCGACAGCGCCAGGAAGCGGACCTGGGAGCCGGCGCCCAGCACCCGGCGCAGCACCTCCTGCCCGCCGCCCCCGGGCATGTGCACGTCCAGCAGGACCACGTCGGGCTGGTGCTCGGCGATCGCCCTGACAGCCGTCTCCACGTCCTCGGCCTCGCCCACCACCTCGATCGAGTCGCCCAGCTCCGCGCGTACGCCGGAGCGGAACAGCCGGTGGTCGTCGACGATCAGTACGCGGGTCATGCCTTCTCCACTTTCATGGTCAACATCACTTCCGTGCCCTCACCGGGCGCGGTACGAACCCTGGCCGCGCCTCCGTGACGCTCCATCCGCCCGATGATGGACTCACGGATCCCCATCCTGTCGAGCGGCACCGCGTCAAGGTCGAAGCCCTTGCCCCGATCCTTCACGAAAATCGTGATCTCTTCACCCTCAACTTCGGCGTACACGGAAATGGACGGACTCTCAGAGTATTTCGCCGCGTTGACCATCGCCTGTCTGGCCGCCTTCAAGGTGGCCCCCAGCTTGCCCGCCGGGTCCAGGGTGATGTCCCCGACGCAGACGACCTCGATCGGCACGCCGTGCGCGTCCTCCTCCTCGGCCGCGATCCTGCGTACGGCGGCCGCCAGCGTCGCGTCGGCGTCCTGGGCCGGCTGGTAGAGCCAGTTGCGCAGCTCGCGTTCCTGGGAACGGGCCAGGCGGGCGACCTCGCGCGGGTCGTGCGCGACGCGCTGGATCAACGTGAGCGTGTGCAGCACCGAGTCGTGCACCATGGCGGCCACCTCCGCCCGCTCCTCCTGCCTGATGCGCTCGCGCCGCTCAAGCTGCAGCTCCTTCCACAGCCCGGCGAGCCAGGGCGCGGCGATGACCGCCAGGCCGCCCACCACCACGACCGTGAACATCAGTCCGGGCCGCGCCTGCCGGAACTCCCCCTGGGCCGCCAGGAACCCGATCGCGCCGATGACGACGAGCACGACGCCGATCAGCGTGCGGACGCGGTTCTTGCGGATGCTGAGCGTCGCGCCGCTCATCCAGTTCTTGCGGCGTTCGGGGTCGGCCTGCTGCCAGAGGATCAGCGCACCGATTCCGCCGACGGCGAACGGCAGCATGCCGATCCCGCCCTGCGACGCGCCCGTCAGCCAGCCGAACGCGAGCAACGCCATGCCGATCGCGCTGAACGCGGCCAACTGACTCCAGTCCCGCTGCGGCGCCTGTCCCTGGTGTGGCTGCCGCGGCGTGACCATCCACAGCACCGCGTACGCCACGACGCCCACGCCATCGACGACGCTGAGCAGCACGAACATCAGCCTGATCACCACGGGATCAAGCGAGAGCTGCGTCGCCAGCCCTTGGGCCACGCCGCCGAGCAGGCGGCCCTCCATGGGGCGCGTCATCCGGCGGTAGGGTGTGCCGCCGGTGGGCTCGGCGAGAGTCTTCTGGTCAGCCATAACATGGCCATAGTCACATGTGAGGGACGTCTCGGGCATCAGGGAACGACCCCCGGGTCAGCTCAGGGGTCTCCCGGATGCGGGTGTGCCTCCCGCCGGTCCACCATGGTTTGCATGACAGAAGCTCCGCCCAGGCAACCGGCCGCTCCCCCCAGAGCTCTGAGGCGCAGCGCCGAAGGACGCATCCTCATGGGTGTCTGCGCCGGGCTCGGGCGGCACACCGGCATCGATCCCGTGGTGTTCCGCGTCGGCTTCGCCATGCTCCTGCTCGGCTCCGGCATCGGGTTGTTCCTCTATATAGCGGCGTTCCTGCTGATGAAGGACCCGACCGGCAAGCCGGGGATCATCGAGCTCTGGACCCGCCGGGACTTCGACGCCGAGGCCGTGATGGCGCTGCTGACGGCGGTGCTGGGCTTCGGGCTGGCGATCAACCTGGCGACGGTGTGGATGGACGCCGGCACGCTCGTGGTGGGCGTGTTCCTGGCCGTGTCGCTGCTCGCCGCGCACGCGAGCGGGGTGGATCTGCGCGGGCTGGTCCGGTCGCTGCCCGAGCGGCTGACGCGGAGAAGGGAGTCCGACGAGGATTCGCTGGCCGCCGCTTTCGCGCAACCGCCGTCATCGGTACGGCCGGACGCTCCCGCGGCACCGATGCCCCCGACCACCTCCGCGGCACCGGTCCCCCCGACCGCCCCCGAGTCACCGAGCTCCCCCGCCCCGCCGGTCCGGCCCGTGGCCACGCCCGCCGCCGCGGCGGAGCCGGTCGCGAGCGCCGAAGCCGCCGAAGAGGCGCACACGGCCCAGCACGAAGCGCCCGGGCAGGCCGACGACGCGGAGACCGGCGCGTACGCCGACCCCCAGGCCCACGCTCAAGACCTCCCTCAAGACCACGCTCGAGACCACGTCCAAAGCGACGCCGACGCGATGACCGCGCGGCACGACCTCCCGCCGACGTCCCCGACGTCCCCGACGTCCCCGACGTCCCGGTATCGTCCCCAGCCGAAGACCGCCGTCCACTACACCCCCTACGGCGAACCCTTCGCGCCCAAGGGCCCCTACCAGCCGCTCGACCCGGCCAGGAGGACGACGGGCTACTCGCCGTACGACCCCATCCACTTCGACCGCTCGTTCCCCAGGACGGAGCGCCAGCGGCGGCCGCGGTCGTTCATCGGCGTCATCACCATCTTGCTGGCAATCATCATCGGAGGCATCGTCATGGCGGTCCAGGCCAGGTCGGCCGGCGGAGTGAGCCCGACCGTCGTCGGCGGGGCCATGCTCATCACCATCGGCGCCGGGCTGCTGGTCGCCGCCTGGTGGGGCCGCGGCGCCGGGCTGGTGGGCGCGGCCACCGCGATCGCGCTCTTGGTGGCCGTGGGCCTGATGCTCGGCGGTGTGCCGGCCAACGTCGGGGAGTCCGAGTGGGCCGTGACCAGCCTCCCGGAGACGAGCAGCCGCTACGACGTCGGCGTCGGCGACGGCCGGCTGGACCTGTCCGAGCTGCCGCTGACACCAGGAGAAAGCGTGACGTTCAACGCCTCGGTCACCGTGGGCGAGCTGGTGGTGATCGTGCCACCGACGGCCAGGGTGGAGGTACACGCCAGCAACAAGGTCGGCGACATCATGCTCGACCAGTCGCTCAAGGGCGGCGTGGACGTGCGGCTGGACCGGGTGCTGGAGCCCGAGACCAAGCCGGACGGCGCGATCCCCACCATCGTGCTCAACCTGAAGGGCGGAATCGGCGACATGGAGGTGCGGCGTGCCGCGTGATGTCCGCGCGAGGGAGCGCCGTCGTCTGGAGGAGCGGCGGGAGCGAAGCGACCAGAGCGGGGGAAGACGACGGCATCCAGGCGACCGAGCCGCCGAACGGAGTGAGGCCATGAAACAGCGAGGGAGCGCCGTCGTCTGGAGGAGCGGCGGGAGCGAAGCGACCAGAGCGGGGGAAGACGACGGCATCCAGGCGACCGAGCCGCCGAACGGAGTGAGGCCGTGAAACAGCGCGTGCATCGGACGGATTGGATGGCCCTGCTCAGTGGTGTTCTCTTCATTGTGCTGGGCATTTTGATAGTGACGCGGGCGATCACAGACTGGCTGGTCCTGGGCGGGGTAACAGTGCTGGGATTGGCTTTCGCAGGGTTTGTGGCGATCATCGCGAGAGTGGTCCGCGGTAAGTAACCCCTTGACCGGGAAAAACACGGGCGTAGGTTCGGGTGTGTCCGCCTTTCCCCTGCTCCTGAGGGAGGACGTATGCCCCGAATCACCGTCACTGTCGACGGGATCAAGTACGAGGAGGACGTCGAGCCGCGGCTCCTGCTCGTTCACCTACTGAGAGAACGGCTGGGCAAGACCGGCACACCGGTCGGGTGCGACACCAGCAACTGCGGCGCATGCACGATCATGCTCGACGGCAAGAGCGCCAAGAGCTGCTCCGTGCTCGCCGTGCAGGCCGACGGTTGTGACATCGTCACCATCGAGGGCCTGGGCACCAACGGCTCGATGCATCCCATGCAGCGGGCCTTCCACGAAGAGCACGCGCTGCAGTGCGGCTACTGCACGCCCGGCATGGTCATGGCCGCGATAGACCTCCTCCGGGAGGAACCGGACCCATCAGAGGAATCGATCAGGCACGGGCTGGAGGGCAACCTCTGCCGGTGCACCGGATACTGCAACATCGTGCGCGCCGTGCGCAGGGGCGCCCAGGAGATGGGGCAGGCGGTGACCACGCCATGACCATCCAGGAAATAGGCCGGCCGCGCAGGCGCAAAGAGGATGCCAAGCTGCTGACGGGGCGCACGCAGTGGACGGACAACCTCACCCGCCCGGGCCTGCTGCACGTGATGTTCCTGCGCAGCCCGATGGCGCACGCCAGGATCACCAGGGTCGACGTGTCGGGGGCGCGTGACCTGCCGGGGGTCGTGGCGGCGTTCAGCGGCCAGGACCTGGCCGCCGAGCAGGGCAGCCTGCCGTGCGCGTGGCCGGTGACCGAGGACATCCACGTCCCGGACCACCCGCCGATGGCCGTCTCCGAGGTGCGGTACGTCGGCGAGGCCGTGGCCTGCGTCATCGCGACCGACCGCTACCGCGCGGCCGACGCCCTGGAGGCCATCGACGTCGAGTACGAGCAGCTTCCGGCGGTGCTCGACATGAACGAGGCGCTGGCCCCGGACAGCCCGAAGGTGCACGAGGCGGGCAATCTGGCCTACGCCATGAAGACCACCACGGGCGACATCGAGACCGCGTTCAGGGACGCGGCGGTGGTCATCGACCGGACGTACATCCAGCAGCGGCTCATCCCCAGCGCGATGGAACCCAGGGCGGTGCTGGCCGACACCGACGGTGACTCGTACACGCTGTGGTCGTCCACGCAGATCCCGCACGTCCTGCGGGTCATGCTCGCGGTGGTGACCGGCGTGCCCGAGCACAAGCTCCGCGTGATCGCGCCCGACGTAGGCGGCGGGTTCGGCTCGAAGCTGCAGGTCACCGCGGAAGAGGTGCTCTGTCTGCTGCTCACCCGCAGGCTCGGCAGGCCGGTCAAGTGGACCGAGTCGCGCTCCGAGGGCAACCTGACGGTGCACCACGGACGCGACCAGATCCAGCACATCCGGCTGGCCGCCGACGCCGACGGACGCATCCGCGGGCTGCGGGTGAGCCTGCTGGCCGACATGGGCGCCTACCTGATGCTGCTCACGCCGGGCGTGCCGACGCTGGGCGGGCCGATGTTCAACGCGATCTACAAGATGGACGCGTACGAGTTCGCCTGCAAGGGCGTCTTCACCACCAAGATGCCCACCGACGCCTACCGCGGCGCGGGCCGTCCCGAGGCGACGTTCGGCATCGAGCGCACGGTGGACGAGCTGGCCGCCGAGCTCAGGATGGACCCGGTGGAGTTGCGCAGGCGCAACTGGATCAAGCACGACGAGTTCCCGTACACCACCATCTCGGGCCTGACTTACGACTCGGGCAACTACGAGGCGGCGACCGAGCGGGCGCTGTCGCTGCTCGGCTACGACAAGCTGCGGGCCGAGCAGGCCGACCGGCGTGACCGGCACGACCCGGTGCAGCTCGGGATCGGCGTCAGCACGTACACGGAGATGTGCGGGCTGGCCCCGTCCCGGTGGCTCGGCGAGGGCCGCTACGCCGCGGGCGGCTGGGAGCACGCCTCAGTGCGGATGCTGCCGACCGGCAAGGTGGAGGTCATCACCGGCAGCTCGCCGCACGGGCAGGGCCATGTGACCTCGTGGAGCCAGATCACGGCCGACGCGCTCGGCGTGCCGTTCGAGGACATCACGGTGCTGCACGGGGACACCGCGGTCGCGCACAAGGGCATGGACACCTACGGCTCGCGCTCGCTGGTCATCGGCGGCGTCGCGGTGCTCAAGGCGTGCGACAAGGTCAAGGACAAGGCCCGCAAGCTGGCCGCGCACGTGCTGGAGTGCTCCCCGGACGACCTGGAGTTCGAGGCGGGGGCGTTCAAGGTGCGGGGCACGGACTCGCAGAAGACCATCCAGGAGCTGGCCTTCGCCGCGTTCACGGCGCACGACCTGCCCGACGGGGTGGAGGCGAGGCTCGACTCCGACGTCACGTTCGACCCGGAGAACTACTCCTTCCCGCACGGCACCCACCTGTGCGCGGTGGAGGTGGACACCGAGACGGGCATGACGAAGATCCGCTCGTACGTGGCGGTCGACGACATCGGCAAGGTCGTCAACCCGCTGATCGTCGAGGGCCAGTTGCACGGCGGCATCGCGCAGGGCATCGCGCAGGCGCTGTTCGAGGAGGCCGTGTACGACGCCGACGGCAACCTGCTGACCACCACGATGGCCGACTACCTGCTGCCCTCGGCGGTGGACCTGCCGTCGTTCGTGCTCGACCGGACCGAGTCGCCCGCCACCAGCAACCCGCTGGGCGTCAAGGGCGTGGGCGAGGCCGGCACGATCGCCTCGACCCCGGCCGTCGTGAACGCCATCGTGGACGCCCTGCGCCCGCTCGGCATCCGGGACGTCCAGATGCCGTGCTCGCCGGAACGCGTCTGGCGGGCGCTGGAGGCGGCTCGGCACAGGGCCCAGGAAGGAGCAGGACGATGATCCCCGCACAGTTCGACTACGTGCGCCCGGATTCGCTGGCCGGGGCCTGCCAGGCCCTCGCCGCCGACGAGGACGCCAAGGTCCTGGCGGGCGGGCAGTCGCTGATGCCGCTGCTGCGGCTGCGGCTGGCCTACCCGTCGCAGCTCGTGGACATCGGGCGGCTGCCCGAGTTGAAGGGCGTGCACGACCGCGGTGACCACGTCTTCATCGGCGCGATGGCCACGCACGACGAGGTCCTGCGCTCCCATGTGGTGAACGCCGACTGCCCGCTGGTGGCGCTGGCCACCTCGACGGTGGCGGACCCGGCGATCCGGCACCGGGGCACGTTCGGCGGCTCGCTGGCCCACGCCGACCCGGCCGCTGACCTGCCGGCCGTGGTGCTGGCGTTGGAGGGCGTGTTCGTGGCCAGGTCGGCGGAGGGCGAGCGGGAGATCCCCGCCGCCGAGTTCTTCGTCGACTACCTGGAGTCGGCCCTGCGGCCCGGCGAGATCCTGGTCGGGGTGAGGATTCCCAAGCTGGGCCCGGGCTGGGGCTTCCACTACGAGAAGTTCCGCAGGACCGCGCAGGCGTGGGCGGTCGTCGGCGTGGCGGCGGCCGTCAGGCGCGCCAACGGCTCGATCGCCGAGGCCAGGATCGGGATGTCGAACATGGGGCCGACTCCGATGCGCGCCCGCGCGACCGAGTCCGCCCTGCGCGACGCCGAGCTGGGCGACCAGGTACGCCAGGCGTGCGAGCAGGCGGCGGCCGACACCTCACCGACGTCCGATCTGCACGCCCAGGCGGACTACCGCCGGCATCTGGCCAGGGTCCTGACCCATCGCGCGGTACGCGCCGCGACCGGATCGCCCTGACCCCCGTTCCGGGGGCGCCTCT
Organism: Nonomuraea sp. B12E4; assembly: GCF_039871825.1. Lineage (NCBI taxonomy): Bacteria > Bacillati > Actinomycetota > Actinomycetes > Streptosporangiales > Streptosporangiaceae > Nonomuraea > Nonomuraea sp. B12E4. The sequence goes on along the minus strand of NZ_JBDPME010000018.1, from coordinate 4,695 downwards.
TCCGGGGCGCCCCCGGACGGACGTAGTGTCGATAGAGGGAGAAGGAGCGGATCGATGGCGATGCGGTTCGAGCACGAGTTCACTGTTCCGGTTCCGATCGAGCAGGCCTGGGCGGTGTTGCTGGACGTCGAGCGGGTGGCGCCGTGCCTGCCCGGGGCGACACTCGACATCTTCGAGGGCGACGAGTTCACCGGCCGGATGAAGGTCAAGGTCGGCCCGATCACGGTGACCTATCGCGGCTCGGCCAGGTTCGAGGATGTGGACAAGGACTCCTACTCACTCACGATCCAGGCGTCCGGCAAGGAGGCCCGGGGTTCCGGCACGGCCAGTGCCACGGTCAAGGCGCGGCTGGCGCCGAGCGGGGAGGCCACGGCGGTGACCGTGGAGACCTCGTTCAACGTCACCGGGCGGCCCGCCCAGTTCGGGCGGGGCGTGATGGCCGAGGTCGGCGGCAAGCTCATCGAGCGGTTCGCGGGCAACCTGGCGGAGCTGCTCAGCGACTCCACCGTCGAGCGCGTCACCGCTCCGGCGCCCGCACAGGCCACCGAGGCCGCCCAGGAGGACGAGCGGCATCTCAGCGCGGTGCCCACGCCGCCGGTGCAGGAGGCTCGCCCGGTGGGGACGTTGCGCACGTCGCGCACGGCGGACGAGGAGGCGCTGGACCTGCTGGAGATCGCCGGGCAGCCGCTGCTGAAGCGGCTGGCGCCGGTGGCGGGGGCGCTCGCGGCGCTGGCGGTCATCGTGTGGGTGATCCGCCGGCTCACCCGCCGAACGCGCCCGACTTTGGGCTGATTTAGGGCAAATAGTCAATCAAGTCCGGACACTTCACTCCGCCCGAGGGAAGTGCTTCCCGCAGGTGAACGGACCAGCGGGGGGACTTGCCATGCCGGACTGCACCGTTGTCGTCATCTCCTACAACGACGCGAGCCGCCTGCCCAGGGCCGTACGATCCGTGCTGCGCCAGTCGCTGCGCGACGTCGAGGTGTTGATCGCCGACGACGCCAGCACGGACACCACTCCCGAGGTCGCCGCCCGGCTCATGAGGAGCGATCCGCGGGTGCGTTACCTGCGCAGACCCAGCAACAGCGGGCACTGCGGGGCACCCAGGAACGACGGCATCGACGCGGCCCACTCCCCCTACGTCATGTTCCTCGACAGCGACGACGAGCTGCCCAGGCACGCCTGCAAGAGCCTGCTCGCCGAGATCGAGCGCACCGGGGCCGACTTCGTGTCCGGGCAGATCTCGCGGCTGTTCGAGTCGGACGGGCGGCTGCGGCCGTACTATCCCACGCTGTTCGCCCGGCGGCGGGTGGTGGCGGGCATCCGGCGGGAACCCGAGCTGTTCCTGGACTCCTTCAGCACGAACAAGCTCTACAGCCTGCCCTGGCTGCGCTACAACCTGCTGCGCTTCCCCGAGGACATCCACTACGAGGACCACGTCTTCACGGCCGAGCTGTACGCGCTGGCACGCAGGTTCGCGGTGGTGCCCTGGGTGGTCTACCACTGGCGCCGGGCCCGCTCGAACACCTCCATCTCACTGAGCATCGAGGACATGGAGAACGTGCGGCAGCGGGTGGCCGCGGCCCGGCTGAGCGACGACATCCTGCGCGCCCACGAGGCCGGCGACCTGGTGCCGCACCGGCAGCGCCGGTTCCTGGTGCAGGACCTGCGGGTCTACCTGAACCCGTTGCCCACGCGGGACCTGGTGTGGGCCAAGGAGTTCGCCTCGATCGTGCGGCCGTACCTGGAGGAGATCCCGGCCGGGGTGCTGGACGGGATCGAGCCGCTGGACCGGGTCTGCTGCCAGCTCATCCTCGACGACCGGATCGAGGACCTGCGGGTGGCCGCGGGCTCGCTCACCGGGCCGCGGGCCGCGCCGCGGGCGGCGGTCCAGCTCGACGGGCGCACGTACTGGGGGACCCGCCTGTCGCCGGGCCTGGACATCACCCGGCTGCGGCTGGCCGAGCTGCCGTTCTCGGCCTCCCGGCTGCGGCACGAGGTGGCGGCGCTGGCCTCGGACGGCGAGCGGGTGCGGATGACCGTGCGCACCTACGACCCGTTCGGCGTGCTGCCGCAGGACTGGACGGCGTTCCTGCGGCTGGGCAGGAAGCAGGTGCCCATCGAGCCGGAGCCGTCCGGCGAGGGCGGGTACGTCAGCGAGGTCACCTTCACCCCGGCGGGCAAGTGCGACCCGGTCATCGGCTTCACCCGGACCTCCGACGGCCACACCACGACCGACCGGCTCCTCGTCGACCCGCACCTCGAACCGATCGAGCTGCCCGGCGGCACGGTAGGCGCCGAAGGGTACGCGGCCTACCTGTGCGTACGCCCCGGCCCCCGCGCCCGGTCGATCCCCCGGCGGGCCGGGCAGCGGCTGATCAGGCGCTTCAACACGCCAGAGAACAAGCTGCGGGCCTACAAGGCGCTGATCAGGGTGCTGCCCCGGCGCGAGAACCTGGCCCTGTTCGAGTCCGACGTCGGCAGGACCTGCAGCGGCAGCCCACGGGCCGTCTACGAGGAGCTGCGCCGGCGCTCCCTGCCGATCGACGTGGTCTGGTCGGTGGCCAAGGACCGCAAGAACTTCCCCGCGGACGCGACCCTCGTACGCCGCGGGAGCTGGCGCTACCTCTGGACGATGGCCCGGGCCGGGATCTGGGTGGACAGCCACGGGTTCCCGCTGGACTACCCCAAGCCGCGCGGCACCCGCTACCTGCAGACCTGGCACGGCCAGGGGATCAAGTCGATCGGGTTCGACGCGCCCGATCTGCGCGGCGACTTCGACAGGCCGCGCGCCCAGTGGCGGGCCGCCGTCGCCCGGTGGGACGCGCTGGTCTCGCCGAGCGCGGAGTTCTCCCGGGTGTTCCTGCCCTCGAACGGGTACACGGGCCGGGTCTACCGGTTCGGCACGCCCAGGTGCGACGCGCTCGTCCGGGGTGAGGTCACGGACGACGTGGCCGCCCGGCTGGAGATCCCGGCCGGGCAGAAGATCCTGCTCTACGCGCCCACCTACCGGGACCGGGTCAAGGGCAGCGGCCAGTCCGTCCGGGTGGACCTTGAGCTGCTGGCCGAGGCGCTGGCCGAGGAATGGGTGCTGCTGCTGCGTACGCACCCGGTCGAGCGCTACACCCCGCCCGAGCACCTACGGCACTTCGTCCGCTCCGCCGGGTCCTATCCCGAGATCAACGACCTGATCCTGGCCTCGGACGCGCTGCTGACGGACTACTCGTCGGTGATGTGCGACTACGCGATCACCGGCAAGCCCATGCTGTTCTACATCGACGACTGGGACGACTACCGTCTGTCGGAGCGCGGCGTCTACCACGACCTGCCGGCCATCGCGCCGGGGCCGTGCGTCTCGACCACCGAGGACCTGGTCGCCGCGATCCGCGACCTGCCCGCCGGGCACGCCGCCCACGCCGAGCGGTACGCGGCCTTCCGCGCGCTGTGGTGCGCCGAGGAGCGGGGGGACGCGGCCGCCCGGATCGTGACCGACTTCTTCGAGGGGGCCCGATGAGCGTCGTCTTCACCTGCCTGGACGCCGACACGCTCGGTGGCGTCCAGCAGGTCACGCACACCCTGGCCCAGGGCCTGGCCGAGCGCGGGCACGAGGTGCACGTGATCGGCCTGCACCGGGCCGTCACCCCCTTCCGGTATGTGGACCAGCCCCGCTACCACCACCACGTGATCGGCCGGACACCCGTGGAGTCGGAGGTCCGCCGCGCCCGCGGGCAGGCCGACGAGCGGATGAGGAAGCTGCTCGGCCAGATCCGGCCCGGTTACGCGGTGATGACCTCGCCGTCCGTGGTGACCCGGCTCTCGGGGCTGCTGCCCGCGGAGTTCCGGCCGATCGGCCAGTACCACGGCTCGTACGACCACGCCCGCGGCTGCTGGCACCTCGGCTCGATCAGGCGCCACTACCCCGGGCTTGACCAGGCCGTCTTCCTCAGCGAGGAGGACGCGTGGTCGTTCTCCGAGCACGCGTTGCTGCCCAACACCTGGACGCTGCCGAACCCCCTGGCCGCCTGGCCCCGGCGGACCGCCGCGCTGGACGCGCCCCGCGTACTGGGGGTGGGCCGGCTGGAGGGGGTCAAGCGGTTCGACCGGCTGATCAGCGCGTTCGCCCGCACCGCCGCGCCGCCGCCGTGGGAGCTGCACCTGATCGGGGACGGCGCGGAGCTGGACCGGCTGCGCGCGCACGCCGCCTGGGAGGGAGTCGCCGACCGGGTGGTCTTCCGGGGGCCGGTGCCCGCCGCACGGATGCCTCAGGAGTACCTGGACGCCTCGATCCTGGGGCTGACCAGCGAGCACGAGGGGCTGCCGATCGTGCTGCTGGAGTCGGGGGCGCACGGGGTGCCGTCGGTGGCGTTCGACGTGTCGGGCGGGGTGCGCTCCGCGGGGCCTGTGCTGGTGCCGCCGGGCGACGTGGCGGCGTTCGCGGCCGTGCTGGCCCGGCTCATGGACTCGGCGGAGGAGCGGCGGCGCCTGGGCGCCTCGGCCCGCGCACGGGCCGAGGCCTTCCGCCTCGACCACGTGCTGGACCGCTGGGAGTCCATGTTCGCCCACATCGAGCGCTAGTACTACTCCGCTAGATCTGTAGGACCTGGAGGCGCAGGCGCTGGATGAAGTGGTGCCTGCGCGCTCGGGATTGCTTCCTGCGGCGCTGCTCCGACCAGTAAAGGCCCAGCTCAACGACGT
>NZ_JBDPME010000017.1:0-196610 GCF_039871825.1 Nonomuraea sp. B12E4 | reverse complement strand
CCGGTAGCGTCTGATCCTCAGGCGCGAGGCGTGTCCCATGCCAGGCCGGAGAGCAGCAGTGATTACCCCCTGCGCACCTCGCACGCAAACCAATCTGAGATTTCATCAGATGAAATTGCGGCCGGTTGCCAAGTACGAGAGAAAGGGACAGTGGCTCATTCCGCCCTGACGAAACTGCTGGTCAGTGGGCACGGCGGCGGGGTTCGGACAGGAACAGCGGGCCGTGCGTGCGGGTGCTGCCGTCCGGGAGTCGCAGGAGGCGGGGCAGCAAGTGGGCGGTGCCGCGCTCCCAGTACACCCATGCGACGGCGCCGCCCTTGGACCGGACCGGGGCGCGCCGGTGCTCCAGGTCGAGGTCCTCGACGTTCAGCGCCAGGACCTCGGCGGCGCGGGCGGCGGTCTCGTACAGCATCCGCCACAGGGTCTTCTCCCGGAGCGGGAGGTCGCGGCGGGACAGCAGCCGGTGGATGGTGCTCTTGGCCACGGCGCGGGTCTCGTCGGTGCTCTCCTTTCGGCGTTCGGCGTCGGCCGGAACCGAGGGCGTGGGCCAGTGCTTCTTGGTCTGGCACCAGGTCAGCCAGGAGGTGATGGCGGCGCGGTTACGGTTCCAGGTCGCCGGCGCGCTCGCGCCCCACAGCTCGGCGAGGGTGGTGCCGATTTCGGCATCGGCGATCTCGGCCAGCGACCGATCCCGGCCGAGCAGGGCGGTGACGCGGTCGAAGGCCGAGGCGTAGGCGCGGTGGGTGTTGGGATTGGCCGTGCGCGGGGTAGCCAGGAAGGCGTCGGCGGCCGCAGCGAGCGTGACGTGTCCGCCGTGCCAGGCGGCGACCTTCGGCGCGGTGCTCATGCCGCCGGCCGTGAGAGGCCTGCGGCGATGTACCGGATAACGTGGCGGAGTCGTACACCGTCCCGGCGGAGGGATGTCCTGGTCGCCGCTCCGCCATAATCGCCCATGTACGCCTTATCACGTACATGAGCCCATCGAGGGCATCTCAGGGTCGGCCTCTCGGCGGGATGTCACTTGGTGAAGATGGTTCCTTTGACGCTCTTCAGCTGAGCGCTCTCGCTGTCAGCCGCCGGGCTTGGTGAACTCCAGGCCGTCGAACCGGAACACCGTGACGCGGCCAGGAGAGTCGCCGACCGCCAGCAGCCGGCCGTCGGCGGAGAGATCAACCGCGTGGTAGTAGAGCGATTGCTCGCCGGGTACGACGAAGCGCGGCTCCAGCGGCTGTCCGGTCGCGACGTCATACACGACGACCGGGCCACGGACGTGGGCGCCAGCGAGCCGGGTGCCGTCGGGTGACAGGACGAAATCTTCAAACCGGTCCGCGATCGCCCAGCACAGGGCACCTGAATCCACCGAGACGCCGAAGCATCCCGACGTATCGCCACTCGCGACGAGAAGATGCTCAGACTTGTCGAACGCGAGCTTGTCGAGCCGGTGGGGGCCGTCGAACCCCGCCGGGAAGGGGAACGGGCCACCGAGCACGCGCCGACCGGTGTCAGCATCCCAGATCTCGAGGTCGTCCTCCGCGTCGCGGTCGTCCTGCTGGTGGATGACACCGACAAACCGCCCCGACGGAGACAGGGCGGTGGCGCTGATCCGCGAGCGCTCGCGTGCCGGAAAGTCGAGGCACGAACCGCCGTCTGGGCCCAGCACCTGCAACGTGGGGCCGTCGGCCACCAGCATTCGGCGGCGGGCGGCGTCCCGTCCTAATCGCGTGTAGGGCAAGCGCTGGACGTGACCGGTGGCGAGGGCCACCGTGTAGCCGCTACTCCCGTTCAGTGTGCTGACTGTGTCGCGAACGGTGAACGTCAAGTGCGATCCGTCCGGGTCGAATGCCATGCCATCGACCCATGTGTGCCGGGATGCGTCGGCGTACACCACCTGGCGGGCGCCGGTCCGTAGGTCGACCGTCTGCACCTCGATGCCAAGCTGCAGCCTGACCCGGTCAGGGATGCCGCGGGCGATCGCGAGGGTGCCGCCGTTCGGGTGCAGGGCGAACGCCACGACCCCGTTGGTGGCGGGCGTCGCACACTGGACGACAACGTCGCCCGGTGCGGTCGTGGCGGCGTCACGCAGCACGGCGTACCCGTCACGCATCTTCTGGGTGACGAGCTTCTCCAGGGCCTCGCGTGCCGCGCGCCCGCTGTCGAACGACTTCGTACGCTCCTGAGGCTTCCCGGCACCGGTCCACCAGCTCCGGTGCAGCTCGGCCCCGTCGGCCCGAAGCTCCAGATACTTGGGCTTCGAGGTGCCGGGATGGGTCAGGAGAATCCGCTCACGATTCATACGCGGCAGTGTAGAGATCTCCAGCGTCAGAAACGGTCCTCAGAGTGTGGAGGAACTCGAAGGGCTGTCCAGGTCCGCGGCGTATCTGCTGCCCGACTCGGGAATCCGCTGCAACGTCATCCAGCCATGATTCATCGAGACCGACATGACCGAGGCCATGAGGTCCAATCCCCTGGCGCGCAAGATGTCGGACAAGACGATGAACAACACCATCCTGCTGCGGCGCAGCGGCAAGGCCGACGAGATCGCCCACACCGCGCTTTCCTGGCCGGCGACGAGTCGTCCTCCATCACCGGCACCGGTTGCGGACCATGGACAGCTCGCGGGCGGTGACGCCGGCGATGTGCTTGGCCGCCTCGTACGGGCCGATGTGGATGCCGCCGGTGAACACCGACAGCGAGTACCGCCAGCGAGTACCGCCCCAGCTTGTCCTTGATCTTGGGGCCGGAGCCGGAGGCCGGGCCGAAGTGGCGATACCAGCTCAGCCAGTGGGCGGTGCGCGCGACGATGGACAGCAGGGAACGTTCGGGCATGCGCCGTTCGATCGCGGCCGCCAGCCGTTCGGCCTCGGCATCGGTGCCCTTGCCATGGCAGCGCTTGAGGGTGGGCACGCCGCCCTCGTCGATGACCAGGTCGGCGTTGTCGAGGTAGCCGGCGTCCAGGTGCGCAGCCGCAGTCAGGTGGGCGTCCTTGAGATGGGCGACGAAACCGGCGGGGGTGTCGGGCAACCCGACCTTCTCGCAGAAGGCAGCCAGTTTCGACTGGCACTCCGGCCAGGGCAGCAGGTGGGCGCCCCAGTCGGCGTACTCGCCTGAGCCGAGCACGGCCACATCGCCGGTGCGCAGTTCCTCGGCCAGGTAGCAGAACACCATCGCCTCGAAGGGCCGCCGCGCCACCATGCCGGGACGGCGCCGGTCGGTTACCGCGCGCCGCCGCTATCAAACCAAAGCGGAAAGTTACATCATCCGACAAACGAACCCTCTGAGCAGCGCCTCAACACCCCGCTGTCCCTTTCTCCCGCACTTGGTCTGCCCCCTGGAACGAGATCCAGCGGCGGCGGGCGATGTGATAGAGTTTCACAATGTGAATCGTCATCACATTGAGGAGCGGAAATGGAGACGCGCAAACTGGGCCGGACCGACATCGACGTCAGCCCCATCGGCCTGGGGTGCATGCAGTTCGCGGGCGCCGAGAACTACACGCGCCTGATCATCAGGCCCATCGGCCAGGAGACGGCCACCTCGATCGTGCGGGCCGCCCTCGACGGAGGGATCACCTGGTTCGACACCGCGGAGATGTACGGCAAGGGCCGGTCGGAGCAGGCCCTGGCCACCGCGCTGAAGGAGTGCGGCGTCAGCCCCGGCCAGGTCGCCGTCGCGACGAAGTGGACGCCCTATCTGCGCACTGCGGCCAGCATCACCAGGACCATCGGCGACCGCCTCGCCCACCTGAGCGGCTATCCCGTCGACCTGCACCAGATCCACCTGCCCGTGGGCAGCCTGTCGGGCATCCCCGCCCAGCTCAGGGCCATGGCGCGGCTGGCGAGGTCGGGTCAGGTCCGGGCGGTCGGCGTGAGCAACTTCTCCGCCCGCCAGCTGGTGCTGGCCCACCGCGTGCTCGCCGCCGAGGGCCTCACACTGGCCGCCAACCAGGTGCGCATCAGCCTGCTGCACCGGAACGTCGAGCGGGACGGCGTCCTTGCGGCGGCCCGGGAGCTGGGCGTGACGCTGATCGCGTACTCGCCGCTGGAGGGCGGGGTGCTCACGGGACGCTTCCACGACAACCCGGCGCTGGCCGGGTCCGCGCCGCCGGCGCGGCGCTTCTTCAGCCGCAAGGTGCTCAGCGCCCAGGGGCTCGCGCGCACCCGGCCGCTGATCGAGGCGATGCGCGGCATCGCCGAGGGGTACGGCGCCACGATCTCGCAGGTGGCGCTCAACTGGCTGATCACCCGCTACGGCGACACCGTCGTGGCCATCCCCGGCGCGTCCAAGCCGGCGCAGGCGGCCGAGGCGGCGGGGGCCATGGGGTTCGCGCTGACGGAGGCGGAGGTCGGAAGGCTGGACGAGCTGTCGCTAACCTGAGTCGGTGCCACCTGCGAAACGACACAGCTACCATCACGGCGACCTGCGGGCCGCGCTCATCGACTCGGCCCTGGAGATCATCGCCGAGGAGGGGGTCCAGGGGTTCTCGATGGCGGAGGCGAGCCGGCGGATCGGGGTCGCGGTCAGCGCCCCCTACCGGCACTTCGCCGACCGTGACGAGCTGCTGTCGGCGGTCGGGGTGCGCGCGGGGGAGTTGCTGCTGGCGGCCGTGACCGCGGAGCGCGGCGGCAGCGCGCCGGAGGATCGGCTGGTGGCGGTGGTCAGGGGCTACGTACGGTTCGCCGCCCGGCACCGGGCGCTGTTCGAGGCCATGTTCGGCTCCTGGGCGCCCGATCTGGAGCGGGCCTCCCAGCCGGTCAAGGAGGCGTTCCGATCGGGAGCCATGGACCTGTCGGGTGGTGACCCGGCGGCCGCCGAGTCGCTCGGGCTGGCGGTGGCCGCCACCGCGCACGGGCATGCGGCGCTGCTGCACCTGGGCCTGTTCGGGAGCGGCGAGCAGGCCGAGGACCTGGCCGTGCGGCGGGCGGCCGACGCCACGCTCGCCCTGATCGCGGGCCGCACCCGGCTGGGAGGGGCTTGATCGCGGGCCGCGGCCGGTAAGGAGGGGCTTGATCGCGGGCCGCACCCGGCTGGGAGCGGCCTGACCGCCGACCGGGGCAGGCCGGGGGCCGCCACGCGGGCCTCAGCCCGGCTGCCGCTCTAGCGGAGCGGATAGCCGTAGCGGAGCATGCCCGGGGTGGTGAAGGCGGTGATCAGGCGGCGCCGGCCCGGGCGCATCGCCGTGCGCCACTCCTCGTCCGCTCTGAGCGGCACCACACCCGTGCGGATGCGCATCGGGTTGCCGGCGACGCTGTGATCGGCGGGCAGGTCGATCGTGCCGTCGCCGAGGAACGGCGTGGCCGCCGCCGGCAGCCCGGCGAACTCCAGGATCCGGGACAGCTCGCGATGCGGCTGGTCGACGAAGTCCTCGTACCGCATCAGCGTCCACGGGGTGTCGGTCAGGCGGAAGGACTCGATGGCGGCGTTGAAGGCCAGCCACTCGGCGGCGGTCTGCGCGGGTGAGTGGGTGGCCATCAGCCGTCCGCCCTTGTCGGCGCGCTGGACCCGGCGGGACCAGGAGTGCACGACGCCGTGCGGGCCCCGGACGAGCTGGACGATCCGCAGGTCGATGCCGGGCACCCGGCGCAGCAGCAGCGCCGAGGTGGGGAACTTGGAGGAGTCCACGATCACCGAGCTGCCGCTCACGTCGGCGATCGCCCGGTAGACCGTGGCCATGGTCTCGGCGTACCGGTGGACGCGCCGGGCGAAGGCGCTCGTGGAGCCGGTCAGCACGTGGCGCGGTACGTGCCTGATGCGCATGACCGAGTGGTGCAGCCTGGCCATCTCGGCGGCGTCCACGTTCGGCCAGCCACCGAAGGCGGCCCGGCCGACCTCCTGCCAGAAGTCGCATCCGGTGAATCTCCGTCCGCACCCGCAGAGCTGGTTCTTGGCCACGCCCTGCGTCCAGAGGTAGCGCAGCTCGCCCACGCAGGACGCGCCCTCGACCGCGCCCAGCGCGCGGGAGACCAGGGTGCTGCCCGATCTGCCGTGGCCGCCGAGGAACAGGATGCGGACCGGCTGCCGCGGTTGGCCGGCTGCCGCGCTCATGCCGCGACCTCCGGGAAGCGCGCCGTGGGAGGAACAGTGGTGGTGAGTAGTCTGGGGGTCATAGGAGCGTAAACTTACGGTCCTGCGGCCGTGACCGAAACCGATTCACGGAATAAAGCATGGTCAGAGCCGGGACCGCCTCAGGAAGCCGGGGCGAAGGCGGCGATTTCGGTCGGCGTCCGTCCCTCCAGCGCGCCGCGCGCCAGGGCATCGCCGGTCAGCGGGCCCATGGTGAGCCCCGCCGCCCCGAGCCCGGACGGGACGTGCGGTCCCGGCGTGCCGGGCACCGGGCCGATCATGGGCAGGTGGCCGGCGCCGGGGTCAGCAGGGCGCGTGGAGGGTGGCTCCCGCCCCCCGCTGCGGGTGGTGGGTGGGGAGCGGATGAGTCTGCACCCAGAGGGCCTCGGTGATCGTGTCGGTGCGGTTGGCCATGGTGTGCGGGACCGTGGAGGGGAAGTGCACCGCGTCGCCCGGCTTGAGGATCAGCTCCTCGTCCCGGAGGCGGAGGTGGAGCTCGCCGGACAGGATGTGGGCCACCTCCTCGCCTTCGTGGACGGAGGGCGGCGCCATCGTCGAGGTCGGATGGATCCGCACGATCATCGAGCCGAGCTGCTGGCCCTCGAAGCCGGGGCCGAAGCGGAAGTATTCGCGTTCGCCGGCGACGACATGGCTGGTCGCCGCGGCGGTGCCGCGCCAGAGCGAGTATTCCCTGGGCCGGGTGGCCGCGGCCATCTCGGCGCCGAGCAGTGCCGCGGGGGCCACCTCCAGGGCGTTCGCAATGGCGAAGAGCGAGGTCGAGCACTCGCCGCGCTCGGCGAGTGACAGGAAACTCGAGGAGAGACCTGACCGGGTGGCGAGCTCCCGCAACGAGAGGTCGGCGTTGCGCCGCATCCGGCGGACTTCCGCGCCTACGGCGATGAGGGCGTCCTTGGATCCCGGCTCGCTCTTCGGCTTCATGGGTCTGCTTCCGTTCGCGGGCCGACGGCGTTGAGTGTCACTGGACGGAAGGAGAGCTTACTCGGATGCGATCGAAGATACTGGCCAAGATCTTGTGCGTGAATATTGGACATCCGCCCGGGCGGCAGCGCGTCCGATCACAGGTGAAAGTCCTTCTCCTCCTGGTGGCGATGATCGGTCGCAACTCGTGATGCCGCACACCTTTCGCGTGAAACAGCCGTAAGCTCCCAGGGCGCGTCACGCGTGTCGTGATCCGGGACCGATGTGACGTGTGGAGCGGCGATCAGAGAGAGGCGGTTCAACCCGTGACCAAAGGCCCATGGCCCCAGCAGCCCCCCGCAAGAACGGCGCCGGTTACCACCGAGCCGCTGCTGACCAGGGACTACGACGCGGACCCCGCACTCGTACACGAGAAACTCCGCAAAATCTACGGTCCCGTCGCGCCGGTCGACCTCCTCGGGGTTCCCGTCTGGTTCGTCATGGGCTATGAGGAGGTGCTCCGCGTCCTGCAGAACCCCGGGGGCGCGTGGAGCAAGCGCCTGCGCAACTGGAAGATGAACGCGGAGGGCCGCATACCGGCCGACTGGCCGCTGATGCCCATTTTCCAGGTCAACAACTCGACGTTCCAGGAAGGCGCCGCGCTGAACCAGTTGCGCCACGCCTGGACCAGCGCGCTCGCCCCCTTCCAGGATCACGGCCACCCCGGGGCGCAGCGACTGGAGCAGGCCGTCGTGAGCCACGCCGACGAGCTCCTCGGCGTGCTGTCGGAGGGCGGCACCACGGGATGGGCGGACCTGGCCGCGCAGTACGCGCGACCGCTTCCGCTGATGGTGGCCAACCGCATGCTCGGCCTCACCGCCGCCCGCGGCGAGGACGTGGTGATGGACATCTGGCGGATGCTCGACGCCGGCCCTGACGCGGCCGCGGCGTTCGAGCGCCTGTACGCCGCCATGACCGAGCTGGGAGCCGCCAAGCGCGAGACCCCCGGCGACGACCTGCCCTCCCACATGATCGCCGCCAAGCCGGACATCACCCTGGACGAGCTGGCCCGCGAGCTCCTCATGCTGCCCGGCCTGCTGGACTTCACCGCCAGTCTCGTCTGCAACGTGGTCGTCGAGGTCGTCGCCAACCCGGACGTACGAGAGAGCCTGTCGGCGGGCGCCATCGACGAGACGGTGAACAGGGCCGCCCTGCTCAACCCGCCGATGGCCAACCTGACCTTCCGCTACGCGCTGACCGACGTGAAACTCGGCAACTTCACCATCCCCGCCGGTGACCCCGTGATGCTCTCCGTCGCCGCGGCCCACGCCGACCCGCGCTTCGCCGGGGCGATCGACTGGCACGCCATCCGCAGCACCCGCGCCCATCTGGCCTGGGGCGCGGGGCCGCACAGCTGCCTCGGCCAGTTACTGGCCACCCGGATCGCCACCATCGCCGTGCAGCGGCTCTTCAAGCGGTTCTCCAAGGTGAAACTCGCGCTCCCGGCCGACCAACTGCCCTGGCGCCCGTCCCCCTTCATGCGGGCGCTGCGATCGCTGCCCGTCCAGTACGAGCTCGCCCGGGAGCCGGCGCCCCCGGGCGATCCCGCCACCGGCGAGGCACCCGCCGCGCAGGCGTCCCCGGCGGACGAGCCGGCCGGCAAGCCGTCCCGGTCCCCGCTCTGGAGCTTCCTGCGCGGGCTGCGCCGCGCCCGATGACGATCGGCCCGTCCGGCGGTATGAAGGAAACAGGAACCGCCGGTGGATGGGAGTCCCGCTGTGCAGAAAGAGCCCCGCATCAGCTACGTGCCCCTCGATTCGATGGACGAGCCGATGCGGGAGGAGATGCACCGATGCGCCCGTGAGGGCACGCCGAGGCCGGAGAGCTCGGCGGTGCGGGCGCACGCGCCGAACGCGTTCTGGGCGTTCACCGACTCCTGGAAGGCGCTGTTCCACGGCGGCGTGTGCGATCACGCGATCAAGGAGCTGTGCCGGGTCTACATCTCCCGGACCGTGAAGTGCGAGTTCTGCGGCAACCAGCGCTCGATCAAGGCCGCCGCGGGCGGGCTGTCGGAGCAGCAGTACGACGAGCTGCTGAACTTCGAGAAGTCCCCGAAGTACGACGACCGGCAGCGGGCGGCGCTTTCCTACGCCGAGGCGATCGCCTGGCGCCTCGACCCCGACGACGCCTTCTGGGAGCGCCTGCACCGGCACTTCTCCCAGGCGGAGCTCGTCGAGCTCGGCTGCTTCATCGCGCTCACCTTCGGCCAGCAGAGCTGGATCAGGTTGCTCGGCATCGACCATCACCAGTATCTCGCCGGCACGCCGGCGTCGATGGCGCCGGGATTCGAGGACGCCGAGGCCGCGGCGGCCGCGAAGGCCCGCGAGGACTACTGGGCGGCGGGCTGACCCCGCGCGGCACCCGGCTGGCAGGACCGGTTCCGTGACCCACCCGCGACGCCGCATGGCCGCCCTTGTCGACAATGCCGGCTACCGCCAGGACGAACCGATCGTGGTGGGGTCGCGGCAGCGTGACCACCCACCGATCCTGCTGGCCCGAGGGCTGACGCCCGGCGGTGAGCCGCTGGGCGCGACGACGCTCACCTACGCGGTCTCCCTGTCGAAGCAGATGACCGCCGCCTGCGCGGCCCGGCTCGCGCTCCAGGGCGAGCCGGACCTGAAGTCCGCCCTGTCGCGCTGGCTGGCCGGCCCGGTCGATGCGGGACGAGGGCCCGCCGGCGCGACCTGGGTGCATGGCAATCGTCGAAATGAACGACCTCGTCAAGCGGTACGGCGCGATCCGGGGGCCGCCGCGCTCCTGCTCGCGCTCGCCGCGTGCGGCACAGGCGCGCCCCCGGTCGCCGGGAGGGACCACACCGGCCGCCGAGCCCTGGCCGAAAAGGCGTCCCCCTGCCGCCTGAAACCCGGTCCGGCTCAGACGGAAAGGACGACAAGGGCGACAAGGCGCCGGCGATCGCCCGGCAGTTTCCGCGGGACGGATCCTGGTGCACCTATCGCACACCCTCCGGCGAGCAGGTCGCGCTGTCGTGGCGCTACCTGCTCCCGCACGAGTAGGACCCGTCCGAGGCGATCGGCGGTCCGTGTCGGGCGGGCCCCGGGGCGCCGCCGGAGCCGCGCGCAGCCGATCAAGCTGCGCCGATGGGGGCCGCCGAGTGCGCATGCTCGGAGAAGCGGACCGTTCGGAGCAGGCGGACGCTATGGGCAACCGAGCCGGATCGTTCCGAGAAAAGGTGACAACGTGGTGAGCGACAACGCCGGCAACGAGGTTCGCCTGCAACGGCTGCGCAGCCTGCTCGTGCCCATTGACGAGCACCCTGCCGGTCGGCTCATCGACCTGGAGTCCAGCGTCGCGGCGATGGCCGCCGACCCGCTGCCCGCCCCCTGGGGGATGGTCTGGGCGCCGCCCGCCTGCCAGAACTACCTCGAAGAGGCAGTCCCTCACCTGCCCAGGCTCAACGGCTGGGTACGGCTGAGCGACCGCCGCTCCAAGTCCTTCTCGCACGACAACTTCTACATCGACATGGTCATCGAGACACCCGGCGGCATCGACGTCGGCCGGATCGCGGAGGCGGCCCGCAGGTGCAGCTCGGGCACCTTGACGCTGGAATCCAAGGTCGTCGGCACGGTGACCTACACCGAGCTGGCCGCGCCCACCCTGGCCGAGGCCACCACCTTGACCATGCAGATCCAGGTGCGGTTCGACGCGCCCGCCGACGACGCGACCGCGGCGATCATGGCCAGGTACGGCTACGTCGCGCCCCGGGGGGCCGACGGCCGGCCGAGCGCGGTCAACAACATCAAGCAGGTCTCCTACGTCGCGACCGGCGAGACGCTGTTCATGGTCCTCTCGCCCGATCCGGCGGTCATCGAGTCGATGCCGACGATGCTGTACCGCCGGGCGAGGGACGCCGGCGGCAACTGAGTCCCGGCGGTGCGATCGCTGACGCACGCACGGAGCCGGACCACACGAAAGCCCACTCTGGAAGGTTTTCGGGGTGGCCCTGGTCACCGTCGACCAGGGCCACGCCGGTCCCCGGACCGTCGCGGTTCCGGTGAGGAGAAGGGAATCAGGCCCGTTGGACTGGAAGCTCGAAGTGCTCCCCATTCCGGTGACGGACGTGGAGAGGGCCAAGCGGTTCTACGGTGAGCAGGTCGGGTTCGTGGTGGACTTCGACGCTCATATCGGCCCGGAGACCCGGCGGGTGCAGCTCACGCCGCCGGGCTCCTGGTGGTCGATCGTGCTCGGACCCGACCACCACGGGATGGGGCCGGGGTCCGTCAAGGGGGTGCAGCTCGTCGTGTCGGACATCGAGGCGGCCAGGGAGGAGCTGGCCGGGCGCGGGGTCGAGGTCAGCCCCGTCAAGCACTACGCCAAGGACGGGACGCTGGCCGAGGGCAAGGGCGGCCGGTGGAACACGTTCGCCTTCTTCGACGACCCCGACGGCAACGGGTGGGTGCTGCAGGAACGCCCCGGCGGCAACTGAGCCCACGGGTCTCCCAGGAACGCCCCGGCGGCGGCTGAACCCACGGGTCTCCCGGCCGGCGGCACCCGTTCCCGCCGGACAGGGGACCCCTTACGGTGGTTCGCATGAACATTTGCGTCTTCCTGTCGGCGGCCGACCTGTCCGAGACCTACACCCAGCCCGCCCGTGAGTTCGCCGAGCTGATCGGCAGGGGCGGGCACACGCTGGTGTGGGGCGGCTCGAACGTGGGCCTGATGAAGGTGGTGGCCGACGGGGTGCACGCGGCGGGCGGGCGGCTGACGGGCGTCTCGGTGGACTTCCTGGCCGACAAGGTACGCCCCCGTGTGGACGACATGATCATCGCGCCCGACCTGGCCGAGCGCAAGAAGCTGCTGCTGGAGAAGGCCGACGCGGTGGTCGTCATGGTGGGCGGCACGGGCACGCTGGACGAGGCCACCGAGATCATGGAGCTGAAGAAACACGGGCGGACGGACAAGCCCGTCGTCCTACTGAACACGGCAGGCTTCTACGACGGGCTCAAGGCCCAGTTCCAGCGGATGGAGGACGAAGGTTTCCTGCCGCGCCCCCTCACCGACCTGGTCGTCTTCGCCGAGGAGCCGGTGGGGGCGATGGCCCACCTGGAGGAGTCGCTCGGCGTGCGCTGACCTCGGGGCGGGCGTGTGGCTCACCGGGGGAGCGGGGAGGCCCTTCTCGACCAGGACAGAGCCGCAAGGGAGCAGCGATGGCGCAGCACCACGGGACCGACGCGTTCGACGAGATGCTCCAGGAGCTGGCCCGCCGCCGCCAGGAGTTCCGCGACCTGCGTTACGTCCCCGCGGACTTCGTCGCCCGGCTCAAGCGGCTCGGCCTCTACCGGGTCGCCACGCCGGAGCGGTTCGGCGGCGAGACGATGCCGCCCGCGCGGTTCCTGGAGAGGATCGAGCGGATCTCGGCCGTGGACGGCTCCACCGGCTGGGTGGCGAGCTTCGGCTCGCAGCTCATCTACCTGGGCCCGCTGCCGCTGGAGAGCCAGGCCGAGCTCTACGCCGCCGGCCCGGACGTGGTCCTGGCCGGCGGCCTGTTCCCGGTCCAGCAGGCGGCCCCGACCGAGCGCGGTTTCCGGCTGAACGGCCGGTGGAAGTTCGCCAGCGGCTGCATGGCCGCCGACATCATCGTCGTCGGCATCCCCGGCGACGACGCCACCGCCGGCAAGCCGCGCGGCGTCCTGGTACGCCCGGCGCACCTGGAGATCGTGCAGGACTGGGACGTCGTCGGCATGCAGGCCACCGGCTCGTTCGACCTGGTGGCCAAGGACGTCGAGGTGGGCCGGGAGTGGTCCTTCATCCGCGGTGGGACGCCGGTGATCGACGAGCCGCTCTACCGCTACCCCGCGATCACGTACGCCGCCCAGTCGCTGTCCGTCGTCACCGCCGGGATCGCCCGGGCCGCCCTCGACCACGCGGAGGAGGCCGGCAGCGGGAGGACCGGCATCACCGGCGCGCCGGCGCTCGCCGAGCGCGCCTACTACCGCGCCGGCATCGCCGAGGCCGAGGCCACGCTCCGCTCCGCCCGCGCCTACTTCTACGAGGCCGCCGACGAGAGCTGGCAGGCGGTCGCCGCCGGCGGGCAGGTCAGCGACAAGCAGAACGCCCACATGCGGCTGTCGGCGGCCCACCTGGCCCGCACGTCCTCGGAGGTGGTCCACAAGGTCGTCTCCCTGTCCGGCACCGCCGCGATCTACCGCGACCACCCGCTGCAGCACCTGCTCGGCGACGCGCAGGTGCCGCAGGAGCACGCCTTCCTCAGCCCCGCGATGTACGACGCCGCGGGCGCCGTTCTCATGGGCCGCCCGCCCACCGTTCCCGCCTTCCGGTGAGCCCACGCCGGCCCCCAGGATCTTCCCCGGCTCACCGGCCGACCCGCGCATCGCGCCGCGACGAACCATCACCAACTGGCCGACATCGAGGACCGCAAGCCGGCCCGCCGCCACAACGGTGAGGACGGCGCTACAGGGTGAGCTGGAACGTCACGCTCTGGTGCGTCGGCACATAGCCGAGCGCGTCATTGACGGCACGCATGGGGTGGTTGCCGTCGGCGGTGTCGGTCAGCAGCCCTTCGAGCTCCGGATGACGCTCGCGCGCCTGCCTGATGGCCTCGGCCTTAATCCAGCGGGCCAGCCCGCGCCCGCGGTGCAGGGGCAGCACCCCGGTGGCGTAGTGCTGGGCGTCGCCCCTGCCATCGCCGGGGACGACCAGCTCGGTGAAGCCGGCGACGGACCCGTCCGGCTCGGCGACGGCGGCGACAGTGTGGAGCAGGTCGCCTCTCTTCGCCACCGCCTGCGCCGCCTCCCGCACGCGCCCGACGTCCCAGCTCACGGTGCCGTAGTCGGTGTCGCCCATCGGCATGTCGTCCAGGGCGCGATGGGCTGTGGCGAACGTCTCGGCCAGCTCGTCGGGCACGATCCCGTCCCAGGCGACCAGCCGGTAGCCGGGATGCGGGGTGTCCACAGAGCCGCGGCTCGGCCACTGACAGGTCCGGCGCATCTGCTGCACACCTCCTCCAAGAACGGCCTTGATCGACATCGGACGAGGTCCGAGACTATCGCGGGATATGACACCGTGCACCGAACGGTGGCGGCCGCTACGCGGACCAGCGGGGCTTGGATCTCCAGCCCCGACCAGATCACGGTCGGGAGCGACGTCGGCGGATCGGCCACCGCCTCCGCCTGACGGGCGGCCACGGCGGGCCTCTCCGGCGAGGCCCGCCGCTGAATGCCCGCAAACTGGGGTAGAACGTCCGCCGTGGGATCTACCGTCACCGTCCCCCAGACGCGCACGATGGACGGCGAGGAGCTGTCCGCCGACGACGCGTGGGAAACGCTCCGCAAGTACGGCGGCTGGCACTTCGTCAGCGACTCGCTGGTCAGGTTCCGCTACGGCGACGGCATGAGCCACGCGCGGGCGCTGGCCTTCCAGCTCTGCCTGGCCATCATTCCCGGCGCCATCGCGCTGGTCGGCCTGAGCGCGGTCACCGACCAGGAGGAGCTGGGCCGGGTGCTGGAGCTGACGCTGACGGCCCTGGCGCCCGGGGGCGGCGCGGACGCCGTCACCGAGGCGCTCGAAGGCGGCGACGGCACCAGGGACGAGCTGGCCCTGTGGCTCGGCCTGGCCACCACGCTGGCCGCGCTGACCAGCGCGATGGCCCAGTTCGAGCGGGGAGCCAACCGGATCTACGGCGTCGAGCGCGACCGGCCGTTCCACCGCAAGTACGCCAGGGCCGCCGTGCTGGCGCTGACCGCCGGGGTCTGCATGATCACCGGCTTCACGGTCCTGGTCGGCGGCGGCGAGCTCGGCGAGGCCCTGGGCCAGACGTTCGGCTGGGGCGCGGGCGCCCGCCGGGCCTACGCCTTCGTCCGCTGGCCGCTCGGTTTCCTGCTCGCGCTGGCGTCCACGGTCACGATGTTCCGGGCCGCACCGCGGCGCAGGCAGCCCGGTCACACCTGGCTGGCCGCCGGAGCGCTGGTGGCGCTGGGGCTCTGGACGCTCTTCACGCTCGCGCTGGCCCTCTACACCGAGTACAACGGCACGTTCGGTGCCACGTACGGGCCGCTGACCGCCGTCATGGCGCTGCTGCTGTGGTCGTTCCTCAGCTCGATCGCGCTTTTCCTGGGGATGGCGTTCGCGGCGCAGTTGGAGGCATGCCGGGCCGGCTGCTACGAGCCCGCGCACGCCGACCCGGGACCCACCGCGGACGAGGAGCGCGAACCCCTGGTGGGGGAGGTCGGCACGGCCGTGATCGCCGCCGTCCGGCGGGTGTTCGCCGGCCGGGAGAGAAGAAGGCCGGGCACGAACCGCACCGGGAACTCCGGGTCGCGCTGAGGAGGGAGCGCCCTTTCGCTTGACCGAATGTCCGGGAGAGCGCTCTCTTGACAGCGGCCCTAAGGTTGCCGGAAGGTTTCGGTAAAACTGCATCCTTAATAAAGGGATGAGGTGCCCCGAATGGTTCACACCCCCCAAACCAGGGCATTACTCGCCGTCGGTGCCGCTCTCGCCACGGTGATCGCCCTGCTCGTCCCGATGGCCGGGACCGCCAACGCCGCCCCTCCGCCCGGCCCGCTGGTCTGGTCCGACGAGTTCAACGGATCCGCGGGCAGCGCCGTCGACCAGTCGAAGTGGCGCTTCGACATCGGCGGCAGCGGCTGGGGCAACAACGAGCAGCAGTACTACACCAACAGCACCCGCAACGCCGCCATGGACGGCGCCGGCAACCTCGTGATCACCGCCCGCCGCGAGAACCCGTCCAACTTCCAGTGCCACTACGGCACCTGCCAGTACACCTCCGCCCGCCTGCTCACCTCCGCCACCTTCACCCGGGCGTACGGGCGGTTCGAGGCACGCATGAAGATCCCGCGCGGCCAGGGCATCTGGCCGGCCTTCTGGATGCTCGGCAACGACATCGGATCGGTCGGCTGGCCCGACAGCGGCGAGATCGACATCATGGAGAACATCGGCCGCGAGCCCAGCACCGTGCACGGCACCATCCACGGTCCCGGTTACTCCGGCGGCGGGGCCATCGGCGCCCCCTACTCGATCAGCGGCGCGTTCGCCGACGCCTTCCACACCTTCGCCGTCGACTGGTCCCCGAACCTGATCGTCTGGTACGTGGACGGCAACGAGTACCAGCGCCGGACCCCCGCCTCCCTCGGCGGCCGCCGCTGGGTCTTCGACCACCCGTTCTTCATGATCATGAACGTGGCGGTCGGCGGGCTCTGGCCCGGCTACCCCGACGCCTCCACCACCTTCCCGCAGACCCTGACGGTCGACTACGTCCGCGTCTACGCCCCGCCCGACAACGGCGGCGGTGGCACGTCCGGCCGGATCACCGGCCTCGGCGGCAAGTGCGTGGACGTGGCGGGCGCGAGCACCGCCAACGGCGCCGCCGTCCAGCTCTGGGACTGCAACGGCACCGCCGCCCAGAACTGGACCTGGAACAGCGACGGTTCGGTACGCGCGCTCGGCAAGTGCATGGACGTCACCGGCGCGTCCACGGCCAACGGCGCACAGGCGCAGCTCTACGACTGCAACGGCACCGGTGCCCAGCGGTGGACCTTCGACTCCGGGAACGGCCAGATCGTCAATCCCCAGTCCGGCAAGTGCCTCGACGCGACCGGCAACAGCTCGGCCAACGGCACCCGGCTGCAGATCTGGGACTGCACCGGCGGCGCCAACCAGCGCTGGACCCGTACCTGACCTCCGCATCCCGGCGGGCTCCTTACGGCCGGAGGGAGCCCGCCGGCGGGCGCGGGGCCTTCAGCGTACGCGGCGGGCGGCGAATATCGCGACCGCGATTCGCTCCGGTTTCAAGAACGCGCTCTCCTGCCGCTTTCCCGGGATTCCCCGCCGGCCGGCCGGGTGACTCACATGGTGTTCGTGGCCAGCAGGTCGTCGAGGACCTCGGGGGCCAGCCCCAGGGCGGTGGTCATGCCGATGCCGGAGGTGACCGACACCACGCGCACGCCCGGCATGGGGGCGGCGATCAGGAACGGGTCCGGGGCCGAGGCGTAGACGCCGCGCCACCGCTCCCGCACCGCCAGCCGCCCGGCTCCCAGCAGGCCGGCGGTCTCGGCCAGGACGTGCCGGTCTAGCTCGTCGTCGTCGAACGGCTCCGGCGTGACGGCGTAGGCGTGGGTGTCGCCGATGGAGAGGTCGCCGTCCGGGCGCTGGGTGAACATGAGGTTAAGGCCGATGCCGGTCAGCGCCGGCCGCTCGCGCTCCAGCCGGGCCCGCAGCGCGGGCAGCGTCGGGCAGGCCCGGAAGCCGTCGTAGCGCAGCAGTGAGAACCCGGACAGCACCGCCGGCTCGACGCGGCGCCCGTGCGGGTCGGCCACCCGCAGCATGCGCAGCACGCAGCGGCGCAGCCCGGCGCGCTCGGCCAGGCCGGGGAAGTGCCGATCGACGTCGTGGCCGACGGCCAGGATCACGTGCCCGGCCCGGATCCGGCCCCGGCTGGTGGTCACCAGGCCGGGCTCGACGAGGTGCGCCGAGGTGCCCCAGTGGAAGCGCACGCCCCGGCCGGCCAGCCACGCGGCGATGGCGTGGACGGCCTGGCGCGGGTCGACGCGCACGTCCAGCGGCAGCCAGGCGCCGCCGACCACGCCCGGGCCCACCGGCACCCGTTCGGCCACCCGGCCGGCGTCGAGCAGCACGGCCTGGTCGTCGCGGGCCGCGGCGAACTCCTCCAGCACCGCGTACTCGTCTTCGGCGCGGGCGACCACGACGGTGCCGCCCTCCTCGGTCCACAGGCCCGCCTCCTTGGCCAGGCGCAGCCAGGCGGTCCTGGCGGCCATCGCGTACCGCAGGGCCGCGCCGTCCTGGGCGGTGAAGCAGCCGTGCCCGAAGTTGCGCACCGAGGCGCCGACGGCGCGCTCGTCACGCTCGACCACCACGACGGACAGCCCGCGGGACACGGCGTCCACGGCGTGCGCCAGCCCCACGATGCCCGCGCCGACGATCACGAGCTCGGCCGCGTCGAGTGACCTGTCCCACGGCGGTTGACCTGTCATGACGAGCACGCTGCCCGGCCCGGCCGGACGGCGTCAATCCCGGACCGCACATGTCACCTCTCGTTCCCTGCAACGTCATTTTCCCACGCGAGAGGCCAGGCGCCCGGGGGAGAACGTCCCCGTACCACCTGTATGGTCGAGCCACATGGACACACCTCTCCACGAACGCCTCGCCTGCGCCGATGCGGCGTGGACCTGAGCCGGGCCCCGGCACGTCATCGACGCGATCAGCACCGACGAGATGCGCGGCCCGAGCCCCGGCGACCCCGCCCGAGTCCCCCAAGGAGAAACCCCGTGATCGAACTGGCGGTCCTGGACATCGCCGGCACCACCGTGGAAGAGCACGGCGCCGTCTACCGCGCACTGGAGGAGGCCGTACGAGCCGCGGGCGGTGCCCCCGCCGCCGCCGACATCCAACGCTGGATGGGCGCCGACAAGCGCGAGGCCATCACCGCGTTGCTGACCGGGTCGCCCGCCCCGGACGCCGTCGAAGCCGCCTTCGCCGACTTCCGCGCCCGCCTGAGCGCCGCCTACGCGGCCCGGCCGCCCGCCCCGCTGCCCGGCGTCCCCGAGGCGATCGCCACGCTCCGCGCGGCCGGCGTGAAGGTGGCGCTCACCACGGGGTTCGACCGAGACGTGACCACGGCGCTGCTGGCGGCGGTCGGCTGGGAGCACGGCGTCCTGGACGCGGTGGTGTGCGTGGACGACGTGACGTCGGGCCGTCCGGCACCGTACATGATCTTCCGCGCGATGGAGGCGACGGGCGTCCACGACGTCGGCCGCGTCCTCACCGCCGGCGACACCGTCCGCGACCTGCAGGCCGGCACCAACGCGGGCGCCCGCATCGTGGCCGGGGTCCTCACCGGCGGTCAGGACGCCGTCACCCTCGGCACCGCCCGCCACACCCATCTCCTGCCGAGCGTCGCCGACATCCCCGCCCTGCTCTCCCCGCACTGACCACCCGGCCGGGCCCGCCGCGCGCGTGGCCCGTCCCGCCGGCGTTCAGGTGGTGCCCTTGGGGGCGTACCGTTCGAGGATCGCCAGGGACTCCTCCCGATCGGGCGTGACTGACGGCCCGATGTTGCCCCTGATGTCGTTTCTTTCGAGGTTGCGAGCTACCTCCTCGCGTGTTCGTTTTCTGTTGCTCATGGCGCGGGCTCCGGAAATGGAGAGATTGCCCGCGTCGGCTATTCGCGCCAACTGATACGGGCGCGGCCGCATGAAGTGGCGGCCGTAGGCCACGAGAAGCTCAATTTGTGTGTCTATTTCACGTTTGAGTTCGGACAGTTCGCGCAACTTATCCAATAGTGGATCGGAATGGACGGGCGGCGGGTAGGCCTTCTCGCCGGTGTGCTGGCGGGCGCCGCCGTCGCGACCCTGCTGCACAAGATCCTCCATTAGGGCCGGGTGGCCGGCGGCAGGCCCAGCCGGGCGATCGCGGCCGCCACCAGCTCGTCCGGCGCGGGCGTCACCTCCAGCACCACCCCGGACTCCTCCCGGTCGAGGTGCTCCAGGATCGCCCGCTGCGAATCGAGCAGCCCGGCGGCCATGAAGTGACCGGTGCGGCGGGCCATCCGGTCCCGGATCAGCTCGGCGGGCCCGTCCAGGTGAACGAACTCCACCTGCGGCGGGCCCTGCCGCAGCACGTCCCGGTAGGAGCGCTTGAGCGCCGAGCAGGCCAGCACCGTGGAGACGCCTTCGGCGTGCCGGGCGGCCATCCAGGAGGCCAGGGCACGAAGCCAAGGCCAGCGGTCGGCGTCGTCCAGGGGGATGCCGGCGCGCATCCGCGCCACGTTCGCCTCCGGGTGGAAATCGTCAGCCTCGGCGAACCGCAGCCCGGTCAGCGCGCCGATTCCGCGCGCCACGGTCGTCTTCCCCGCGCCCGACACGCCCATGACCACGACGTGCCGGGTGAGCCCGCGCTCACCAGTCATGGACCGTGCCGTCCTTGAGCCGGTTGAACGGCAGATAAGCGGTCTGGTACGGGAAGCGCGCCGCCGCCCGCTCGTCCAGCTCCACGCCGAGCCCCGGCAGCTCACCGGGATGCAGGTAGCCGTCGGCGAAGGTGAACGACTGCCGGAACACCTCGTTGGTCGCCGGCCCGTGCTGCATGTACTCCTGGATGCCGAAGTTGTGGATCGCCAGGTCCAGGTGAAGGGCGGCGGCCATGCCCACCGGCGAGATGTCGGTCGGCCCGTGGATGCCCGACTTGATCTGATATTGGGCGGCGTAGTCGAGGAGCTTCCGCATGGCCGTGATCCCGCCGGTGTGGGTGACGGCGGACCGGACGTAGTCGATGAGCTGCTCGCTGATCAGGGTCTGGTAGTCCCACACGGTGTTGAAGACCTCGCCGATGGCCAGCGGGGTGGTGGTGTGCCGGCGGACCAGGCGCAGCGCCTCCTGGTTCTCCGCCGGCGTGCAGTCCTCCAGCCAGAACAGGTCGTACGGCTCCAGCGCCTTGCCGAGCCTGGCCGCCTGGATGGGAGTCATCCGATGGTGCCCGTCGTGCAGCAGCGGCAGCTCGGGGCCGAACTCGTTGCGCACCGCCTCGAAGACGCCGGGCAGGTGGCGCAGGTAGGCGCGGGTGTCCCAGTCCTCTTCCGCGGGCAGCGCGGCACGCTGGGCCGGCTCGTAGTCGTACCGCCTGCCCTCGGTGCTGGGCTGGGCGGCCACGCCGTAGACGGCGTTGAGGCCCGGCACGGAGGTCTGCACCCGGATCGACCGGAATCCCAGCTCCAGGTGCCGGCGGATCGAGTCGAACAGCTCGGGCAGGTCCCGGCCCGACGCGTGCCCGTAGGCCATGATCCCGTTCCGGGAGGCACCGCCGAGCAACTGGTAGAGCGGCATCCCGGCGGCCTTGGCCTTGATGTCCCACAGCGCCACGTCCACGGCCGCGATGGCGGCCATGGTGACGGGCCCACGCCGCCAGTACGCCGAGCGGTAGAGGAACTGCCAGGTGTCCTCGATGCGATGCGGGTCCCGCCCGCTCAGCAGCGGGACGACGTGGTCGGCCAGGTACGACGCGACCGACAGCTCCCGCCCGTTCAGGGTGGCGTCGCCCAGCCCGGTGATCCCGTCATCCGTCGTGATCTTGAGGGTGACGAAGTTGCGGTCGGGGCTGGTGACGATGACGTCCGCTCCGATGATCTTCACGTTGCCGCCTTTCTCGCGGGGTTCGAGGCACCATTCCGACGCGCGCGATGGTCGTCATGCCGGTCAGCCCTTGGTCGCGCCGGCGGTGAGCCCCGAGACCACGTACTTCTGGACGAACAGGGCGATCACCATGATCGGCAGAGTGACCACGGTGGCCGCCGCCATCAGGCCGCCCCAGTCGATGCTGGCGTAGCCGACGAAGTCGAAGATCGCCACGGGCAGGGTCTTGGTGTCGGCGTCGGAGAGCACGAGCGCGAACATGAAGTTGTTCCAGGAGAAGATGAAGGACAGGATCCCCGCGGTGGCGATGCCCGGCACCGACAGCGGCAGGGTGATCCGCCGGAACGCGCCGACGTGGGTCAGCCCGTCGACCAGCGCCGCCTCCTCCAGTTCCGTGGGCAGGCTGTCGAAGTAGCCCATCATGATGTAGACCACGAGCGGCAGCGACACGAACATGTGGCTGATGATCAGCACCCCGAAGCCGCCGACCATCTTCAGGTTGGAGAAGACGTAGTACCAGGGCACCAGCAGCGAGACGCCGGGGATGACCCGCGCCATCAGCACCACCAGCGCCGACTTCCTCATGTTGAACCGGCTCATCGAGTACGCCGCCGGCAGCCCGAGGATCAGCGACGCCACGGTCGCGGCGAAGGCCACCCAGAGGCTGTTGACGATGAACTCGGTGTAGTTCGCCTGCTGGAGCACCTTGGCGTAGTTGGCCAGGGTGGGGGAGAAGGCCAGCGCCTTGCCCGGGTCGTAGATGTCGACGTTGGTCTTGAACGACGCGGCGATCATCCAGAGCAGCGGCGCGACCAGGACGAGCACCACGACGGCGAGCGCCACCACCCGGAACACCCGGTAGGCGGGGGAGGGCCTCATCGCCGCGCCTCCTTGCGCCGGGCGGTCAGGGCCCACATCGCCCCGATGATGATCAGGAAGAAGAGGATGAGGACGGTGGAGGAGACGCCGTACTCGTTGTAGTCGAAGCTGAGACCGTAGGCGTACACGTTGAGCGTCTCCACCTCGTGGAACGAGCCGCCGCCGCGGCCCTTCGTGGAGTAGAGGATGTCGAAGGTCTTCAGCGCGTCGATGCCGCGCAGCAGGACCGCCACGGTCAGCGTGGGCATCAGCAGCGGCAGGGTGACGTGCCGGAAACGCTGCCAGGTGCTGGCGCCGTCGATGCGCGCGGCCTCCTGCGGCTCGTCCGACAGCGAGGTGAGCCCGGCGAGCAGGATCAGCACCACCATCGGCGTCCACTGCCACACGTCGATGAAGATCGTGGTGGGCAGGGCCGAGTGCCGGCCGGCGAGCCACGGCTGCGGCCCGACACCGACCCAGCCGAGGACCTGGTTGGCCATGCCGATGTTCGGGTCGAAGATGAGCCGCCACATCATGCCGACCGCGACCGGGGTGGCCACGAGCGGCAGCAGGATGGCGACCCGGACCCACCGCTGCCCCTTGAACGGCCGCCACAGCAGCAGCGCGATCGCCATCCCGAGCACCACCTCGAACAGCAGCGCGACGACGGTGAACGTGGCGGTCCGCCCGACGGCGGGCCAGAACCGCTCGGTGTCCGACAGGACGTCGAGGTAGTTCCGCAGGCCCACGAACTCGCTCTCCGCGCGGACGGACCCCTCGGCGTCGGTCAGGCTGAGGTAGCCGGTCCAGGCCAGCGGGAACACGAGCAGCGCCGCGACGAAGGCCATCGCGGGCGCGGCGAAGAGCCATTTACGGTGGTCGTCGACCCAGCGCGCCCAGCCGGGCGTCTCGGGCACGGCGGCGGCGCCGCGCGGTGCCTCGGTGGTGATCGTTGCCATGGGGCTTACTTGGCCTCGTCGTCCAGGAACGCCTGGAAGGCGGTGTTGGCCGTGACCGCGGCCGCCGCGGGGTCCTTGCCGGTGATCGCGTCCACGAGCGGCTGGCCGACGATCTCGCGGGCCTCGGCGACCTTCACGACCACCGGCCGATCGTGGCTCACCCCGGTCTTGGTGCTGGCCTCGATGGCCTCAACCAGGTCCTTCGGGAAGCCCGCGGTGCCCTCCGGGTCGGCCCAGACGGAGGCGCGGGCGCCCGGCACGCCGGACTTCTGCTGGGCGAGCGTCTGCTCCTTGCCGGTGGCCCACTCGATGAATTTCCAGGCGTTGGCCGTGTTCTCGGAGCTGGAGTTGATGCCCAGCGCCCAGGACGGGATGTTGTACGGCTTCGATCCGGCCGGGCCGGCCGGGAACGGCGCGAAACCGACCTGGTCGGCGACCTTGGACTTGGCCGGGTCGGTGGCGTTCTTGTAGAGCGAGTTCGCCTCGGTGTAGAAGGCGGCCTTGCCCTGGGTGAAGATGGCCATCGCCTCGGGCCAGCCCATGTCGGTGCTGACGTTCGCCGGGCCGGAGTCCTTGATCAGCCCGCCGTAGAAGGCGTAGGCCTGCTTGGCCACGACGCTGCCGACCGCCGCCCTGCCGCCGCCGTCGACGAAGTCGCCGCCGAAGCTGTAGAGGAAGCTGGAGAACTGGGTGACCGCCGTCGACTTGCCGGTGCGGGCGACGAACCCGGCGACGTCCGGCTCGGCCGCCTTGATCTTGGCGGCGGCGGTCTTCAGCTCGTCGAGGGTCTTCGGCGGGGCGCTCAGGCCGGCCTTGTCGAGCAGGTCCTTGCGGTAGTAGAGGACCTCCTGCTCGGTGATGATCGGGATGCCGACCGGCTTGCCCTCGTAGGTGGTGGCCTCCATCGGCCCGGCCTGGAAGTCGCCGAAGTTCCAGCCCGCGTTCGACTTCACCTGGGCCGACAGGTCGGCGAGATACTCGTTCTTGGCGAAGAGCTTGCCCTCCTGCAGGGGCCGGTACATCATCACGTCGATGTCGGACGAGCCGGCGTTCAGCTTGACGTTGTACTGGTCGGAGAGCTGGTCCTCGCCGAGCTGGGTGACCTCGACCTTGAGCCCGGTCTGCTTCTCGAACTCCGGCAGCGCCTTCTTGAGGTTGTCGGTCCAGACGTGGTTGGCCAGGGTGACCCGGATCGTCTTCGACCCGCCGTCGTCGCCACCACCACCGCCACAGGCGGACAGGCTCATGGCGACAACCACGGCCAGAGATGTACCGAATATCGATCGACGTCGCACGTCATCTCGCCTTTCCGTCATGGCCGCCGCCCCCGCATGAGCGCCACATCGCCGTAACATCTGTTTAATGCGGGGATGCTAGGACAAAAAAGCTGACTTATTCAAGGGCTGACTTCCAACTGATATGCTTTATGCCGTGAAGCAGTCCTCTCCAGGGGGCGCACCCACCCGGCCCGCCTCTGCCGAGGCCGGGCTGCACGCACGCGTCCTCGGCCACCTCGGCACCGCCATCTGCAGCGGCGACGTGGCCGCGGGCTCCGTCCAGAGCATCGAAGAGCTGGTCGACCGCTACCAGGTCTCCCGCTCGGTGATTCGCGAGGTGCTGCGGGTGCTGGCCTCCATGGGTCTCATCGAGACCCGGCGCCGGGTCGGGATCATGATCCAGCCCGCCGGGGCGTGGAGCGTCTTCGATCCGCAGGTGATCCGCTGGCGGCTCGCCTCGGACGGGCGGATGGCGCAGATGCGCTCGATCACCGAGCTGCGGACCGCGATCGAGCCCTACGCCGCCTGGCTCGCCGCCGAGCGGATCGACGACGACGAGGCGAGCGAGTTGGTGGGGCTCGCGGCCAAGATGTGGGCCGCCGGGAAGGCCGGTGACGAGGCGCGCTTCCTCGATCTGGACATCGAGTTCCACCGGCGGGTGCTGGCCGCCTCCGACAACGAGATGTTCGCGAAGCTGCAACTGATCGTCGCCGAGGTGCTGGCCGGCCGTCACCACTACCACCTGATGCCGCACTATCCGGACGAGCAGGCGTTGCGGCTGCACACCGACGTGGCTCAGGCGATCCAGCGGCGCGACGGCGAGCGGGCCAGGCAGGCCATGGTGGGGATCATGGAGCAGGGCTTCGCCGAGATGAAGTCGATGTGGGAGCGGATCGCAGAGCCGGGCGGCGCGTGACCGGACCACCGCCCTGGCCGCCCTGCTCGGCAACGGCTCCCTGAGCGTGGCCGTCGGTGCCACGTACTCCTTGGAAGAAGCCGCCACCGGCCTGGCCAGGGCCGTGTCCGGATCGCCCGGCGGCCCGGGCGTCCTGATGCTCTGACGAGCCGCTTGCCCCGCGGCGGCAAGACGCGCATCTTGGTGATAGCTCCGTAGGGTCCTGAGCCGGGAGATGAGCGGCATGTCCGATGACGAGGTACGCCGGGTGTTCCAGACAGTCGACTCCTTCGAGCCGGACGAGTTCGTGAAGTTACTCGCCGAGGATGCCACCCTGGTGTTCGGCAACGCCGAGCCGATGGTGGGACACGAGGCGATCACCATCGGGCTGCGGGCGTTCTTCGCCACCATCGGCGGGCTGGAGCACCGTGTCGTGCGGGAGTGGCGCGTCGGCGCCGACACCATCGCCGAGACCGAGGTGACCTACCGGCGGCTCGACGGCGGAGAGGTCAGCCTCGCCGCCGTGTCGATCTGGCAGACCCGCGACGACGGCCTGATCTCGGACTACCGCATCTTCATCGACCTCGCGCCCCTCTACGCGGCTCCTTGACAGGAAGGCGGGAACCCGCGGCGGTTCCCGCCCGTCTCACCTTCAGCGTGCGGTGGTGAACAGGAACGCGCTGCCCCGTACGGCCTCCCCGCGGGCGCTGCGGCCGTCGCCAGCCTCACGGGCAAGCGTGATCTGCCGGCTGACGAGCGCCGTCAAGATCGTCGCCACCGGCATGGGCGACCTGGAGCGGATCACCTCCGAGCCGACCCGGGTCGGCTCCATCACCACCGACCTGGTCTACGAGATCGTGGCCGACCGCGCCACCCCGCTACCGGGCCGGCCCGGCTGACGCCGCTTCCTCCACGGGCGGCTCCGACCAGCACACGCCGTTACCTGGTGACGAGCCGGCGTTCCACCCGGACCAGCGGTCTGGAGTGCGAGCTGTCGTAGTTGCCGAGGACCACCGACACACAGTCCAGTTCGGGATAGACGTTGTAGCTGTTGCCCACCCCGCTGCCACCGCCGGTGTGGCCGTAAATACGCTGGAAATTGAAGATGCTGGTCGCGAACCCATAGCCGTAGTGCGTGCACTGTAGCCGCGGGTCCGGCTGGTCGTCGGGGGCGACATCCGGCTCCTTGCCGCTGGTGGCCAGTTCGGCGAACGAGCGCTTGAGCAGCCTGCCGTCCTCCCGTAACGCCGTCACGAACTTCAGCAGCTCCCGAGCAGTGGAGAAGGAGCCGCCGGCCGGCAGACCGACGAACGGGAACATCTCACTTCTGGTGAAGTCGACCAGTTCGCCGGTCTTGCGGTCGGTCGCGTAGCTGTGGGCGATGTCGTCCGAGGCCAGCACCTCCGGCCTGGTGTAGAAACCCGTGCGCTCCATCCCGGCCGGATCGAACACGTGCTCCCGTACGTATTCGTAGTAGTCCTGCCCCGACGCCGCGGCCACGATCGCGCCGAGCACCGTGAACCCGTCATTGCTGTACTGCCAGTCCGTCCCCGGAGTGAACCGCAGGTCCTGCGCGCGGATGATCTTCAGGGTGCCTTCCCACACCTCCTCGACCGAGTCCCACGCCAGCTCCTCCGGATCAGGCGGCCCCGTGCGGATGGGTGACCGGCCCACGCCCGAGGTGTGCGTCAGCAACTGGTGAACGGTCACCGTGCCGGCCACCTTGGCCGGGAACCCGTCCAGGTAGGTGCCCAGCTTCTCCTTCAAGTCCACCTTGCCCCGCTGAACCAGTTGGAGCAGCGCCGTGGCCGTGAAGGACTTGCCGATCGAGGCGAGATAGAACAGGGTGTCGGTCCGGTTGCGGATCGACCTGTCCTTGTCGGCCATGCCGTAGGCCCGCTCCAGCACCGGTTCGCCGTCGTACGCCACCAGAATGGTGCCCGAGAACTCATCGGCGGCGGCCTGCTTGGCGGCGTACCGGTCATACTCCCCGCCCGGGCGCATCTCCTTCGGCACCCTGGCGCGCCGGGCCGGCTCAGCGGAGGCCGGGCCCGCCATCGCGGCACCCGCCGCCACGACCGGCACGGCCCCCATCAAACCCAGCACCGACCGCCGGGACGCCCCTGACCGCTGACCCTCCATGACGCTGCCTCCTCCTCGGTTCCGGCCGTTCGAGGAGATCCAACAGAACAGCGCGTTTCCTGCGCGTTACCACACCGGCAATGGCCAGGGCCGACTTTCGAACGGGGACTCACTCCCGCTTGGGCGGGACAGCGGGCGGTCCTACGGGAAGGCGAGGTCCCGCCAGGTCCTCACCTCCTCGGCGGTCAGCGCCCGAGCGAGTACGGCGGCGCGGTCCACCCCGCCGGTCAGCCGCTGCCCACCGCCCTGGTCGGCGCCGAAGCGCAGCGGGCGGGAGGCGCAGCCGGCGATGCCGTCCGCGGTGGCCTGGGCCGTGGCCTTGGGCTCACCGTCCACGTACGCGGTCACCGCGCCCGTCCGGTCCAGGGTGACCACCACGTCGATCCAGCGGCCGGTCGGCAGCGTGGTGTTGAGCCCGATACTGGCGCCCGCGCCGATGAAGCGCAGCGTGTTGTCCGGGGTGACGTCGATGAGCACGCCGTCGGTGCCCGGGTCGCCGG
Source organism: Nonomuraea sp. B12E4 (assembly GCF_039871825.1). NCBI lineage: Bacteria > Bacillati > Actinomycetota > Actinomycetes > Streptosporangiales > Streptosporangiaceae > Nonomuraea > Nonomuraea sp. B12E4. The sequence goes on along the minus strand of NZ_JBDPME010000017.1, from coordinate 168,803 downwards.
ACGGCTGGGAGTCGAACAGCCGCCGGTAGCCGCTGCCGCCCACCTTGACCTCGGCCGCGAACGTCGCCTCCCGCACCAGCCCGAGCGTGGTCGCGCCGGTCGTCAGGTACGTGTTCCCGTCCAGCTCCAGCCCGCTGCCGCTCGGTGCGGTGGAGTCGTAGGCCGGGGCGCCGCCGGTGACGGTGGCGTCGCGGCCGTGGCCGGAGGTGTCGGCGACCGTGCCACCCTCCTTCGGGTCCCAGGCGACCAGCAGCGAGCCGGGCTCGGCCGGCGCGCAGGGTTCCAGGGCGAGCACGGCGCCGGCCGCGCCCTTCCAGGAACTCCCGGTGACCGCCGCCGAGAGCACCGCCCGCCGTGAGCCGTCCGCCGGGCCCGGGGTGACGGTGAAGACGGCGGTCCGGGTCTGGCCGGGGGCCGTGGCGGGCAGGTCGCGGGTGGCCGGTTCGACGGTCCAGCCCTGCGGCGCGGTGAGCGTCACGCCGGCGGCCGGGACCGCGCGGCGGCGGGTGGCGGTCACGGTGACCTCCGCCTCGAACGGCGTGCCCGGCATGGCGGTGGCGGGGGCCCGCAGGGCGACGGCGGCCTCGTTCTGGATGGTGTACGCCTTGCCGGCGCGGGCGTTCCAGCTCAGGGTGTCGCCGTCGCGGTGCGGCCCGACCTCGTGGCCGCGCTCGTCGTAGACGCGGTAGCGGCCGGCGACGAACGCCGACCTGACCTTGATCGGGCCGGTTTTGCCGGGGTGCACGGTGACGGTGTCGGGGGCGCCGTCCTTCCAGGTGGCGTCCACGGTGACGTCACCGCGGGCACGCAGCCCGGACACCGAGCCGTCGAGCCAGGCGGACGGCAGCGCGGGCAGCACGTGCACCACGTCCTGCTGGCTCTGCACCAGCATCTCGGCGATGCCGGAGGTGGCGCCGAAGTTGCCGTCGATCTGGAACGGCGGGTGGGTGTCCCACAGGTTGTCCAGCGTGGAGGACTTGAGCTGCTCGGCGAGCATCTTGTGGGAGTGGTCGCCGTCCAGCAGCCGCGCCCAGAAGTTGATCTTCCAGGCTTTCGACCAGCCGGTGCCGCCGTCGCCGCGCGCGTTCAGCGAGACCTCGGCCGCCGCGGCCTCCGGGGTGCCCGGGGTGATCTGGTTGCCGGGGTGCAGGGCGTACAGATGGGAGACGTGCCGGTGGGTGTCGGTCTTGGAGTCCCAGTCGGTCTTCCACTCCTGGAGCTGCCCCCAGGAGCCGATGCGCAGGCCCGGGCCGAGCTTGGCCAGGGCCGCGCTCGCCTCGGCCTGGAAGTCCGGGTCGACCTTGAGCTGCTTGGCCGCGGCGAGGGCGTTGGTGAGCACCTCGCGGACGATCTGCTGGGACATCGACGCCCCGGCGGAGAAGTCGCCGTGCTCGGGGGAGTAACTCGGGGAGACGACCAGCTTGCCGTCGCGCGGGTCGGTGTGCAGGAAGTCCAGCCAGAACTCCGCCGCGCCCTTGATCACCGGGTACGCGGTCTCCCGCAGGTAGCCGGTGTCACCGGTGAAGCGGTAGGTGTCGTACAGGTGCTGGGTGGTCCAGGCGGCGGCCTCGGGGAACCAGAAGGAGCCGGCGTAGTCGTGCACGCCGGTGAAGCCGAAGGGGTTGGTCTCGTTGTTGACCATCCAGCCGCGGGCGCCGTACATGTCCCGCGCCGTCTTGCGGCCGGGCTCGACCATGGCCGCGATGTAGCGGTCGTACGGTTCGGTGGTCTCGTGCAGGTTGGTCTGCTCGGCGAGCCAGTAGTTCATCTGCAGGTTGATGTTGACGTGGTAGTCGGCCGACCAGGGCGGGCTGGTCGAGTTGTTCCACACCCCCTGCAGGTTGGCGGGCAGCAGGTCGTTCTCCCGCGAGGAGGAGATCAGCAGGTAGCGGCCGTAGGCGAAGAACAGCGCCTCCAGTGCCCGGTCGTCGGCGGAGGAGCCGCCGGTGTAGTTCCTGCGCAGCTCGTCGGTGGGGACGGCGGGGACTCCGCCGCCGAGGTCGAGCCGTACCCGGTCGAACAGCTTGCGGTAGTCGGCGACGTGCGCCTTGCGCAGGTCGTCGTAGCCCTTGGCGGCGGCGGTGTCCACCGCGGCGGTGACCTTGGCGTGCGGGTCCTCGCCCCGGTAGGCGGGATAGGTGCCGGCATAGTCGGTGCCGGCCGACAGCACGAACACGGCGCTGTCGGCACCGGTGACGGTGATCTTGTCCCCGGCGTCGGTACGGGTGCCGCCCTGGGCGATCACCTGGACCTGGGCCTCGAAGGTCATCTTGTTGTCGCTCAGCCGGCCGCGGATGGTGAGCCGGCCGCCGGCGGCGGTGACCGTCTTGTCGTTGCGCGGCGAGGTGTGCCGCAGCGTGAAGGACACCTTGCCGCCCTGGTCGGCGGCGATCCTGCCGACGATGACGTTGCCGGGGTTGCCGGCGAAGTATTCACGCGAGTACCGCACCCCGCCGGCGGTGTAGCCGACGCGCGCGACGGCCTCGCGCAGGCTCAGCTCGCGGCGGTAGTCCTCGGGGTTCTGGGGCGCGCCGGCGAAGTCGAGGAACAGGTCGCCGAACGTCTGGTACGCCCCGAAACCCGTCTTGGGCTGGCCCAGCCTGGCGGCCACCTCCTCCGGCGTCATCCGCGCGTCGCGGTCGATCCGCTGCCGTACCTCGGCGATGGCGCCCGGCCGCGGCGTCTTCCAGTTGCCGAAGTCGTAGCCGGTGACGCCGGGGCCGCCGGTCCACAACGTCTTCTCGTTGAACTGGAGCTGCTCCGAGGCCACGCCGCCGAACACCTTCGCACCCAGGGGCCCGTTGCCGATCGGCAGGGCCTGGGTCTCCCAGTCGGTGGCGGGTTCGTCGTACCAGAGGGTCAAGTCATCGGGTGTGTGGTGGCTGTCGGCGACGGCCGAAGTGGGGGCGGGTAATCCGGTGGCGAGCACCAGCGCGGCGGTCAAGGTCGAGCCGACACGCCGCCGTGAGGGGCGGGGCACAGGATTTATCTCCGATCACACGGCAACCTTGACCTAGGAATTAGCATCGAAACTTCCCCTTAACAAGGGTTGACATCCGATGTATCCGGAGGGGCGCGCGTACCGCGGACCCACCGGTCATCCCGCCTGAGGCGCGGCGGGCCGGAGATCGGATGACTGCCGGCGCAGCCAGGTGCTCGGGCGCCGGCGGACCTGGTCGAGGGAGGTCAGCGCGGCCCCGATGACCGCGAGGACTCCGGCCACCCGCACGCCGGAGTCCTCCCGCGTGAGTGACGGCGATCAGCGATCGTGATCCACGCCCAGGTCGGTGTCCATGTCGAACGCCTCCCCGCCGGGGTGGGACAGGGGGTGCCCGAGGTCGGTCTCCAGGTCGAACCCGGCCTCTTCGGCGGCGGCGACCAGCTCCGCCTCCTCCCTGCGGTGGACGGCGTCCTCATGGTGGTGGTGAATGCGCTCGGCGAGCTCGTGAAGAGGCCCGTGATGGTGCTGGTTACCGTCATCCGACGCGGCGTGGCTCATGAGACGTCATGGTCGGCGAGACCGCGCCGGAACACAACAAACGGCGCATGAAGGATGCCCCGCACGGAGGCGCGAGACCCCGAACATGACATTTCATGACTACCGATGAATTTTCGCGCGGGGGCCGGTCTGTAGTGAGAACCCGCTTCGAAGGAGACGGCGATGACCGAAGACCTGGCACTGCAGGCCCTGAACAGGCTCGTCGGCACCTGGAAGATCACCGGAGGGCACGAGGGAACGGTGACCTACCGCTGGCTGAACGATTACTTCCTCCAGCAGGACGTCGAGCTGGGCGGCACGCACGGCTTCGAGATCATCGGCCGGGAGCGGAAGCTGATGGCCGAGCCCAGCGCCGACCTCAAATCCCGCTACTACGGCGAGGACGGCAGCACCCTCGACTACACCTACGAACTCGTGGACGACACCCTCACCATCTGGGCGGGCGACCGCGGCTCCCCCGCCTACTACCAGGGCACCTTCGGACCCGACGGCCGCACCCTCAACGGCGCCTGGGTCTACCCGGGCGGGGGCGGCTACATCTCCAACGCCGAACGCGCCGACTGGATCAGCCGGCCCGGCCCCGGCGTCCCCCCACCATCCTGAGCCGATCGGCATCACCCACGGCGACCAGCGTAGAAGCCGTACCGGCCGAAGGGGCTGGTCTCCACCACCCCGCGTCACCGGCCCCCATGTACGGGCTTCCCGGACGGCGCTATCCCGATGAGGGCTTCTACCTAGTGGCGAGGTGGCCGAGGTGGCCGCTTCTGCTTCCGTCGAACACGGCCGGGCATCCAACGCATCAAGTCGCCGGCGACGTAGAGGACTTCCTCAGGCTCACCTGGAGCTTCTCGATCAGCTCGCGCGATTCACGCAGCACGTCATCGATCGTCTTGTTTTCCTTCATGGCCTGTTGCCCGATGAGTTCGTTTGCGAAGTCGACAGCCGTACGCCGGGCGCGCTCCGCCTCGCGGGAGCAGTCCACCGTCCGGTCCCCCATTCGCCGCAGCACGCCACATCAGACTGCGAGAGCCATGATCGTAACTCGATGCCGGGGCTCAGAGACCAGTGTCGCCTCAGCCGCGTACCTCAAGGCGGTGAGCTATCGGGCCGGGGGCCAGTGTGCCTGCCGTATTTCGCGGTGGATCGCCCAGGCGTCCGCGACCGGGCCCACGTGCCCGAGCTTGTCCGGGTTGATCACCGCGCGAATCGCCTGGATCTGCCCGCCGAGCACGTCGATCGCCAGGGTGTGGAGCACCTTGCCGTCCCGGTCGCGGAAGATCGCGCCCGGCTGGCCGTTGACCTCGTGCGGCTCGAACGTCACGTCGAACCGGGCCATCAGGGGGAAGACGGTGGCGAGCAGCCGGGCCACGCGCTCGGCGCCCATGACGGCCCTGGCGAGCTGCGGGGCCTTGCCGCCGCCGTCGCCGACCATCGACACGTCGGCGGCGAGCAGCCCCCGCAGGGCGGCGACGTCGCCTTCGCGCAGCGCGTCGAAGAACCGCGACGCCAGCTCCTCCCGTTCCTTGCGGCCGGCCTCGAAGCGGGGCCGGCCCGCGGCCATGTGGCGCCTCGCCCGCACCGCGAGCTGGCGGCACGCCGCCTCCGAGCGGCCCACCGCCGAGGAGACCTCCGGAAAGCCGAAGTCGAACACCTCCCGCAGGACGAAGACCGCCCGCTCCAGCGGGCTGAGCCGTTCGAGCAGCAACAGGGCCGCCATCGACACCGAGTCGGCCAGCTCCGCCGCCCGCGCCGGATCCTCGTACGGGTCGGTGAGCAGCGGCTCGGGGAACCACGGCCCGACGTACTCCTCCCGCCGGACGCGGGCCGAGCGCAACACGTCGATCGAGACCCGGGTCACCGTGGCCGAGAGGTAGGCCTTGACCGACCGGGGCTCCGCCGCGGACTCCTCGAAACGCAGCCAGGTCTCCTGGACCGCGTCCTCGGCCTCGCTCACGCTGCCCAGGATCCGGTACGCGATCGAGAACAGCAGCGGCCGTAGCTCCTCGAACTTCCCGGTCCGGCTCACGCCGGCTCCCCCTTCCGGCCCGACCTGCCGCTTGCGTTCGAGCTCGACCTGATCACCGTTGCTCCTTGACCGACGACTGCCTGCACTCCCTAAGACGAGACAGCGGCACCCCCTGTGACATCACCCGGCGGCGGACGGCCCACGCCGCTGGTAGCTCCAGTCCACCAGGGGTTGCAGGACGGACATCAGCTCCGCTGAGCCTACGTCACCCCGGACGAGGTCCCCGCCAAGCAGAAGCTCATCGACGACGCGGCACGATCGGCCGGCCGCGATCCGGCCGCGATCCGGCGGCGATCCGGCCGCGATCCGGCGGCGATCCGGCGGCGATCCGCCGGATCCGTCTCCGCCGGGCAGCCCCGGTCCATCACGTCAGAGCAGGGTTCCTCCCGAGGCGTCCAGCCAGTTGCCGGTCAGCCAGCGGCTGTCGTCGGAGGCCAGGAAGGCCACCACGCCGGCGATGTCCTCGGGGGTGCCCACGCGGCCCAACGGCGACAGCGACGACAGCCAGGCCAGCGCGTCCCCGACGAGCCTGCCCTGATGCATGTCGGTGTCGATGACGCCGGGCGCCACGGTGTTGACGGTGATCGCGCGGGGGCCGAGCTGCTTGGCCAGCGTCGAGGTGAGCACGTCGAGCGCGCCCTTGGACATGGCGTAGCTGATGGATTGCGGCATGGCCGAGCCGCGGGTCAGCATCGTGGAGATGTTGACGATCCGGCCGCCGTCGCGCAGCCGCGGCAGCGCGAGCTGGGTGACGAAGAACGGGGCGGTGGCGTTGACCGCGAAGATCCGCTCGAACTGCCCTCTGGTCACATGCTCGATTCCGGGCTCGTCGTTGAGGATGCCCGCGTTGTTGACCAGGATGTCCAGCTCGCCGGCGCGCGTGTCGAACGCGGCCCACAGGCGTTCGGCGTCGCCGGGCGTGCCCAGCTCGGCCTGCAGGCAGAAGGCCTGCCCGCCCTCCGCCTCGATCGCGGCGACGGTTTCCTTGGCGGCCCGCTCGTTGCCGCCGTAGTGCACGGCGACCCGGGCGCCGTCCCGCGCCAGGCGCAGGGCGATGGCCCGGCCGATTCCCCTGCTCGCGCCGGTGATGAGGGCGGTCTTGCCGTGGAGTGTACGCATGGTGCCTTCCTGCTGTGCCAGATGGAGGTGTACGGGATCACCTGCCGGTGATGCGCGCCCAGCCGGCCGCGACGATCCGCCGGACAGGTGCTCCGCGGGTCCTGGGCAGGGCCGATGAGCCGGGACCCGCTGGTCACATGGGAAACGCGGCGTCCTTCGGGCGCCCCGGCACGACCAGGCTCGTCGTTAAACCAAGGTTCAAGTCAAGCTAGGTTGGCCGTATGCCGGATTCCGACGCGATCGCCGCCGAGCTGACCATCGGGGAGCTGTCCGAGCGCAGCGGCGTGCCCGCCTCGGCCCTGCGCTTCTATGAGCGCAAGGGGCTCATCGCCAGCCGCCGCACCACGGGCAACCAGCGCCGCTACCACCGCAGCACGCTGCGCAGGCTCGCGTTCATCCGCGCCTCGCAGAGCGTCGGCATGCCGCTGTCGGTGATCGAGGGCGTGCTCGCTTACCTGCCGCACCAGGTCGCTCCCACCCGGGAGCTGTGGCTGAGGGCGTCGGAGTGCTGGAGCGAGGCCATCAACGCCCGCATCACCAAGCTGGAGCGCATGCGCGACCGGTTCACCGAGTGCGTCGGCTGCGGCTGCCTGTCCTTCGGCCAGTGCCTGCTGGTCAACCCGGGGGACAAGCTCGCCACACGTGACGCCTACACCCTGCTCGACTTCGACGAAGGAGCGGATTAGCCCCGGGCCGCGGCCGGCAAGGCTGGAGCTGGCAGCGGATCGCCGTGCTGCGCACCGCCCCGGAGCCCGCCGGCGCGGGGGGACCGTCCCCTGCCGCTGATCGACGTGTTCCCATGATCGATGCATCGGGACCATCGTGAAGGCGGCCACCCGGCCCCGTCGAGCGATTTGTCCGGAGCCGGGCGTGGGACGCGGGTGGCGAGGGCTCGCACGGGCCCTCGCCACCACGCGGGAGGGTCAGAGCGTGAGACAGCCCACGAGCGGTGCCTCGGGCGGGACGGTCACGGCCCCGACGGGATCGGCGACGCCGCCGGTCGTACAGTTGGCCATCATCACGGGATCGAGCTTCTGGACCGACTCCAGGACCTGCATCTTCGCGGGATCGACGACGGCCTGCGCGGCCGGGGCCGGGCTCAGGAGCAGTGCGGTGGCGGCCAGGGGGACGAGCAGGACGGACGGGGTGCGGCGCATGTCGCGGTACCTCCAATACGGCTGGACAGATCGGTTGTGGTGATTGCCGCTCGATCACGTAGCGGAACGTGACCGAAGGTTACTCAGTGTTGTCGGGCGAGGTGACGCCATGCTGCCCTACCAGCGAGGCGCGGGCCGGGCCCCGGCCGCGGGTGGGCGGGTGCGCACCCCGTACGCTGCTGACGTCGGCCGGCGCGACGACGCGGGCCGGCAGGGACGACGACACAGCGCGGGGAGCAGGCGAATGACGACCGAGTGGACCACGTACCTCGTCCGGGCCGTCCCCTTCGACCACCCGGCGGCCGTGGACCTGCGCGCGGCCATGACCGAGGAGATGAACCAGCGCTACGGCGACCGGTTCTCCGGCCCCGGAACCGCCCCGGTGACCGTCGAGGCCGGGTCCGTGGTGTTCACCGGCGTCGCCTTCGACGCCGGCCGGGCCGTCGGCCACATCCTGCTGCGCCGCCTCGACGAGGAGATCGAGATCAAGCGCATGTACGTCGTCCCGTCACACCGGGGGAGCGGGGTGGCGCGCGGCCTCCTCGCGGCGGCCGAGCGGGCGGCCCGGGACCTCGGCGCCGCCCGCGTCATCCTGCACACCGGGGACCGCCAGCCCGAGGCGATCCGCCTGTACGAGCGCGAGGGCTACACCCGCATCCCCCTCTACCCGCCCTACACCGCGATGACCTACTCCACCTGCTTCGAGAAGCCCCTCGGCGGCGGTGCGGCGGCCTCAGAGCAGTAGCCGCGCGAACTCGGCCATCTCCGCCTCCGGGTCCACGGCGGGATGGAGCACGAGCTCGTCCACCCCCGCCTTCTCCAGCACGTCGATCCGCCCGATGAGCTCGTCCCTGGTGCCGACCAGGCCGAACCTGTCCACCAGGGAGGGCACGATGAGCCCGCGGTCCGCGGGGGACAGCGGCCCGAGGTAGTTGTGGTAGAGCGCGTGGTGCCGGCCGGGGTCGGCGACGCCGGTGCCGCGCAACTGGAGCAGGCGATCGACGGCCGCCGCCTGCTCCGGGGGGAGGACCGCGCGGAAGTCGGGATCGTCCGCACCGAAGATCAGCGCGCTCAGCGCGATGTGCCCCACCGCGTCCTTGACGGAATCGCCGTGACGGTCCTCGCCGTCGGCGAGAACCCGCAGGGCGGAGATGAGGTACGAACTCCCCTCGCCGCCGCCGGCCGCCCGCCGGGCCTGGCCGAGCGCGGACCAGGCCGCGGGGTCGTGCATCGCGAAGGAGATCAGTCCCGCACCGAGGCGCCCGGCGAGCGCGGCGACCTTCGGCCCGAACGCGGCCACGACGAACTCCACCGGGTCCTCGGTGTTGACGTACGGGCCGGCGTGCAGGAATCGCACCCTGCTGGACCGGGCTCCCTCGCGGTAGTCCGTCTCGCGGCCGGCGATGAGAGCCTGGAGGGCGGCCGCGAACGACTCCAGCTCCGCCACCTTCGTGGGCCGCATGCCCAGCGTGCGTCGTGCCGTGTTGCCGGTGCCGACGCCGCAGATGACGCGGCCGGGCGCGAGGGCGTTGAGGCTGCCGAGCGCCGCGGCGGCGGCGGGGGCTGAGCGCAGTGCCGGGGAGGTGACACCGATGCCGAGCCTGATCCGGCTGGTGGCCTTGGCGCAGAGCGCGAGGCTGACGAACGGGTCGCCGTGGACCATCGGCGTGTCGTACACCCACAGGCTGCTGAAACCCAGCTCTTCCGCGCGGGCGGCCAGGCGCTCCAGACCCGGCTGTGCTGTCATGACGATGCCGGTCCGCATGGGGATTCTCCTCGCCCTCTCGTGGAAGGTCTCGTCCGGGGTGCCGCCGGTGGCCGAGCGCGTGACACGGGGATCGCTCGCCGTACGGCCATCCTAGGACGGTGAACGCGGCCTCTGCCGGATCAGTCGGCCGGCCCGTCGGCCGCGTTGAGCAGGTCGCGTACTCGCGTGATCTCGTAGGGGACGTCCGCCGCCGGCCAGCTCGCGTCGAGCGCTTTGAGCATGGGGCGATGGTCCTCGATGATGTCCTCCCACATCAGGCCCCACGCGGCAGCGGCCTGAACCTCCACCTCGGGGCAGCGCGTCGCGCGTACGAGGGCCTTCACGGAGTTGAAACCCGGGGACTCGTCCAGCAGCTCCAGGGCCCTGATGCGGTCGCGCATCGGCACCGTGCCGTCGCACGCGACGTTCCCGAGGGCCTCGACGAGCCGGGGGTGGGCCTCCTCCGCCTTCTTGAAGATCGTGTCCACCGCATCGAGGGCCTGGTCGCGAATCAGGTCGCGCGTGGCGCCCTCCACGACCTCGGCCAGCAGGAACGGCTCGTCCGGCGCCACGACGCGCAGCACCGACAGGGCGGTGAGGTGATTGGCGCCGGGACCGTACCGGCGGCTGAGCTCGGGCGGTGACGGCGGCTGCCGCAGCACCTCCCGGACGCGGTCCAGGACGAGCGCCCGCTCGGGTTCCCGTGCCTTCTCCCCGCCTCGGTCCACGGCGCCGTCCGGGCTCCACCAGTGGTCGAGGGCGATGCCCACGGCCGCCGGGTCGCCGCTGTCGAGCAGGGTGCGAAGAGCACGGTGGTAGGACTCGTCCACCCCGGGCGCCCTCAGCCTCCGGTGGGCGCGATACAGGTCCGGGTCCGCCAGCCGGTGACCTTCCCAGTGGACGCTGTGCGGCGTGCCGAAGATCATGTCGACGGGGTCCTCGCCCCAGGCATGCCGTGGGGGCCCGTCTTCCCAGCTCTCGGCCACCTCCTCCAAGACGGCGCGGTGCCTTTCCAGGCCACCCGTCTCGACCAGCCAGTGGGCTGCGTGTGACTGCACGTGCGGCTCGCCCTCGCGCAGCGCGCGCAGGAGGACGTCGTCCGCCGCCGCGCCCAGACCGCGAGCCAGGATCCGCACCGCCGTCTCCTTGACCAGGCTGAAGCCGGCGGACGGTTCGAAGATCAAGCCTGCCAGCGCGTCGACCAGCCTGCCGTCCTTCACCTCGGACGCGTCGAGGACCCCGTACGCCATCCAGATCGCCTGGTCGCGGACCGCGTCCGAGTCGGTTCGCCGGAGCACGTCCAGCACCAGGTCGGCGTCCCCGGGCTCGGCATGATGGGCCCCGATCATGTTCAGGGCGCTCGGCTCGGCGGGTGACATCGGCCGCCGGAGCACCTCGCGGGCGCGATCCAGCACCTCGGGCAGGTAGGGCTTGGCCACTTCCTTGTCCTCCAGGACGCGCCGCAACCCGTCCGAGGATTGGTAGTGGTCGAGCGCGATGCCCACGGCGACCGGGTCATCGCTGCGCAGCAACGTGGCGAACGCCCGCAGGCACGCCTCGTCGCTGAGCGGGAACCGCAGCTCGTCGTGGGCGTTCCGGAGTGCGGGATCGTCCAGCCGGGCATCCTCCCAGTACGTGCTGTGGAAGCCCGCGACCGCTTCGCGTACCCATTCGGCCGCCAGGCCCGCCTCCTGCGGCCAGGACTCCACGAGCCGCCGGACCCGGTCGCGGTGCACGCGGAGCCGCAGAGGCGTCGCCAGACACGACGCGGCGGACACCTGGAGTTCGAGATCGCTCGACTCGCTGACGCGGACGATCAGGGCCTCCACCTCGGGGGAGTCGAGATCGTCCAGGGCGCTCAAGGCGTCCTGCCGATCCGATACGTCCAGGGTCTCGTCGAGGACCATGGCACTGATCATCGCCAGCAGCCGCGGGTTCGGCTCCTCGCCCTCCATGAGGGCGGAGCGGGCCGCGCGGAGCGCCGCCTCCCGTACTCCCGCGGTCGGGGCGCCTTCCAGCGCGTCGGCGATCAGGTCCGCGTCCTCGGCCTCGGCGAGGTGCATCATCACCGTGAGAGCGCTGGAGTGGGTACGGCCCTCCGGGATGTCCTCGTCCCCGGGCGAGGGAGGCATGCCCAGCAGGTCGCGGGCCGCGAAGAGCACTTCGCCGGCGAGCGGCCAGTAGGGATTGTCCCCGCCGAACCTGGTGTGCGCCTCCGCCGTCTGATAGCTCTCCAGGGCCCTGGAGACGACGTGGACGTCGTCACTCTGGAGCCGGGCGCTGAACGCACCGAGGCGGGCCTGCTCATCGTCGTCCGTCACGGGACCTCCCTCGAGATCGCCGCTACAGCCTCGCAGAGCCGCCCCCGTCGTGTCTCTATCTTTTCGATCACTGGGATAACAGTACTTATATAAGTTCTTATATGATACGCGTATGACCTATTCCCACGCCCCCGATCCCACCCAGGAGAGCATCTGGCGGCCGCTGCGGGTCCTTCAGGCCGCCATGGACGCGGACATCGCCCGGCTCTACACCGACAAGCGCATCGAAGGGCTCAGGCCGAGCTTCGTCATGGAGCTGCTCCGGCTGCACGCCCTCGGGCCGATGACCATCACCGAACTGGCCGAGTCGGTCGGCCGGACGCACTCGGCGCTCAGCCAGAAGGTCGCCGCGATGCGCGAGGCCGGCTGGGTCCACACCGTCGAGGGTGACGACGCGCGCAGCAAGAAGGTGACGCTCACCGACAAGGCCCGCGGCATCGTGGGTCGCCTGGCGGCGGAGTGGCGGGCCACCGAGGCCGCCGTCGCCGAGATCGAGGCCGAGATCCCCTACCCCCTCACCCGGGTCGTCACCGACATCGAGCAGGCCCTCGCGCGCAGGAGCTTTCACGACCGGATCGCGGAGAAGCTGGCCGAGGATCCCGCGTGGGACTGAGGCACACGCTGCCCGGCGTGAGCCCACCGCCCGGGACATGTGCTGAGGGGATCGGCCGATCCCCTCAGCGGCCGGTCAGTTGAACGGGTTGTCCAGGGTCTGCGTGTCGAAGTATTCGCGGGCGCCGTTGTAGGGGTTGAACCCGACGCCCTGGAGGGTGATCGTCAGGCTCGTGATGGGAGCGGCCGAGGTCACCTCCCCGCTGTGGCGGGTCGGCGTGTTCGGGAGCCTGCAGGCGTCGGGATCCGCGTCCCCCGAGGCCGAATCGGACGGACCCGGCAACGCATGGCCATTCACTGAAGCCCAACGACAGGCTGTCAAAACACCACCGCCAGGTCTTCGTCATTAGTGATAGGAAGCGGCGGGCGAGGTGTCCGCACAACGGCATCGGGCCCGCAACCGGCCGTCGGGGCCGGTTACGGGCGCCCGATCAGTTCACCAGCACGATCTTCCCGCGAGCGTGGCGGCTCTCGCTCAGCTCGTGCGCGGCCGCCGCCTCGGCCAGCGGGAACACCGCCGCGACCGGCACCCGCAGCCGTCCCTGCTCGGCGAGCGCGACCGCGGCGTCGAGGCCGTGCAGCGCCAGCGGGTCCGCGGCGGCTCCGACGGCGGCGGCGCCCGTGTCGTCGGCCAGCGCCGTCTGCGACATGTGCACGCCGTGCGCCGCCGCGGTGAAGTCGGCGATCGTCACCACGCGCGCCGGATCCCCGGCGATGGCGACCAGGTCGGGCAGCGCCCCTCCGGCGCAGTCGAACACCGCGTCCACCCCCTCCGGTGCCAGCGCGCGGACCCGCTCGATCAGCCCTCCCCCGTACGTCGTCGGCTCCGCCCCCAGGGACCGCAGGAAGTCGTGGTTGTGCTCGCCGGCCGTACCGATGACGGCGGCACCCCGGGCGACCGCGAGCTGGACGGCGATCGTGCCCACCCCGCCCGCCGCGCCCTGCACCAGCACGGTGTGCCCGGCCCCGACGGCGAGCCGGTCGAGGACCCGGGTGGCCGTCTCGACGCTGCCCGCGGCACCGCCCGCCTCCTCCCAGCTCCACGCGGCCGGCTTGGGAGCCCAGGCGGTCAGGACCGCGTGGTCGGCGTTGGCGCCGCGCCCGGTCGTGGTGGTCACGCCGAACACCTCGTCGCCCGGGCCGACGCCCGTCACCCCCTCGCCGACCTCGTCCACCACGCCCGCGGCGTCGAACCCGGTCCGGTACGGGAAGGTCGTGGGCACCACGTCACGCAGCATGCCGGAGCGGAAATAGGCCTCCCCGGCCGCGACCCCGGACGCCCGTACGGCGATGCGGATCATCCCCGGCCCGGCGTGTGGCTCCTCGACCTCGGCGACATGCACCACGTTCGGCGGGCCGTACTCGGAAAACTGAACAGCTCTCATGCGCCGCACCGTAACGGAACACCCCGTCCGTTTGGCTAAAGTGAGAGCGGTGACGGCCGAAGTGAGTCAGAAACTGCGCTCGGACGCCCGCGACAACCGCGAGCGCATCCTCGCGGTCGCCCGCGCGGCCTTCGCCGCCGAGGGCCTCGACGTGCCGATCCGCGAGATCGCCCGGCGGGCGGAAGTGGGGGCCGCGACCGTCTACCGGCACTTCCCGACCAAGGAAGCGCTGTTCGCCGAGGCCTTCGCCGAGGCGATGGCGATGTGCTCGGCGGTCGTCGAGGAGGGCCTGGCGGCCGCCGACCCGTGGCGCGGGTTCTGCCTGGTGATCGAGAAGCTCATGGAGGTCAACGCCCTCGACCGGGGCTTCTCCCGCGCCTTCGTCTCGCGGGTCGACTATTTCGCCGCCGACCGCGACCGCACGCTGCGTCTGCTGCTCCGGCTCATCCGGCGCGCGAAGGAGGCGGGGGACCTGCGGGCGGATTTCGTCCTGGAGGACATCATCCTGGCCCTGATGGCGAACGAGGGCATCCGCGCCGAGTCACCCGAGATGCGGGCGGCGGCCTCACGCCGCCTCGCCGCCCTGATGATCCAGTCATTCCGGGCGAACCCCGCCCCGGCCCCGCTCCCGCCGGCCGTCCGCCTGCCCCTCTCCACCCGCTGAGGCCGCGAACGATCACCCGCCGGGTCCTGGGCTCGACGCGGTCTCGGACGGCCTGGCGGTCGTCGCCTCAGTCGTGGGCGCGCTCGGATTCGATCCGTTGATCGCCGGGCCGTGCCGGATGGGTCAGACGCCGACGGTCAGGGAGACGGTCACCACGTCTCCCACGTCGAGTCCTTCGGCCTTCCGCACGGCCGTCTTCACCGGCACGAGATAGCGCCCGTCCTTGGGATACAACGACGTCCTCCACCGGGTTTCCCGGATCCGGGCCGTGACCGGGATCATGCCCCAGCCGTAGCTCACCGCGGGAACGGTCGTTCTCAGGTCGTGGCACTCCTCGTCCGGCACGGTGATGAAGTGCCACGGCGCCGGACCCCTCCAGAACCACATCTCACCGCTGAACTCCAGGTTCATCGGGAAACACGCCATCCGGCCGGAGGGTCCTCGCCGACCCGCCCGTCCACGGCTTCGCGGAGCAGATCGGCGTGCCCGGTGTGCCGCCCGTACTCCTCGACCAGGTCGCACACCAGCCGGCGCAGGCTGACCCGGCGCCCGTCGCCGAACGTGAGGTGGACGAGCTGGTCGAGCCCGCCGGCCGCGAGGGCAGCGTCGAGGGTGGCCCGGGACCGTTCGACGGTGGTGTCCCAGAGCGCGTAGAGCTCTTCGGGGGTGTCGCCTTCGGCCGAGTTGAAGTCCCAGTCGGGGTCGGCGTCCCAGGGGGCGGTGTTCCACGGGGCGCCGAGCGGCGTGCCGCTGAGTTTGGTGCCGAAGATCTGCTCCTCGACACACGCGAGGTGCTTGAGCAGGCCGCCCAGCGTCAGGGACGAGGAGCCCACGCGGGTCCGCAGCCCGGCGGCGTCGAGGCCGTCGGCCTTCCAGCGGAAGGTCACGCGCAGGCGGTCGAGCGCGCCGGCGAGGTGCTCGGCCTCGGTGCCGGTGGTGGGCGGTTCCCACCAGTGGTCGCTGTTGGTCATGGCGCCACCGTAGGGCTGGTTCCGGACGTTCCGCGTCCGGAAACCGTCCTTGCCTGACCTTTTGCCGACGCTGCCGCCATGGCGATCTCCGGGCGGACCGGGTGCCGGACCCGTGTCCTGTACGACGAGTCCGCGTCGCGATAGCCGCGACAACCCTCCGGAACGTACGGGCAGGTCGATGTACGGTGATCGCCGCCGTCGGGTTGACGGGAGATGCCGGGGAACTGTGCCGAACCACCCTCACGGGCGGATACAGTTCGTCAAAATTGACTGATCAGCCAGATATCGTGGAGAGGTTTCGCATGCCGCGTCCCAGCGTCGAGTTCGAGCGCCGCGAGCAGATCCTGCGCGCCGCCTGCGGGGTGATCGCGGAGGTCGGGCTGCGGTCGATGCGGATCTCCGACGTGGCCAGGCGCGCCGGCATGAGCAGCGGCACCGTTCACTACTACTTCGCCAGCAAGCGCGAGGTCGTGCACGCGGCCTTCGAGTACAACTTCCAGCGCTCGATCGACCGCCGCAGGCCGATCTTCGAGGGCGAGGACGACCCGCGGGCCAGGCTGCTCGCCTTCGTCCGCTCCTACCTGCCGGTGGGCGAGGAGACCGTACGGGCCTGGCGGGTGTGGATGGAGTTGTGGAGCGAGGCGCTGCGCGAGCCGGAGCTGCAGGACCTCAACGAGCGCGTCTACGGCGAGTGGCGGCGCATCGTGGCGGCCGTGATCCGCGACGGGCAGACGCTCGGCCTGCTGCGCGAGGGTGACGCGGTGGAGTACGCCAACCGGCTGATCGGCATGATCGACGGGCTGGCCATCCAGGTGCTGGTGGGCTCGCGCAGCATGACCGTGGAGCGGATGAGCGCGGTCTGCGAGGGGTTCCTCGCGGAGCTCGAACAGAAGTAAGCGTTGACATACCGGGGTGATTCGCGACACAGTGCTGCGATAAATAACTGGCGCGCCAGTCAACTATGGAGGCGGCATGTCACGCAGAGGGCTCATACTCGCGGTGACGGGGTTGCTCGCGCTCACCGCGTGCGGCGGCGGTCACGCCGCGAGCGGTGACGGGAAGCAGCTCACCGTCGTCATGTGGGGCGGCGACGACCAGAAGAAGGCGGTGGCCGCCTACGTCGAGCCGTGGGCCAAGGCCAAGGGCGTGATGGTCAAGCAGGACTCTCCCACCGACTACGCCAAGTTCCGCGCCCAGGTGGAGTCGAAGAAGGTGAGCTGGGGCGCCGTCGAGGTCGAGCCGAACTTCGCGGTCACCGCCTGCAAGAACGGCTGGGCGGTCAAGCTCGACCCGGCCAAGGTGGACACCTCCCAGGTCAAGAAGGAGCTCGTCGGCGAGTGCGCCGCGCCGCTGCTCGAATACGCCTTCACCATGGCCTACAACACCAAGGCCTACTCCGCCGAGAACCACCCGAAGACGTGGGCCGAGTTCTTCGACACCGAGAAGTTCCCCGGCAAACGCGGCTTCTGGAAGTACGCCACGGGCGCGATGTTCGAGGCGGCCCTGCTGGCCGACGGCGTGCCCGCCGACCGGCTCTACCCGCTCGACATCGACCGGGCCTTCAAGAAGCTCGACACCATCAAGAAGGACATCGTCTTCTACGAGACGGGCGAGCAGCAGCAGCAACTCGTCTCCAGCGGCGAGGTGCCGCTGATCCAGGCGTGGAACGGCCGCATCTTCGCCGCCGCCAAGGACGGCCAGCCGGTGGCCAACGAGTGGAACCAGCACCTGCTCTCCTACGACCAGGTCGTCATCCCGGCCGGATACCGCGACACCGCCCTCGCGCAGGAGTGGCTGAACAACTTCCTCGCCGACGCCAAGGGGCAGGCGGACTACGCCAACCAGAGCGCCTACGCGCCGGTCAACGCCAAGGCCCTGCAGTACGTCAACCCCGACGTCCGCCGCGAACTGCCCACCGAGCACGAGGACCAGCGGGCCGCGATCGTCGACTACACCTACTGGGCCGAGCACTACGACGAGGTCACCGAGCGGCTGAACGAGTGGATGGCCCAGTGACGGCCGGTGCGGTGACCGGGCGGCGCCTGCCCGACGGGTGGGGCGTCCTGGTGCTGCCGCTGGTGGCCTTCCTGCTCGTGGTCTTCGTCTACCCGCTGGTCTCCATGCTGGCGCGCAGCGTCAGCGACCCCGAACCCGGCCTGGGCAACTACGCGGCCTTCTTCGACTCGCCCGTTTACACGAACGTCCTGGTCAACACGTTCGTCATCGCCGGGCTGGTCACGCTGGTGACGCTGCTGCTCGGCTTCCCCTACGCCTACCTCATGACGCTGGCCACACCGTTCTGGCGAGGCGTGCTGATGGCCGCGGTGCTGGTGCCGTTCTGGACCAGCCTGCTGGTGCGGACCTTCGCCTGGGTGCTGATCCTGCGGGACACCGGGGTGGTCAACGACGTGCTCGGCGCGTTCGGCGGGCAGCCCGTGCCGCTGCTGCGCAACCTGGCCGGGGTGCTGATCGGGATGGTCCAGGTGATGCTGCCGTTCGCGGTCCTGCCGATCTACGCGACCATGCGCGGCATCGACCGCAGGCTCCTGCAGGCGGCCGAGGGGCTCGGCGCCCGGCCGGCGTTCGCGTTCTGGCGCGTCTACGCGCCGCTGACCCTGCCGGGCGTGGCCGCCGCGACGCTGCTGGTGTTCGTCTCCTCCCTCGGCTTCTACGTCACGCCCGCGCTGCTGGGCGGGCCGAAGAACGTCATGATCGGCGAGCTGATCGTGCAGCAGCTCTCCGGGGTGCTGCGCTGGGGCTTCGCCTCCGCGCTGGCGGTCATCCTGCTGGTGGTGACCGGGGTGCTGTTGCTGCTGGCCGCGCGGGTGGTCGACCTGCGGCGGATGATCGGAGGCGGGCGATGAGACCGGCCAGGATCGCCCTGTGGGCGCTCGCCGCGCTGACCGCGCTCTACCTCGTGCTGCCGGTCTTCATCGTGATCCCCATGTCGTTCTCCGACAGCGCCTTCCTGGAGTTCCCGCCGCAGGACTGGTCGGTCCGCTGGTACGAGAACTTCTTCACCGACCTGACCTGGCTCGACAGCACCATCGCCAGCCTGCAGATCGCCGTGCAGGTGACACTGCTGTCCCTCGTGCTGGGCACGGCGGCCGCCCTCGGCATGGTCCGGGGCCGCTATCCCCTCAAGGCGCTGGTGTCCGGGCTGGTCATGGCCCCCGTGCTGGTTCCGTACGTGATCGTCGGGCTGGCGGTCTACGCCGTCTTCCTGAAGCTGGGGATCACCGAGACCGCGCTGGGTTTCGTGCTCGTGCACACCGCGCTGGCGGTGCCGTACGTCGTGATCACCGTGTCGTCGGCGCTGATGTCGTTCGACCGGCGCCTGGAACACGCGGCGATGGGCCTGGGCGCCGGGCCGGTGACCACGTTCGCCAGGGTGACGTTGCCGCTGATCGCGCCGAGCCTGGCCAGCGGCGCGGTGTTCGCGTTCGTCACCTCCTTCGACGAGGTCGTCACCAGCGTGTTCCTGTCCGGTCCCGACCTCACGACCCTGCCCGTGCAGATGTGGTCGGGGGTGCGGGTGCAGATCGATCCGACGGTCGCGGCGGTGTCGAGCATGCTGCTCCTCGTCACGCTGTCGCTGTTCGCCGCTGCCGGGGTGGCCCGGCTGGTACGCAGGAGGAAAGCATGAACGAGGCCGGCCCGCACGAGAGCGGTGCGGTGGATGTGCTCGGCGTCGGGAAGACCTATGGCCAGGCCGTGGCGCTCGACGACGTGACGCTGCACGTGGAGCCGGGCGAGTTCATGACGTTGCTGGGCAGCAGCGGCTCGGGCAAGTCGACGCTGCTGAACGTGGTCGCCGGGTTCACCCGCCCGACGTCCGGCTCGGTCGCGGTCGACGGCCGGGACATCACGAAGGATCCGCCGTACAAGCGGGATCTCGGCATGGTCTTCCAGCACTACGCGCTGTTCCCGCACATGAGCGTGGCCGAGAACGTGGCGTTCCCGCTGCGCCGGCGGCGCGTGCGCGGCGCGGAGCTGACGAAGCGGGTGAGCGAGGCGCTCGACGTGGTGGAGCTGGGCGGGCTGCGCGACCGGCGGCCCGCCCAGCTCTCCGGCGGGCAGCAGCAGCGGGTCGCGCTGGCCAGGGCGATCGTGTTCCGGCCGCGCGTCCTGCTGATGGACGAGCCGCTCGGCGCGCTGGACAAGCGGCTGCGCGAGCAGCTCCAGTTGGAGATCAAGCGGCTGCACACGGAGCTGGGGATCACGTTCGTCTTCGTCACGCACGACCAGGACGAGGCGCTGACCATGTCCGACCGGATCGCGCTGCTACGTGACGGGCGGATCGTGCAGGTCGGCACGCCGGCCGACCTCTACGACCGGCCCGCCTCCCGCTACGTCGCGGAGTTCCTCGGCGAGTCGAACCTGCTGCCCGCCCCGAAGGACTCGGAAGTGTTCCTGGTGCGGCCGCAGGACGTGCGCCTCAGCCGGCCGGGCGCCGGCCTGCCCGCCGGGGATCACGCCCACGAGGGGAAGGTCACCGAGGTGATCTACCTCGGCAGCGGCCTGCGCGTGGAGGTGGAGCTGCGCACGGGAGGCCGGGTGATCGCCCGCACCGGAACCCGGCTCGATCCGGTGCCGAGCCCCGACGACGAGGTCGTCGCGCACTGGCGCCCGCAGGACTGCGTCACCGTTCCCGCCTGAGCGTTCTGGAGAGGATCCATGGTGCGTTCCCTGAAAGACGGCGTCGAGCTGACTTCCGACCAGCGCGAGTTCGTCGCCCTCGCCCGCGACTTCGCGCTGCGCGAGATACGGCCGCGCGCCCGCGAGGTCGACGACGCCGACCACGAGTCACCGCTCGATCTGTGGGCCAAGGCGGCCAAGCTGGGGCTGACGTCGTTCATGCTGCCGGAGGAGTACGGCGGGGGCGGCGTCGGCGACCTGGTGACCCAGGCGCTGGTCACCGAGGAGCTCTGCTACGGCGACATCGGCATCGGCAACCTGCTCACCTCCAACGGCTTCTTCGCCGGCCCCGTCGAGGCGCTCGGCTCGCCGGAGCAGCGGCACCGCTGGCTCACTCCGCTGACCGGGGACGAACCGCCCATGACGGCGCTCGCGGTGACCGAGCCGGCCATCGGCTCGGACGCGGCCGGCCTGCGGACCCGGGCGGTCCGCGACGGCTCCGGCTACCTGCTCAGCGGGCAGAAGACGTGGATCTCCAACGCGCCCTACGCGAAATGGATCGTCGTCTTCGCCACGGTCGACCCGTCGCTGCGATCGCGCGGGGTCACCGCTTTCGTGGTCGAGCGGGGCACGCCCGGCCTGCGCGTCGGGCGCGCCCTGCCGAAGATGGGGCAGCGGGCCATCGTCAGCGCGGAGGTCTTCCTCGACGACGTCCGGGTGCCCGAGGAGAGCCGGCTGGGGGAGGAGGGCCAGGGCTTCTACGGGCTGATGCGGACCTTCGACGCCTCCCGGATCCTGATCGCGGCCGCCTGCGCCGGTCTGTGCCGCGCGGCGCTGGATACGGCGCTGCGGTACGCCAGGGAACGCGAGCAGTTCGGCAAGCCGATCATCGAGCACCAGGCCGTGGCGTTCCGGCTGGCGGACATGGCGGCCAAGACCGACGCCGCGCACCTGCTGGCCATGCGGGCGGCCCGGGTGTTCGACGCCGGCGAGCCCGCCACGCAGGAGGCGGCGATCGCGAAGCTGGTCGCCTCCGAGAACGCCATGTGGTGCACGTGGGCCGCCCTCCAGACGCACGGCGGCTGGGGTTACTCGCGCGAGTTCCTGCTGGAGAAATGGATGCGCGACGCCAAGCTGGAGGAGATCGAGGAGGGCACGTCCGACATTCAGCGCCTCATCATCTCCCGGTCCCTGGCGAATTCCGGATGAGCCGGGCAGCGGACCGGCCGGGCGCGGGCCGGGCGACGTGAAGGCGTTCTCCGACCCGGCGTCGGTGGCCGTGGTGGGCGCCTCGGCGGACCCGGCGAAATGGGGATACTGGCTGGCCAGGGGCGCGCTGCGGGGCGTGCACCGGCGCAAGGTGCACCTGGTGAACCGGTCGGGAGCGGTCATCGACGGCATCGCCACCGTGCCCGGCCTCCGGGACCTGCCGGAGCCGCCCGAGCTCGCGGTGCTCTGCGTGCCGGCCGCGTCCGTGCCCGCGGTGGTCGAGGAGGCGCTGGACCTCGGCGTACGGGCCTTCGTCGGCATCAGCGCGGGCCTCGACGCGGCACAGGAGGCGGCGCTGGCCGGGCGGATCCGCGCGGCGGGCGCCCGCCTGATCGGCCCCAACTGCCTCGGCGTCTACGACTCCATGACCGCGCTGGAGCTGGCCTGGGGGAACTTCACCCCGGGCGCCCTCGGCATCGTCTCGCAGTCCGGGCAGCTCGGCCTCGAACTGGCCGGGCTGGCGGGCGAGGCGGGAGTGGGCGTGTCCCGGTTCGTCTCGGTGGGCAACCAGGCCGACGTCACCGCCGCCGACGTGCTCGCCGGCCTCGCCGGGCACGACAGGACGGCGGTGGTGGTGCTCTACCTGGAGAGCTTCCGGGACGGCAGGGCACTGGTGGCGACCCTCGCCGGGCTGCGCGAGCTCGGCAAGCCGGTCATCGTGCTGACGGTGGGCGCCAGCGCGGCGGGGCGGGCGGCGGCCCGATCCCACACCGGGGCGCTGACCTCCGGCACCGAGGTGGTGGAGGCGGCCTGCCGGGCGGCCGGCGCGGTGCTCGTCGAGACCCCGGCGCAGGCGGTGGACGTGGCCCAGTTGCTGCTGGACGCGCCCACCCCGGTCGGGCGGCGTGTCGCGGTGGTCGGTGACAGCGGCGGCCAGGGCGCGGTGGCGGCCGACGTGCTGAGCCGCAACGGCCTGGAGCTGCCGGAACTCGGGGCGGTGGCCGCGCGCGTGGCGGCGCTGCTCCCAACGGCCGCCGGCGTCCGCAACCCGATCGACCTCGCGGGCGCGGGGGAGCGGGATCTGAGCACCTATTCGACGCTGGTGGAGCTGCTGCTGGAGAGCGGGGAGGTGGACGGAGTGGTGCTGACCGGCTATTTCGGGTCGTACGGCGCCGACGCCCCGTCGTTGGAGTCCGCCGAGCTCGCCGTGGTCGACGCGGTGGGTGCCGTGGCGGCCCGGCACGGGCGGCCGGTGATCGTGCACAGCATGAGCCGGGACTCGGTGGCCGTGCGGGCGCTGAGAGAGCACGGCATTCCCACGTACGCGACGATCGACCAGGTGGGCTGGTCGCTGGGGCTGGCCACCGAGCTGGCGATCAGGCGGCCGCGCGCCACCGCCCACGTGCCGGCCACGACGCCGCCGGGCGAGGAGCGCGCCGCGCTGGGGTACCTCGCCGCGCGGGCCGTGCTCGCCGAGTACGGGGTGGCCTATCCGCCGGCCGCCGCGGTGCGCGGGCTCGGCGACCTGCGGGCCGCCGCCGGGCGGCTGCGGCCACCCTACGTGCTCAAGGCCGCCTGGCTGGCGCACAAGACGGAGTCGGGCGGCGTCGTGACCGGGCTGGACGGCCCGGCGGCGGCCGCCGCGGCGCTGGCGGAGCTCATCGGGCGGCTCGGCGCGGGGGAGTACGTGCTGGAGGAGATGGACACCAGGCCGGGCACGGTCGAACTGATCGTCGGCGGCCGGCGCGATCCGTCGTTCGGCCCCCTGGTCCTGGTCGGGGCGGGCGGCACGGCGAGCGAGCTCTACCGCGACGTCGCCGTGGAGCTCGCGCCGGTCACCGCGGAGGTGGCCGGGCGGATGCTGCGCAGGCTGACGGCGTACCCGCTGCTGACCGGCTGGCGGGGCGCGCCCGCGGCGGATGTCAGGACGGTCGCCGAGGTCGTCGCCGCGATCTCCGAGCTGATCGCCGGCCGCCCCGACGTGGCCGAGTGCGAGGTCAACCCGCTGCGGGCGGGACCGGACGGAGTGATGGGCGTGGACGCGCTGGTGGTGCCGCGATGACGGCCTTGACGGGTGGACAGGCTCTGGTCAGGGCGCTGGCCGCGCACGGGGTGGACACCGTGTTCGGCATTCCGGGCACGCACAACCTGGAGATCTACGCGGCGCTCGCGGCGCAGGGCGTGCGGCATGTCGGCACCCGGCACGAGCAGGGAGCGGGCTACGCCGCCGACGGCTACGCGCGTGTGACCGGGCGGCCGGGGGTCGCCGTGGTGACCTCGGGACCGGCCACGCTCAACGCGGCCGCGGCAGTCGGGCAGGCGTACTCGGACTCGGTGCCGGTGCTGCTCGTCTCGCCCGGCATGCCGCTGCGCCACCCCGGCAGGGGGAACGGGCTGCTGCACGAGACCAGGGACCAGAGCGGCGCGATGGACGCGGTGGCCGCCTACAGCCACCGGGTGACCAGCGTCGCCGAGATCCCGGTGGCCGTGGCCCAGGCGTTCGCGGCGATGACCTCGGGGCGGCCGCGGCCGGTGCACCTGGAGATCCCGTTCGACGTGCTGGAGGAGCGGGGGCAGGTGGCCGGGGCGGCGCCCGTCTCCGGTGCGGCCCTTCGCCCCGCACCGGCCGAGCTCGACGCCGCGGCGGCCCTGCTGGGCGCCGCCCGCCTCCCCCTGGTCATCGCCGGGGGCGGGGCCCGGGAGGCGTCCGGCGAGCTGCGGGCCCTGGCCGGGAGGCTGGGCGCGCCGGTGGTCACCTCGGCCAACGGCAAGGGCGCGCTGCCCGACGACCACCCGCTCGCGCTCGGCGCCGGCCTGCATCTGGAGGCGGTACGCGAGCTGGCCGAGGAGTCGGACGCGGTGCTCGTCGTGGGTTGCGAGCTGGCGCCCTCCGACCTCTGGCACGGCCCGTTGCCCCTGGACGGCAAGGTGGTCCGGATCGACGTCGATCCCGTACAGATCATCACCAACGCCCTGCCGGAGGTCGCCCTCGTCGGGGACGCGGCGCTCACGCTGCGCGAGCTGTCGGCCCGGCTCGGCGACGGGCCACCGGCCGGCCCGCCGGGGGAGGAGCGGGCGGCCCGGTGGCGCGAGCGCAAGGGCGCGCAGGCCGCACGCGAGGGCGCGCCGTGGCTGTGGATCGTGGAGACCCTGGCCGAGACGCTCGGCCGGGACGGCGTGATCGCCGGCGACAGCGCCATGGCCTGCTACTACGGCGCGCTGGCCAACCTCCCCGCGTACGCGCCGCGACGGTTCCTCTACCCGACCGGGTACGGCACCCTGGGTTATGGCCTGCCCGCCGCGATCGGTGCCGCGCTCGGCCGTCCCGGCGCGCCGGTGGCGGCGCTGCTCGGCGACGGCGGCGTGATGTTCACCGTGGCAGAGCTGGCCACGGCCGTGCACCTGGGGCTGGCGCTGCCCGTCGTGGTCGTCGACAACGGCGGCTACGGCGAGATCCGCGCCGAGATGGCGGCGCGCCGCGACCCCGTGCACGCGGTCGAGCTGCCGTCGCCGGACTTCGCGCTGCTGGCCCGGGCGCTCGGCGCCGACGGCGTACACGTCGGCGACCGCGGCACCCTGCGCGAGGCCCTGGCCGGGGCGCTCAAGAGCGAACGCCCCACCGTCATCCACGTTCGGGAGAAAGGCAGCCCGTGAGCCTACTGGAGATCACCTGGACCGACCCGGTCACCGCCCGCCGGGGTTACGTCGTCATCGACAGCCTGGTACGGGGCGTCGCGAGCGGCGGGCTGCGGGTGCGTGAGGGATGCTCGCTGGATGAGGTACGCGGCCTGGCCCACGGCATGTCGCTCAAGGAGGCCCTGGTCTACACGCCCGGCGACCGCTACGTACCACTCGGCGGGGCCAAGGGCGGGATCGACATGGACCCGAACGACCCGGACGCGCCCGCGGTGCTGCGCCGCTTTCTCACCGCGGTCCTGCCCGTGGTGCGCGAGCAGTGGAACACCGGCGAGGACTTCGGGACCAAGCAGGAACTGCTCGACGAGGTGGCCGGCGAGCTGGGCCTCGCCTCCACCGTCGAGGCGGCCTTCGCGCTGCTCGACGACCAGGTGGCGGCACGCGAGCGGCTGCGCGCCGCGATGGCGACGGTGGTGGACGGCGTGCCGCTGGCCGACCTGGTGGGCGGGTACGGTGTGGCGGAGGCGGCGCTGGCGGTCGCCCGCTGGCAGGGCGTCGAGGCGACGTCCGCGGTCGTGCAGGGCTTCGGCTCGATCGGCGGGGCGACGGCCCGGTACCTGCACCGGGCGGGCGTCCGGGTGGTCGCGGTCGCCGACCGCGACGGGATCATGACGTGCGAGGACGGCCTCGACGTGGAGGCCATGCTGCGCGCGCGGGACGGGCGCGGCGTCGTCGACCGGTCCTGCCTGCGGCCGGGCGACCGGACCGGGGCGGGCGCGCGGTGGCTGGACGTCCCGGCCGACCTGCTGGTGCCGGCGGCGATGTCGTACGTGCTCTGCCCGGCGGAGGCCGCCCGGGTACGGGCGCGGATCGTGGTGGAGGGCGCCAACCTGCCGACCCTGCCAGAGGCGGAGTCCCTGCTGATCGGCCGGGGCATTCCCGTCGTGCCGGACTTCCTCGCCAACGTCATGACGAACGCCTGGTGGTGGTGGGTGGTGTTCGGCGACATCGAGCCCACGGCCGAGGCGGCGTTCGCCAAGATCTCCTCGACCATGCGGCGGCTGGCCGGCGCGATCACCGGCGACTCCGCCGACCTGTCGCTGCGCAAGTCCGCGCTGGCCCTGGCCGAGCGGAACGCGGCCCTCATCGCGGCCCGCCATCCACGTTAGGTTCTCGCCGTGGGCCGTGGGCCGTGGCGGGTGTGCCCGCCACTGCCCACGGTTCACGGGGTGACGCGGAATGTCGCGTCCTTAGCCGTGGCTGTTCGGGGCGCCGGTGGTCTCGCGGCCACGAACTGGCTCTCGGCTGAGGTCGCGAACGCGCCCGCTCGCGGCGCAGGTGGCCGCCCGCCGTCATGCGGTTGACTTCAAGCGCTTGAGGTATGTGACGCTACCGATATGACAGCTTTCACCATCCAGGAGGCCTCCCGGAGGAGTGGACTGAGCGAGCCGACGTTGCGCTATTACGAGGAGGTCGGGCTGGTCGGCCCGATCGACCGTGACGCGAGGAGCGGGCATCGCCGGTACGGCAGCGAGGACCTGGACGTGCTCGACGCGCTGGCGTGCCTGCGCGCGGTCGGCGTGGGGATCGAGGACATGCGTACCTACCTGGCCAACCGTGCCCGGGGCCGGGCCGCGGCGGCCGAGCAGCGGGATCTGCTGTTGCGGCACGCCGAGCGTATCGAGGCCGAGATCGCCGCGCAGCACGCGCGGCTGGACTACCTGCGGGAGAAGGCGGCGCTGTGGGACGCCCGCGACCGCGGTGACACCGCCGCCGAGACCGAGGCGATCCAGCGCGTCATGGGCGTGGTCGGCGGCCTGGGGGCGCTGCGATGAGCCTGGTCCGGGCGCTCACATTCCGGCTGCCCGCCTCCCCGGCAAGATCATCTGAGCCGTGATGCCAGCCGCGGGCGATCTTGCCGTCGCGGCCTGATATGACAGGAGGGGCGGGACACGACAGGGGGCGGTGGATGCGGGGCGCGCCGGACGGGGGCGGTCTCGGGTCGGGGCTCGATCTGCATCTCGACCTGCACGGCACCGGCGGGGTGGGACGGTCGCTGGAGGCCGCCCTGCGTGAGGCGGTACGGTCGGGGCGGCTGACCGCGGGCACCCGGCTTCCTGGCACCCGTAGCCTCGCCACCGACCTCGGCCTGTCCAGGGGTACGGTCGTCCAGGCCTACACGCAGCTCATCGCCGAGGGCTGGCTGACGGGCGCGCGCGGATCCGGCACCCGGGTGGCCGGCGTGCTGCCGGAGTCCCACCTCGGCGAGGCCGCCGGCCAGGGCCAGCCGGAGCCTCGGGCCGCGGCCCTGGGGGACCTGCGTCCCGGGCGGCCCGACGTCAGCGCGTTCCCGCGCGCGGACTGGATGTCGAGCGTTCGCCGGGTGATGTCGGCGATGGAGTCCGAGCAGATGGGCTACCCCGACCCGGCGGGCATGCCCGCGCTGCGCGTGGCGGTCGCCGACTACGTCTCCCGGACCCGCGGGGTGTGGGCGAGCCCGGGATCGACGGTGATCACCGCGGGGGCCACCCAGGCGTTCGCGCTGCTCGCGTGTACCTTGCGCCGGCTCGGCGCCCGGTGCGCGGCGACCGAGGACCCCGGGTTCGTGCTGCACCGCGAGCTGCTGGCCGCGGCGGGGCTCCACCCGGTGCCGCTGCCGGTGGACGCGGACGGCGCCGACCCGTCGGGCCTGCCGGAGGGTGCGGGGCTCGCGCTGCTCACGCCGGCCCACCAGCACCCGTGGGGTGTCGTACTGGCGCCCGGGAGGCGCTCGGTGTTCATCGACTGGGCCCGGCGGAACGACTCCTACGTGATCGAGGACGACTACGATGGCGAGTTCCGCTACGACCAGCAACCGGTCGGCGCGATGCAGGCGCTGGCGCCCGACCGGGTGATCTACGCGGGCAGCACCAGCAAGACCCTGGCACCGGGGGTGCGGCTCGGCTGGCTGGTGGTGCCCGCGGCGCTGCGCGATCCGCTGCTGCGGACCGTGCGGGAGGCCGGCTCGGCGCCCGCCGTGATCGACCAGCTCGTGCTCGCCGACCTGCTCTCCCACGGCGGCTACGACCGGCACGTACGGCGGGTCCGGCTGGGTTACCGGCGGCGCCGCCACGAGCTGGCCGAACGGCTGGCGTCGGTCACCGACACGCGCCTCGCGGGCGTCGCCGCCGGCTTGCACACGCTGCTGCCGGTCCCCTCGGCCGCCGCCGAACGCGACCTGGTCGACACCGCCCAACGCGCGGGACTGCTCCTGCACGGCCTGCACACCGCCGGCTACTGGCACCCCGCAGGCCAGGAACGCCCCGCCGCCCTGGTCCTCGGCTACGCCACACCGCCACAGCACGCCTGGCGCCGGGCACTCGACCTCCTGGTCTCACTGGTCGGTGCCACGATGCGGAGGCGCTCGACCCGCTGACCCCGGCCGTCCGGCGCCACGGGCCAGGAGCGCTGCTCCTGGCCGTCCGGCGTCACGGGGTCGTGGTGGCGTTCGGCCTGCTGATCCCGGCCCTCCTGGCACTACGGGGCAGAAGTGCCGCCGGTCGGCGTCGCGAAGCCGTCCCGCCACGACGGGTACCTCGGCACCCAGCCGAGGTGCTTGCGCGCGTAGCGGTTGTCCGCGCCGCGCGCCCACCCCGGCCGGCCGGGGTCCGCGGGAGGCGGAGGTGGCGCGCCCACGGCCGCGCAGAAGGCGGGCACCCATTCCCGGCCCGGCGCCGGCTCGTCGTCGCAGACGTTGACCGCGCGGCCGGCGGGCCAGGTGAGAGCCTGGACGGCCGCGGTGGCGGCGTCGTCGGCGTGCACGAAGGACATCACCTCGCCGTCGGCGGCCAGTTTCCCCGCCCGCGCCAGGTCCGCGGCGAGGCCGTCGGGCGCGTACCACGTCCCGGGGCCGTAGAACCGCCCGTAGCGGAGCACGATCCACTCGGGCATCTCCCGGACGGCCGCCTCCAGCGTCGCCAGGCCCCCCACCGTCGTGCCCCGCGCCCCCGGTGCGGCGAGATCGAGCGGCGTCGTCTCGTCGGCGGGCTCCTCCCCGGCCTCGTACAGCCACGCGATGCTCTGCGCCACCATCCGGCGCACGCCGGCGGCGAGTGCCGCGTCGACCAGGTTGCGGGTGCCCGCCCTGCGCAGTGCCGCGTTCGCCGCCATGTCACCCGCGGCCAGGTCGGTGAGCTGGTGAAGCACGACGTCGGGCGCGGCTTCCCTGACGGCGGCGGCGAGCCCGGCGCGGTCGTGGGCGTCGGCCACGACCGGCTCCGCGCCCAGCGAGCGCAGCGTGTCGGTCCGGCCGGGCCTCCGGGTGAGAGCGGTGACCTGGTGCCCCCCGGCGACCAGCAGCGGCACCAGCCGCCGGCCGACCACCCCGGTCGCGCCCGCGAGGAAGATCCGCGCCATCAGTTCGGCCTCGGAGCACGACGGTCACGGCGGGCCGCGAGCTCCTCGTCGTCCACGTAGGTGAGCATCGGCTCGCCGGGCGGCAGTTCGATGAGCGCCGTCATCACGTGGGCGGGATCGGGCGGCTGGGGCAGCTCCCCGTCGAAGAGCAGGGTCAGTACGGTGTTGCCTGTCAGATTCATGCCCTCGACGCTATTAGGCAGGCGGTTCAGTGAAGTAGTCCACTTCCCGGCTCCTCGGCTGTACCACTTGCCTGGCTACATCGCCCAGCACGCGGGCCGCGGGGAGGTCGCTCACAGCAGGCGTCGTTGCACGACGTCGGCGATGACCGCGTTCACCAGCTTGTCCACCGCCTCGGGCGATGGCGGGCCCGCCTCCCGGTCGGCGAACAGCATGTGCGCGCCCCCGATCAGGGAGAGCGCGAGCGCGTCCACGTCGGCGTCCGCCGCGATGCGCCCCATCTCGCACTCATCCCTCAGGTAATCGGTGATCACGCCCGCGGCCTGCGTCAGGACGGGGATGCCGGGCCCGGGGCGCGCCCGGCGCAGCCGGGCGCGCAACTCGTCGCGGAAGATGATGAGGCTGACGATCGACACGGCGACCGGGTCGAACAGGTGGATCAGCGCCGTGGTGAGGTTGCCGGCCACGGTGCCGGTCCCGGCGGAGACGCGCAGGTCGGCGGCGGCGCCGTCGAGCCGGGTGATGCGCTCCCGCACCAGCTCGACGAGGAAGGCGTCGAAGTCCTCGAAGTGCCGGTGCAGCACTCCCTTGGCGACGCCCGCCTCCTCGGTGACGGCCCGGCTGGTCAGGCCGTTCGCCCCGCCCCGGAACAGGACGCGCTCGGCGGCGTCGAACAACTGCTGCCGCACGTCCCGGAGGGCCACTCCCGTCGGCATCGCCCGTTCTCCCCTTCGTAGATCCAGCGCGAAACGCTGGGACGGTTGTCGAGTGGGCGCGTGCCCACTATGGTGGGCGCATGCCCACCATATCGCAGGAGCAACCGAACGAGCCTCATAAGGCCAGGCAGATGGCCGAATCGTTCGGAGTCGACGCCGAACGCTACGACCGGGCCCGGCCCGGCTATCCCGATGCCCTGGTCCGGCGGATCATCGCCGCCAGCCCGGGCCCCGACCTGGTCGACGTCGGTTGCGGCACGGGGATCGAAGCCCGGCAGTTCCTCGCGGCCGGCTGCAGGGTGCTGGGGGTGGAGCCGGACGCGCGGATGGCCGAGTTCGCCCGCCGTACCGGGGTCGAGGTCGAGGTGGCGACGTTCGAGGACTGGGACGACGCCGGGCGCAGGTTCGACGCGGTCGTCGCCGGGCAGTCCTGGCACTGGGTGGACCCGGTCGCGGGCGCGGCCAAGGCCGCGCGGGTGCTGCGTCCCGGCGGCCTGTTCGCGGCGTTCGCCCACGCGTACGATCCGCCGCCGCCGATCGCGGAGGCGTTCGCCGCCGCGATGCGCCGGGCGGTGCCCGACTCGCCGTTCCCCGACGGCCCGCCGAGACCGGCCCAGGAGATCTACCAGCAGATGTTCGCCAAGTTCGCGGACGGCATCCGGCAGGCCGCCCTGTTCGGCGAGCCGGAGCAGTGGCGATTCGGCTGGGAGCGCCACTACACCCGCGAGGAATGGCTCGACCTGCTGCCCACCACCGGCGGGCTCACCCGCCTCCCGCCGGACGGGCTGGCCGAGATCCTGGAGGCCGTCGGTGCCGCCATCGACACGACCGAAGGCTTCACCATGTCCTACACGACGATGGCGGTCACCGCGTCACCGAAGCTCTGAGGCCTCCCCAGGGCCACGCCGCCGCCGGGGGATGCTTCGAAGAAAGCGCCCGCTGCGGGCAAACCTTTGACGGTGGTCGGGTCGGGAGCCTGGGGAGCGGACCTCTGACGGGCAGCCTTCACGCCCGAACCAGGCCGGGGCCTGGTTCGGGCCGGTCGGGGCCCGAGGTCGCTAGCGCAGCCACCGCAGAGCCGCGTCGGCGCAGTCCTCGGGGCTGCTGTTGAAGGCGATGGCCGCGTCCGGCGCGTGCTGCCGCACCAGGTTGACCACCCTCTCGAACAACTCCAGCAACGGCTCGTGCTTGCGGATGCCGCCCCCGATCACCACGCAGGCGTAGTCCTCGCGGGTCAGCGCCTCGACGATCGCCCCTTCGGGGTTCTCGTCGAGCGCCACCTGACACCAGTGGGCCTCGATACCGTGATCGTCGAAACGGGCCTGACCGCGTGCTATCGCCGCCTGGACCGGCTCCGGGTCCCAGCCCTGGATCTTGCCGGGATCGAGACCGACCACCAGCACTCGTGCCTTCGTCACGTGTCCTCCCTCTCCGGAACGTTGCCACGCCTCATACGGTGCGCCTCGGACCGCGCTTGCGCTTCAGACGGCGCGCTTGTCCTCAACGTGGATGACGGTCAGATCATGCCCGTCCTGATCGCGCTTGCCGCGGCCGTAGAGGCCGACCACGAAGTCCTCCTCGTTGTCCACCTCGCTGGGATCGACGTAGGTGAGAATGTCGGGGTGATGCCCGGTCACCGCCCAGCCGGGTGCGTCGTCCAGGTCGATGATGTCGAAGTCCCCCGCCGGCGTGCCTCCGACAACGGGACCGTACTCCCGCAGGAGCGTGGTCGCCTGCTGGGCGAGCTCGCCGGCCGGCTCCATGAGGATCACGCAGGTTCCCTGCTCGAACAGCACCCAGGACTTGGCGGGGTCCAGCAGGCGACGCCAGGTCTCGATCATGGACGTTTGATTCATGCGCGGCAGCGTAGTGGTCGCCAGGACCGGTCCTGAACCGGTTTCCCGATCGCCAGGCGGTGGGTTTTGATCTGCGTACCGGTTGGTTCCCGATACTCTGCCGGTCGTGCGCTGGCCGAACACGTCCCGAGGGTCATGGCTCGCCGTTTCGGCTGTCGTCGCCGCGGCCGCGGTCGCGGCGGTCGTACGCGTGCGACGCCGCCCGAGCGAGGGGCGGCCGGTCCGCCAGGACGAGGCGGTCACCGGCACGGAGCCGCGTGCCCGGCCCGAGCCGCGGCGGCCGTCGGCGCCGGTGCTCAGCCGGCTCGGTCGCCGGTCAGGATTTGCGGGCGAGGACGAGTCGGCAGCGCGGGCTGCCGTCCTCGCGCCGGCCCAGGGCCGTCAAGGGGACCGTCGTCACGGTGAATCCGGCGGCTGACAGGTCCGCGCGGACCGCGTGCAGCGGGCAGGTGCCGTAGTACATGACGAACGGCGGGCGCCACACGGCGTTCCGCACCCGCATGGCCAGGTCGAATCCGAGCATCGCCCAGTAACGGCCCGACGTGACCGGCGCGGGCGCGCCGATCGGGAAGGCGAAGAGCCCGTCAGGCCGTAACGCGCGGTGCACCCCGGCGAAGAGCGCGGGCCGTTCGGCGGGCAGGAAGTGCCCGAGCGCTCCGAAGGTGACCGCGAGGTCGAAGGACCCGTCGAAGGGCAGGTCCCGGACGTCGGCCCGCACCCACCCGGCGTCCGGGTGCGCTCGACGCGCCCGCGCCAGCATGCCGGCGCTGAAGTCGACGCCCGTGACCCGTCCTCGGCACAGGGGCTGGAGGATCCGCGCGCCCGCGCCGGTGCCGCAGCACACGTCCAGCCCCCGCCCGAACGGCCCGAGCGGGCGCAGAGCGTCGGCGGTCGCGTCGAGAACGAGATCCGGGGTGCGGAAAGGCGTGTGGTCGAACTTCGGCGCGAGCA
Organism: Nonomuraea sp. B12E4; assembly: GCF_039871825.1. NCBI lineage: Bacteria > Bacillati > Actinomycetota > Actinomycetes > Streptosporangiales > Streptosporangiaceae > Nonomuraea > Nonomuraea sp. B12E4. The sequence continues at coordinate 135,721 of NZ_JBDPME010000017.1, read as the reverse complement.
GGTCGTAGCCGCGCTCGACCGAGGACAGCGCCTGGACCACCAGCTCGCGCATCGACGGGCCTTTGGGGGAGAACATCCGCCAAGGGTACTTTCCCCGCCGGCGTGATCGGGGGAGTCAAACGGCCACGGGCGCACCCGGCAGCCGGAAGGCGAGATCCGCGAGGAGCGCGTCGGCGTCGACCGGGGTGCCGCGATAGCCGATCTGCAGGTCCGGCCGGATCACGAACGCGGCGGCACGGTCGAGGCCGTAGCGGGTGTGCGCGGAGCGGTCCGGGTCCTCGACGAGCGCCGGGTGGCCGGCGGCGCGCTCGGTGCCGATCACGTACGCGCTCACCAGGCCAGGGTATGCCCGCGTGACCCGCTCGGCGACTCGGCACAGCTCCGCGGCCGGCCCGCCCGGCCCGGCGAACAGCAGCACCGTGTGGTGAGTCCCGTGGAGGAGGTCGTGCAGGTGCCCGGGCTCGCCGCCGATGACCACCTCGGCCTGCCGGGCCCGGTCGCCGGGGGCCGGCGCGTCCTTCCACCCCGAACCGTCCGCCCGGTTGAGCGGGCTCGCCGGGTACGCGGTGCGCAACTGCGCCAGCCAGCCGACGAACCAGGTGCGGAACGAGTCGCGGGTGAGCACCCGCGAGGCGATCTGCGGGGCGAGATGCGCGCGCAGGAACCTGGCCGCGGAAGCCTGCCCGGAGATCACCGAGAACATGCGGTCGGTGGTGGTCATCAGCCGCTTGCCGATCGGATGGCGCTCGGCGTGATAGCTGTCCAGCAGACGCTCCTCGGCGAGGCCGCGCACCACCAGGGCGAGCTTCCAGGCGAGGTTGTAGGCGTCCTGGATGCCGGTGTTCATGCCCTGGGCCCCGGCCGGGCTGTGCACGTGGGCGGCGTCGCCGGCCAGGAAGACCCGGCCGTCGCGGTATCGCGGCGCGACCCGCCGGTGCAGCCGGTAGCGGCTCACCCAGTGCTCCTTGACGACGGTGGCGGGCACCGGGAGCCGCTCGTCCAGCATCGCCTGGAACTCCTCGTGGGTCGGCTCGCTGTACTCCGCGCCGGAGCCGCCGGACACGTTGCCGAAGATCCGGAAGCGGTGTTCGCCCGGCATCGCGAACGCCCCGACGAACCCGCTGCGGGCGGGAAAGGCGTAGATGTCGCCGTCCGGAAACTCCCAGTCGAGCTCGGCGTCGGCCATGATGAACTCGTCGGGATAGGTGGCTCCCTCGAACGGGATCCCGGCCGCCTGGCGGACCGTGCTGTGCGCGCCGTCGCAGCCGATGAGCCAGCGGCACCGGATCTTGTCCGTCGCGCCGTCGGGGCCGCGTACGGACACGGTGACGTGCTCCTCGTCCGCGCTGAGATCCGTCACCGCCAGCCCTCGTTCGACGTGCACGCCGCGCTCGGCGAGCTTCTTGGTGAGGATCCGCTCGGTGTCGTCCTGGGAGAGCGTGTAGAGGGTCTGGTATCTGGTGTAGGTCACCGGGTCGTTGAGCAGGTCGTGGAGCTGCATCCGGACGCTCTTGCCGCCGCCGAACATGATGTTGAGGCCGGCCGCCTCGTTGCCGATCGCGAGGGCGTCGTCGATGACGCCCATGTCCTCGAAGACCTCCAGGGAACGCGGCTGGACGACCAGCGCGCGGGAGGTCGTCGCCGGAGCCGGCGCGCGATCGATGATCCGCACCGTGACGCCATGGCGGGCCAGCTCGCCGGCCATGGTCAATCCGCTCGGCCCGGCGCCTACCACGAGCACCGGGGTGTCGATGTCGAGCATGGACGTCTCCTGAAAATTCATCGCTTGATGAAATCAACGGTAACCCAGTCTCAGGAGCCCGACAACCCCGAATCGAACCGGCACCACAACGATCCGGCCCCCACCCCGCCGGCGACCAACGGCTCGGCTGTGTGGAACCCCGGCCGCGCACTGCCGGACGCCGGCGGGCGACGCCGGGTCAGGTGCGGGTGGTCAGTGCGTCGGTGACCGGGAGCCCCGAGGTAGGTGACCTGCGTGGCGAGCCGGCGGCCGGGCGACCTCCGCTGAGGCGGGCGTGGACCGCGCTCCCGCTATCCATTGCCGCCCCACCAGCGCGAACACCCGCTTGGGCGAACCGTGTCACAGGTTTTCCCGCTGGCTCCGCCTGCCTTCGTGCCGGCCCCGGGCGTGGTCGTCCCCCGTCCGGCGCAGGCCGTACGAGATCATCTCGGATCGACATAGATCATCAAATGTCGCTACGCTGACGGTCGGCGGGACAGATGACGTACGAGGAACCGGCGGGCACGGGGTCAGTTGTGGCAGAGACATCGCAGCGGGAGTTCAAGCCGGAAGTCGCGCACAACGCGCGGGTGTGGAACTACTGGCTGGGCGGGAAGGACAATTTCGCGGCCGACCGGGTGGTGGGTGACCGGGTCCGCGACATGTTCCCGGCCATCGTGGACGTGGCCCGGGCCGACCGGGAGTTCCTCGGGCGAGCCGTGCACCACCTGGCCGGCGAGGCCGGCATGTGGCAGTTCCTCGACATCGGGACGGGCCTGCCCACCGCGAACAACACCCACGAGGTCGCCCAGCGGGTCAACCCCCGGGCGCGGATCGTCTACGTGGACAACGACCCCCTGGTGCTCGTACACGCGCGAGCCCTGCTCACCGGCACCGAGGAGGGTGTGACCGCCTACATCGACGCCGACCTGCGCGACCCGGACACCATCCTGCGGGAGGCCGGGCGGACGCTCGACTTCACCCAGCCGGTGGTGATCATGCTGCTGGGCGTCGTCAACTTCATCGACGACACCGAGGAGGCGCTGGGGGTCGTCAGGCGCCTGCTGGACGCGGTGCCGTCGGGCAGTTACCTGGCGCTCACCCACCCCACGATGGACATCGGCGACGGGTCCAACGCCGAGGCGCTGGACTTCTACAACGCCCACGCCACACCGCAGATCACCGCGCGCGGCGAGGAGGAGTTGTCCGGCTTCCTCGAAGGGCTGGAACTGCTCGAACCCGGCCTCACCTCGTGCTCGCTGTGGCGGGCCGAGGAGACGCCGTTCGGCCTGCCCGAGCCCGTGGCACAGTACGGCGTGGTCGCCCGCAAGCCCTGATCACCTGTGTCGCGGGACGAGTCGATGTCCACGGCCCGTAGGGATCAGGACCGGCCGCATGCCGCGGGGCAGAACCTGACCTCGGGCCAGCCGGCCGATCCGCAGGTCCTTGACCGCGGAGCTGAAGTGCTCGCAGACCGAGGCGCAGCCGCGGTCGGTGAGCACCACTAGCGGCAGGCCGAGCAGCTCGACGGTGTCGTCGGTGCGCAGGGTCTCGCACGTGCCGTCCACGGCGCACAGCTGCCCGGTGACCTTGCCGTGGACGAACGCGCTCACCAGCCGGATCACCTCCACCGGGCTGCCGCCGCCGTTGCCGCGCAGGTCCAGCACCACACCGTTGAGCGTCCGGCCGGTACGCAGCCTGGAGACCGCCCTGAGCACCCTGGCCGCGGAGTCGGAAGTGAATCCGGTCATCCGTACGTAGGCGACGTCGTCCCCCAGCAGCTTGGACCGCACCACCTGAAGGGCGGCCAGATCCCGCTGGTAGAGGCCGGGTTCGAGGGTCACGCTCCAGCGGCGGCCGGTGCTCTCCCGCAGGAGCCGCAGCCGGACGGGACGCGCGTCCGGGTATCGCGGGCGGAGGGCGGCGATCGCGGGGGTGGGCCGCCCGTCGATGAAGGGCGCCGATTCGTTGATCGATTCGATGAGGTCGCCGGGACGCAGCCCGGCGGCCCGCGCCGCGCCGCCCTCCACGGTGGTGACGAACAGCGGGGGCAGGGCGGTGCCGGGGCTGTCGTCCGCTTGCCGGCCGCCGACGTTCGTTTCGAGACCGAGGCCGTACTCGTCGCCGTCGTGGTAGCCGGGCGGACGTTCGACGTCATGCGTCCAGCGGGCGTGGTTGTCGCCGAGGGCGGCCACGATCGCCTCCAGGGTGACGACGGCCAGCCTGTCGCGCAGCTCGGGGACCTGATCGGTCGTCTTCCGGTAGGCGGCCTCGAACGCGGCCCAGTCGGCCTTCCGGTCACCGGCCAGCGCCGGCATGGTCGCCGTGGGCACGTCGCGGCCGTCGCGGTTGAGCTCCTGCGTCAGGGCGGCGAATCCGGCGGCCAGCAACGCGCGGGCGTCCAGCGTGGCGCCGCCGTAGTAGTTGCCGAAAATGCAGAAGTACGCCTGCTCGATGACGTCGATCGTGGTGGCCGTCTCGGCGCCGGGGGCGCCCCGGAGCGGGGCGCAGACCGTACCGGCCGTGGTGCCCGTCTGGCCACGCGGCGGCGTCGGCGCACTGCAGGCCGCCGTCAGCAGGAGGGCGAGCCCGGCGGCGGCGATCCTGGCGATGGTCATGACAGGCGCCTCCGGATCCACCAGAAGGAGAACCAGGTGAGGGCGAGGGCGAGCAAGGCGTAGATCCCCGTCTCGATCCACTGGAACGGCCAGAACCGGTCGAGGGGCTGGAAGGTCGCCTGCTGCCGGTAGCCGAGCCGGTTGACCTCGGCCACGCACCCGTCCGCGCTCGGTGGCCCCACCGCCGGTGCGCAGGGTCCCGACGTCGTGGAGACCGGGACGGACCGCGCGATCGTCGACGAGGGCGCCGAGCCTTCCTCGTCGCCGTCGGTCGTACGTCCGGAGGGATCGAGGAGGCCGCTGGACAGCACCCAGGCGCCCGGGTGGCCGGGAACGGCCGACGTCCTCAGGAGGATCTGGATGGATCCGCCACCGTGCCCTCCCCGGTGGAGGCCGTCCACGTTCGCCTGGCCGAGCTCGAAGGTCGCGGTGACCGGGGGCATCAGGTGGGGCCGGACCAGCAGGGGCATGGCGATCTGGATCGCGACGAAGGCGGTCAGGGTGAGGGCCATGGCGGGCAGGGTACGGCGTACGAGCATGCCCACGGTCACGCCGAGGACGAAGGCGAAGGCCGCGTACCCGATCGGGGCGATGCCGCGTGCGCCGAACACCAAGGGGGACATCTGGGCCATCTCCGGAACGGCGGACTTGTCCAGGGGGCCGGACCACCACGTCACCACGAGGCCGCAGACGCCGGTGGCGGCCATGGCCGCCAGGCCGGTGAGCCCGAGCTTGACCGCCAGCCACCGCGTCCTGGTGATGCTCTGGTTCCACACCAGCAGGTGCGTGTCCGCCTCCAGTTCGCGGGTGATCAGCGGCGCTCCCCAGAAGAGCCCGACCAGCGCCGGCAGGAGCAGCACGACCAGGGTGACGGCCGCGAAGGGGATCTCGTACGCGCCGAAGAACCGGTCGAAGAAGTCGTCGCAGGTGCGGTCCTGGGCGCAGCCGGCGGCCCCGGCGGCGTAGTCGGAGGCGAGCCCCGGGCCGGTCAGAGCCAGGGCGGCGGTGAGGACGACGAGCACGGCGGCCGTCATCGAGGCCGAGCCACGGAACTGGCGCCAGGCCAGCCAGGTCATCGTGGCACCTCCAGCGTGGCGCTCAGGAGGCCGGCGGGGCGCCGGTCCATGTAGGCCAGGACGAGGTCCTCCAGGCTGAGCCGGGTGACCGTCCAGGCGGGGTCGAGGATGGGACCGTCGGTGCGGACCACCAGGATGCTCTGCCGTTCGGTGTGCCGGGCGGAGACGACGTGCTGGTCGGCGGGGAGCCGGTCGGGGTCGCGGTGGGGGCCGGTGAGCCGGTGGTGGGGTGGCCAGCAGGTCCTCGGTCTCCCCGGCGAGCTGGATCTGGGAGCCGGCGAGCACGATCAGGTAGTCGCAGACGCGTTCCAGGTCGGAGACGAGGTGGGAGGAGAGCAGCACGCTGAGCTGGTGTTCGGCGGTGGCCTCCATGAGTGCTTGGAGGAATTCGCGGCGGGCGAGGGGGTCGAGGGAGGCGACTGGTTCGTCCAGGATGAGGAGCTCGGGACGTTTGGCGAGGCCGAGGGTGAGGGCGAGTTGGGCGCGCTGGCCGCCGGACAGCTTGCCGGCGCGGTGGGTGGGGGACAGGCCGAGCCGGGTGATGCGGTCGCGGGCTGTGGCGTGGTCCCAGCGGGGGTTGAGGTGCGCGCCCAGCCGGAGGTGTTCGGCGACGGTGAGGTGGGTGTAGATGGGGGTGCTCTGGGCGACGAAGCCGACTCTGGCGAGTTGGGCGGGGGTGGTGCCGGGTGGGTTGCCGAGGACGGTGATGGTGCCCGTGGTGGGGTGGAGGTGGCCGCCGGCGAGTTTCAGCAGGGTGGACTTGCCGGCGCCGTTGGGCCCGACGTGGCCGACGACGTGGCCGACGACGTGGCCGGTGGGGATGTCGATGGTGCAGTCGCGCAGGGCCCAGTGCCGGCCGTATTTCTTGCCCAGGGCCTGGGCCCGTAAGACCGGGGTCACGCCGTGACCTCCTGGTCAGCCGACGGCGACAGGCCGGACTTCACGCGCTTGATCCGCCGATTTCTCCATTTATCTAGCATGGTAGCACTTTAGGGATACACAGATAAGGAATCGGTTAGGAGAAGCTAGCCGATCGTCGCGGCGACCGTGGCGCCGAGCTCCCAGCAGGCCGCCAGATCGTCCTTGCCCGGCGAGCCGATCACCGTCACCGGCTGCTGGACCCGCTCCCAGCCGAGCCCGGTGGCGATCGACTCCACCGCGCGGACCGCGCCGGTCGTGTCGTTGTTGCCGTGCACGTGGGGAGGCCGGCATTGGCAAAAGCCGCTGTAGTCCTCGCAGTACGGCCCTAAGGTCTCGAAGGTCAGGTCGGTGAGCCGGGCCAGGTCATGCCGAACGAACGGGCGAATACGCATGTCCAGAATTATTCGCTGGCGGCCAACGCCTCTTCGCGGACGGCGGGCGAGGTCCGCCGGCGGGTGCCGAGGGTGAGGACCAGCGAAGCCGCCGTCAGCGCCACGCCGAACCAGACGACACTAGTGACCCCCAGATTGTCGACGAACAGCCCGCCGAACAGCGCCCCGAGCGCGATGGAGGTGTTGTAGGCCATGGTGTTCAGTGACATCGCGGCCTCGAAGGTGTCGGGCGCGGCGGCCTGCGTCATGTTGACCTGGCACAACTGGACGACGCCGAAGGAAACTCCCCAGAGAACCAGCGAGACGACCGAGCCGGCCTGCCCATGACCGATCGTGAGCAGCGACAGCAGGGACACCACGAGCCCCACGCAGCCGGCGATGAAGCTGCCCCGCAGATTCTTGTTCACCGTGAATCCGGCGATGAAGTTACCGGCCGCGCCGCCGACGCCATAAACCATCAGCAGCACCGTGATGAACACGGGCGTGGCGGACGCGTTGTCCTCCAGGTACGGGCGTACGAATGTGTAGGCGCCGAAATGGCCGAGCACGAAGAGCACGACGGTGATGAGCACCAGCCGCAGCGGCACGTTCCTCAGCGGAAGCCCGAAGACCTCCCGCACCGAAACCGCGTTCGCCGACGGCAGCGAGGGAATGATGGTGACGACCGCGAGGAACACCAGCGCACTGAGCCCGGCCCAGATGAGGAACGTGGTTCGCCAGTCGGTGAGGTTTTCGACGACTGTTCCCAGCGGGATACCCACGACCGCGGCGATCGAGATGCCGGACATGACGACCGCGGCCGCCCTGCTCGCGTGGCGCTGCGGGACGAGGCGCATCGACATGGCCACGCCGATGCCCCAGAACACCCCGCTGGCGAATCCCATGACGAGCCGCGTCGTCAGGACCAGCGGGTAGTTCGGCGAGACGGCGGTGATGACGTTTCCCAGGGTCAATATCGCGAGCAGCGTGGAGAGCAGGACGCGCCGGTTGACGCGCCTGCTCCACGCCACGATGAACGGTACGCCGAGCCCGGCTGACACGCCGTAGAGCGTGACCATCAGCCCGGCGACGCCCACCGATATACCGAGGCTCGTGCTCACCGGGGTGAGCAGGCCGACCGGCATCAATTCGGTGGTGAGGAAGACGAACAGACTGGCCGTGATCGCTGAAACACCCAGCCATGATCTCAAGGTCGAGTGCGGGTGTTTGTCGTTGGTGGCCATTTTCTTCTTTCTGATTGTTCTGGTTTGCAGGCTTGCGGGCGAACGAATGGACTACGGCCGGCGCTTCTTCGCCCGGCCGCGCTCCAGCACCCACAGCACGAAGGAGGCGGCGGACAGCGTGCCCCCGAGCAGGCTCACCCCGGTCCAACCGGCGCCGGTCCAGGCCACGGAGGTGAGCAGCGATCCGGCGGAGCCACCGAGGAAGAACGCGGTCATGAGCGCGGAGTTGAGTCGGTTGCGGCTTTCCGGGCGGAGTGCGTAAATCACGTTCTGGTTGGCGTTCATCAGCGCCACCTGGGCCATGTTGAACAGCAGGACCCCGGCGAAGAGGAAGCCCAGAGAGCTCGCGCCGGCACCGATCAGGGGCCAGGCGAGCGCCAGGGCCGCGGCGCTGGCCCCGCTGACCTTCTGCACCCATCCGCGGTCGGCCAGCCGGCCGGCCATCGGTGTGATGATCACCCCGACGACCCCCACCAGGCCGAACATGCCGATGGCCGCCTCGCCCCAGCCGTACGACGGCCCGGCCAGCAGGAAGGTCATCGCCGTCCACAGCACGCTGAACGCGGCGAAGGACAGTCCGCCGATCGCGGCCCGCCACCGCAGCAGCGGCTCGAGGCGGAACATCCCGAGCGTCGACCGCAGCAGCCCCGGATAGGACAGCCCGACGGGGGTGTGCAGGCGGGGGAGGAAGCGCCACAGCAGGACGGCGACGACCGCCACGAGGATCGCGTTCAGCCAGTAGATCGTCCGCCAGTCCCCGAGCGCGGAAAGCATTCCCGAGGCCGTGCGGGCTAACAAGCCGCCGAGCAGCAGGCCCGCCATGACGATCCCCACGACGCGCCCGCGCTCGCCGGGGGCCGCGAGTGTGGCGGCGTACGGGACCACGACCTGCGCGGCCACCGAGGTGAGCGCGGTCAGCGCGGTGCCGATCAGCAGCACGGAACCGTTCGGCGCGAAGGCGGAGATGAGGTGGAACACGGAGGTTCCGGCGAAGAGCAGGGCCGCGAGGCGGCGGCGCTCGATCAGGTCGCCCAGCGGAACCAGGAGGATCAGCCCCAGGGCGTACCCGGCCTGGGCGGCGGTGACGATCGTGGCGGCCATGGTGGTGCTCAGCCCCAGGTCCCGCCCGATCACGTCGAGCAGGGGCTGAGCGAAGTAGTTGCCGGCGACGGAGAGTCCGGTGGCAACCGACATGAGCAGCAGAAGCCCACGGTTCAGCCGCGGCTGGGCGGCGGTGACGATGGGCGCGCGGGTCAGGGTTTGCGTTGTCATGGTTCAAGGGTGCGCGAGCACCCATCAATGAGTCCAACACATACTTTTCATAGCGATCAATCGTGATGCACGATGGTTGTATGGAGCTGCAGCAGTTGAGGTATGTCATCGCGGTCGCGGAGACCATGAACTTCACCCGGGCGGCCGAGAGCTGCCGGGTGGTGCAGTCGGCGCTGAGCCACCAGATCGCCGGTCTGGAGCGGGAGCTGGGCGCCCGGTTGTTCGAGCGCACCAGCCGCCGCGTGCGGCTGACGCCGGCGGGGGAGGCGTTCCTGCCCGCGGCCCGGCAGTGCCTGGAGGCCGCGGACCGGGCGCGGGCCGAGGTCGCGGCCGCCGGCGGGGAGATCCGCGGGCGGCTCGCCGTCGGCGCCATCCCCACGGTGGCGGCCGTCAACCTGCCGGTCGCCCTGCGGGACTACCGGCGGCGCCATCCGCAGGTGCACATCACGCTCACCTCGGAGGGCAGCGAGGCCCTGATCGAGCGGGTCCGGCAGGGCGGTGTCGACGTCGCGTTCCTCGGCCTGCCGCCCCGCATGGAGCCGAAGGGCGTGCAGAGCCGCCGGCTCGGCGGAGGCGACCTGGTCGCCGTGGTCGCGCCGGACTACCACCGGACGGAGCGCGAGGTTGACCTGCGCAGCCTGGCGGACGAACCGTTCATCGACTTCCGCTCCGGCGCGGCCGGGCGCGCACAGTCCGACGAGGCCTTCGCGGCCGCGGGGGTGCGGCGTGAGGTGCCCTTCGAGGTGACGTCCGCGGACTTCATGGTCGACCTGGTACGGCAGGGCCTCGGTGTGGGCATGCTCCCGGCCGCGTACGTGCCGCGCTTCTCCGACCTGCGCATCATCCGCATTCGCGACGCACCCACGCGGATGGAGTATCTGATCTGGGGCAACCGCCCGTCCCCGGCGGCCACGGTCTTCCTGGAGCTGCTCACCACTGAACACGTGAACAGCGCGTCCGTCTGAAGGATGCCGGCGGACCCGACAGCGGCGCCGACACGGATGGAAGGGTGCTCGTCTTCCTGGCCGGCTTGACCGGTCCAGGTGCCGAAGGGGCCGTGCAGGCCGGCCTCGTCGGCACCGATTCACCGGCCGGCTCGTGAAGGGGCTCGGCGAGGTCGGCACGGATCTTGCCTAGTCGGCAAATTTGCTTACTAGGCAAGATATGGCTAGGGTAAGGCCCCGTGAGCGGGCTGAGGGAACGCAAGAAGCAGGCCACGCGCGAGGCACTGATGAGTGCGGCGCTCCGGCTGACGCTGGAGCGCGGGCTGGCGAACGTCCGCAACGAGGACATCGCGGCCGAGGCCGGGGTGTCACCCCGTACGTTCAGCAACTACTTCTCCAGCAAGTACGAAGCGCTCGCCGCACGGCACACCGACCGCGCCGCGCACCAGGCGGCGGCCCTGCGCGCCCGGCCCCCGGGCGAGCCGCTGTGGCAGGCGCTGACCGAGGCGACGGTCCAGGCGTGGGAGCTGCACACCGGGCCCGAGGCCCGCGCCCCCGAGCAGGACCGGCTGGCCGCCACCCGGCTGCTGGTCGACGAGCCCGGCCTGCAGGCCGAGGCGCTGAAGCTGGCCCAGTCCTCCCAGCGTGAGCTCGCGGTCGCGGTGGCCGAGCGCACCGGCACCGATGCCGGCCGTGACCTCTACCCCCACCTGGTGGCCGGCACCGTGACCACCGCCGTGCAGGTGGCCGTGGGGCACTGGCTCTACGCCGACCCGCCCATCCCGCTCGTACCGCTGCTGCGCGACGCGTTGCGTCGCCTGGCGGCGGGACTGCCCGACCCCTCAACGCAAGGAGACACGTGAGCGCGGACATCGTCATCGTCGGCGGCGGCCCCAACGGGCTGATGCTGGCCTGCGAGCTCGGCCTGGCCGGCCTCCGGCCGCTGGTCATCGAACGCCTGCCCCGCCGCAGCGGACAGCCCAAGGCCAACGCCATCGTGGGCGACGTCGTCCGCCTGCTGCACCGCCGCGGGCTGGGCACCGGCCGGCCCGACCCGGCGCGCGCCTTCATGTTCGGCGCGCTGCCGCTCGATCTGGCCGGTCTCGGCGACAACCCCTTGACCGGCATGCAGATCAAGCAGGCGGAGCTGGAAGAGCAACTGGAGCGCCGGGCGATCGAGACGGGCGCGCTGGTCCGGCGCGGGCACGAGCTGACCGGCCTCACCCAGGACGCCGAGGGCGTCACGCTCTCCCTGACCGGCCCCGACGGCCCCTACGAGCTGCGCACCCGCTACCTGGTCGGCTGCGACGGCGCGCACAGCGCGGTCAGGAAGCTCGCGGGCATCGAGTTCCCCGGAGTCAACCAGAGCGACGTGGTCAGCCGCGCCGCCGAGGTCACGGTGCCAGGCGCGACTCTGCGGCCCGAGCGTGCCGAGCTGGAGGTGCCGGGGATCGGCACGTTCGGGCTGTACGCCTGGTATCGGACCGAGCGCGGCGCGTACGCCATGCTGCCCACCGGACCGGGCGTCCTGGCCGTGAGCTCGATGGAGTGGGGCGACACGGCTCCCGGCGGGGGCGACACAGCGCCCGGCGACGAGGTGCCGATGACCATCGACGAGCTGCGCGCCAGCCTGGCCCGCGTGGCCGGCGCCGACCTGCCCCTGGCCGCCCCCGCCGGCGACGGCCCGCGCCTGCTGCGCCGCCTCAACGGCCGCAACACCCGGGTGGCCGACCGCTACCGGGCGGGCAGGGTGTTCCTGGCCGGGGACGCCGCCCACGTCCACTCGGCCATGGGAGCCCCCGGGCTCAACCTGGGCCTGCACGACGCCGCGAACCTCGCCTGGAAGCTGGCGGCGGCCGTGCGCGGCCAGGCCCCGCCCGGGCTGCTCGACACCTACGAGGCCGAGCGCCGCCCCGCCGCCCTGCGCGTCGCGATGCACTCCAAGGCCCAGCTCGCCCTGACCGCACCGGGACCGGAGATCACCGCGCTGCGCGAGCTGTTCGGCGAGCTGCTGACCGAGGAGGCCAACCGCCGCCGCCTCGCCGCCCTCCTGGCCGGCGCCGACCTGCCCTACCCGACGACCGCCCCGCCGCACCCGCTCGTCGGCCGCTTCCTCGCCGACCTGCCCGACCCGCTCCAGGAGCCCTCCGACGGCGCCCGGCCGCTGCTGCTCGACCCCACCGGCAGCCTCCGCGTCAGGCATTCCCACGTGGACGTGGTCCAGGTGAAGGCACCCGAGACGGTGCTGGTGCGCCCCGACGGCTACGTGGCCTGGGCGGGCACCCCCGACGAGACCCTGGACGAGGCGTTGCGGACCTGGTTCGGCGACAGCCTCGCCGGGGCGGTTTCGTAGCAGCGACTCCTATCCGGAGTACGACTTCGAGCCGCGTGGTGCGCACGCGCCTGCTGACGCGTCACGGTTCGCTCAGACGGCCCCTGGAGCCGTAGCGGGCGCTGAGACGCTCATGGTGGGCGTCGACACGGTGACCCTCGCCGACAGCGCTCGGCGCGAGCGGCGGGGCCAGACCACGGAACAGGCTTGTGTGGGCCGGGGCCCGGCCGGAATCGCCATCAGCGCAGGTCACATCGGACGCCCGGCCGCCAGGGGTGGATCCGTGGTCCAGACGCACTCACGACCACCGCCCGGTGAGGGCGCGAGTCGATCAGGTTCCCGGGGCCAGGTAGGTGATCGAGAACACCGGGAAGGAGATGATCAGAGGGACGATCACGAGACGGAGGAGGCGACGGGTCGGGAACGCCACCGGCGAGTGGAGGGTTCATGCGGTTCCTTGCGGGTCATCGCGGAGGCCCGGCCGAACCTCGGCCCGCGGCCGTGAAACCGTGGACCGGCTCCAGCACCGGCACGTCGTCCCCGCCCGTCACACCCCCTGCTCGGACAACCTGCCGCGTGCCCCCCGGGGGGCGCGGCGCAGAAAGGACACCGTGCCCCAGCACCGAGTCATCGTTATCGGCGGCGGCATCGCGGGAGCCGCCGCGGCCTTCGCCCTGGCCCGCCGCGGCTCGGCCGTGACGCTCGTCGACTCCGCACGCGAGGGACAGGCCACGGCGGCCAGCGCGGGCATCATCTCGCCCTGGGCGACCACCGTCGAAGGCCCCTTCTACGACCTGTACGCCGCCGGCGCCGCCTACTACCCGGCGCTGATCGAGCTGCTCGGTGAGGCGGGCGTGACCCGTACCGACTACCGCCGCAACGGCGCCCTCCTGGTGAGCGCGGACGAAGCGGAACTGCGCGAGGCGCAGGAGCGGGTCGAAAGGCGCGCCCGCACCGCCGGGAGCGTCGTGGGCGAGATCCAGCGGGTGGGCAACGCCGACGTCCGCGCCCTGTTCCCCGCGCTCGCACCCGACCTGGAAGGGGTCTTCATCTCCGGCGGCGGCCGGGTCGACGGCCGCACGCTGTGCGCCGCGCTGCTGGCCGGCGCGGCGCACCACGGCGCGCTCACCGTGTCCGGCCCCGCCCGGCTCCGGGTGCGGTCCGGCGGTGTGCCGCTGGTCGAGGCGGGCGGACAGAGCCTGGAGGCCGATGAGGTGGTGGTGGCGGCCGGTGCCTGGGTGAACGAGGTGCTCGGGCCGCTCGGCCTGCGGCTCGCCGTCGCGCCGCAGCGCGGGCAGATCACCCACCTCCGGCTCGCCGGTGCCGACACCACCGCGTGGCCGTCGGTGCACCCGCTGTCCCACCACTACCTGGTCGCGTTCGACGACGCGCGGGTGGTGGTCGGGGCGACACGCGAGACGGGCAGCGGGTTCGACCCGCGGGTGACGGCCGGGGGACAGTGGCAGGTGCTCGGCGACGCGCTCAGGATCGCGCCCGGGCTGGCCGGCGCGACCCTCATCGAGACCCGGGTCGGCCTGCGGCCACTGCCCGACGGCAACCTGCCCGTGGTCGGCCACGTGCCGTCGGTGAAGGGACTCCACGTGATCAGCGGTTTCGGCGCGGCGGGCCTGACCATGGCCCCCTTCACCGGTGACGCGCTGGCCCGATCGATCCTGGACGGCCGCACCCCACCGGAGCTCGCCCCCTTCACCCCCTGATCCTCGCCCTGACGCTGGGCTGATCATGGCGCTGGCTTGGCACGCCGCCGGGCACGTGCACCTGTGAAAGCGCCACCTCCGAAAGACAGGGTGTGAAACAGACGCGGGGCGAGCAGGCGGCGGGTGCGGCCCTCGGGCCGGCACGCGCGCTGGGCGCGCTCTCCCTGCTGGCCATGATGGGCTGCCAGGTGGCGTCCGGGCTGAGCTCGCGGCCCGAGCGCTTCACCGGGCTCATCGTGGTGCTGCTGGCGGCCTGCGCCGTGGCCTTCGCCGCGTACGCGTGGGGGCCGCGCAGGGCGGTGGCCGCGTTCGGCGCGGCGGTGCTGACCGGGTACGCGGCCGAGCTGATCGGGGTGCTGACCGGCTTCCCCTTCGGCGGCTACCGCTACAGCGGTGTGCTGTGGCCGCAGGTGGGCGGCGTACCCGTGGTGGTGGCGCTGGCCTGGGGCGGCATGGGCCTGGCGGCGTACGCGGTCGCGGCCGCCGTCGCGCCGGCCGGAGGGTGGGCGCGCGTCTGCGCGGGCGCGGGCGCGCTGACGGCGTGGGACCTGTTCCTGGACCCGCAGATGGTCCGCCTCGGGTTGTGGACGTGGGCGGAGGACGGCTCCTACCGCGGCATCCCGCTCACCAACTTCGCGGGCTGGCTGCTGGTGTCGGCGCTGGTCATGCTGGCGGTCGGGCGGGTGTCCGGTGAGGCCGGGCCGGACCGGGGGCTGCTCGCGCTGTACACGGTCATGGCGGTGATGGAGACGGTCGCCTTCGCGGCGGTGTTCGACCCGCCCGACCCGCTGGTGGCGGTGGCCGGCGGAATCACGATGGGCGCGTTCGCCGCGCCGGCCTGGAGGCGGTCATGGCGGAGGTGACGGTGATCGGCGGCGGCGTGGGCGGCATGGTGTGCGCGTTGCTGCTGGCCAGGCAGGGGCACGAGGTCCGGCTGTACGAGCGGCTGCCGCGGCTGGGCGGCAAGCTGGCCGAGCACCGCCGGGACGGTTTCACCTTCTCCCTGGGGCCCACGCTGCTCACCATGCCGGACCTCTTCCGCACGCTGGGGGTGCGGCGCGAGCTGGTCGAGCCGGAGCTGCTGTGCCGCTACCGGTTCGCCGACGGCACCGTCCTGGACGCCCGGCGCGACCCGGAGCGGATGGTCGCCGAGGTGGAGCGGCTGGCTCCGGGGGAGGGGCGGTCCTGGCGTGCCTTCCACGGCTGGGCGCTGGGCTGCCTGCGGGCGGCCGGCCGGACCGCGTTCACCGGGCCGCTGCTCCGCCCGCCGGGCGAGGCCAGGCTGTCCGACCTGCTGGCGGTGGCACCCGCGCGCACGCTGGACGGGCTGGCCCGCCGCTACTTCCGCGACGCCCGCCTGCGGCAGTACGTCGGCCGCTACGCCACCTACGCCGGATCGAGCCCGTACCGAGCGCCCGCCGCGCTGGGCTGCGTCCCGGCGCTGGAGCACGGGCAGGGCGCCTGGTACGCGCCCGGCGGCATGGCGCGGCTGGCCGACGACCTGGCCCTGCTGCTGGAGGCCGCCGGCGTGCGGGCGTTCCTGTCCGAGCCGGTCGCCGCCGTCGAGGCCCGCGGCTCCCGGGTCACGGGGGTGCGGCTGGAGAGCGGGGAACGCGTCCGCGCCGACGTCGTGGTGGCCAACACCGACGCCGCCAGCCTGTACGAGCGCCTGCTGCCCGATCGCCGGCGGCTGCGCCGGATCGCCCGGCTGGGACCCTCCTCCTCGGCGCTGCTGCTGCTCGCCGGGGTGGAGGGGCGCACGCCCGGGCTGCCGCACCACTCGGTGCTCTTCTCGGCCGACTACGAACGGGAGTTCGCCGACATCTTCGACCGCGGGAGCCCGCCCCGGGACCCGACCGTCTACGTCGGCTGCTCGGCCGTGGACGACGGCTCCCAGGCCCCCTCGGGCGCGGAGAACTGGACGCTGCTCGTCAACGTGCCCGCCCGCGATCCGGGCCGGTGGCCGATCCGGGTGGAGGCGTACCGGGACCTGGTGCTGGAGCGGCTGGCCGAGCGCGGCCACGACCTGGCGGGCCGGCTGCGCTTCGCCGACGTCTTCACCCCGGCGGACCTGCGCGACCGCTACGGCGCCTGGGACGGCGCCATCTACGGCACCGCCCACCGGGGCAGGCTCGCCCCGTTCCTGCGCCCCGGCAACCGGGGACCCCGCCGCGGCCTGTACCTGGTGGGCGGCTCGGCCCACCCGGGCGGCGGCCTGCCCATGGTGACCATGGGCGCCCACATCGTGGCCGACCTGGTCACCCGGGACTTCCCGAGCAGGCCCCAATGAGCCCTCTCACCGCCGCGCAGGTCGTGGCGGGTGCTGTTGTGGTCGCGCGGCTCGCGCGGGGGCGGCGGCGGTTGCCGCCGCTGCGGCCGCTCCCGGCCGCGCGCGGGACGATCTCCGTGGTGATCCCCGCCCGCGACGAGGCGGCCAGGATCGGGCCGTGCCTGCGCGCCGTGCTCGGGGCCGCCGCCGTCACCGAGGTGATCGTGGTCGATGACGGCTCCCGCGACGGTACGGCCGAGGTGGCGGCCTCGCTGGGGGCCAAGGTCGTCACCGCGGGACCGCTGCCCGGCGGGTGGGTGGGCAAGCAGTGGGCGCTGCGCCAGGGGGTGGCCACCGCCGGCGGCGACGTCGTGGTCACGCTGGACGCCGACGCCCGGCCCGCGCCCGGCCTGTTCGGAGCGCTGGCGGGCGCCCTGGAGCGGTACGACCTGGTGAGCGCGGCCCCCCGGTTCGCCTGTGGCAGCGCGCTGGAGCAGGCCCTGCACGCTTCCATGCTGGCCACGCTGGTCTATCGGTTCGGACCGGTCGGCCCCGCGAGCCCGCCGCCGCCGCACCGCGTCGTCGCCAACGGCCAGTGCATGGCCTTCCGCCGGGCGCGGATGACCGAGGCGGACGGGTTCGCGCTGGTGCGGGACCGGATGGCCGACGACGTGGCGCTGGCCCGGTGCCTGGCCGGGCGGGGCTGGTCGGTGGGCTTCCTGGACGCGGGCGGGCTGCTGGAGGTCGACATGCACGACTCGGTCCGCGAGCTGTGGCGGGAGTGGGGGCGCTCGCTGCCGCTGCGTGACGTGACCGGGCCCGGCTGGCAGGCCGCCGACCTCGCCGTCATCTGGCTGACCGGGGCGCTGCCCGTGCTCCGGCTCGCCGTCGGCCGTCCCACCGGCCTGGACGTGGCACTGCTGGCGGTGCGGCTGCTGCTGACGGGCGCGTTGCGCGGCAGCTACCGTACGCCCGGCGCGGGCCTGCTGCTGTCGCCGCTGCTCGACCCGGCCTCCGCACTGCGGCTGACCCAGGCCACGCTGCGTCCGGTCCGCACGTGGCGCGGCCGCACGTATCCGGCGGTCCGTACGTATCCCGCCGTCAGCGGCGGCGCGCGGCCAGCGCGGCCTGGCCGAAACGCAGCCCGATGAGGCACATGAGCCCTCCGGTGGCCGCCACCAGCTCCACGGGCGCGAACAGCAGTTGCAGCACCGGCACGCCGAACACCGCCAGGCGCGCCCCCACCGCGAACGACCGCAGCGCCAGGGCCGCCACCGCCAGCACGCCCACCGCCAGCACGAACGCCGGCGGGCAGATGACCGCGACGCCGCCGGCGAAGGTCAGGACGGAGCGGCCGCCCCGGAAGCCGGCGAAGACCGGCCAGGCGTGCCCGGCCATGGCCGCCGCCACGGCCACGTACACCGGCACCACGCTCGCCCCCGTCACGACACCCAGCCCGGTGGTGTGCGCGCCACTGACCAGCAGACCCGCCAGGGCGGCCAGGGTGCCCTTCAGCGTGTCGCCCGCGAACACCGGCACGGCCGCCCGCCGCCCGAGCCGCTCCTTGACGTTCCAGTACCCCGGGTTGCGGTCTCCGACGTCACGCGGATCGACGCCGTGCCCGCGCGCCACCAGGACCGCGACCGGCACCGAGCCGAGCAGGTAACCGGCGATGACCGCCACGGGCACCTCAACCATCGCGTCGTTCCACCTCATCCGGTACGACAGCGCCGGCGCGATGAGGCACATGGCCTTCGACCGGCCGCTGCTGCGGCGCACGGGCGGCCTGCGGTTCTGGCGGCTGCTCGGCACCGGCCGGGGTCGCTCGATGTCGCTCGGCGCCGACCTGCGCCGGTGGGCGCTGTTCGCGGTCTGGCACGGCGAGGCCGACCTGGAGGTGTTCCTGCGCACCTCGCCGATCGCCTCCCGCTGGCGGACGGAGGCACGCGAGCACTGGCAGGTACGGCTGATCCCGGTGACCTCCCGCGGCACCTGGTCGGGACACGACCCGGTGCACGGCGCCTGGCCGGGACACTCCCTTTCGCGCGACGTCCGGCCGGGACGCGATCCTTCGCGCGACGTCCGGCCGGGACGCGACCCGCTCGACGGCCCGGCGGCTCGGGGTGGCGGTGCGGAGGGGCCCGTGGCGGTGCTCACCAGGGCGTCGATCCGGCCCGGCCGCCTGGTGGCCTTCTACCGGTCCGTGCCGCCGGTCGACGAGCTGCTGCGGCGGCAGGAGGGCTGCCTGGCCTCGGTCGGCATGGGGGAGTGGCCGCTGGCCAGGCAGGCGACCTTCTCCCTGTGGCGCGACCGCGCGGCGGTGCGCGCCTTCGCCTACCGGGGCGAGGCGCACCAGCGGGTCATCGAGCGGGTGCGCGCGCACGACTGGTACGCCGAGGAGCTGTTCGCCCGCTTCACCCCCTATGCCGGCGAGGGCACCTGGGACGGGACCGACCCGCTGCGCTGAGCCGGTCACGGACGCGCCACGCGGAGCTCGGCCCTGCCCGCCGCGGCCGAGGCCAGCAGCTGGCGGGCGAACACAGCCGACTTCCGGCGGCGCGGCACCCGTACCCGGCCGGCCAGGACCTCGAACCCGCGGCGCTCGATCTCGTCCAGGATGCCCCCGTACAGCTCGAAGGCGGCCCGCACGCACGGCCGCGACGAGGCGGCGAGCAGGCCGATGCCGCCGGCCGCGACCCGGTAGTGGTCACGGGCCCGCCCGGCCTCGAAAGCGAGCAACTCCCGCAGAGCGGGCCCCGTACGGTGGCCGCCCAGCTCCTCCGGCCGCACCCCGAACTTGTCCAGATCCTCCAGCGGCAGGTAGACGCGCCCCCGGGCGAAGTCCTCGCGAACGTCACGCAGGAAGTTGGTGAGCTGGAAGGCCAGCCCGAGCTCGCGGGCGGGCAGGCGGGCCGCCTCCTCGCAGCCCGGCGCGGGCTCCAGCACCGGCAGCATCATGGTGCCGATGGCGGCGGCCGAGCCCGCCATGTAGCCGAGCAGGTCGTCGTAGGTCGGGTACCGGGTCACCGACAGGTCGGCGCGCATGGACGCCAGGAAGGCGCCGATCTCGCCGTGGTCGATGCCGAACGAGTGCACGGTGTGCAGGAACGCCGGCAGCACCGGGTCGTCCGCCTTCGCTCTCGCCAGCCCGGCCTCCACCCGGGCGGCCAGGCGGGCGAGCGCGCGGGACCGGTCGGCGGTCATCGTGAAGGAGTCGACGATCTCGTCGGCGTAGCGGGCGAAGCCGTACAGGGCGTGCACGTGCCGCCGCTTCCACCGGGGCAGCAGCCGGGTGGCCAGGTAGTAGGAGCGGCCGTAACGGGCGTGCAGCCGCCGGCAGCGTTCGTAGCTGGCGGTGAGCGTCACCGGGCCTCCTTGAGGATGCGTTCGGCGGCGAGCCGGCCGGAGATCAGCACCGGGGGCACCCCGACGCCCGGCGCGGTGTACATGCCGGCGAAGTGCAGCCCGGGCACCCGGCGGGCGACGGCCGACGGGCGCAGCCACGCCGTCTGGGTGAAGCGGTGGTCCAGCGCGAACGGGGTGCCCGCGCTGTGCCCGCGCGCCGCCCAGGCGGGCGGGTCCAGGACCAGCCGGGGCGCGCCCGCGAGATCGCCGTACCCGAGTTCGGTCATCCGGCCGAGCAGGCGAGCCTCCAGCTCCGGGCGCAGGCGGTGCCAGCCGCCGCGGAGCAGGTTCGGCGCCGGTTCGAGGACGCTGAGCGTGGCGTGCCCGTCCGGTGCCGCCTCGCCGTCCGGCTCCGGGCAGGTGACCAGCAGGCTCGGGTCCGGCTGCGGCCTGCCCGCCGCCAGCGCGGTGAACGTCTCCCGCCAGGCCCGGCCGAAGTGCAGCGTGTGATGGGCCTGGCCGGTCAGCGGGCGGTCCAGGCCGGCGTGCATCACCAGGCAGGAGGGGGAGTGGCGGGGGCGGCACAGCCGCCAGTCGTCCGCCAGGGCGGGGAGCAGCCGCCGGGCCGCCAGCCGGTCGCAGGCCACCACCACGTTCCCGGCCGGCAGCCGGGCGCCGTTCTCCAGCAGGACTCCGGTGACGCCGTCGCCGTCGGTGTCGATCCTGCGGGCGCGCACGCCGTACCGGATGTCCGCGCCCAGCTTCTCCAGCAGCGCCGCCATGGCGGCCGGGATGGCGTGCATGCCGCCGCGCTCGGGGAAGTACACACCGCCGACGGTGTCCATGTGCGCGATGACGGCGTAGATGCCCAGCGCGCGCCGCGGCGACAGCCCCACGTACAGGGACTGGAAGGTGTGCGCCTTGATCAGCCGCGGGTCCCTCAGGTGGCGGGCCGCCAGGCGGTCCAGCCGGCCGAAGCCGCCCAGCGCGGCCAGCCGCAGCAGCGCGGCCGGCCGGGCCAGGGCGCGCAGCCGCGTCATGTCCGCGTCGATGAACGCCGGCCACTCCACCCTGAACAACTCGTCGAGCAGCCGCCGGTACCGCTCGTAGCGCGCGGCCTCCACCGGCCCGCATACCGCCCGCACCTGCTCGGTCATCGCCTCGCGCTCCGGCAGCACGTCCAGCCGAGACCCGTCGTCGAACACCATCCGGTACGACGGGTCCAGCCGGCGCAACGGCAGCCAGTGCCGCAGGTCCTCCCCGGCCGCGCCGAAGACCTCGGCGAGCACGCCGGGCATGGTGAGCACGGACGGGCCGATGTCGAACCGGTACGGCCCGACGCGGGCGGTGCCGCAACACCCGCCGGGCTCGTCGAGCGCCTCGACCACGGTGACCCGGCGGCCCGCCGCGGCCAGGGGGACGGCCGCCGCCAGGCCGCCCAGACCGGCCCCGACGACCACCACGGGGCTCATCGGGGCTCACCTTCGGAACCCGGGCCTCCCAGCTCCCCCATCACGCCGGCGAGCGATCGCGCCAGGCGCCGCCCGGCCGGCTCGCGCCCATGGCTGATCCGCGAGATTACCGTGTCCATGTACGCAGCTCCTTCTGTCGCTGTGGAACGCACTTCGCAGGAGGAGAGGACCCGGTTGCACCCGACCGGAACGCCCTTTCACGGTAACCATGGGACGCCGGTTCCCAAACGGGACACGCCCGCATACCCATCCGAGGATCAGGAAAGCCGCCCCTTCCCCGACGGTCAGCGGGTGAGCAGGAGTGTCTTCCCTTGCCGGGGACGCGGCTACTCGCCCGGCGGGAAGTCGGCGGAGCGGCTCACCTCCGCCCACTTTCCGGCCTCCGCGGCGCGGGCCTTGGAGGAGGTCTCCGCCGCCTCGACCGCCCCGGCGCCGAGCAGCAGGCGCAGCGGCGGATCGTCGAGGCCGGCGATCTCGGTGATGATCCGCGCCGCGCGCTCCGGGTCCCCGCGCCAGGTGGCGACGGTGGATTCGCGGTAGCGGTTCATCTCGCCGACGGTCTGCTCGTAGTCCTCGCCCACCGGCAGGGCGGTCATCGAGGAGCCACCCCAGTCCGTACGGAAACCGCCGGGCTCGACGATGGTGACCTTGACGCCCAGTGGCTTCACCTCCGCGTTGAGCACCTCGGAGAAGCCCTCGACGGCGAACTTCGCGGTCTGGTACGCCCCGAGGCCCGGCGATCCGCCCACGCGCCCGCCGATGGAGGAGAACTGGATGAAGTGACCGGAGCGCTGCCGCCGCAGGACCGGCAGGGCGGCCTTGGTGACGTTGACGACCCCGTACAGGTTCGTCTCGATCTGGGCTCTGAAATCCTCCTCCGGCATCTCCTCGATGGCCGCGCTGGTGGCGTAGCCCGCGTTGTTGACGACGACGTCGAGGCGGCCGAACGCGTCGAGCGCCATCCCGACGGCGGCGCGGGCGGCCCCGGCGTCGGTGACGTCGAGGGCCGTGGTCCGGACGCGGTCGCCATGGCGCCGCGCGAGGTCCTCAAGCTGCTCGGGGCGGCGGGCGGTGACGACGGCGCGCTGCCCGCCGTCGAGCACGGCGTGGGCGAGCGCCAGGCCGAAACCCCGCGAGCCTCCGGTGATGAGCCAGGTCTTGGACATGATGCATCCCCGCTTCGAGTTGTAACTAAACAGTCATTTAGATGCTGCGACCTCCGCGTCCCGTTGTCAAATAACCAGTTAGTTGATTATCTTGGGATCATGCCCCAGGAACCCCGCGCCCGCGACGCCGAGGCGACCAAGGCCCGGCTGCTCCAGGCTGCCACGGACGAGTTCGCCGCCCACGGCATCGCCGGCGCCCGCGTGGACCGCATCGGCGCCGCCGCCAAGGCCAACAAGGCGCTCATCTACACCTACTTCGGCAGCAAGGAGCGGCTCTTCGACACGGTCATGGACACGCACGTCGCCCGCGTCCTGGACCAGGTTCCCTTCACGCCCGAGGACCTGCCGGGCTACGCGGGCCGCCTGTTCGACTTCCTGCTGGCCAACCCCTACCAGCTCCGCCTGGCGAGCTGGCACCGCCTCGAACGCTCGGGCACCGGTCACGAGCCCGACGGGCTGCGTGTCTCGATGCGCCAGAAGACCGACGCCATCGCGGCGGCGCAGGCGGGCGGGCAGGTGGCGGCCGCCTTCACGCCGGAGGACCTGCTGGCCTTCACCCTGGCGCTCACCAACGCCTGGATGCCGACCAGTCCGGTGGCCGCCACCGGCCAGGACGCGCGACGGCACCGCGCCGCGGTCGTCGAGGCCGTCCGCCGCCTCGTGGCCGACGGGAGCCCCGCGCCCGCGGCGGACCCCGCTTCGGCCTGACGGCGTCAGCGGGTGAGCTCGTAGCCGGCCTCCTCGACCGCGGCGCGCACGTCCGCGACGTCGAGATCCCGGTCGCTGGTGACTGTGACCGTGCCGCCCGCCACGTCCACCGCCACGGCGCCGACGCCGGGGATGCGCTCGATCTCCTCGGTGACGAAGGCCGCGCAGTGGCCGCACGCCATGCCGCTCACTCCGTAGGTGGTCCCGGTCATGCCGGCACCTCCGTGCCGTCGGGGATGGTACGGGTGAGCAGGTGAGCCTCCCGCATCCGCCCGTCAGGGGCGAACCGGCCGAAGAAGCACACCTCCATGGCGAGATCCCGCTTGCGGGTGCGCACGTGCAGGGTGTAGCGGGCGGCCAGCCGATCGCCGGCGGCGACCGCCTCGTGGACGTCCATGCGTCCCTCCGGCCGGGTCTTGCGCACGGGGCGGGTGTGCGCGATGAGCTTGTCGCGGTCCATGCGGTTGCCGTCCGCCACCTGGATGATGTCCGGCGTGTGATAGCGATCGACGATCAGGGCCGGATCGTCGTCGCTGTGCAGCAGTTCCGCCGTGAACGAGGTGAAGAAGTCGGCGATGAACCGCTTCGGGTCGTCGTCGTAGAAGGGATTCATGGTGGTCCCATCGCGCGTCGGGGATAAGATCTCTTACACGCCGTAAGATATGAGGTGTCCGCTAACTTTGGCAAGGTGTAAGAAATGACTCCCCCTCCGGCCCGCAACCTCCGCGCCGACGCGGTGCGCAGCAGGAATGCCATCTTGGACGCGGCACTCCAGGTTCTCGAGGCCCGGCCCGACGCCAGTCTCGACGCCATCGCCGCCGCCGCCGAGGTGACGCGCCAGACCGTCTACTCCCACTTCCGCTCACGCGACCAACTGCTGGCGGCGGTCGTCGACCGGCTCACCGAGGAGACCGCCGCCGCGATGAACGCCGCGGACCCCGACGCGGGCCCGGCCGCCGAGGCCCTGCTACGCGTGCTCGACGCCGGCGAGCGCACGGTGGGGCGGCACCCCGCGGTGGCGCGGCTGGCCGGATCGCTGCCCGCCGGCCCGCGCGCCGACCGCGAGCGCCACGAGCCGATCAGCGAGCTGCTGGCACGGGTGATCCGGCGCGGCCAGAAGTCCGGCGAGTTCGACCACCGGCTCCCGCCGGACTGGCTGGCCACGGTCACCATCAGGCTCGCCCACGCCGCCGCCGAGGAGGCCGGTTCCGGACGCATGTCGCGGGAGGAGTCGAGGCGGGCGCTGCGCACCACCGTGCTGCTCGCCCTGGGCGGGACGGCCCCGTCATGACCGCTCACCCAAGGTGAGGCCGCTGGCGGAGTGAGTCGTCACGGCGTTCAGCGTGGTCAGTGTGGCCTCGTCGAGTTCGATCCTGCCGGCCGCGACGTTCTCCTCCAGATGGCCGGCGTCCGCGGTGCCCGGGATGAGCAGCATGTTCGGCGCGTGGTGGAGCAGCCAGGCCAGGCCGACCTGCGAGGGGGTGCAGCCGAGGGCCTCCGCCGCGGCGGAGGCGGCCGGATCGCCGGACACCTTCGGCAGACCGGGGAAGGCGCCGCCGAGCGGGAAGAACGGGATCCAGGCGATCCGCTCGTCGACGCAGAGCCGCAGCATCTCCTCGTCGTCACGCGAGACCAGGCTGTAGTGGTTCTGGACGCAGGCGATGCCGGCGGGCAGAGCCCGGCGCAGCCCGTCGAGGGTGACGCTGCTCAGGCCGATCGCGCCGATCTTGCCCTCGTCCCGCAACGCGGTCATCACCGCGAGCTGGTCGTCGAGATCGACCATCTGGTCGCCCTCGGCCCGCAGGCCTGGCCCGGTGTCCAGGCGGCGCAGGTTCACCACCGGGATCTGGCCGAGGCCGAGGGCCCGCAGGTTGTCCTCGACGCTCGCCCGCAGCTCCTCGGGCCGCTGGGCGGGGCGCAGCGGAATGGCGCCGCCCGGATCGGGATCGGCGCCGACCTTGCTGACGACCACGACACCGTCCTCGGGACGGAACGCGTCGCGGATGAGCCCGTTGACGAAACCGTCGCCGTAGAACTGGGCGGTGTCGACGTGGTCCACGCCGAGCTCGACCACGCGGCGCAGGAGGGCGATCGCGGCGTCGCGGTCGGTGCGCAGGCGCTCCAGCTGCATGGCGCCGTATCCGATGCGGGAGACCGTGCGGCCGGCGATCGTCCCGGCCCCTCCGGCGCGCGGGGCGCCGGTGGCCGTGAGCTGAGGGGAGGGGGAACTGCTCGGGGTCATGAAAGATTCCGTCCTCATGAGACGATAGAAAGGCGGAGGATCCTCCGCTTTAAGCACTGTAACACGTATACCGGAGGGTCCTCCGCTTTGAAATCCGCCGGCCCGACACCCCCAGCGAAACCGCGCACCCCCCGCGCCGACGCGCAACGCAACCGGGACAAGCTCATCGAGGTCGCCCGGGCCGCGTTCGCGGCCGCCGACGGCACCGTCCCGCTCGAAGGCATCGCCCGCGGGGCCGGGGTCGGCATCGGCACGCTCTATCGTCACTTCCCGACCCGCGAGGCCCTGGTCGAGGCCGTGTACGCGGCCGAACTCGACGACGTCACCGGCAGCGCCTCCACCCTCCTCCAGGAGCTCGCGCCGGACGCGGCCATGCGAGCCTGGATGGAGCGCTACGCCGCGTTCGTCGCGACGAAACGTGGCATGGCCGACACCCTCCGCGCCGGCTGGGCCTCCGGCCGGATCGCCACCCCGGCCACCCGGGAACGCATCACCGCCGCCGTCGCCACCATCCTCGCCCGGGGCGCCGAAACCGGATCGCTCCGAGGCGACGTCGAGCCGCAGGACATCACCGTGATGCTGCTCGGGATCTTCCTCGCCGGCGACACCTCCGAGCAGACCGGACGCCTGATCGGCCTCGTCATGGACGCCCTGCGACCGACGGCGGCCGGCTGACCGGCGGCGGGAGTGAGGTCAGGCCCGGTCCCGGCTGGCCGGGTGATCGATCGCGGCGGGTGCGAGGTCAGGCGCCGTCCCGCACGGCGGCCGACCAGTCCCGGCACGCCGCCGTGCCGCTCCTCGGCCATCCTGATCGCCTCGGGGGAGTGGTCGACGCCCGTCACGGCAGGCACGACGACGCGAGTCTGCTCGCCAGCAGCCCGTCGCCGCAGCCCACGTCCAGCGCCTCCGCGCACCCCTCGGGAAGGAGCTTCAGCACGAGCTTCTGGTAGTGGACGTTGTGGTTCCAGTACGCTCCCGGCACATGATCACATTAGCGGCGTTTGCTTCTGCCGGAGGTGTGGTCCGCTCGTCCGGGTGGCGTTAGGGTGCCGGGCATGCGCATGCTGCACCTCGGGTTGCGGGTGACCGACCTGGAACGCTCGCTCGCCTTCTACACCTCGATCGGGTACGCCGAGCTCGGCAGCGTGCCGGAGACGGGCTTCGGCAGCCTGACCATGCTCCAATTGCCCGACGACCCGTTCGTCAGCCTTGAGCTCGTGCACGACCCCGCGCGACCGGTCAAGGACACCGGCGCCGTCAACCACCTCGTCATCCAGGTGGACGATCTCGACGCCACGATCACCGATCTGGCGGCCAAGGGCATCACCGCCGAGCCGCCGGCGGAGCCGGGGCCGGGGCCGAGCGGATCGGGGAGGTGCTGGCCACGGCGGGCAGGCACCAGGCGGCCCGGCGAGCGGCGCGGGAGGCCATGGCCGACGCCGAACGCCTGTCCGTCCGCTACGAGGGTCGCGCCGTCGTTCTGAGCACTTCGGTGAGAGCTGAGCCGTGGTCGCCGTGGCCGGCATCGACGCCATCCCTTGGGACCAGGTGGTGACCCGGCGCGGGCGGCCTGGCGGGCCTCACCACCGGTCGCCACGGGGAGCCGTCACGTGCCCGCGTGGGCACGCGGCCGTTCGCGCACGTACTGCTTACTGGCCTTCTCACACAGCTCCGACAGCGGTTTCCAGTCGTCGCACCGTTCGATCGGCTGGCTGCTCTCGGTGGTGTACAGGACCCGGGTGCCGAGTCGTTCGCGCAGGTCGATGGCCTTGGTCTTGACCTTCTCGCCGGACGACGATTCGGGGCAGGGATCGCCGTGGTGCTCCAGCGTGGTCTCCTCGCTCATCTCGATTGTCACCGAGAGCTTGTCCTCCTCGGCCGCGCCGTAAAGGAGGTGGTTGCAGGGGGACGGCCGGTAGAAGACGGTCAGCTTCTTCGCCTTCGGCAGCGCCCAGTAGCCGAGGATCTGGCCGCCGTCCGCGTTCCGCACCAGGCCCAGGGCGTGTGAAGCGTGGAACTCCGTCTCCCGCCGCGACTCCTTGTCCATCGCGGCCCACTCCGCCTTGTCCTGCGCGAATTTCTCTTCCAGATTGCGGGTGGAGAAGTACATCCAGAGGCCGACCGCCACGCAGATGATCATGGCGAGGATGGCCATGAACCTGGTGAACGCGAAGGCCGCCTCGCTCGGTTCGTTGGCGTCCGGGTTGGCGTACTGCCATCGGGAAAGGGTCCAGCCGAGCCGTGGGTTGATCGCGAACGGCAGGAGGATCAGGGGGAACAGGACCACGAAGACGAGCGCGTAACCGGACATGCATCTCTCTCGTACGTATCAGGCGAGTGCCATAGTTTGGCACACTACGCATAGGTTTGATTGCATTGGGTGCTCCTCACGCGAGGACGGCCGGCCTGAGCCACCGCGTTGTCCAGCCCGGCGTCCTTGGCCGGCATCATGTCCAGCGCTCCCTGTGCCATGGCCTCGGACGTGCCGGACCGCATCATCCGGGCCTTGAAGTCCGCGCCCCGACACCCGCTGGAACCGGACGGGGCGTTCCAGGGCCTCGGACATGATCCCCGCCATGTCCTGGAAGGACAGGTCCTCCGCCCCGAGTACGGGGACCTCCTCGACGCCGCCCCAGGTGTCGTCGAGCAGAAGGCCGGCGCCACCCCCGGCCGGGCGTCGCCTACCTGCCGGTCGGCGACCTTCCGCCCCTCGACCTGGCGCTGGCCTGGCCCACGGAGTCCCGCGGCGGCGTCGGTTTCATCCGGAAAGGGCTCACCGGCCCCTCTGGTTCAGGCGCGTCCGGTGGAGGCGTGGACGGCGCCGTCGCCGGCGAAGGACACCTTCGCACCGCGCAGGTTCCCGGCGGGTACGTCCGCGCAGCCGCCGTCACCGGTGACCAGGTCGATGCCCTTCCCGTCGTCGCCCTTGGCGAGGTGCACCGTCTTGCCCGGGAAGCCGAAGCCGTTGTCGGCGTTGACCAGGCACACCTGGTCGTCCTTCCGGCCGCTTTCGCGGTCGTCGCCGTGACCGTTGCCGCGCTTCCTCACGATCTTGGAGTCGACGGCCTCGCCGGCCGCGGCCACGATGAGGGCGGGCTGGTTGGTCTGCACGCCGTCGGCGCCGATCGAACGGGCGAGCTGGAACTGGGCCACTTCCTGGTCAGGTCCCGCGTCGTAGGCGTGCGGCAGGACGATCGCGCACGCGTCGTGGGCGGCGGCGACGGACTCGGGGGTGTACTCGGCCAGGGTCGAGCCGAAGACCTTGGCGATCTGCCCGATCTCGTAGATCAGGAAGCCGGGCTCCCAGTCGCTGCGGTTGTAGATGACCCGGGCGTCGGGCGCGGAGACGAAGACCCGCGGGTCGCCCGTGTTGAAGATCGACTCTTCGATCAGGCCGTACTTCTTGACCAGGTCCGCGACCTTTCCTTCCTCGGTCACCGAGGCCTTGATGTCGAGCTCGACACCCCGGCCGGCCCGCTTGGCGAGGGCGAGGATCTCCTCCAGCGAGGCGATCTGCGCAGGGTCGTACTCGCCGCCCTTCCAGGGCTCGTAGTCGGCGGCGTCGAGGGCGCGCACCTCGTCGTAGGTCAGGTCCGTGATGTTGCCGGTGCCGTTGGTGGTGCGGTCCACGGTGGAGTCGTGCAGCGCGACGAACTGGCCGTCCTTGGTCTGCTGGACGTCCACCTCGACCAGGTCGACACCGTAGGCGAAGGCGTACTCGTAGGACTTCAGGGTGTTCTCGGGGGCGAGGGTGTTCGCTCCCCGGTGGGCTGAGATGATCACGTTGTCGGAACCCTCGTCCGGGGTTCCCACGTGCTCCCAGCGGTCCGGCTCCGGCACCTGATCGCACACCGGCGGCTTGGCCAGCGGCTTGAGCTGGGCCAGGATCTGCCGGATTTCATCGACTCGGGGGTCGTCGTCGGCATGTGCACCGATGGTGCCGGCCGCCAGGCCGGCGGTCAGTGTGGCGACGGCGATCAGCGACCGCACGGCCCGGCGCGCGGTGGGGAACGTCATGTCCGATCCTCTCGACAGCTTGTGGACGTGCCGAGTATTCAGGCGTTGCGGCACCGCCCGGTGAACCGCTCATAGCGATCAAAAGGCGCATTCCCGACGCTCCGGTCAATTGGCATGATTTCCCCTGCACCCGGCTCGGGTCTGGGCCGGGTGATGTGACTATCCACACAATCAACCTTCCGCAGGGAATCCCATTACTTCCCTGCGGATACCTACACAGTCAGGCCAGGGCCTCGGATCCGGGGATCCCGAGGCAACGGCCAGGGGCCGCCGCCGCATCGGGGGGAGCAGCGGCGGCACCGCACGATGCCGGGCCGGGCAGACGGCTGTTCTGCCCGGCCCGATGCGGCCTGCCTCCTCGCCGGCTTCCCGGGCGCCCGGTCGTCGCCGGAAGCGTTTCTCGAACGTTCACGACCCCATCACGCCGTCGCCGCAACGAGGGCCCTGACGGGACCCTAGCCTCGCGAAGGTCATCTGGACCCCACAAGCGGAGCATCCCGTGCACCTTCGTCATGCCCTACTGAGTCTGGCCCTCGCTCCCGTACTCGTCCTGCCGCCGGCCGCCCACGCCTCGACGGCCGACGACTACGGTGTGCGGCACCAGAAGGCCCACTTCGACCTGCAGGCCCACCGCGGCGGCCTCGGCATGACGACCGAGGAGTCGCTGGAGGGTTTCGCCAAGGCCCTGCGCCTCGGAGTCAGCACCCTGGAGCTCGACACCCACGTCACCAAGGACCTGAAGGTCGTGGTCAACCACGACCGGCAGATCAGCGCCCAGAAGTGCCGCGACACCGCGCCGGTCAGCCCCGGCGACCCGATGTTCCCCTACGTCGGCAAGTTCATCAAGGATCTGACCCTGGCCCAGATCAAGACCATGGACTGTGGATACCAGCAGCTCCCCGGCTTCCCCGAGCAGGAGGTGGTCCACGGCTTCCGGATGGTCGAGCTCAAGGACGTACTGGGCCTCGTCAAGCGCTACCGGGCCAAGCGGGTCAAGCTGAACATCGAGACCAAGGTCGAAGCGGGCGCACCGGAGCAGACCGCGCCGCGCGAGCTGTTCGTCCGCCGGGTGTTCCAGGAGATCCGCGCCTCGGGCATCGAGGACCAGGTCACCATCCAGTCCTTCGACTGGGGCGCGCTGAAGGAGATGCACCGGCTGGCGCGCAAGTGGCCGCTGGTGGCGCTGACCAACTACGACTTCCTCGAAGTGGGCAAGCCGGGCGCCTCCCCATGGCTCGGCGGGATCGACGCTGACGACTTCGGCGGCGACTTCGTCCGGGCCGCCGCCGCCGTCCCGGGCGTCACCGCCCTGTCCCCGGTGTACGGCTTCCCGCAGAACGGGACGATCGGCGACCCGGCCTTCCGCTTCTACGTCGACGAGAAGATGGTCGCGGACGCGCACCGGCGGGGCCTGAAGGTCATCCCGTGGACCTGCGACGACCCCGCCACGATCGAGGCCCTCATGGACATGGGGATCGACGGCATCATCACGGACTACCCGAACCGGGTCCGGCAGATCATGGCCGAGCGCGGCATGCGCCTGCCCAAGCCCTACGACGGATGACCGTCACCGCCCGGTCCCCGGGCAGGGACCGGGCGGCCCTTCCGTGAGGGCACGGCAAGCTCGATCACGACTCCGCGATAGATCCCGTTCTGCCGGGGTAACGGGGGGACTGCCGGAGCAGTCAGACAGGAGTCGCACATGAGCACCATGGTGGGAAACTGGAAGATGGCGATCGCCGACGGGTGCATGCCCGGCGACCAGCTCAGCCTGCTGAACATCAGCTCCGGCAAGGCCCACGTCGAGCTGACCTTCTGCGCGGAGGGCGGGGAGCCGCTGGGGCCGTTCCACCTGACCCTTCCCGCGCAGCGCACGCAGTCCCCGGTCCTGGAGGACCTGGTCGGCACCGACGCCCCGTCCCCGGGCCTGCCGTATTCCGTCGTGGTCGTGTCGGACGTGCCGGTCCTCGTGCAACCCCACCCGGCGGACCAGCGCCCGGCGGCCTGACCACCCGACGTCCCGGGTCCTCGGCGACGCCCGGTGTTCGCGTGCGTAAACGCATTGATGGTTCGCCCCGTGCCTGGGAGTCTGGGCTCAGACGAAGGGGATGATCGATGAGGTCGTTCACGGGAAAACTGGCCGTCGTCACCGGAGGCGGCACGGGGATGGGCCGGGAACTGGTCGCTCAGTTGGCCGCCGACGGCTGCTCGGTCGCCACCTGCGACATTGACGAGGACACCCTGGCCACAACCGCCGAGCGCGCCGGGAAGGCCGCATCCGGCGATGCGCGCATCACGACCCACCACTGCGACGTGTCGGACGCGGCCCAGGTGGCCCGCTTCCGGGACGAGGTCGTCGAGCGGCACCGGACCGGCCACATCAACCTGCTGTTCAACAACGCGGGCATCGCCGGCGGCGGCAGCTTCATCACCAGCCCGCAGGACGAGTGGGAGCGCACCTTCAACGTCTGCTGGGGCGGGATGTACAACTGCTCACGCGCGTTCATGCCGCTGCTGATCGCGAGTGACGAGGGTTGCCTGGTCAACACCAGCAGCGTCAACGGGTTCTGGGCCTCCGGTCCCGGCATGCCGTCCACCGCCTACAGCGCCGCCAAGTTCGCCATCAAGGGCTTCTCCGAGGCGATGCTGATGGACTTGCGGGCCAACGCGCCCCACGTACGGGTCGCCCTGGTGATGCCGGGGCACATCGGCACCGACATCGTGATCAACTCCCGCCGGGCACACGGCGGCTCCGACGACGGCGACATGACTCCCGAGGAGATCGAGGCGGCCCGCGCGTTCGTCGTCGCCACCGCCGGCGTTGCCGCCGAGGAGCTGAGCGACACGGAGGTACGCGAGATGGTCAAGGCCATAGGCGAGGGCTTCCGGGACAACGCCCCGCTGTCGGCCGCCGACGCCGTGACCGTCATCCTCGACGGCGTCCGCGCCGGGACCTGGCGCATCCTGGTCGGTGACGACGCCCATGCCCTGGACGCCGCGATCCGCGCCGACCCGCTGGATCTGTACACCCCCGGCAGCCCCACCCTCGCCTCGATCTTCCCCAACGTACGCCTGCCCGGCCGGCACTGACCCGGATCCGGTCGGCCTCGGCAAGAAGCGGGCAGGGCGTCCCGTCCGATCGCGCGGCCCGTGGCTACCCGGCGTCCAGGTCGGCCGGGCCGCCGGTGGTCACGCCCGCCAGCGGGGCATCCGTCGTCTTCGCCGACTCGCGCTGGGTGCGGACGTCGGCCAGCCGGGCGTTCAGCGCGTTGTCGAGGGCCTGGTAGGCGTCGCTGCCCAGGACCAGGCGGCGGGGCGCCGGGTTCCGGTCCACGCTGGCGATCATCGCGGTGGCCATCAGCGCCGGGTCGCCGACGCCGTGGGTCGTACGTTCGGCGAGGATGCGGCGGATCGCCGCGACGGGCGTGCCGTCATAGTCCTCGATGCGGTCGGCCAGCACCGAACCGCCGTAGCGGAAGTTGGTACGGGCCCCGCCCGGTTCGACGATGGTGACCCCGATGCCGAACGGCGCCACCTCGCCCGCCAGCGCCTCCGCGAACCCTTCCACGCCCCACTTCGTCGCGTGGTAGAGGGACCCGCCCGGCCACGCCGCCTGGCCGCCGACCGAGGAAAGTTGCAGGATCCGGCCGCCGCCCTGCCGTCGCAGGTGCGGCAGCGCGGCCCGGATCAGCCGGATCGAGCCGGTCAGGTTGGTCGCGATCTGGTGCACGAGCTGCTCGTCGGTCAGCTCCTCGGCGGCGCCCATCAGGCCGTACCCGGCGTTGCTGATCACGACGTCGATCCGGCCCAGGGCGGCCCAGGATTCGTCGACCACCGTGGTGGTCTCGGCCGGGTCGGTGACGTCGAGGTGGGCCGCGCGGAAGGCGTCCGGCCAGCGGGCCGACAGATCGTCAACGCTGCCGGGCGCGCGGAAGGTGCCGACGACGCGGTCGCCGCGGGACAGGAGCTGCTCGCTGAGGTGCCGGCCGAAACCGCTGTTGCCGCCGGTGATGAGCCACGTTCGTGTTGTCATGGCGGTAGCGTGCGCCGAAGCCGGGCACATCAGCTATTCCCCTGGTGAGAGGGGGGCCGCCAGGGCTACCCAGCGGGGACCCTGCCCGGTTTATGGTCGAAGGCGTGAATCTGATCGGCGAATACCTGCGGGCCCGGCGCGAGCTGATCCGGCCCGAAGACGTCGGGCTGCCCGCCAACGGCCATCGGCGGGTGCCGGGACTTCGCCGGGACGAACTGGCCATGCTCGCCGGGATCAGCACCGAGTACTACACGCGGCTGGAGCAGGGCCGCGACCGGCGTCCCTCGCCCCAGGTGCTCGATGCGCTGGCCCGCGCCCTCGGCCTCGACGAGGACGCCACCGCGCACCTGCACGCGCTCGGCTCCCCGGCCGAGCCTCGCCGGCGGAGCCCCGAGCGGATCCGGCCAGGCGTGCGAACGATGCTCGACGCCTGGCACACCACCCCCGCCTACGTCCAGGGCCCGTTCCAGGACGTCCTGGCGGCCAACCGGCTGGCCGTGGCGTTGTCGCCGATCTTCACCCCGGGCGGCAATATCCTGCGGTCGGTGCTGCTCGACCCCGCCGTGCAGGAGCTCCTGCCCGGCTGGCAGAACCGGATCGGCAGCCTGGTCGCCGCCCTGCGGGCGATGGCCGGCCCGGACGCCGACGACCCGCGCCTGACCGACCTGGTCGGCGAACTGTCGGTGAAGAGCGACCTGTTCCGCCGGCTCTGGTCGCGCCACGACGCCAAGCCGCATCCGGGCGGCGGGGTGCACCGCATGAGCCATCCGATCGTCGGCGACCTCGAACTGCACTACGAGAAGTTCGCCGTCACCGGTGCCGACGGGCAACTGCTCGTCGTCTACCACGCCGAGCCCGGCTCGCCCAGCGCCGACGCCCTCACCCTGCTGGGGTCCCTGCCGGAGGAACCCGCCCACGCAGCGGATCGAGGCTCGCACCTCCCGTTCAGCAAGACGGGACACATGCCGCGCGACCGCTAAAATCCCCGGATGATCACGAGCGCACAGATCCCCACCGGCTCCCCGATCCGTGACTTCTCCGTTGTTCACCATGCGGGACAAACCCTCATCGTCTGCGCGGAAAAGTGGGGTCAGGTGCTGACGTGGGCTCCCGCGACCGGGGAATGGATGCCGCGGCCTCTCCCGTACGCGCACGCAGAGGATCCGTCGATGGCGAAGTTCCCCGACGCCGCGAACGTGATCGACATGGTCGGTGCGCTGTCCGCCGACGGCAGACTGCTCCTGGCGGCCGGCGGGGACGAGCAGGAGCCCGCTCTCTGGGATCTCGACAGCGGTGAGCTGCTGTGGCGGACACCATTCAACGGCGCCTACCTCGCCGACGTCATCGCGGTGGACGGCGCGTTCGTCACCGCCCAGCAGTATTCGGAGGAGGTGCGGCTCTGGTCGCCGGACGGGACGGACACGGTGCTCGGCCAGGTGAGCTCGCCGTTCTGCCTCGCCGCGACCCGGGTGGATGGTCGCCGCCTGATCCTGGCGGGCGGGTCGGAGGCCGAGGTGTGGGACGCCGGGACCCTCGCCCACCTCGGCTACTTCGCTCCGGAGGAGGGGCGGGTGTGGGCCGTGACGGCCTGCGCCCTCGCGGGGCGCCCGGTGGTCGTCGGGGGCACCGAGGAGGGAGAGCTGTACGTGTGGCCGCTCGACGCGCAGCCGGACGGGCTGCCGCTGTACGAGCCGGTCGCCGCCTCGGACGGGCCCCTGGAAGCGGCGGTGATGACCCCCGGCGGACGGCCTGTGGTGGTGACCGCGGACCAGGGCGCGCTGCGACTGTGGGACGCCGCCGACGGGACCGAGGCCGGCCGGGTCGGCGCGCACGACGTCACGGCGATGGAGCCGGCGATCGTGGACGGCCGTCAGGTGCTCGTCACCTCGGGGGCGGACGGCGTGCTGCGGATCTGGGACGAGTCCGACCTCACCCCGTGACCACGGCGTGCCCGCCTGCCGTCGGAAGGCGGAGGGCCGCTTCCGGCGCCGCCCGCGTGCGTTCTCGGGCGGCGGCCGGTGCAGCCTGGGAGCGGGGCCGGGTCAGGGCAGGGCGATGGTGAAGTCGCCGTCCACGGCGGCGCGGTTGTGGTCGGCGACGGTGACCCGGATGGTGTCCTGCCGGTTGTCGCATTCGCTGTGCGGGGTGGTGAGGGTGGTGACGACGCGGCCCCAAGGGCGAGCCGTGCCGAGGGCGATGGCACGGCGGACATCGCTCAGCTCGGTGCGGACGCAGTAGACGCCGGCGCGGACGCGGGTGACCGAGACGAGGCCGTGGTGGTGAGCGATGACGCCGTCGCCGCTGATGGCACCGCCGGCGCGCAGGTATCGGGAGCTGCTGGCCGGCTGGAGGGCGCTGGCGGCCAGGGCGCCGCCCGCGGCGCCGGCGAGCCCGGCCGTCACGGCGAGCATGGTGGCGGCGACGGCCAGGCGAGACTTGGTGATTGAGGGCATGCTGTCTCCTCGGAACGTGGGGGGTGGGGCGGTAGCGCTGGCCGTCCCACCAAGTCTCACTAAAAGTAGTGTCACGAATACAATGGGTGACATCACGTGGCGGTAAGGCTTTCCTGGCCCCCGAGAGCCGCGATCGTCGATCGCGGAGGGTGGTCGCGACGCCGTCACGCGTGGGCCGGCACCCGCGCGCCTGCCCGCCGGCCGCGTTTGACCTCAAGCGCTTGAGGTATGTTCTGCTGCCCGGTATGACAGCTTTCACCGCTCAAGAAGTCTCCCGGACGAGCCGGGTTCTGGTGACCGGCGGCTCCGGTTACCTGGGGACGCAGCTGATCGCCACGCTGCTGAAGGCCGGGCGTCCGGTACGCGCCACGGTGCGCTCACTGGCACACGAGGCCGGCCTGCGTGCGGCGGTGCGCCGCGGCCGGGCCGATGACGCCGGTCTGGAGGTGGTCGCCGCGCACCTGACGTCCGACGAGGGCTGGCCCGCCGCGGTGGCCGGGTGCGAGGAGGTCCACCACGTCGCCTCGCCGTTCCCGGTCCTCCAGCCGGAGGACCCCGACGAGCTGATCGTCCCCGCCCGTGAGGGCACATTGCGGGTGTTGCGTGCCGCGCGCGCCGCGGGCGCCCGGCGCGTCGTGCTGACCTCGTCCTTCGCCGCCATCGGGTACACCCCCAAGCCGGGCGCCGAGTTCACCGAGGCCGACTGGACCGATCCGGACACGCCCGGGCTGGAGCCGTACCCGCGTTCCAAGGCGATCGCCGAGCGCGCCGCGTGGGACCTGATGGGCCGCGACGGCGGCGGCACCGAGCTCGTCGTGGTCAACCCGACGTTCATCCTCGGGCCCTCCCTCACGACCGGCCTGCGCTCCTCGATGGAGCTGATCAAGGCGATGCTCGACGGGACGATGAGCGTCGCGCCCCGCCGGCGCTTCGGCGTCGCCGACGTACGCGACGTGGCCGACCTGCACATCCGCGCGATGGCCGCGCCCGAGGCCGCGGGCAAGCGTTTCCTGGCGGTCGCGGACGGCCCGACGCTGAGCTTCCTGGAGGTGGCCCAGATCCTCCGGCGGCGGCTCGGCCCGCTGGCCGCGCGCGTGCCCACCCAGGAGGTGCCGGGGGAGGACCCGCCACGGCCGATCATCCACAACGACCGGGCCCGGGAGCAGCTCGGATGGCGTCCCCGGCCCGCCGAGACGACGATCGTGGAGACCGCCGAGAACCTGCGCGACCTCGGCCTGCTGGAGGCGGCGCACTGACCGTCACGGTTCCGGCCCCGCCCGCCGTGGCGGGCGGGGCCTCGCCTACTCCGCGTGCGGTGCCGTGCAGGGGCGGCCGCCGCAGACGTCGACGACGACACCGTGCTCAAGGAACCGCGCCTTCTGCACCCGCGCCGTGGCGTCCGCCCGCGGGTCCTCGTGCGGGTCCACGCCGTACTGCTCACCGGCGGGCGGCGTGTTGGCCACCGGGGGAGCGGGAGTGCCGCTGTCCCACACGGCCATCGCCGAACCCGCGTACGGGCCGCGCGGCAGCGCCTTGATGCCCCAGTAGGGGACGGCGTCGCGGTTGCGGCCCGGCGCGATCGCCGGCTGGTGGACACGGGCGCCCATCGTCCGGGCCTCGACCTCGGCGGTGACGTTCGCCACCTGATGGTCGCCGAACGCCACCTGCATGAGGATGCGGTGGCGGGGCGAGCCGGGCAGCGGGTCGTCACCGAGGTGCTGGGCGTACCCGTCGGTCTCGGCCCGGTCCCACAGGATCTGCTGCAGCGCGAAGCAGAGCTGCTGGTCGAGCTTGTCCGGGTAGTTGGCGTCCAGCACCTGCTGGAACGGCGCGAAGTCGACGCTGCGGTTGAGCAGCGTGCTGTAGTTCATGCCGGGGACGCCGAGCACCCCGAAGCGCACGTCGGGGGAGACGGCGACGGCGGCGCCGCCCGCGATGGCGCCCTGGCTGTTGCCGTCGTAGGCCAGACCGGCGCGCCAGTCGATCAGGGAGCGGCCCCTGTCGTCCTGGAACGCCTCGTCACCGGCCAGCCCGTCCCTGGTGATCATCATACGGCCGAGGAACACGAAGTCGACCAGGCTCTGCTGGAGGCGGTCGGCCACGGTGTCGAAGCGGGAGTAGTCGCCGAACACGCCGGTGACGTTGTCGACGTCCTCCGCGGCCATGCCGATCCAGGCGGTGGCGCAGAAGGCGAAGTCGTGTTCACCGGCCATGGCGCGGACGTTGGAGGCGTGGACCTCGGAGATGCTGCCGAGCAGGCCGTGCCCGTACAGGGAGGGCCGCGCGGGCTTGGTGAACGCGGCCCGCGGGATCTCGCACTGGAACCGCGCGCGGACGTCGTCGCCGAAGCGCGCAGGGTCGCCGTGCGCGTCCCGGTTGAGCTTGGCACCGGGCGGGCCGCCGGGCCGGTCGAGGTAGTTCGGCACCAGGAACTCGCCCTTGACCTCGCGCGCGATGCCGGCGTCCTGCTCGGGCGTGAAGTCGGTGACCGAGGTGACGGTGAACTCCGGCGACCGCCCGCGCAGGCCGCGGAGCGCGTCGTCACGCATGCGCAGCACCTGCCCGGCGATGCCCTGCTCGCTGGCGACGGTGAAGTTCCAGGCCAGGTAGAGGCCCTTGCGGCTCACCCCCGCCCGGTCGAGGTCCTTGAGCGTGCCGCGGAGCGCGTCCTGGCGCGCGGCGAGCGGGTCCCCGCCGTTGAGCCTGGTCCCCGTGAGGCGGGTGAACGTCGCGGGCGCCGCGATCCGGGCGCCGGAGGAGTCCTTGAGGTCGCGGAGGGCGACGGCGTAGTGGTGGCCCTCCAGGAAGTTCTTCGCCGGGCGGATGATCAGGGCCTGGCGCGCCGGGTCGGTGGCGTTCGCGTCGAGCTCCGCCCAGTACGGCCAGCGCCGGCCGGTCCGGGTGTCCACGATGACGATCGGCGCGTCCCGGTCGAGGGACCTTCCGACGTCGGTGACCGGCGCGGCACCGGTCCTGGCGAGGTCCAGGCCCGGCACCTGGGCGAGGAGCATCGACCCCGGCGAGAAGCCGTCGGAGAGGTTCCACGCGGCCGGGTCGATGGGCTTGCCCGTGGCGTTCTCGGGCGTCATCGCGTCGGTGAGGGCGAGCCGCAGGCCCGTCGGTGTGTGGGCGCCGGTCGTGAACCAGTCGTTCGGGAAGGGCAGCAGGCATTCGGTCCCGGCGATCGGGTCGCATCCGCGAGGTCCTGAGTTCGCCGGGGTGGGGGTGGTGGACGTGGCCGCGGCGAACGCGGGCGGAGCGGAGCCCGCGATCATGGATGCCGCCACGGTGAAGATCGACAACGCGCGTTGCAGACGCACATGCCCTCCTGGGTCGGTGTTGCTCCCATGAAGGTGTCACGTTCAGGAGGGTTTCATGGAGAAATCACATGTGTGAGGTAGAAGAGTTACTTTTGGATGTTTCGTATCCGATGGTCCCCGGAAGTCGGTCGCGGGGAAGTGGGGCTGAATGTCCGAAAACGGCCCCTCTGGGGTGGCTACCCCGCTTGGATGACACCGTGAAGTACTCGTTCCTGGTCCTCGTGAACAACCCCGTGCCAGTCCACGATCCACGAGCCGCCCACCTGCCGTCCGGCGCCGCGATGGCCTCGACGATCCGGCTGTCGACCGCCCGGCGCCCCGGGGACACCCCGCTGGCGCGGGTCTTCACCCCTCACGTCACTCGGCGCTTCACCCGCCAGGCACCCGTGCCCTTCTGGATCCACCCCGGACTGGAGGGCGGCCCGTGGTGTTCGGTCCGTCCCGTCGCCCCGGACGTCTACGACGTGTGCGCGGCCGACGGCGCCCTTCTGGCGCGCATCACCCGCCGGGACGCCCGCCTCCTGTCCTGGCCGCGGCGCGTGCGGTGGTCGGCGCGGCTCACTGACCCGCCACAGCCGGTCACCGGCAAGGTGGGCACCTGGTACGCGTGGCTCACCTACGTGGTGACCGCCCCCGCCTGGCTCCTGCTCGTGCTCTGCGTGACCGTCTACTCGTTCTTCGACGGCACCGCCGACGACTACACCTTCAGCAGCCCGGCCCGGACCCGGTGGCACGCACCCGGTGCGGGCACGGTCCTGGACTACCGGGGCCTCAGCAAGACCTACCGCTTCGACCCTCAGCGTCTGGACACCCGGGTCGCGTACGCGCTGGCAGTCCTCCAGACCTGGGAACGCGCGGGCTGAACAGCGTCACGGGCAGGTGCTCACCTCTCCCGGAAGCCGCCGTCCACCAGGAGGTCGGTCCAGGACACCGGTGTGGTCCGGGGTCCGGCGCGGACAAGATCCAGCAGCGTGGCGAAAAATCGGCGCCGGGTTCCTATGGGGGGTCAGCCCCTGACGCGGGCTCCGGCGCGGGTGGCGAGTTCTTCGAGCAGAAAGCAGAAGCGGGACCGCTCGTCTCCCGCGAAATCGCCGACCTTGAGGTGGAAGCGGGCTCCGCTCCGCGTGGCGATCTCGTATCCCAGCACCGACGTCATGGTGATCCCGGCGGCGGGGGCGGGCCCGGTGGGGCGCCGCCGGGTGACCGACCTGACCTCCGACCAGGTGGTCGTGGCCGCCCGGCCCCTCCGCACGTACACCAGGCCGCCTGTGTGCAGGTAATAGTGCTCGGCTCCCCGCAGTGCCTGCCTGGCGCCGGCGAAGATCAAGCCCACGCCCACGATGAGAAGCGCCAGGCCGAGGACCATCGCGACCATCGCCACCGCCCGGAACGGGAGCGAAGGACTCACCCCGAGCAACGCGGACCCCGCCACCATCACGCCCATGGCGAACAGCAGCGTCCGCAAGCCCGCCCTGCCACCGCCCGCGCAGTCGATGATCGGCGGGCCGAGACGCTGCCGGGTCACCTGGTCGAGCGCGGGCATTGCGTCCCTCGACGTCATGGTCGCTTCCCCTCGCTGAGGACATGGCCGATACCCGCCGCGCCCAACGCCGGTGGACACCTTGGTGCCAGAAGTTCTACTCCCTGGCCCCCGGGGGACTCATGGCTTTGCGTGCCAATTTCGTGATATTGCGCGCCACCGTGCGCTGCCGGGGGGCCGACCGCCGCGCGGAGGCCGTCCCCCGTGCGCCGCCGCGGGGGCCGCCGCCGCGCGGGCTGCTCAGGCGAGGGGGATGACCAAGCGCTCGTTGATGGGTTCGACCGAGACCTGCCGGTTGGCGACGACGACCCAGGGCTCGCCGCCGCCCGGGCTGGCGCGCCCCGGTCTGATGACCAGGGCCGCCGTGGTCCACAGACCGCCCGCCGACGGCATGGTGGACACCGACCTCGGCTGTCGAACTCCCCGGCGGAGAGGCGGCGTTTCGCCTCGAGCTTCAGGTAGCGGAGACTCGGCTGGTCGGGGAGCGAACGCAACTGATCGGACAAGGCAGTCCTTCCCTTGTCGCCCGCGGGTCCGCGTCATCGGGCGGGAAAAGGCATGCCGTCGATGTGCTTGGTGAAACCGGTGAGCTTGCAGCTCTGCCCGCGGACCCAGAGGCGGCCGGAAACCGCCACGGGCGATCGTACCGCGCCACTCCGGTGCCCGCGAACCGGTTTCCTGCGCCCTTTGATCGGCATTTCTCTCAGTGGGCCCGCGCCTTTCATGTCCCTGGCCCAGGACTTTCGGATTCCATCGAAACATCTTTCTGCCGAATTCGGCGGGTGGTCTGATCATGGCCATACGCGCGCGTGCCACTGATGACCTTCAGCCGGGCGAATATATTCACGCTCCAGCCGGTGGTGCCCGCGGGCACCACCCGTGGAGTCGGTCTGCTACATCCAGACCGGGAACGTGTTCTGGGACCTGGTGTACGCGCGGCCTGGTGGCGGCATCGTCGGCTTCATCCCGGAAACGAACCTCAGCAGCGGCGCCCAGCCGTCCATCTGCTGACGCCTTCCCCAGGGGGTGGCCGCCGAGGGGCCACCCCCGCACCGGCGCGATCTCATCTCGGGCGGCTGGTTCGGCGAAAGGCGGGACGAATCTGTGGGACGGCGGGTAGAACTGATGTGGGGTGTCAAGGACGTACGACAGGGGATGGCGATAACCGATCACTTGCACGTTCCAGGCGGCGCCGGTCCGCAGTCGTCCGAGGGGCGCCCGGCAACGCGGGCATTCACACGTGAGCAATTCTTGCGTCAGCGTACGATCGTGCTCGACCACAGACTGGAGCACGACAACGCCGAGCGGATCGCCGCTGACCTGTTGTCGCTGGCGCATGACGATCCCTGGACCGACATCGTGGTGCTGATCGACTCCTCCGACGGTCCGGTCCAGGCCGGTCTCGACATCGTCGAGGTCATCGACTCTGTCGTCTGTGATGTCGTGACGTACGCGACGGGGCTCGTCACGGGCATGGGGCTCTTCGTTCTGGGCGCGGGGACCAGGGGAAAGCGCTATGCCCTGCCGCACGCCCGCGTCGTGATGCGCCGGCCCCCGGACAGCCGCGTCATGACAGGCAAGCCACCGAACGCGGATGAGATCAGGAAGTTCCCGCACGATCGGGGAGTGCGTTCGGCGCTGCGCCAGGTGGCGCTGGTGACCGCTGAGCAGACCGGGCGCACCATCGAGCAGGTCCTCGCCGATATGAGGGCGGCGCGTTCGTTCACCGCCGAGCAGGCCCGCGCGTACGGTTTCGTCGACGAGGTCGTCCCCCAGTGCAAGCCGCTCACCCTGAAGCCTCCCAATCGGGACCGGGACACGGATGGCAACTCCCTCCTGCACCATGCGTACTATTCGGGCAATGAGCGTGTCGTCGAAGGACTGCTCGCCCTCGGCGCGGACACCGGCCTGCGGAACCGGTTCGGGCTGACCCCGGAATCGATGGCCAACGTTCGGTTGGCCGAACTCCAGCTTCTCGAACTCGCGGGCTTGATCGACCTCGGGCACCATTGGGGCGGGTTCATTCTGGGTCCCCCCAGCGCGAGCCGGCGCGACCGCACCTGGACGGACCCCGGCTCCGCCGCCAAGCTCTGCGCCCGGTTGCGCCGCCACGACCCGAGTGTGTACGCCCTCGCGCTGGACAAGGCGGTGGAGGCCGGTGAGCTACGCGCGATTCTGAGAGCAGCGATCAAGATAGGCAGACCGGAATCGCTCGCCCGGCTCGAAACCCTGCTTGACCGGCGCGGCACGTCAGAAATCGCGACCGACTACCTCAACAGCGGCTCGCCCGAGCTCATCGAGGCGGGCAGGCGGTGGGCGCGCAAGCACTTCTTCGAGATCAGGGAGTATTTCGGCGGCGGGGGCCAGAGCGGGTGGGGCACGGGCTGATCTCCGGGCCGGCCAGGCGCGGTTCAGCCCTCCACATCGAGGCAGGCGGCCGGGCAGGCTTGTCGCAGTACCGGGGTGGTGGCCGCCGAGGGCGATCGATGAGGACCTCGGGCCGCATGCCGAGGCGGGCGCGTACCAAGGGCGGGATCGTCGGCAGGGGTGGGACGGGGCCGCGGGTGCGGTGCCGCCCCACCCCTCGACGTCATCCTTGCTGGATCAGGTAAATCTGCTGGACCGCGTCGCGCTGGCTCCGCTTGGCCTGACGGTCGCTGGTGAAGACCACCGTTCCGTTGCCGATGGCGGGCCAGGTGCCGTTGCCCCGCGTACTCAACTGGACGGGTGCGGTCCAGCCCGATCGCGGGTCCCGGCGTGCCATGAAGACCTTCCAGCGCCAGTCGGCGGAGCGGGAGTCGTACCAGACCGCGCGGACCGACTTGTCGCGGTCGGTGCTCAGCCGGGGCCGCTGGCTCATGGCGTCGGCGTCGAGGCCCACGGTCTCCGGGGCCGACCAGGTCACGCCGTCCGTGGACCGGCTCGCTCGCAGGGAGAGGTTCGCCCCGGAAGCGGAAAGCGTCTTGGTCTCCCAGATGACGACGAACGCGCCGTCCTGGTCCACGGCGACACTCGGGTGCCGGTCGGCCGCGTCGTCGTTGCCGCTCACCCGTACGAGATCGCCCCACTTCTGGGACGAACCGGCCCGAACCGCTGCCAGGATCTCCCAGTTGTCGGGGTTGGTGCCACCGCTGGCGGGCTCGCCGGGCGGCGGGGTGTGCCCGGTCCACCCCGGGTCGGGGTCGAACCGGTTGTCCTGCCAGGTCACGATGACGTCCCGGTCCCCGGTGACCGCGACCGAGGGGAACAGAGAGGCCGGGTAGATGGGCGAACGCGCGTCCTCCGGCGTGCCGGCGTTCGTGGTCTTGCCGGCGGCGGAGATGTTGACCGGCTCCCGGTCGACGCCGATCACCTGGACGTAGACGTCGAACGCGCCACCGCTGTTGTCCGCCCACGCCACGACCGGGTGCCTGCCGTCGAGCAGCGCGAGCGCGGGCTGCTCGGCCCGTCCCCGCCCCTTGGTCAACCGCGTCGCGGGCTCGAAGCTCCGTCCGCCGTCGCGGCTGTGACGAAGGTAGATGCCCGGCTGATGGGGCTGTTCGTGACCGCGGGCGTCCTGCCACACCACCCAGACGTCATCCCCGGAGACCGCCACCCGCGGCGCCCGTGCCGTGCCGGAGCCGCCGGGCAGCTCGATGATCTTGTTCTTGTCGCCGGGGTGCCCGTCCAGCTTGCGGTACACCACCGACGCCCGGTGATCCCGGTGAACCTCGGCGACCACGTGTGTGGACCGGCCCTCGACCGCGACGTCCGCGAAGCCCGCGAACTCGCCGTCCTCGCCGAGGACCAGCGTGGCGCGATCATCGTCGCCGGCCGGAGCCGGGATCGCCGTCTCGGGCTCCGGGTCGGCGGGCCTCCCCACGGACAGGAACACCGGAGAGGTCGCCCCGCGCAGCTGGTCGGGAAGGTTCGGGTCGGCGTCACGCCCGGAGAGGTCTCCCGGCGCGCGTGCCTCCACCC
The DNA here is from genome assembly GCF_039871825.1 of Nonomuraea sp. B12E4. Lineage (NCBI taxonomy): Bacteria > Bacillati > Actinomycetota > Actinomycetes > Streptosporangiales > Streptosporangiaceae > Nonomuraea > Nonomuraea sp. B12E4. The sequence goes on along the minus strand of NZ_JBDPME010000017.1, from coordinate 90,959 downwards.
GGTACCAGGTGTGGTCCCCCTTCAGGGTGAGCGGAAGCAGGTACGTCTGGTCCGCCTTGTCGGGCACGTACGTCGCGACGGGGCCGGCCGAGCGGCCCGGCGCGGCGTAGACGAGCACCCGCATCCCGGTCGCGGACCTGACCCGGACCCGCAGCGCCGCCCGCTTCGACAGGCGGCGGTCGGCGACGACCACCTCGTCACCGCCCATGGCCTCGAACCGGCCGTCGCCATCGACATCCGCCTCGATCGTGACGAACGGCCCGGACGGGCTCGCCGACACCGTCGTCCGGCCCGCCTTGAAGGCGTCGAGGACGGCACGCACCGAGCGTTCGGCGGCGAACACCCAGGTGGTCGGCCCTCCCGGGGCGCTGACCGGCCGCAGTTCCTTGCGGTGACTGTCACACGCGCCGGCCGCGCCGAAGCGGAACCCGTGGTTCCAGCGATTCTCGGCGTACTCGATTTCCGCGTCCGGGTTGTTGCTGGTGTTCCACACTTCGACGAGATCGACGCCCTGCACGCTGGCGTTGGCGTTGGGTCCCTCCGCCGAGGTGTACTCGCCGTCGTCAGGGTGGGCGACGGACCAGATCGCGTCCTGGGCGTGCGCGTCCCAGATCGACTGCTGGACGTGACGGAACTCCGCCGAGCCCGCCGGGTTGGCGCCGTCCACCACGGTGTCGACCCCGCCGAGCACGATGGCGTGCGGCGATCCGTTCGCCTCCTCCCCGGTGAGCAGCAGCAGCTTGTCAGATCTCCACAGCGGATCCCAGTGCTGGTCAAAGGTCCGGTGGTCGGTCAACGGCATGAAGGCCAGGCCCACCGACTCCGCATAACCGATCTGGTCGCTGACCGGCAGGTTGCCGGGAAGCCGCTGGTCCGACGACTGACGCGGATCACTTCCGTCGGACGAATGATCACAGTGGATGTGGGTGTCACCCGGAAGCCACACGCCCTCAGGCTCACCATGCCCGCCAGGCCCCCGCTGCGGGTCCGCGTACGCGGCCGTCGCGGGTATCCCGGCGGCGGCCACCGCCGCGCCACCAATGACGATGAACTGTCTACGGCCCAGTTCCATGCGTTCCTCGTTTTCAGGTGTGGCCGGACCGCCGCCGGCACACGAGGCTTCGGGCCGCGCGGCGTCCGACCAGTTCATTGATCATGCGGACGCGACGCTAGCCGACGGACCGGCGGACTCGGTGAATCGATGGTGAAGCACGAACGGCCAGGTCATGGCTTTCACCACGCCCGCGTGGGGCCGGGCCGGCCGTGGGACGGGGCGCCCGGTTCGACGACGGGCTGTCGATGGTCCTTGGACGGATGACGCGGGCCGGCTATGACGCACAGGAAGCGCCCGGCGGTGTCAGGAGATCCCTCCAGCGCTTCACACAACGCCAACGGTCCTCAGGCCGGCATCACCACGTCGCTTCGCAAGGGGCTCGACGGCTCGGGCAAGGCCGACCGTCTGGAAGTGCTCGTCGACATGTCCGCGAGGGAGACCAGAGCCGACGTCACCGCGGCGCGCGGCAACCGCGTCCGGCCTTCGAGGCCGGCGGGGCTCGGCTGTGCCCGCGGCTGACCATGGTCGTCCGTGACAGCGTCGTCGGGCACGTCTTTCATCCGATCGAGGTGCCCGGTGAGCACGCCGGGCAAGTGCCGAACTGGTTGAAGGGAGCCCCATGACACAGCGCACGGCAGACGGTAGCGCGGGTGATGCGGACTACGGCGCGATCGGCGGCGCCTACGCCGCCTACCGGCGGCCGGAACCGCGCGTCGCCACCCTCATCGAGCAGGCGCTGGCCGGTGCGCGCACCGTGGTCAACGTGGGCGCCGGTGCCGGTTCCTACGAGTCGGCGGCGTTCGAGGTCACCCCGGTGGAGCCGTCGACGACCATGCGCGCCCAGCGACCCGCGCACCTGCCCGAGGCGGTCAACGCCGTCGCCGAACGCCTGCCGTTCGACGACGATGCCTTCGACGGTGCGATGACCAAGCGGCACGGTCACCTTCGCCGGCAGCCGTTTCTGAACGGTTCACTCGTACTGATCCGCGCCGACTGACATCCCGCGGACCGGCCGGCCAGAAGACCCGCCGGTCGCCGCGCATCAGGGCCACGCGATCTCCCTGGAGGCCGTCGCTGGTGGCATGACCGAGACGCCCGTCGCCGGGCTCGTCCGCGGCCTGGTCAGGCGCTGGCATTTGTGTGTCGTTGTACGCATTCGTCCCCAGTGTGCCTTTCTGCACGGAAAGGGATATTTCGCCCATCTAGGTTGAAAGCGCGCCAAGGAAAGCGCGCACACCACACACAAGGGGGACACGACATGAACACGACCATCCGACGCCTCGCCACCGCGGCCGCCACCCTCGCCGTCGCCGGCGGCATCCTCGCCACCACCACCGCCGGCGCCGCCTCCGCCACCCCCACAACCACCCCCACCACCACCGCCGTGACGGCCGCCAAGACCACCGTCACCATCGCCCAGCACCGGGAACACTTCCGCTTCGACGGACGCCACCACTACCGCTGGGACGGCCACCGCTGGAGGATCACCTCCTTCGACTACGCCCGCCGCCACGGCTTCGACCACGACCGCTACGACCACGACCGCTACGACCACAACCGCTACGACCGCCGGGACCACGACCGCTACAACGACCGGCACAACGACCGCCGCGACCACGACCGCAACGACCACCGCGACCGGCACTGAAACCACCCACCACCACCACGGCATGCGAGCACGACACGGCCACCCGGCCCGGCGATCACCACATCGCCGGGCCGGTCCGCTTCTCCGTCTTTCTTGAGGCGTTCGCGCGAAGGCCGTGGGCTTGCGCAGAATGAATCCGTAGCCCTCGGCAATGCGCTGGACCTCTGCGCCGGGCGCGCGGCACCTGATGATGGGAGTGTCTTGGTTCACAGTGAATCGATCAGTGCGTTGCCCGAGTCGCTGGTCAGGCATGCGGCTGCCCAGGGAGATCGGATCGCCTTCTCGGACGCGCACCGGACGGTCGACTACACGACCCTGGAAGCCCGTACGGCGAGGCTGGCGGGTCACCTGAGATCCGCGGGAGTCGCCGCGGGCGATCGAGTGGCGATCGTCCTCGGCAACCAGGTGGAAGCCATCGAGAGCTCTCTCGCGATCACCCGGGCGGCGGCGGTGGGCGTGCCGCTGAATCCGAGGTCATCCGACGCCGAGCTGGCGTACGCGTTACAGGACAGCGGCGCCCGTATGATCTTCACCGATGGCACCCGCCTGCCGCGGGTACGCCGGGTTGCGCCTTCGCCTTCCGTCGTCATCCTCGTGGGCGAGGGCGACGGTGATCTGGACTTCGAGGAGCTCGCGGGACGGGACGCCCCCTGCCGGCCGGCGGACGATCTTGATCTCGACGCTCCCGCCTGGCTGCACTACACCTCGGGGACCACAGGCCGGGCCAAGGGCGTGCTGTCGACGCAACGTGCCGCGTTGTGGTCCACGGCCGCCTGCTACGCGCCGATCCTCGGGCTGTCCGCGCAGGATCGGCTGCTGTGGCCGCTGCCGTTGTTCCACACCTACGCGTACTCGTTGTGCCTGCTGGGGGTCGTGACGACTGGTGCGAGCGCCCACGTGCTCGGCGAGGAGAACCTGCTCGACGCCTTGTACGAACGCGAGCCGACCTTCCTGGCGGGCGTGCCGACGACCTACCACCGGCTCGTGGAAGCCGTCCGGCGGGACGGCCGGCGGCCGTCCGGGCTCCGGATCTGTCTCACGGGCGGTGCGCCCGCCTCCGCGCGCCTGTGCGCGGAGGCGGAGGAGCTGCTCGGCGTGCCGCTGCTCGACGCCTACGGCAGTACCGAGACGTGCGGCAAGATCACGGCGAACCGGCCGGAAGGGCCTCGGGTCGACGGCTCGTGCGGGCCTCCGCTGCCGGGCGTGGACCTCAGGCTGGTGGATCCGGACAGCGCCGAAGACGTCCCCGACGGCGACGAGGGGGAGATCTGGGTACGCGGGCCGGGACTCATGCTCGGCTACCACGGCGACCCGCGCTCACCGTTCGTGGACGGGTGGTACCGCACCGGCGACATGGGGCGGCGGGTCGCGCACGGGCACCTCGCGATCACCGGCCGGATCAAGGAGCTGATCATCCGCGGCGGGGAGAACATCCATCCCGACGAGGTCGAACAGGTCCTGCTGGCCTGTCCAGGGGTGTCCGACGCGGTCGTGGTGGGCGTGCCGCACGAGGTGTTCGGCGAGGTGCCGGTGGCGTTCGTCGTACCCGGGCCCGAGGGGTTCGACGCGCGGGACCTGCTGGCCGCGTGCCGGGCGGAGCTGGCCGAGGCCAAGGTGCCCGACGCGGTGCACACGATCGACGCCGTGCCGCGCACCAGCACCGGCAAGGCCAAGCGCCATGAGGTCCCGGTCGCCGGCATCCTCGGCCGCGACGGCTCGGGCCTGACCGGAGACGGTGCTCTGGAACGGCTGGTGCTGGCCGAGCTCACGGCGCTGCTCGGATCGGATCCCGGCGAGCGCGTCGACCCGCGGCGGCCGTTCATCGACCTCGGCATGACCAGCATGGCGGGCATCGTGCTGCGGGACCGGCTCCGCGCCAGGACCGGTGTCGAGCTGCCCAGCACGCTGGTGTTCGACCACCCGACCCCCGCCGCGGTGGCCGGGCATCTGAGAGTCAGGCTCGGCGGCGATGCGGCGCCGAGCCGGGAGATCGCCCCGGCACGGGTTCCGGCCGGCGACGATCCGATCGCCATCGTGTCGATGGCCTGCCGGTATCCGGGCGGCGTCGCCTCGCCGGAGGACCTGTGGCGTCTGGTACGCGACGAACGGGACGCCACCTCCGGCTTCCCCGATGACCGCGACTGGGACACGTCCGCGTTGTACGACCCCGATCCCGACATCCTGGGCAAGTCCTTGGCGCGGCGCGGCGGATTCCTGGACGGGGCCGCGGACTTCGACCCCGCCTTCTTCGGCATGTCGCCCAAGGAGGCCCAGGCGACGGACCCGCAGCAGCGGTTGCTGCTGGAGACGTCGTGGGAGCTCTTCGAGCGCGCGGGCATCGACCCCGCGGCCGTACGGGGCAGCGACACCGGAGTGTTCGCCGGCGTCATGTACAACGACTACGGCACGCGGTTCCTCAACGACGCCCACGAGCTCGAAGCACAACTGGCCCTGGGATCGGCCGGCAGCGTCGCCTCCGGCCGCATCTCCTACACGCTGGGCCTGCGCGGCCCGTCGGTGACGCTGGACACGGCCTGCTCGTCGTCGCTGGTGGCGCTGCACCTGGCGGCGCGGGCGCTGCGGTCGGGGGAGTGCTCGCTGGCGGTGGCGGGCGGGGTGACCGTCATGGCGACACCTGGCACGTTCATCGCGTTCAGCCGGCTGCGGGGCCTGGCCCCGGACGGCCGCTGCAAGTCGTTCGCCGCCGCCGCCGACGGCACCGGATGGTCGGAGGGAGCCGGGCTGCTGCTCCTGGAGCGGCTGTCGGACGCCCGGCGCAACGGGCACCCGGTGCTGGCGCTGCTGCGGGGGACCGCCGTCAATTCCGACGGCGCCTCCAACGGTCTCGCCGCGCCCAGCGGCCCCGCGCAGCAGGCGGTCATCAACGCGGCCCTGGCGGCAGCCGGGCTGGGAGCTCGGGACGTGGACGCGGTGGAGGCGCACGGGACCGGAACCATGCTGGGTGATCCGATCGAGGCGCAGGCGCTGATCGCGACCTACGGCTCCCGCCCACCGGACGCGCCGCCGCTGCTGCTGGGCTCCGTGAAGTCGAACCTCGGTCACACCCAGGCCGCCGCCGGGGTGGCGGGTGTCATCAAGATGGTCCAGGCCCTGCGCCACGCAATGCTGCCCCGCACCCTGCACGTCGACGCGCCCACCCCGCACGTGGACTGGTCGCGGAAGACCGTGGAACTGCTGACCGAGGCGCGAGACTGGCCCGAGACGGGCAGGCCCCGCCGGGCCGGTGTGTCCGCCTTCGGGATCAGCGGCACCAACGCCCACATCATCCTGGAGCAAGCGCCCGAGCCGGAGCCCGTCACCCGGGCGTTCGGCCTGCCCAGGCCGCCGTGGTTGCTGTCCGCCGCGGACGTGACGGCGTTGCGCGCCAGGGCACGCGATGTGGCCGCCCTCGGCGAGATCGATGCCGTGGACGCGGCCTACTCGCTCGCCGTGACCGGCTCCTCGTTGCCGCTGCGTGCCGTCGTACCCGGGGGAGATCGGACGGCGCTGGACGCGCTGGGACGCGGCGAGCCGCACCCGGACGTCCGGGTGAGCACCGCCGGGCCGGCTCCGCTCGCGCTGCTGTTCACCGGTCAGGGCGCTCAGCGGCCCGCCATGGGCGCCCGGCTGCGGCAGGCGTTCCCGGTGTTCGCGGCGGCGTTCGACGAGGTGTGCCGGCACGTGGACCCGCACCTGTCGCGGCCGCTGGCGCAGGTGATCGGCGACGGCGCCGCGTCGCTGGACCGTACGGACTTCACCCAGGCCGGCGTCTTCGCCTTCGAAGTGGCGATGTTCCGCCTGCTGGAGTCGTGGGGGATCCGCCCGGACCATCTCGTCGGGCACTCCATCGGGGAGCTGGCGGCGGCACATGTCGCCGGTGTCCTCACCCTGCCGGACGCGGCCCGGCTGGTCGCCGCGCGGGGGCGATTGATGAGCGCCCTGCCCGACGGCGGCGCGATGGTGGCGGTGCAGGCCACGGCGGCGGAGGCGGCCGCCGCGCTGGCAGGCGGGACAGGCGCCGTGAGCCTCGCCTCGGTCAACGGGCCGCACTCCGTGGTCATCTCCGGCGAGGAGGCGGCGGTGTCGGGTGTGGCGGCCGGGTTCGCCCGCCGGGGACGGCGGACCACCCGGCTGCGGGTCAGCCACGCCTTCCACTCCCCGCTGATGGAGCCGATGCTCGCCGAGTACGGTGACGTGCTCGCGGGCCTCCCGTTGAGCTCCCCGGCGATCCCGGTGATCTCCACGTTGACGGGCCGGCCGGTGACGGACGAGATGTGCTCGCCGGGCTACTGGGTGCGGCAGGTGCGCGAGCCGGTCCGGTTCGCCGACGCCGTACGGGTGGCCGAGGAACAGGGCGCGCGTTGCTACCTGGAGGTGGGGCCGGACGCGGTGCTGGCCACCATGGTGGCGGACTGCCTCACCGGCGAGGAGCCGACGGTCGCGGCCGCCGGCCGGGCGGGGGCGGACGAGGCCGGCGTGCTGGTCGAGGCCATGGCCGCACTGCACGTCAGGGGCGTACCGGTGAACTGGCGGGCCGTCTACGACGGTAGCGGCGCGCGGCTCATCGACCTGCCCACCTATCCCTTCCAGCGCCGACGGTACTGGGTGCGCCGTCACTCCGCGGGCCATGGCGGCGCGCTGGGACATCCGGTGCTCGCCGACGCCGCCCCGGAGCCCGGCACGGACCGCGTGCTGTGCCGGGGCCGCCTGTCCGCCCGGACGCACCCGTGGCTCGCCGACCATGTGGTCGGAGGCCGCACGCTGGTGCCGGCGACCGTACTCGTCGACCTGGCCGTCCGCGCCGGGGACGAGGTCGACTGCGACGTCCTGGACGACCTGGCGATCGTCGCGCCGCTCGAACTTCCGGCCGCGGACGGGGTTCGCGTCCAGGTCACGCTCGGCGAACCGGACGAGTCGGGCAGGCGGACCGTCGACATCGATTCCCGGCCCGAGCACGCCGGGACGCGCGAGCCGTGGACGCGGCACGCGACGGGATTCCTCGGCGTCGCCGGTCCCGTGGCCCCGGACGAACTCGCCGCGTGGCCGCCCCCGGGGGCCGTGCCCGTGGACATCGACGGCTCCTACGACGTCCTGGCCTCCGCCGGGCTCGCCTACGGTCCCGCGTTCCGCGGCGTGCGGGCGGTGTGGCGGCGGGGCGACGAGCTGTTCGCCGAGGTGCGGCTGCCCGAAGCGGAGAGCGCGGGCTACACCCTGCACCCCGCGCTGCTGGACGCCGCGCTGCACGCGAGCCTCGCCGCGGCCCCCGACCTCGCCGACGCCCGGCTGCCCTTCGCCTTCACCGGGGTACGGCTGGTCGCCTCCGGCGCCACGGACCTGCGGGTGCACGCGCGAGAGCTCGGTGAAGGCCGGATACGGCTGAGCGTCGCCGACGGCACCGGCTCGCCGGTCGCCCGGATCGAAACGGCGACGATGCGCCGGCCGGCCGGGCGGCACACCGCTCGGCCGGCCGCCGGAACCCTCTACCGTGAGGAGTGGGTCCCGGCCGGTCAGAGTGGTGAGAGCGCCGGCACCCCGGAGGACATCATCCTGCGCGTGCGCGGCACGTCACGCGGCCCCGACCCGGTGGCCGCGGTGCACGCCGCCACGACCGAGACCCTCAAGGAGCTGCACGCCTGGAGCGCGGGACACCTCGCCGAAGGCCGGCGCCTGGTGGTGGTGACGCAGGACGCCACCTCGCCGGACCCCGACCTGGCCGCCGCGGCGGTGTGGGGACTCGTACGCGTCGCGCAGGCCGAGTATCCGGGCCACATCGTGCTGGCCGATGTCGACGGCACCCCCGAGTCGGCAGCCGCGCTGCCCGCCGCGCGCGCGTCCGGCGAACCGGCGCTGGCCATGCGCGCCGGCACGATCCTGGTCCCGCGCCTGACCGAAGCACGTGAGGAAACCGCGGGCGCCCTCGGCACCGACGCGCGTGAGGCCGCCGGCGGCCTCGACACCCGTGGCACCGTCCTGGTGACCGGCGGCACGGGCGCGCTCGGATCCGTGCTGGCCCGGCACCTCGCCACCCATCACTCGGCCTCTCACCTCCTGCTCGTGAGCCGGCGTGGCGAGGCCGCCGACGGGGCCGAAGCGCTGTGCGCCGAGCTGGCTGACCTCGGGGTGGACGTACGTGTCGCCGCCTGCGACATCTCCGACCGCGCGGCCGTGCGCGGCCTGCTGGCCGGGGTCGAGCCGCCCCTGAGCGCGATCGTGCACGCCGCCGGGGTCCTGGACGACGGGGTGCTGGACGCGCTGACCCCGGAGCGGCTGGCGAAGGTGATGCGGCCCAAGGTGGACGCGGCCTGGCACCTGCACGAGCTGGCGCGGGACCTTGGCCTGTCCTCCTTCGTGCTGTTCTCCTCCGCGGCCGGCCTGCTGGGCAACGCCGGGCAGGCCAGCTATGCCGCGGCCAACGCCTTCCTCGACGCGCTGGCCCGGCATCGTGCCGCGCGGGGCCTGCCCGCCCTGTCGCTGGCCTGGGGACCGTGGCAGCATCCCGGCGGCATGGCGGGCACGGTGCGTCATGGTCCGCTGGCGCCGGTGACCGACGAGCAGGGCCTGAGCCTGTTCGACGCCGCCCTGGGCTCGGCCGCGCCCGTACTCGCTCCGCTCCTGCTCGACCGGGCGTGGGCCCGCGCCAACGGCGGGCCGGTACCGGCCTCGCTCCGCGGCCTGCTGCGCTCGGCCCGCCCTGCCGCCAACGCCGCGTCGCCGGAGGAAGGACCCGAGACGTGGCGCCGGCGGCTCGCCCCGCTGCCGCCTGCCGACCGGCGCACCGCACTGGTGGAGGCGGTACGGGCCGAGGTGGCCACCGTGCTGGGCCACGCCCGCGCGGAGGAGGTGAGCCTCGAACGGTCGTTCACCGAGCTCGGATTCGACTCGCTCGCCGGCATCATGCTGCGCAACAGGCTGAGCACGCTCACCGGGCTGCGGCTGGCCCCGGCCGTGGCGTTCGACCATCCCGGTACGGAGCAACTGGCCGGGCACCTCCTCGGCCTGCTCGACGAGGCGCTGCCACAGCCGCCACCCGCGAGATCCCTGCTCGCCTCCCTGTATCGCAGGATGGCCCAGGCCGGTCAGGCCGTGGAGGCGATGCGCATGCTGGTCACGGCGTCGATGGCCCTGCCGACGTTCGCGTCCGGGCTGCGCGGGGCGCACGCCCTGCCGCCTGAGCGGCTGGCGACCGGTTCCGGCGGGCCTGCCCTGGTCTGCTTCCCCGACTTCCACCCGCGCGTCGGGGCGGGCGTCTTCGGCCGGCTCGCCGGCTGCTTCGCGGGCGAACGCGACGTGTACGAGATCCCGTATCCGGGTCTGTCCGGCGGCGGCGTGGTGCCCGAGGACTGGACCACGCTGATCGACATGCACGCCGAGACCGTCCGGCGGCACTTCGGCGACCGTCCTGTCGTGCTCGCCGGCTATTCCGTCGGAGGATGCACCGCCCAGGCCGTCGCGACCCGGCTCACCGGCTCCGGGACACCACCCGCCGGCATCGTCATGATCGACACCTACCACGTGACGTACGAGAACGAGGACGAGCAGTGGCTCCTGGGCATGCCCGCCCATCACGCGTCACAGATGGGAGAAGTCTTCGACGAGCTCTTCGACGACACGGCCCTGGCCGCGATGGGCGCCTACACCCGCATCCTGCGCGGGTGGCTGCCACGACCGGCCGGCACGCCGACGCTGTTGCTGCGCGCCCAGGAACCACTGCCCTACCTGCGGGACCACGGATCCGGCGTGGACGGGAGAACGTCGTGGCCGCCGCCCGTCGACATCATCGACGTGCCCGGCGACCACTTCCAGCTCCTCGCCGACCGGGTCGAGACCACCACGTCCGCGCTCCGCTCCTGGATGTCGGCACGGCACTAGCCTGCCTTGCCCCGTTCGTCTCACGCCGGACGCACCCGGAACGCCTGGTACTCGTATTCCTCCTCGTGGATCACAGCCGCGGCGTGGGAGACGAGTGCGCGAGTCCGCCGGGCGCAGGCGTCGCGCCCGCGCGCTCCCGCCGGGGGAACGGTGCCCTCCCGCCACGGTGTGGTGCGCGGCGGGCCGGGGAATGGGGGGAGGGACCATTGATCCACTCTCGCTCGTGACGAAGGGGTGCCCGCGATGGCGAAGATACTGATCATCACCGGCGATGCCGCCGAGGACCTTGAGGTGATGTATCCCTACCAGCGGTTGCTGGAGGAGGGCTACGAGGTCGACCTCGCGGCGCCGAGCGTGAAGAAGCTGCAGTTCGTGGTCCACGACTTCGTCGAGGGGTTCGACACCTACACCGAGAAGCCCGGTCACTCCTGGCCGAGCGACGTCGCCTTCGCCGATGTCGATCCGGGGGCGTACGCGGCGCTGGTGATCCCCGGCGGCCGCGCCCCCGAGTACATCCGCAACGACGAGACCTGCCGGGCGATCGTGCGGCACTTCGCCGAGGCGGGCAAGCCGATCGCGGCGCTGTGCCACGGGCCGCTGGTCCTGGCCGCCGCGGGCGTGCTGAAGGGCCGGTCGGTGAGCGCCTACCCCGCCTGCTCCACCGACGTGGAGGTGGCCGGGGCGACCTGGGTGGACAGCGAGGCGCACATCGACCGCAACCTGGTGACGGGCCGGGCCTGGCCCGACCATCCGGCGTGGATGCGGGAGTTCCTCAAGATCCTCAAGGTGCACGCGGAAACGGCCTCAGCTTGATCGACAACAGTCGGCGATCTTCGTATCCATCCACCATGCCACTTCGTGCCCGGTTTTCCGCTGGACGCCCTCACCGTCAGGCCAGGTCCGGGGTGGGGATCGCGCGGCCGAAGTCCCCGGTCCGCAGGGCTTCGGTGGGCATCGACCAGTGCATCACCCCGTCGGCACCGAGACCCCACTCGTAGGAGCTGGACGGGGACAGTTGAAGCAGGTGGTGATATCCGTGGAAGTCCGCGCCATCTGGCAGGACCAGCGAATTCAGCGAATCCGGCCAGCCGAAGGCCAAGTCCTCGGAGTCGAGCGCGCCCGGCCGCTGCTCCCAGTCGGGGAACTCGTTCGCAACGTACAGGCCGCTCATGAGCATGTCCCTCTTGAGCTTGGCTTCCGGCCCGAGATCGTAGGGCAGGGCCAGGTCGCAGGTCTGGTTCGGGAAGGCGAAGCCGGGCGAGGCCGTCCAGGCGACCGGCGTGAAGACGCCCGACCGGTCCGGCGGATCCGCCGGGGCGGCGTGGGCGGAGCGCGCCGCGATCACTTTTCCCAGGTCCGGGTCGAAGCTGTTGAGCCCGCGGTGCTCCCACACGTCGAAGGCGGCGCTGTCCCGCTGCGCGGAGTGAGTGTCGAGGGTGAAGAAGTTGAGCAGTCCGGTGTCGTCCGGGAGCAGATCGCCCAGCCACTCGCGAGGTAAGGCGTCCGTGTCGAGCACGGCGACCAGGCTCAGCGGAAAACCGTCGCAGGACGGCCAGGGCGTGCCTGGTTCGAGCATCGCTCGCCCACCGAAGCGGCTGTGCCCGGTCTCCGCACCCGGCGCCGCGATGGTGAGCGCGAAACCGGGCCGGGCCAGTTTCATGAAGTGGGTGGCGAGCTCCGCGCCGAGCCGTTCGGCGCAGAACTCGTGGAGAGCGGCGAGCGTGCTTGCTGGTTCCATGCAGGGCATTCAAGCATCAGATCGAGGGGACGATCATCGGGCCGGGCAGACATCCGCCTGCCCGGCCCGGCAACGTGGCGCCGCCGCTGCCCCCCGATGCCGCGGGCGCCCCGGCCGTTTGCCCAGGATCCCCCGACCTGGGGCTCCGACCTGACTACGTAAATATCCGCATGAAGGTAAAGCGACTCCCTTCAAAAGGTCGATTTTGTGGATAGTTCCGTCAGCGAAGAAGGGCGGCTGCCGCCTCGATGCTCGCGACGATGTCGAGGCGGCCCCAGCGGACGGGCCAGGAGTAGCGGCGGTCGACGGTCCAGGCCAGCACGGCGTCGAGGTCGTCCAGGGGGTCATCGCCGGCGACCACCAGAGCCGCGGCTGGTCCTACGGCGGGGTCGGCGATGGCACACCACGAGGAGTCCGCCAGCGGGAAGGCGTCCGCCTGGAACATCCCGTGCAGGGTCTCGCAGCCGCTGTGGAGCGGGCTCCGCTCATCGTCGAAGTAGCGGCCGAACACGAAGTCGCCGAGCACGTCACCGGAGAAGGCACCGACGAAGCGGAGCGTTCGCGCGCCGATCAGCGCGAGCACCCCGTCCGAGCCCCACAGCACCGCCTCCGTTCCGTCCGGCGCCTCGATCGACCCGACCCGGGCCGGTTCGTCTCCCAGCGACCACACCTCCGCCCGCCCGCCCGCGGTCAGGCACGCGCCGAAGTCCCCGGTGCTCTCCCAGGCCCAGGGGCGCTCCTGGCCGTCGTAGAAGTACCGGCCGACGCGCCTCGTGGTGGCGATGGGCAGGTGGTACCGGTGGCGCCCGTGCGCGTCGTGAACGTCGACACCGCCGCCGTCCTCCACCACGACCGCCAGCCGGGCCTCGGACCCGCGCATGCCCCAGTGCAGCGACCCCCCGGCCTGCGCCACGGGGTCGCCCACCGGCTGCCCGCTGTCGGCGTCGAAGACGGTCAGCCGGCGCGGGCGGCCCGCCGCGGCGCCGAAGCCGACGCAGCCCGCCGTGGCCCCACCGGTGGCGCGGACCGCTGTCGGCCGAGGCGCCCTCGCCGCCTCCTCCCGACGCGGCGCGCCAACGTGCGGAATGTGGCCGTGGCGGCCGCGCTGGCTCTCGGCGTGCTGGCCGCCACCCTCTGGCCGGGCGGGTCGCCCGGGCCACCCGCGGCCGAGCAGCGGCCCGGCGACCGCGATCCCGCCGCCCCCGCCACGCCATCGGCGACACTTGCCCCCGAGCCCGCCACCACCACGGCGGCGCCGTCACCCGTCGGAGAGCTGACGTCCCGGCGGGTCACGATCCAGCGCCGCGCTGCACGCCCGGAGCGCACCGGTACGCCCGTCCCGCCCCCGGCCGAGGTGGCCGTGCCGTTCGGCCTCGCCAAGAAGGCGACCGGCCGCATCCCGCCCGGGCAGGGCGCCGAGCACCCCGGCAAGGGCCACGCCCAGGGCCGCGAATGACCCGAGCCGGGGCGTCACCGGTCGGGCGGGATCCGAGCCGGTGCCTCGCCGGCCGTGTGGGCCCGAGCCGGAGCGTCGCGGTGGGCATCAGGTGGAGGCGCGCTCCATGACGAAGACGTAGTCCTTCACGATGGGCCCGAAGAAGTCCTCCTTGATGACCCTCACGACGGCTTGACCGGGAACGCCGTCGGCCTGGGAGAGGATCTCGTACCGGGCCGCCCGGTCGGACGGGATGACCTTGGTGATCTTCGGGGAGGCGCCGGCCGGCACGGGAATCGGGTACGAGGAAGCGGACAGGTCGAAGGCGCCGATCGCCCGCCCGCCGACCACGATCTTGATCGACAGAGGGCCGCCGTCCACGGGATTGTCCCTGCCGCTGAACCGCTTCCAGTAGTTCACGCAGGTGTCCCGCCAGTCGCCGGCGTCGGCCTCGTGGACGGCGAGCTTGGACTCGACCTCGGCGAAGCGGCGGGCGTCGATCGAGGACCGCAGGGAGTCCCAGGTCAGCCGCATCCAGGTGACGTACTGGACGCCCATCTGGTAGCGGTGGACCAGCTCGTCCCAGAAGATCCGGCCGCTCCGCATCCGGCGGTCCCAGGGCACGTGGTGGAACCACATCAGCAGGTTCTCGGGGACGGTGTCGATGTCGCCGTACCTCGCGGCCAGCGTGGGGAAGTACTGGGCGGTGAAGTCGCTCCCGGTGGGAGAGCGGTCATAGCCCAGCCCGGAGCTGTCCGCCTTGTTGTAGTAGACGGGACTCCAGTCGTCCCGCGCGAGCCGTTCCGCGGGGTTGGGGCCGTAGTGGTCGCTCGACCGGAACTGGTGGGCCATGCCAAGCGGGGTCTGATAGCTCACCAGCGCTTCCCAGGAGCCCATCATCATCCTCACGATGGTGCCCACCACGTTGCCGCGGTTGCTCCAGGTCATCCGTACCCAGTCGGCCGCGATGTCCGCGGAGTCCAGCGTCCAGTCCCAGGACTGGCGGCCGAAGGCGAACAGGTTCGCCTGGGAGAAGTGGTGGCCGGTCAGGTTGTCGGCGTTGCCCAGGTTGGCCACGCCGACGATGGCGGTGTCCGAGTGGCCCTGAGCCGTTCCGTCCACGATGTGGCCCATCAGGCGCTTGTCGAGCAGCCGGCCCCGCTCGTCCCTGGCATAGGTGTCGGTCTTCAGGGCCTCCTCCCACATGGGGCCCAGATAGCAGAGCATCTCGTCCTGGCCGGTGTACTCCTGCGTGATCTGCAATTCGAGCGCCTGGTTGGTGTTCTCCATCCGGCCGAACATCGGATGGATGGGCTCGCGCCCCTGGAAGTCCAGCGGGCCGTTCTTGGTCTGGAGGAACACGTTGTCCAGGAAACGGCCCTTCGTCCCGTCGGGCTGGCGCTCGTCGTCGATGTACCCGAACTCCAGGTACGCCCGCTTCAGCCGGTCCTCGTCCACATCGGCGTTGTAGACGAAGGTACGCCAGAAGATCTTCATGCCGAGCGGGTCCACCGCCGCCGCGATGGCGTTGGCGCCGTCCCCGTGGTCGTCGCCGAAGTCCTGCGGTCCCGGCTGGCCCTCGGAGTTGGCCTTCACGGTGAAGCCGGTGAAGTCCGGGACGGACGCCTGCACCAGCGCCGCCCGCCGGTTCCACCATCCCCTGAACTCCGCGCCGTGCGGATCGAGCTGCTCGTTCGTCAGCGTGTCCGGCGCGAACCGGGGGTCCGTGGGGGCCGTGTAGTTGATGGACAGGGCGATCTTGATCCCGTACGGCCGCAGCGCGTCGGCCAGCGCCGCCTCCTGCGCGATGTACGCCGGTGTGAGATAGACGTTGTCGGCGTTGACGAGGTTGATCGTGATGCCGTTGATCCCCACGGAGGCCATCGCCCGCGCCACCACGATGTAGCGGTCGAGGATGACCGGCAGGTTCAGCCCGGCGCTCTGGCCGGTGGCGGCGAAGTTGAAGATCGTTCCGTTCTCGCCGTTCAGGCCGCCCGTTCCCGAGGGATTGTTGCCGGAGTAGAGACGTACGGTCTCCCAGTTGTTCAGGTGCCGGTTCCTGACCCTGGGGGACTCGGAGATGTCCAGCCTGGTGATGGTCTTGTGCGTCTGCAGGCGGCGCAGGAAGGCGAACGTCCCGTACAGGGCGCCGACCTCGGTGTTGCCGGCGATGACGGTGAACTCCCGCGTCCCCCTGGAGACCGAGCGGATGAGGTAGCCGTCGTCGCCGACGGAGGCCAGGTCGCGGGCGGAGAGGTGCTGCCGTACGAGCTGCGAGCTGTCCCGGGTCCCCACGATCACGGCGCCGCCGGGGGGCCTGTCGCCCGGATCCGCCCTCACCGGCACCGCCCGGTCCAGCAACCCGCGCAGCCCTCTGACCAGCTCGTCTCTGGCCGCCTCCAGGGTGGACTCGACGAGCCGCTCGGCCGATCCCGGCGCCATGCCCAGGTTGGGCGTGTGGCGGTGTACTTTGTTCCGTCCCGCGTTCTCCACGATGACGGTGGTGACTGTTTCCCGATATTTCCAGAGGAGATTGGGGTCGCTGACCGGCACGTACCGCAGCCACAGGTCGGAGCCGTCGTAAGCGTCGTCCGCCGTCGTCCCCAGCCCGGCGGCCAGGTCCTCCCAACCCGCTGTCCCCGAGGCCGTACCGGTGCCCGCGACCAGACCCGTGGCCGCTGTGACGGGCACGACCGCGCCTAAAAGTGTCCGGCGACTAATAATCATGATTCGGTGATAACACGCCGGCCTGACTTCGTTAACAGGTTGTCACGTCAAAGGGGAATGGCAGGCGACGCGGTGTCCCGCGCCGGTGAGCGCCGGCTCCTCGACGGCGCATCGCTCCTGCGCCTGCCAGCAGCGGGTACGGAAGCGGCAACCGGACGGCGGATCGGCCGGGCTGGGCACGTCACCGGCGAGTACGATCCGCCTCCGCCGGCCCCGCTGCGACGGATGCGAGATCGGCACGGCCGAGATGAGCGCCTGCGTGTAGGGGTGGGCGGGCCGCGCGAAGATCTCCGCGCGCTCACCCTCCTCCACGATCCGGCCCAGGTACATGATCGCCACCCTGTCGCACAGATGCCGCACGACCGACAGATCATGCGAGATGAACAGGTACGCCAGGCCCAGCTCGCGCTGCAACCGGGCGAGCCGGTTGACGACCTGTGCCTGGACCGAGACGTCCAGCGCCGAGACGGGCTCGTCCAGCACCAGCACGCGCGGGTTCAGGGCCAGCGCCCTGGCGATGCCGACGCGCTGGCGCTGGCCGCCGGAGAGCTCGTGCGGGTAGCGGCCGGCGTGCTCGGGCGCCAGGCCCACCAGCTCCAGCAGCTCGCCGACCCGGTCCCGGCCGCCGACGCGGTAGCGGCCCTGGATGCGCAGCGGCTCGGCGACGCTCTCGTGGACGGTCAGCCTCGGTGACAGCGACGCGTACGGGTCCTGGAAGACGATCTGGATCTCGCCACGCAGCGGGCGGAACTCGGCGGGCGACATGAGGGCCAGGTCGCGCCCGCCGTACAGGATGCGGCCGGAGGTGGGCTCGGCCAGGCGCACGATGAGCCGGCCCGTGGTGGTCTTGCCGCAGCCGGACTCGCCGACCAGCCCGAGCGTACGGCCGGCGTGCAAGGCCAGGTCGATGCCGTCCACGGCCCGGATCGCGCCGCTCCGCCTGCGCAGGACCCCGGTGCGGATCGGGAAGTGCTTGGTCAGGCCCTCGACGGCCAGCACGGGTGCGCTCACGCCGACCCCAGGGCGGGCGGGTTCGTTCACGCGAGCTCCTTGTGGAAATGGCAGGCGGACAGGTGGCCGCCGGCCACCGCGACCGGTTCGGGACGGTTCGCCCGGCAGGCGGCGCGGCCGGCGCCCAGCGCGCAGCGCGGCTCGAAGGCGCAGCCGGGCGGCGGCGCCAGCAGGTCGGGCGGGCTGCCCGGGATCGGCACCAGGTCCCCGGTCGCCGGCTCCAGGCCGGGCCGGCTGGACAGCAGGCCGCGCGTGTAGGGGTGGCGGGGCGTGGTGAAGACCTGGTGCACGTCGCCGTGCTCGACGACGCGGCCCGCGTACATGACCGCGACCCGGTCGGCCAGCTCGGCGATCACCCCCAGGTCGTGGGTGATGAGCAGCGCCGCCGCGCCGGCCTCCCGCCTGGCCGTGTCGAGCAGGCCGAGCACCTGGGCCTGGACGGTGACGTCCAGCGCGGTGGTCGGTTCGTCGGCGATGAGCAGGTCGGGCCGGTTGGCCAGGGCCATCGCGATCAACGCGCGCTGGCGCATGCCGCCGGAGTACTCGTGGGGGTGCCGGCCGTACCGGTCGGCGGGGTCGGCGATGCCGACCGCGGCCAGCAGCTCCAGGACGCGGGCCCGCACGGCGGCGCGGCCGAGGCGCGGCCGGTGCAGCCGGACGGCCTCGGCGATCTGGGCGCCGACCGGGACGACCGGGTTGAGCGCCGTCATCGGGTCCTGGAAGATCATCGCGATGCGGCGGCCCCGGATCCGGCGCAGCCGGTGCGCGGGCAGGGCCAGCAGGTCCTCGCCGTCGAAGCGGACGCTGCCGCGCACCACCCGCCCCGGCGGCCGGATCAGGCCGAGCACCGACATCGCCGTGACGCTCTTGCCCGAGCCGGACTCGCCGGCCACGCCGAGGATCTCGCCCCGCCCCACCCGCAGGCTGACGCCGTCGACGGCGCGCACCACGCCGTCCCGTGCGGGGAACTCGACCGCGAGGTCGTCGATCGTGAGCAGCGGCGTCATCGGCGGGCTCCCTTCGGGTCCACGGCGTCGCGCAGGCCGTCGCCGACGAAGTTCACGGCCAGGACGGTCAGCGCGATGGCCAGGCCCGGCGGCAGCCACAACCACGGCATGGTCTGCAGGAGCGTGAGATTCTGTGCGTCGGTCAGCATGTTGCCCCAGCTTGCCTGCGGCGGCTGCACGCCGAGGCCGAGGAAGGACAGCACCGCCTCCAGCAGGATGAGCTGCGCCACCAGCAGCGTGCCGGCCACCGCGACCTGCGGCAGGACGGCGGGCAGCACGTGCCGGCCGATCACCGTCAGCCGCCCGGCGCCGAAGGCGCGTGCCGCCTGCACGTATTCCTGCTCGCGCAGCGACAGCGTCAGCCCGCGCACCACGCGGCAGGTGGTCGGCCAGTGGCACGCGCCGAAGGCGAGCACGAGCATGGCGGTGCCCGGACCGAGCACGCCCGCCAGCACGACGATGACGACCAGCGACGGGAAGGAGAGCACCACGTCGGCGGCGCGCGTGACGACGGCGTCCACCGGACCGCCGAACATGCCGGCCAGGGCGCCGAGCAGCGTGCCGAGGGCGACCGCCGCCAGTGCCGACAGCAGGCCGACCAGCAGCGAGACCCGGCCGGCGTGTACGAGCCTGGCGAACACGTCGCGCCCGGAGGAGTCGGTGCCGAGCAGGTGGGCCGCCGACGGCGCCTCCCGGAAGGCGGCCAGGTCCACCGCGTTCGGGTCATGCCCGGCCACCAGCGGCGCGGCCAGCGCCAGCACGCCGACGACGGCGAGGAACGCGGCGCCGGCCGGCGCCATGCGGTTGCGGCGGAAGCGCCGGGCGGCCGGCGCGCGCGGCGAGGCGGGGGTGACGGCCGTGGTCATGACAGGCTGATCCTCGGGTCGGCCACCGCGTAGAGCAGGTCGGCGGCGAGATTGCAGGCCAGTACGAGCACCGCGACGAACATCGCGAACCCGATCACCACCGGGTGGTCGAGCTGGCCGATCGAGCTGACGGCGAGCTGCCCCATGCCAGGCCAGGCGAAGACCTGCTCCAAAGCGACCGCCCCGGCCAGCAACTGGGGGATGGAGATCATCACGACGGTGATGAGCGGGACCAGCGCGTTGCGCAGCGCGTGCCGCATCAGCACCCGGCCGGGGCCGGCGCCCTTGGCCTCGGCCGTGCGCACGTAGTCGGCGCCGAGCTCCGCCAGCAGCCCGGCGCGTACGTACCGGGTGAACGGCCCGGCGATGGACAGTCCGAGGATGGCCGCGGGCAGCACCAGGTGGGCCAGGATGTCGGGGCCGCCGCCGTCGCCCGGCGTGGACATGCCGGCGGAGGGCACCCAGCCGAGCCTCAGCGAGAAGAGGTAGATCGCGGCGATGCCCAGGAAGAAGCCGGGCACCGAGACCGTGCCGAGGGCGGCGACGGTGGTGGCGTGGTCGATCGCGGTGTCGCGCCGGGTCGCGGCCAGCGTGCCCGCCGCGACCGCCAGCACCAGGCCCATCGCCAGGGCGGTGCCCATGAGCAGCACGGTGGGCCCCAGCCGCTCGGCGAGCACCTCGGCCACCGGGCGGCGGCTGACGAAGGAGTGGCCGAGGTCGCCGGTCAGCGCGTCGCGCAGCCAGATCCCGTACCTGATCAGGACCGGCTGGTCCAGGCCGAGTTCGGCGCGCTTGGCGGCGACGAACGCCGGGCCGCCGGAGGCGAGCTGCTCGGGGTTGACCATCATCCGGACCGGGTCGCCGGGCGCGGCGCGGACCAGCAGGAACACGCCGACGCTGATGAGCAGGAAGACGGCGGCGTTGCTCAGGAGCCGGCGCATGAGGAAGGCGAGCATCAGCCGGCCAGGGTCCACTCGTCGGCGTTCCAGAAGCCGGTGGTGAAGTCGCCGCTGGGCCTGAAGCCGCGCAGCCGCGAGCTGGTGGCCCACAGGGTGTCGGGGTTGTACAACCACACGTACGGGACCTGGGCGTTGTCCCTGGCCGCGGCCTCCTGGTAGAGCTCGGCGCGCTGGTCCCGGTCGGTGAGGGCGTCGGCCTGGGCGGTGAGGGTGTCCAGCGACGTGTCACAGAAGTTACTGACATTGCTCCCGCTGGGGTAGAAAGCCGCGCAATGGATGATGGTGGTGCTGCTGGAGGGGTCCACGGCGTAGCTGCCGCCGCCGAAGAGCGCCAGGTCGAACGTGCGCTTCTCGTAGGACTCCAGCAGCTCGGCCGCCTGCACCTGCTTGAGCTCGACGGTCATGCCCGCCGCGCTCAGCGCCCCCTGCACCACCGTGGCCGCCGCGTCGCGGTCGCGCTGGCCGGGGATCCACGACAGCCGTACCCTCTCGCCGGCCTTCCAGCCCGCCTCGGCCAGCAGCGATCTGGCCTTGGCGGGGTCGTAGGCGTACTCCTCCAGCGTGCCGGGCAGCGCCCAGGGCGTGACGAACGAGGAGTTCTGTACCCGGCCCCGGCCGGCCAGGAGCTTGGCGACCAGCGCCTCGCGGTCGATCGCGTGGAGCATGGCCCGCCGTACGCGGGGGTCGGCGAAGCGCTGGTCGCTCAGGTCGGCCGCCAGCCTGATGAAGCCCGGGCTCGGCTTCGCCGAGACGGTGACACCCTTGAGCGCCTCCACCGCCCGCAGGTCGGTGGGGGAGATCTGGACGAGGTCCATCTCGCCGGTGCCGAGTTGCGCGGTCGCCACGTCCGAGCTGATGGGCTTGAGGAAGATCCTGGGGATCGCGACGGGCTTGCGGTAGTGCGGGTTGGCGGCCAGCTCCACGTACTGGTCGGTCTGGTAGCTGATGAAGGTGTACGGGCCCAGGCCGACCGTCGGGTTGTTGAAGAACGCGCTGCCCGCGATCCTGTCCACCGGCTCCTGCCCGAGCACGTGCTCGGGCAGGATGAACGCGAACGGGCCGGCGATCAGGCTGAGGAAGCCGGCGTTCGGCCTGGCCGGTCTGATCACGAACGTGGCGTCGTCCGGGGCCTCGAAGGCGGCCCCGGCCAGCTTGCCCGCCATCGCGCCGCCGCTCCTGGCATCGGCCAGCAGCCTGTAGGTGAACAGCACGTCCTTGCTGGTGAACGGCGTGCCGTCGCTCCACTTCAGGCCCCGCCGCAGGTGGAAGGTGATCCGGTCCTCGGCCACCTGCCAGCGCTCGGCCAGGCGCGGCGCGTAGGCGTAGGAGTCGTCGATGGTCAGCAGGTTGTCGAAGATCAACGTCATGACCTGCTGGTCGGGGCCGGTGGGCGGATCCAGCGGGGAGAAGCGCTTCGGCTTCTGGTACAGGTAGATGTTGATCGCGTTCTGCGGGGAACCCTGGGCGGAGGTGTTGGTCGGGTCGGAGCAGCCGGCGGCCAGCACGAGCACGACGACGGCCAGTGCGCCTGACAGGCGATTCATGGGCCTCCCTGAGCTGACGGACCATCACCGAAGGTAACGATCTATAACGCAGTGTGCCTATAGCGAAAAGGTGAGGTAGGGCTGAATACGTGCCGCCGGTCGCCTACCCGACCTGGATCCAAGGAGTGATTCGCCCCGATCCGGATCCCCGCCTGACGCGGCCCCTCGGGTGATGGCACGGAGCTCACCTGCAGGTCGGCGTGCCCGAGGGCGCCGCGGCCTCATGCGGCGCGGCTGAGCATTCCGATCCAGATGCGGAGTGGCCGGGTTCCTCAGAACGTCCGCAGCCATTGGCGGAAGCGTTCCACGGTGTCGCGCGGTCGCAGCGGCGGGAGGACGCGGCGCAACTCCTCCTCGGTGACCGGGCGGGCTTTCGGGGCGGCCTGCCTCAGTGGTGACTTGCCGACCCGCAGGCCGCCCAGCACCTGCACGTTCACCTCGCCGCGCCGGACCGCGTACCCGTGCGTGTCGCTGAGGCGGATGAACGTGAGGCCGGAGCCGTCCGGCGTGCACTCGGTGGTGCCGAAGCAGCCGTCCGGCCCGTCCTCGGGGATCACGGACAAGCGGATCGCGACGCTCTGCGCTTCGATGCCGGTGTGGTGTCACCTGCCGGCGGCCGACCGGCACCTGGTAGCCGTGCGAGGACGACCCCGAGCTCTCCGGCGCCGAACGCCGTCACCAGCGGGAACTGCCACACCAGCGGCTCCCGCGCCTGCCGGGCCGGGAGCCGCCGGCGCCTGAGGTGCCCCTCGGCGGCATCCCGCTGAGGGGCACCTCAGGACTACGGGCAGGACGTGACGATCTCGGCGTCGCACTTGTCGGCGCCGTCACCGCCGTTGGCGCTGTCGAAGCCGCCCTCGCCGAGCAGGAGGTCGTCCCCTGTCAGCCCGGCGAGCCGGTCGTCGCCGTTCCCGCCGCTCACCTGGTCCGTGCCGAGCCCGCCGATGAACGTGTCGGCGCCGTCGCCGAGGCTCACCCGCGAGGGCAGGCTGGTCCGGTTCCGTACGGTGTCGTCACCGGGCTGCGTGATCGCCAGGAGGTGGGTGAGGCCGTCGGCCTCGCAGGTCACCTCGTTCTTGGCGACCGACGCGCACCCGGCGCCGGGGATCAGCACGTCGCCGTTGTTCCTGACGACCAGCTGGCCGTTCACCTGGCTGATCAGGACGTCGTCCGCCAGGTCGCTCGTGATGATCTCCAGCAGGCTGCCCGTCACGGTCACGCTGCCCGCGGCGTGCGCCGGCCCCGCGAAGAATGCCAGCGAGGCGGCCAGCGAGGCGGCCAGCGCCGCACCCGCCGTCAGCGCGCGCACCCCGTTCCCGCGCAACCAGGTGAACCTCGAACGCCGCTCGGTCCGCGGTGTACTCATCTTTCCCCCTCTGATCGGTGGCCGGCCGCCGGGATCGGCGGCCGAGGACGAGTACAACCCGGGAGGGGCCGGGGCCGCGGTGCCGGAACGGACACATGTTCTGTGGCTTTTTACCTGTCCCGGTCATGCGGGTGAGATCAGGGTCCGTTGCCGATCCGCGGCCTCGGTCATCGCAGGATGGTGCCGCGAACCGGAGTCCGCGCACGGCGATCGAGCACACCGGCTCACCGGGGGTGGGGACGTAGCCCGTCGAGGATGAGCCGGGCGATGTGTGCCGAGCGTTTCGCGCTGGTCTCGGCGTTGGCGTGGCGGATCGCGGCGAAGGCGCCGGCGACGAGTGCCATCACCTCCTCGACGGTGACGTCGGGGCGGACGGCGCCGGCTGCGCGCGCGCGGGCGAGCAGGTCCGCGACATGGCGTGTGAGGTCCGCCGCGACGCCCGGGGCGGACGTGCGCAGGTCGAACTCGGCGGCCACGAGCGCGCTCTTGACCGTCGCGTTCTCGGCGCCCGTGGCCATCATCCGGGACAGCAGCGTGAACAGGGCCGCGGGGTCGCCGGTGGTGGCGAGCGCCTCCGCCTCCGCCACCAGGTGCTCGATCTGATCGATCGCGACGGCGAGATAGAGCGCTTCCTTACTGGGGAAATGCCGGTGGACGGTGCCGGGGCCAACGCCCGCGCGGCGGGCGATCTCGTCCAGTGAGACGCCGAGACCCTCCGTCGCGAACAACTGCTGCGCGGTCCGGAGGACCTGCTCACGATTGCGGCGCGCGTCAGCCCGCAGCTCGCGGTCGCTTCCGTGAGCCGCGGATGACCTCGCTGGATTGGGCTTGGGCGATCGGCTGGACACCCTCCTAGCATAACCGGGGCGCCGCACCGTATACTCCGAGCGATAACCGGGGCGGCGCACCGGTTATGGCTTCAGCGCCGCCCCAGCCACCACTTCCGGAAGGGACCACACCAATGACCACACGCGAGGCCGCGCGCGCCCTGGTGCAGCGGATGCAGGAGTGCTTCAACACCCGGCGGTTCGACCAGGCCGAGGACCTGTTCACCCCCGGCTTCTTCAGCCACCCGCTCGGCGCCACCGGGTTCGAGGCGGGCAAGAGCGCCTGGCGCGAGATCGTCGCCCGGTTCCCCGACATACGCGTCGTCGCCGAGGACATCCTGGTCGACGGGGACAGGGTCGCGGTCCGCTCGTCCATCGAGGGGACCGTGGCCCCGGACGGCGGCAGGCGGCCGGCGCTGATGGAGATCTTCCGCGTCGAGGATGGCCGCCTCGCGGAGATGTGGGGGATCACCGAGGGCCCGGGCCTGCGCCGCGGCTGACCTCCCGACCGGCGCCACCTCACCGTCATGGGCGATGCCCCGGCACGATTCGTCGCCATCGAATGTTACGGGTGTAACATAGCTACGTGACGGACGATACGACAGGTCGAGGCTGGCTGTTGATCAGCGTGTCCACCGCCGGGGCCGCCCCCACCCTGCGGGTGCAGGTGTGGCGCAAGCTCCGCTCGCTGGGCGCGCTGTATCTGCAGCAGTCGGTGTGCCTGCTGCCCGAGCGCGAGCAGACCCTCCGGCAGGTGCGGCGCCTGCTGGACCGGGTGCGTCAGCAGGGCGGCACCGGCCGGATGCTGCGCCTGACCCTCACCGACACGGCTGAGGAGCAGCGGATCATCGGGGAGCTCAACACCGCCCGCGACGCCGAGTACACCGAGGTGCTGGAGCGCCTGCCGGCCTTCCGTGAGGAGCTGACGCGCGAGCGCGAACGGGGCCGGGCCACCTATGCCGAGGTCGAGGAGTCCGAGGCCGATCTGGAGCGCTTCCGGTCCTGGCTCGCGAAGATCGCCGCTCGTGACTACTTCGCCGCCCCGGCCGCCGCAGCGGCCCGGGCCGCGGTCGAGGACGCCGCCGCCGACCTGGCCGCCTTCGAGCAGAGCGCGCTGGCGGCCGAAGCGCCCGCAGAGACCGGCCTCGAAGGGCCGGTCGCGCGGGAAGGGGGCCAGGCATGACGGGCTCGTGGGGATGGGACCTGCTGATCACGATCGCGGCCGCGCTGCTGGTCGCCTGGCTGGCGCTGATCGCCGCGCTGGCGATCGTGCGGCCCCGCGGCAACCTGCTGCGGGAGGCGCTGCGGCTGCTGCCCGACGTGCTGCGCCTGGTGCGCCGCCTGGCCGCCGACGCCGATCTGCCGCGTGGCGTACGCGTGCGACTCGCGCTGCTGCTCGCCTACCTGGCCCTGCCTCTGGACCTGGTGCCCGACTTCATCCCCATTCTCGGTTATGCCGACGACGCCATCATCGTCACGGCGGTGCTGCGTTCCGTGGCGCGCCGGGCCGGCCTGCAGGCGGTCCGCCGGCACTGGCCGGGCACCGACGACGGCTTCGCCGCCCTGGTCAGGTTGACCGGCCTCGACAAGCCACCCACCACGACCTGACGCCGCCCTCCAGCCGCCGGTCAGGCGCCCAGCAGCACCGGGAGGGAGTCCAGGTCGTTCTGTCCGAACGCGGGCAGATTGCGGATCTCCTCGGCCGGGACCGCGAGCCGCAACCCCGGAAACCGCCCGAACAACGCGGGCAGCGCGATCGACGCCTCGAGCCGGGCCAGCGCCGCACCCGGGCAGATGTGCGGACCGTGCCCGAAGGACATGTGACGGATCGGCGTCGGCCGGGTGGCGTCGAACTCGTCCACCCGTTCCCCGTGCCGCGCGGTGTCCCGGCCGATCGCCCGGTAGGAGATGATCACACCGTCGCCCTCGGGGATCACCGAGTGACCGACCTCGATGTCCTCCGTGGCGAACCGGATCAGGATGTGAGTGGCCGGCGGTTCGAGACGCAGCGACTCCTCGATCACCGCCTCCCACGAGACCGTACCGTCGAGGACCAGGCGTAACTGCTCCGGATGGGTGAGCAGGGCGCGCACCGTGTGCAGGATCAGGCTGATCGTCGTCTCGTGACCGGCGGCCACCAGCGCCTTGGTGTTGCCGACCACCTCGTCCTCGTCCATCGGCCGCCCGCCGTCCTCAGCGAGGATCAGGGCGCTCAGCAGGTCGTCCCCGGGATTCGCCACCCGCGCGCGCACCATGCCGTGGTACCACTCGTCCAGCTCCGCGATGAGCGCCAGGCGCTCGTCGTGCGGGGTGAGCATCGAGAAGAACTTCTTGTAGTTCTCCGCCAGCCACGGCTGACTGGACAGCTCGACCCCCATCAGGTGGCTGACCACGCGCATCGGCAGCGGCTGCGCGAACAGCTTCTTCAGGTCCACCACCCGGCCGTCGCCGCCCTCGGCGGCCATGAAGTCGAGGAGTTCCCGGGTGAACCGCTCGATGTCGCCGCGGACGCCTTCCAAACGCCTCGGCGTCAGCGCCTGCGCGGTCTTGGCCCGCAGCCGCCGGTGCTCGGCGCCGTCCGTGGTGAACATCGACACACCCGTGTCGACCATGCCGATCAGCGGCCACTCCTGGGTGACGACGCCCTCCCGCCACAGCCGCCAGGCGTTCAGATCCTTCACCAGGCGGGCGTCCGTGAGCAGCGCCCGGGCCTCGGCGTGACGGGTCACCGCCCACGCGGGGACCCCGAGGAGGTCGACCCTGGCCATCGGTCCGGCGGCGATCAGCCGGGCGGTCTCGCCCGCCAGATCAGCGACCAGGGGATCGATGACGATCGTCTCGGCTGCCGCCTCCTGGGCGGAGTGGGGACATTTCATCAGTTGTCTCCAACGCTCGGGTACAGGGGAGAAGCCGCCGGGCCCTTGACACCACTGTGCACCACTTCCTCCGCGTCTTCCTGGTACCAGCGATCCCAGGAAGGTCCGCGCGACCCCCGATGACGGACGTCGCCCGGACGCATCTCCCGATCCCCGGGCCGATCAGCGGACACCCCCGGCTAATCAGCGGAGGCCAGGCCGCTCGTGGCGGCGGCGTGCCCGAAACAGACGCGCGGCATCAGCTCGTGGGCACCCGCCGGCAGCAGGCGGGGTTCGAGCGCGGCCGCCGGTCCGCTTTCGGGGCCGAGGACGAATTCCTCGGAGAACGAGGCGGCCTGCCACCGATCCTGGGGGTCCCTGGCGAAGACGGCCCTGGCCTTGCCACTCTCGCGCCGCTCCGGCTTGGTGCCCTTCACCAGGGCGGCCCATGCTCCGGGACGGGACGCCAGGGGGTCCCAGCCACCCGTGAACTCGCTCTTGTAGATCCGGATCCGCCGGCCCGCCTGGTGCTGGACCCACGAAGCGGCCGCGTCCACGTACGCGTGGAAGCCCTGCGCGACGCCGTCGATGGCCCATTGCTCCTTCCACACCCGGTTGAAGTCGCCCGCGTCGTCGAGCCCTCCCTCCCTGGACGAGGCCCACCAAGCGGGCGCTTCGTAACGCATGTCGGGAAGGCCGGCGCGCATCAGCGTGTGCAGGCGCGGCACGGCGACACTGAACGCGCTGATCGCGAGGCGGCGGACCACCGGCGCGGGTGGATGGACGGCGGCGTCCGAGCCCCGCGGCAGGTCGCGAGGGATCCACAGGCAGAGCTCCCGGAGCAGCCGCATCAGCGTGGCGGGGCTCTCGACGAAGGCGAGGTGGTCCCCGGCCCCGCCCAATGACGGGATGACCGGGATCACGATGACCGCCTCCCGGTGCGCGGCGGCCAGTTGATAGGCGAGGAAATGCTGGCTGAGCAGGTGGAAGACGGGGATGTCGAGAAACCGCTGGGACGCGATGGCCGCTCCGAGGGGGTCTTTGACGGCGATGAGACCGTAGGGGTACGGCTGCCGGTACGGGAACGGGACCTGGGGAGCGGTCAGCGGGTTGTTCGTGTTCGGATGCAGCCAGACGACGAAGTCGAGCGCGTCGACCTTGGGCGCGTGCAGGCGAAGCGGCA
This sequence comes from Nonomuraea sp. B12E4, assembly GCF_039871825.1. Classification (NCBI taxonomy): domain Bacteria; kingdom Bacillati; phylum Actinomycetota; class Actinomycetes; order Streptosporangiales; family Streptosporangiaceae; genus Nonomuraea; species Nonomuraea sp. B12E4. Next base: position 62,870 of record NZ_JBDPME010000017.1, on the reverse strand, counting down.
CCCACACGCCGACGACGAAGCGCGGGCCCCGGCTCGGTTCCTCGCCCACCTCGCCGTACTCCACGAGGTGGAGCCGTCCCGCTCGAACGGGATCGACCGTCGGGGCGGTGGTCGCGAAGCGCCCCCACCCGGCGGCCTCCGGAGTCTCGGACAGCAGCGCCGGTGCCGCCACGTGGAAGGCGCTGATCGCCCCTTGACGCGGCGCCTGCGGACGGTAGGCCCGCTGGTCCTTGGTGACGAGCGCCGTCCGGTGATCGGGGTCGAGCGGGACGAAGTTCGGCTCCGCCGGGGGCCGCCTCCGCCGGCGTGCCTCGGCGTTCTTCGCCTCGGCCGCGTCCAGCCGGGGCTTCAGCGCCTGCGCGCGCTGCATCAGGCCGGCCTCGGGAATATGGCTCAGCGGGGCGGGCCTGATGCGGCCGAGCGTGGCCATGATCGTGACCTCCTGCCCCACCGTGCGGACGCGGCGGGTGGGGTTGGTCCACCGCCAGTTCGTCTCGCCCGGGTCGCGCACCAGGTTCATCACGAGCGGCGCATAGCGTGAGTGCCGCACCTCGCAGACGATGTTCAGGGTGTCGCCGGGCACGTCGAAGCTGAACGTCGCCTCGGCGACCGGGATCTCGGGCAGTCGCTGGACGGCGCCCCCCGCCCACAACCGCCGCGTCAGCCGGGTGCCCTTGACGGGCACACCGCTCGCGTTGTCCATGACGACGGTGATCCGCCAGTCGGCCGCCATGGGTCACGCCGCCGGCGTCGGTGATGGCACAGGAGGCACCCCGCCGGTCATAGTTGCTGCCCGGTCTTGGGGTCGTACTGCACTTCCACCGCGACCACCTGGTCGGTGGGCAGCACTTCGATCCACTGGTCGAATATCTCGTAGGGGTCGGCCGGGCGGAAGCCACCGTCGAGCGGGTCGAATCCCGTCTCGAAGACCTGCTCGGAGGCGAGGGTGTTGCCGATGAGGGTGTTGGACTCCTCCAACTGCTCGGCGAGCAGGTCCAGGACCTGCCCGACCTTCAGGCCCTGGTAGTCGTCGGGGTCGCCGGGCTGGAGCTCGTAGTCCAGGCCCAGTGCCGCCTGCCCTTCCACGTTCGCCTGCTGGAGCCAGGCCAGGGCGGCCTTCTCCTGCCCGGGGCGTACGGGCAGGACCGCCTTGGCCCAGGCGGCGTTGAGGAACTCGTTGCGGCGCACGTCACCGTCGATCTGGATCAGCCAGCCGAGCGAGCTGCCCAGGGGAGCGGGCTGGGTGTCCTCGGTGATGAGGTAGTTCACGCGGAACTCCTTGGTGGCGGCGCCCTGCGGATCGATCGCGTTCGCCCAGTCGGTGTGGGTGTACCAGCTGACCACGGTCCGGCCTGCGAGCACGCTCGGGTCCGGCACCGGATACCGGCCGACGGTGGCTTCCGTGGGCGGGGGAGGGTCCGTGGGCGGGGCAGGGTCCGGAGGCGTGCCTGGCGGGACGGTGCGCGGTCTCCAGTAGTCCGGCGCGACGAAGTACAGCATCTCGTCCACGTCGAAGATCTGCCGGAGCAGCTCCGAGCCCAGATATTTGTTCTCGAACAGCTCGAACGGCTTGAGCTTCTGGATGAGGCTTCCGTAGATCGTCTGGCGTTCCTCGCTCCGCAGGTCCTGCGACGGCCGGGGGCGCATGGCCGCGACCAGGCCGAGCCGATCACGCAGCGCCGAGGCGTAGGCGGTGCGCTGCACCTCGGCCACCTGCTCGTTGTAGAGCTTCAGCTCTTCCTTGTAGGCATCCTGGGCGGCATTGGTCTGCGGTGGATCCCAGAGGACGTCGAAGGTGAGGCCGATCGGGCTGAGGTCTCCTGAATGGAAGTATTTCGCGTAGACGGCGAATCCCGTCTTCGCCTCATTGGTATGGATCACATGGGACTGGAACGCCCGTCCCGGCGCGACAGAGACGAGCCGTGCCTCCTTCACCTTGTAGTCCTGGTCGGGCGGCGGCGGCGTGAAGTCCATCCGGGCCACCGCGTGGATGGCGTTGTCGTGGCTGGTGATCCCCTCGTCCTCCGGAGCATTGTGGTGCACGAACTCCATGTCGGCCTCCGGGGGATCCTCCGTGCCCCTGACCTTCCTGATGGGGAAAGCGCCGGTGAACTGGGTGGTCTTGGGGACGAGCGGCGGTGGCGGCTCCGGCCTTCTGATCGAGGTGAGGTCCGGCGCCGGGACGATGTGGACCAGGTCCCCCAGGCCGAGGATGCGGCCCGGCGCGGGGAGGTACACCTGCCAGCACAGCCGTGCGCCGATGTGCTGCAGTTGCACGCCGACCTTCCGCATCTTGCGCCGCAGCTCGTAGTTGAGCAGTTTGTCCGTGGTGTTCTGCACGATGTAGCGGCGGCTGGACAGGTCCGTGGCCTCGGTCACCGTCCTGAACGTGGTCTTGAAGTTCCGTTTGATCTCGCTGGAGACCTTCGCGCTCTGCGTACGGGAGTGCTTGTGCGTCTCCTCCGAGGAGTGCTTGACCGTGTTCGAGAAGCCGAAGCTGGTGCTCGCCTCCGCGTGGTAGATGCCGACGTTGGCGCCACCGGCCGCGCTGACACCGAGCTTGGTGTCGTTGGCGTTGTCCTCCTTGACCGCGTTCGCGATGTCCTCCTGCTCGGTCAGGCTCTCCTCCACCTTGCGGGAGGTCTCCTCGAACTGCTCGGCGGTCCTTTCGACCAGCGTGCGCCGGGTGCTGGTCTCGACGAGCTCCACCGTGCCGCCGGGGCTGAGCCACAGGTGTCCGGCCGGCGTGCCGAGGAACGTGTCGAACTCGAAGAAGTACTGCCGGTAGAGGTGCACCAGCCCGATCGGCGAGAGGATCCCCCGGTTCACGGCCTCGAAGCGCGCCGCCAGGGCGGCCAGGGCCGCGTCGTCCAGTGCGCGCGCGGCCTCTCCCGAGAACGAGTCGTGGCTGAGGCGAGCCAGGGCGTCATCGGCGATGCCCCCGGCGGCGCGCATCGAACTCTGCATCCCGTACCACCCGGCCAGCGGCTGGAAGATGCCGAACAGCTCGCTGGCATAGGGCAGCATGCCGGTGAACTCGGCCGGAGGACGGCCCTGGAAGACCGGCGGGCCGGGGACCGGCGCCGTGAGCATCTGCGCCAGAGCATGGGGCCCGCCGGAGGCGGTGGCGAAGGGAAGGGGATTGGGCGTCTGGCCGAGCACCAGCCTGACCAGTAACGTCTCGGCGGTCGATTCGGCGGCCGGGGCGACGAACGAGATGGTCAGGGCGCCGGCCTGGCTGGTGACCCGGCCGGCGTACTGGCGGGTCGAGCCGGCGTCCCGGATCAGGAACATGTTGGCCAGTGCGGGGACGTTCGGGAAGCGGGCGGGGTCCTGCACGTCCAGGTCGCGTGGCAGGGCGAGGGCGATCCGCTGGTTCGCCGGGATCTCCCCGGACGGGCTGGGATCGATCCGGTAGGACCAGATCCGATACCGGGGGTCCCCTTCAGGAAGCGGAGTCTTGCCAGTGAAAGTGACAATGATCGCCACGATGCCCCCTCCAACCGACGTTCGGACTGCACCGTATGTAGTGAGAATCGAACTATCTGCGACGGTCGTCAAGACGGAGGCCGGCTGAAGGGGCACCGCGGGCGGGTGATGCGACCCGCCCGGCCGTCAGCGGCCCATCGGGTGCCAGACGGTCTTGATCTCCAGGAACGGGCGGATGCGGGCCAGACCGGGATCGGCGGCGTTCCAGTCGTCCCGGCCGGGGCGCAGCACCCTCTTGAGGGTGGTCGCCGCGAGCTCCTCCAGCTCCGCCGCGAGCGCGCCCGCGCCCGCCAGGTCCAGGGCGTTCACGTCGGCGTGCCCGGCCAGCGGCGGGGCCAGCTCGGCCACGCGGCCGGTCAGGATGTTGGCCACGCCCGCCGGCAGGTCGGAGGTGGCCAGCGCCTCGGCGAGCGTGACGGCAGGAAGCGGGGCGCGCTCGCTCGCCACGAGCACCGCCGTGTTGCCCGAGGTGATCACCGGGGCGAGTACGGAGACCAGCCCGAGCAGGGAGGAGCCGGTGGGGGCGAGCACGCCCACGACGCCCGTCGGTTCGGGCTCGGAGAGGTTGAAATAGGGCCCCGACACCGGATTGGCACCGCCGAGCACCTGGCCGAGCTTGTCGGCCCACCCGGCGTAGTAGACCCAGCGGTCCACGGCCGCCGAGACCAGCGCCTGCGCCTTCCCCCGGCCGGCCCCTTCGGCGGCGGCGACCTCCGCGGCGAACTGGTCCCGCCGCCCCTCCATCATCTCGGCGATCCGGTAGAGGATCTGCCCCCGGTTGTAGGCGGTACGCCCCGACCAGCCGGGGAACGCCCTGCGTGCCGTCACCACGGCGTCGCGCACGTCCTTGCGCGAGGCCAGGGCCGCGTTGGCGAGGTGGACTCCGGCCGGGGACGTCACGGGATAAGACCTGCCTGATTCCGAGCGCGGGAACGCGCCGCCGACATAGAGCTTGTAGGTCCTGCGCACGCCGATGCGCGGCGATGCCTCAGCCACGGCACTGTCCCCCTGTCGCAATGATCCGCTCACACATCGAGATAGGCCTCCAACCCGTGCAACCCGCCCTCGCGGCCGTAACCGGACTCCTTGTAACCGCCGAACGGGCTGGCGGGATCGAACACGTTGAAGGTGTTGGACCACACCACGCCCGCGCGCAGCCGGCTCGCGGTCCACAGCATCAGGGAGCCCTTTTCCGTCCACACGCCGGCCGAGAGCCCGTACGGCGTGTTGTTCGCCTTGGCCACGGCCTCCTCCGGAGTGCGGAAGGTGAGCACCGACAGCACCGGCCCGAAGATCTCCTCGCGGGCGATGCGGTGCGCCTGGGTGACACCGGTGAACACCGTGGGCGGGAACCAGTACCCGCGCTCGGGCAGCGGGCAGGCCGGCGACCAGCCCGTGGCGCCCTCCGCCTCCCCGGCGGCGGCGAGCTCGCGGATCCTGGCCAGTTGCGCGGCCGAGTTGATCGCCCCGAGGTCGGTGTTCTTGTCCAGCGGGTCGCCGAGGCGCAGCCGCTCGATCCGGGCACGTAGCCGCGCCAGCAGCTCCTGCGCGATCGACTCCTGCACCAGCAGCCGCGAGCCCGCGCAGCACACGTGGCCCTGGTTGAAGAAGATCCCGGACACGATCCCCTCGACGGCCTGGTCGATGGCCGCGTCGTCGTAGACGATGTTGGCGCCCTTGCCGCCCAGTTCGAGGGTGAGCCGCTTGCCCGTGCCCGCCACGGTGCGGGCGATCTGCCTGCCCACCTCGGTCGAGCCGGTGAAGGCGACCTTGTCGGCGTCCGGGTGGGAGACCACGGCCCGGCCGGTGTCGCCCGCGCCGGTCACGATGTTGACCACGCCGGGCGGCAGGTCCGCCTCCTGGCAGATCTCGGCGAACGCCAGCGCCGTGAGCGGTGTGGTCTCGGCGGGCTTGAGCACGACCGTGTTCCCGGTGGCCAGCGCGGGCGCGACCTTCCACGCGAGCATCAGCAGCGGGAAGTTCCACGGGATGACCTGCGCGGCCACGCCCAGCGGGCGCGTGCCCGCCAGCCCGGCGTGGGAGAGCTTGTCCGCCCAGCCTGCGTAGTAGAAGAAGTGGGCCGCGACCAGGGGCAGGTCGATGTCCCGCGTCTCCTTGATCGGCTTGCCGTTGTCCAGCGACTCCAGCACGGCCAGCTCGCGGGCGCGTTCCTGGATGACGCGCGCGATCCGGAAGAGGTATTTGCCGCGCTCGGCACCCGGCAGGGGCGACCACACCCGCTCGAACGCCCGCCGCGCCGCGGCGAAGGCCCGCTCCACGTCGGCGTCCCCGGCGGCGGCCACCTCGGCCAGGGGCTCCTCGTCGGCCGGGTTGACCGTGACGATGCGCTCGTCGCTCTTGGCCTCGACGAACTCCCCGTCGATGAACAGATCGTACGACGGCCGGATGGACACGATGGATCGTGACTCCGGCGCCGGCGCGTACTCGAAGATCTCCACGCCTCTCCCTAGTCGATGGTGTAGTAGTCGGGCCCGGAGTAGTGGCCGGTGCCGAGCTTGGTCCGCTGCATGAGCAGGTCATTCAGCAGGGTCGAGGCGCCGAGCCGGAACCACGCCGGATCCAGCCAGTCGTCCCCGGCGATCTCCTTGACCAGCACCAGGTAGCGGAGGGCGTCCTTGGCGGTGCGGATGCCGCCGGCCGGCTTCACCCCGGCCTGCCGCCCGGTGGCGGCCCGGTAGTCCCTGACGGCCTCCAGCATCACCAGGGTGACCGGCGGCGTGGCGGCCGGCGCGATCTTGCCCGTCGAGGTCTTGATGAAGTCGGCCCCGGCGTGCAGCGCGAGCCAGGACGCCCGCCGCACGTTGTCGAGGGTGACCAGCTCGCCGGTCTCCAGGATGACCTTCAGGTGGGCCTGGCCGCAGCCCTCCTTGACGGCCGTGATCTCGTCGAGGACCTTGCGGTAGTCGCCCGCCAGGAACGCCCCCCGGTCGATGACCATGTCGACCTCGGTGGCCCCCGCGGCCACCGCCGCCCGGGTGTCGGCCAGCTTGACCTCCAGCGGCGTACGCCCGGCTGGGAAGCCCGTGGCGACCGAGGCGAGCCCGACCCCGGTGCCCGCCAGCGCCCGCGCGGCCGTCGCGATCATGTCCGGGTACACGCAGAGCGCGGCCACCGAGGGGGCGGCCGGGTCGGCGGGGTCGGGCCGTACGGCCTTGGCCGCCAGCGCCCGCACCTTGCCCGGCGTGTCCGAGCCCTCCAGCGTGGTCAGATCGACCATCCGGATGGCCAGGTCGAGCGCCTGCCGCTTCGCCGTGGTCTTGACGGACCGGGTGGCCAGGTCCGCGGCGCGGCGGGCCACGCCCACCTCGTCCACGCCGGGCAGCCCGTGCAGGTAGGACCGCAACGATCCCGGGATGGTGTCAGGCACGGGCGCCACGCCTCTCGATGAGCAGGTTGAGTACGAGGGCGACCAGCAGGATCAGACCGGTCACCACCATCTGGAAGAAGGAGCCCAGGCCAAGCAGGTTGCACAGGTTGCGCAGCACGGACAGCAGCAGCACCGCCACGAACGTGCCGAACACCCCGCCCCGCCCGCCGAACAGGTTGGTGCCGCCGAGCACCACGGCCGCGATCGCGTCCAGCTCCAGCCCGTCGAAGGCGGTGGGCTGGCCCACGGTCAGGCGGGAGGTGAGCAGCACCCCGGCCAGCGCGGCCAGCGCTCCCGACACGGCGAACACGGCCGTGATCACCCCGCGCACGGGCAGGCCGGACAGCCGGGCGGCCTCCTTGTTGCTGCCGACCGCGTAGACGTACTCGCCGAATGTGGTCCCGCGCAGCACCCCGCCGGCGAGCAGCGTGATCACCACGAAGATGATCCCGACGATCGGGACATAGCCCACGAACCCGCCGCCGAGGAGCTGGAACGCCTCCGTCCCGCCGGTCTCGGCCGGCTTGCCGTCGGTCAGCAGGTACGTGAGCCCGCGGACGGCGGTCAGCCCCGCCAGCGTGGTCATGAAGGACGGCAGCGACAGGTAGGCCGACAGGCCCCCCATGAACGCGCCGAACACCGCGCCGGCCGCCACGCTCAGCAGGATCGCCGGTACGACCGGCACACCCGAGGTCATGAGCAGGGCGACCGTCATCCCGCCGAAGGCGGCCACGCTGCCCACGGACAGGTCGATCCCTGCCGTCAGCACCACCATGGTCATGCCGATGGCGACGATCCCGGTCAGGGACGACTGCTGCAGCAGGTTGGCGATGTTGCGGCCGGTGAGGAACTGCGGGGCCAGCAGCGAGGCGACCACGCACAGCGCGAGGAAGACCAGCAGCAGATTGGACTTGACGATGAGGTCGGCGCCGCGGCGCGTGCGGGCGCCGCGGTCCCGGGCGGTTGCGGCCGCCCTGGATCCGATGGACGCGGTCATGGTGTGGCTCCTGTGATGACGGTGTGCGCGATGACGTTCTCCGGGTGGACCCGGGGGTCGAAGCACGCGACGTTGCGGCCCTCGTACAGGACCTGGATCCGGTCGGCGTTGGCGGTCAGCTCGTTCAGCTCGCTGCTGGCGAGCAGGACGGCCACGCCCTGGCCGGCCAGGTGGCGCACCTGGCGGTAGAGGTCGGCCTTGGCGCCGACGTCCAGGCCGCGCGTGGGCTCGTCCAGCAGCAGGACCCTGATCCCGCCGCGGGTGATCCACTTGGCCAGCACGACCTTCTGCTGGTTGCCACCGGAGAGCTGGCCCACGGGCTGGCCGGGACCGGCCGCCTTGACGCCGAGCCCGGCCAGCGCGGGCTCGGTGACGCGGCGGCCGAGCCGGCCGGGCAGCAGCCACGGAGGACTGCCGAGCGCCCCGATGGCGGCGTTGCGGCTCACGGACAGGCCCAGCATCAGGCCCTGTTCCTTGCGGCTCTCCGGCACCAGCGCCAGGCCGGCCCGCACGGCGCCGGCGGGATTGCGCACCTTGAGCGGGCGGCCCTCCAGGTCGGCCACGACGTGGGCCTTCAGGTCGCCGAACAGCGCGCGCAGCAGCGTCGTACGCCCCGCGCCGCCGAGCCCGGCGAGCCCGACGACCTCGCCGGGCCGCACCTCGATGTCGCGCACGTCGAGCAGGCCGGGGATGTGGACCCGGGCCACCCGCAGCAGCGGCTCGCCCCCGGGCGCGGCCCGGTCCGTGGCGCCCGCCTGCTGCCCGGCCTCGCCGATCATCGCCGCGACGATCTCGCCGGGGCCGGTGGGGGCCAGGTCGTAGACGCCGACGGTACGGCCGTCGCGCAGCACCGTCGCGCGGTCGCCGATCTCCATCACCTCCTCCATCCGGTGCGAGATGAAGATCACCGAACGCCCCTCCGCGGCGAGCGACCGGATGACCTCGAACACGGCGGGCAGCTCGCTCTCACCGAGCGTGGCGGACGGCTCGTCCATCACGATCACGCGCGCGTCGGCGGTCAGCGCCTTGGCGATGGCGGTGAGCTGCTGGGCCGCGATCGGCAGGTCCCTGACGCGCGCCGTCACCGGGAAGGTCGCGCCGACCCGGTCCAGCGCCGCGCGGGCCAGCCGAGCCCGCCGCGCCCGCCGGACGAACGGGCCCAGCCGGGGTGCCCTGCCCAGCAGCAGGTTCTGCGCCACGGTGAGGTCCGGCAGCAGGTCCAGCTCCTGATAGATCACGGCGACGCCCGCCGCCAGCCCCGCGTGCGGGGTGGCGGGAGCGTAGGGCTGCCCGTCCAGCAGGATCGTCCCCTCCTCGGGCCGGTACGAGCCCGAGAGGATCTTCATCAGGGTGCTCTTGCCGGCGCCGTTCTCGCCCAGCAGGCAGTGCACCTCGCCGGGACGCACGCTCAGTTCGACGCCGTCCAGGGCGAGGGTGCCGGGGAAGCGTTTGACGATCCCGGTCATGCGCAGGCGTTCCCCAGCGCGGGTCACTGTGCCGGTCATGATCCCTCCAGCAGGTGCTTGGCGTTCTGGTCGTCGGTGATCAGCACGTCGCACAGGCCGCTCGACACGACGGCCCCGCACACGGCGTGCTTGGCCGCGCCGCTGACCAGCGCGATCGAGGTGGTTGCCGAGCGCAGGACGTCCAGGGAGAGGCCGAGGGTACGCCCGTCCAGGTCGGGATCGACGATCCGGCCCTCGGCGTCGATGAAGCGGCCCAGCACGTCGCCCACCGCCCCGGCCCGCGCGAGCCTGGCCAGGTCGCCGGCGTCGATCTGGCCCGAGTCCACCAGCACGGAGTCGCTGCCCATGCCCCCGGGGCTGAACAGGAACAGGTCGGCCCGCGCGGCGAGGGCGAGCACGTCGGAGACGGCCCGGTCGCTCTCCAGCACCGCGCGGGTGCTCTGCTGCTGCAGGATCGCCGGGGCGGCCAGCAGCGTCGCGGTGCCGCCGCCGTGGTGGGCCATCAGGCTGGCCATGCTGTGCGCGCTGGTCGGGTGGCGTGACCGGCTGAGCGCGCCGTTGATCTGCACCACGTTGACGCCCGTGGCCCAGCCGGGGGTGAGCCCGCCGGCCAGGCGGTCGAGCGTCCGGCCCCAGGAGACTCCGATCAGCCCGGGCGCGGGCCGCAGCTCCATGAGGTGGTCGGCGCCCGCCGCGGCCACCCGGTCGCGCACCTGCTCGGGGCCGTCGCCGTCGCCCGCCGCCACCACGATGGCCTCGCGCAGGCCGAACCGCTCCCGCAGCGAGCGCTCCAGGGTGCGTACCCGGGAACGCGGGTGCAGCACCTCGATGCGGACGATGCCGACCTCGCGCGCCTCGGCCAGCATGCGTCCCACCTTCCAGCGGGTGAGGTGCATCGCGTGCGCGATCTGCTCCTGCGTCTGACCGGCCTCGTAGTAGCGGACGGCCACCTGGTAGAGCTGGTCGTCGTCGGTCATGTTCCGGACCTCGCACTCAGCCGGTGGGAGAGCTCCGCCGTGGCGGCGGTGGCCTCGCGGTAGTCGGCGTAGCCGGCCCGGTACGCCTGCGCGTGCGCGGCGACCGGCTCCACCGTGCGGACCCGGGGCGCGTACCGCGCCGACGCCTCCGCCAGCGAGGTGTGCCGTCCCGAGCCGGCCGCGGCGAGCACCGAGCAGGCGCGCAGCGTGAGGTTGTCGCCGGTGACCAGGTGGACCGGCCGGCCGAGCACGTCGGCGGTGGCCTGCAGCCACAGCTCGTTGCGCTGGATGCCGCCCGACAGGAAGATCTCCTCCACGGCGATCCCGCCGTCGGTGAAGGAGTCGATGACCTGGCGGGTGCCGTACGCGACGCCTTCCACGGCCGCCCGGTAGACCTGCTCGGGGGAGCTGGCCAGGGTCAGCCCGAGCACCGCGCCGCGCAGACGCGGGTCCCGCAGCGGGGTGCGGTTGCCCATGAAGTAGTCCAGCACGATCAGGCCGTGGCCGGCCGGGGGCAGCTCGGCCGCCGCCTTGATGAGCCCGCCGATCTCCGCCCGGGGCCGGCCGATGAGCTTCTCGCCCGTCCAGGCCAGCACGGAGCCCGCGCTCACCTGGCCGCCCTCCACCAGCCAGCGGCCCGTGTGCAGCGCGTCCGGGTACGGCCCCCACACGGTGGCGGGGAAGACCGGCTCGGCGATCTCGGTGACGAAGGCGTTGGAGGTGCCGCAGACGATCGACACCCGGCCCTCGCGGGCACCGCCGATGGCCAGCAGCGACAGGTGCGCGTCGATCCCGCCGGACACGACGGTGGCCGGGCCGGTGATCCCGAGCTCCGCCCGGGCCGGCCCGCCGAGCGGCCCCACCGGGTCACCGACGGGCACGATCTCGTCCGGCAGCTTGCCGCCCAGGTCGCCGATGCCGAGCGCCTCATAGAGGTCGTGCGGGTGGCCGGTCCCGCGCGGGTCGTAGTTGCTCTTGCAGACCGCGTTCATCCGCGATCCGGCCCACCGCCCGGTGAGCCGCCACACCATGTAGTCCACCGCCTCGGTGATCCGGGCGGCGGCGCGGTAGGTCTCCGGCTCGTGGCGGGCCAGCCACATGGCCTTGGGCACCAGCCACTCCACGGCGTCGCGGCCGCCGGAGTAACGCAGGACCGGATGGCCGGCTTGGGAGGTGCGCGCGGACTCCTCGCCGGCCCGGCCGTCCATCCACAGCAGGGCCGGCCGCAGCGGGCGCCCGTGCCGGTCCAGGACGGCCACCGTCGAGGCCGTGGTCGCCACCGCGACCCCGTCGATCGGCGGCCCGCCCGCCTCGGCGAGCGCCTGCCGGGTGGCGTGCACGCTCGCCCGCCACCAGTCGTCCGGATCCTGTTCGGCCCAGCCGGGCCGGGGGAAGCAGGTCGGGTAGGAGTGCTCGCCCGCTCCCATGAGCGCGCCGTCAACACCGTAGACCGCCGCGCGGGCGCCTTCGGTCCCCAGGTCGAGGGCGAGGAAGGCAGCCATCGTCACTCCTCGTTCGGCAGGAACAGGACCTTGGAGCTGAAGATCGACCGGTCGCCGAGGCTGGCCATGGTGCCGGGCAGCGCGTCCAGCCCCAGCTCATGCGTGATCATGAACTTCCACGCCAGGTCGCCGGAGGCCAGCGACCGCGCCGCCTCCCGCCACTCCTGGCCGGGGAAGGGGGCGGAGAAGGAGTTCCACGCGCCGTGCAGGGTGACCTCGCGCCGCAGGAACGAGGCGAAGGTGGACTCGGGCAGCACCACCGGCTCGTGCGGGATGCCGATGAACACGGCCTCCCCGTGCCGGGCCGCCAGCGCCACGGCCTGGTCGACGGTGGCGGGCACGCCGGCCGACTCGACGACCACGTCATAGCCTTCTCCGGCCACTTCCGCGGCGGCCCGCGCGCTGGTCGCGGTGTGCGTGGCGCCCGCCTCCGTGGCCATCGCGGCCTTCTGCTCGTTCAGCTCGATCACCAGCACCTCGGCGGCCCCGGCGATCCTGGCCCACTGCACGGCGAACAGGCCGATGGGGCCCGCGCCCACCACCGCCACCCGGTGGCCGCCGCGCATCTTCGTGCGCCACAGGGCGTGCAGCGCGATGGCCGCCGGGTCGAGCATGGCGGCCGCCCGGGGGTCGAGGCCGGCGGGCAGCACCATGAGGTTCTCCTCCGGCACGGTCACGTACTGCGCGTACGCCCCGTCGCGGCGGCTGCCGAAATACCCGTAGTTCTTGCACAGGCTGAAGTGGCCCTGGCTGCAGGGGGCGCAGGCATGGCAGGGGATGAGCGGGGGCACCGTGACCAGGTCGCCCTCGCGTACCCGGCCGGTGGCGGCCAGGCGGTCGCCGAGCCGGACGACGTGCCCGGAGAACTCGTGGCCGCAGATGATCGGGAAGTGGTAGGCGACGCCCGCGTGCAGCATCCGCGGGATGTCCGATCCGCAGACTCCGCAGGCGGCGACGCGGACGAGCGCCTCGCCGGGGCCCGGTTCCGGGACGGGCACCTGCTCGACCCTGATGTCGCCGGGGGCGTGGAGCACCGCGGCCTGCATGGTTTCCGACATCCTTGTGCCTTCCTTACTTGCCTGCCTGGGCGAACTCGCCCGTTCCCGCGTACTGGGCCGCGTTGTCGGTGTCGATCAGCGCGGTGCCCGCGTCGACGGAGGGCTCGACGTGCTCGCCACGCTGGACCTTGAGCACGGTCTCCACGGCCTTCGTGCCGAGGGAGATGGGATCGTTGAGCGCGGTGGCCACGTACTGGCCCGAGGGGATCTGCTTGACCGCCTCCATGAGGCCGTCGACGCCGGCGACCAGGACCTTGTCCTTGCCGTTCTCCTTGAGGACCTGCAGGGCGCCGAGCGCCATGTCGTCGTTGTGCGCGTACACGGCGGCGACGTCGGGGTGGACCTGGAGCAGGTCCTGCATCGCGGTGACGGCCTTGGAGCGCACGTAGTCCGCGTACGGCCCCTCGACGATCTTGATCTTGGGGTTGCCCGCGACGGCCTCGTGGAAGCCCGCGCTGCGGTCGCGTGCCACCGCGCCGCCGGTGTCTCCCCGGATCTCGATGACGGTGCCGCCCTTGTCGCCGAGCACCTCGCTCAGCCGCTTGCCGACGAGCGCGCCCATGGCCTTGTTGTCGCGCCCGACGTGCGCGGCCGCGCCCTCGGGCACCGGCCGGTCCACGGTCACGACCGGGACGCCGGCCGCCTTGGCCGCGGCGATGCCCGGCTGCACGCCCTGCGGGTCCACCGGGTTGACCAGGAGGACGTCCACCTGCCGGGTGATGAGGTCCTGGATGTCGTTGTTCTGCTTGGTGACGTCGCCGCCCGCGTCGGCGAAATAGAGCGTTCCACCCGCCTTCTTGGCGGCGGCCTCCGCGCCCTCGCGGAGCTGCACGTAGAAGGGGGACTGCTGGGTCGCCTGGCTGAACCCGATGGTGACGGGACCGTCCGACTTCTGGCCGGAGGCCGCGGTGGATCCGCCGGGGGTGGCGGACACCGAGCAGGCGGACAGGGCTGTGACCAGCAGGAGGGGAATTGTGAGCGACCGGAATCCACGCATAGGGGCCTCCGTATGTGACGTAGGTAACGCACCGTAAGTCGGGAATTAACCTCGTCGCAACACTTGAGCCGAAATTTGCTCATATGAGCGGAGTGGGCGGTCGCGTACCTTACATCTCGCCGGGGATCCACGTTCCGTCGAGGGCGACACCGGCGTCGGCGGCGATCCGCGCCCGGGAACGCAGCGCGCGTTCCCGCAGTTCGCCGAGGTCGAGGCCGACCAGCGCGCCGCCGCGTTTGACGATCTTCCCCGCGACGAGCACGGTGTCCACGAGCCCGGGATGCGCGGCGGACACGACCGCGCCCACCGGGTGGTTGGCCGGGAAGAGTGTCAGGTCGTCGGCGCGCAGCAGCACCAGGTCGGCCTGCTTGCCCGGGGTGATGCTGCCGACCTGGTCGCCGAGTCCCACGGCGCGGGCGCCGTCGATCGTCGCGAACTCCAGCACGTCACGGGCGGTCAGCGACGGCGGCCCGCCCCGCGCGGTGTCCAGGCCGCGCTGCACGCTGAGCGTGGTGCGCATGGTCGAGAACATGTCGCCACCGGCGGAGGGGCAGTCGTCGATGGACAGGGTCGGCCGGATGCCCGCGGCGAGCATGCGCCCGGTCTCGGGCCAGCCGAAGCCCATCTTCAGCTCCACGTCCGGGCTGATCGACACCGAGCAGCCCGCGTCGGCCATCATCGCCACCTCGTCGTCGTCCAGGCCGTTGCCGTGCACGAACGTCGTGCGGTCGTCGAGCAGCCCGTGCTCCCGCATGACGGCGACCGGCCGGCGTCCCTGGGTCGCGTCCGGACGCACGTGCACGTGCACGCTCACCCGCAGCCCGAGGTCCCTGGCCGCGGCGACGTCGGCGACGGTGGTCTCCATGCTCGTGGTCTGCGGGCCGCGCAGGCCCACCGCCATCGTCACCAGGGCGTCGCCGCCGGGGATCCGGCCGCGCATCCGGGCGAGTTCGGCGGCGACGGGGATGTCGGTGCCGATTCCCGCGCCGTAGCAGAAGACGCTCCGGCCGGGTGCCTGGTGGAGCGCGTCGAGCGCGGCGTCGCCGTGCGCGGCGGTGTCGGTGCAGTGGCACCAGTCCAGCAGGGTGGTGATGCCCGAATGCAGGGCCTCGACCCGGCCGAGCAGCGTTCCGACGTGCACGTCCTCCGGCCGGTAGTGCGGGCGCATCGTGCCGTGCATCGCGGCCCGGTATTGGGCGAACGTCCAGTCGGCGCCGATGCCCCGGAACACCGCCTGCCAGGTGTGCCGGTGGGTGTCGACGAAGCCGGGCAGCACCAGCATCCCGGTCGCGTCGAGCACCTCGGCGCCGGGCGCGTCGAGGTGCTCGGAGACGGCGCTGATCCGGCCGCCCTCGACGAGCACGTCACCGCGCGGCAGGTCGCCGGTCCTCGGATCGACGCTGATCACCGTGCCGCCGCGCACCAGAAGCCTCATGGATCGACCATTCCCTTCGTGCAGAGTTGACGCGTCAACTGTATGAACCAAGAGTTGACGCGTCAACTGCGGGTCGTCGGTAGGATCTCCTCATGGCGGAGACGTTGACACCCGAGGAGTGGGAGCTCTGGGACACCTGGATGCACGCGCATCGCCTGCTCGTCCGGGAGGTCGACCGCGGCCTGCAGCGTGACTTCGGCATCTCCAAGGCCGAGTTCAGCGTGCTCGTGACGCTGCGGCAGGCACCAGGCCGCCGGCTGCGCGTCGGCGATCTCGCCGAGTCGCTCGCCTGGGAGAAGAGCCGGGTTTCGCACCTGCTGACGCGGATGGAGAGCCGCGGGTTCGTGGAACGGGCCGAGAGCGGGGCCAGCGGCCGCCGCACGGGGATCGGGCTGACCGAGAAGGGCCGCCGGGCCGTGGAGAGCGCCATCGACGGGCACGCCGGCAACGTCCGCCGCTACTTCCTCGACCCGCTGACGCCCGAGCAGGCCGCGGCCATCCGGGCCTGGAGCGAGCAGGTGGTCGACCGCATCGAGCCGCTCTGCGGCGACGCCGTCGCCAAGCCGTCCTCCCTCGGGGCGGCCCCGCGCCCCGAGGGCTGGGAAGGAGCTTCAGGGCCGGCCGGCGGCGCCCAGCCCGCGGGTTGAGCGATCACGGCCGCCGGGCGCGCTCACGGCCGGTCAGCGGAAGTCGGAGATGCGCAGCACCGCCAGCATGTCCGTCGCCCGGGAACCGGTCGAGAAGGACGCCTCCGCACCGACCCAGCCGCGGAAGGCCCCCTTGTCGTCGATGATCTGCATGAGCGGCTTGACGTGGGAGTTGCCGGTGTAGCAGAACTCCTTGCGCTCCATCGCCAGGCAGGTGCACCAGTGCCACAGGGTGTCGCGGCGGTCGGTCTTGGAGATCATCGTGAGGTAGTACTGGATGGAGCTGATGTTGGCGCGCGTTCCGCCGCCGTAATTGGGGCAGCCGCCCTCCTTCTGGCACGCGCTGTTCGAGGACGGCTGCAGGTAGGTCAGGCACGAGGTGGTGGCGGCGCAGGAGCGGAAGGCGGAGTGGCCGAACGGCTGGTTGGCGGATTTGACGAGCTTGCCGCTCGCCCAGCTCGTCAGGTCCTGCCTGAGCGAGCCGGGGAACGCCTTCACCGAGCTCATCGCGCGGCGGGTGCCGAACGCGGCGTTGCTGCCGTAGCCGTACCCGTGGGTGGCCAGTGTGCTCTGCTTGAGGTCCAGGCGGGCCAGCCTGCCGTCCGGCGAGGGCCGTACGTACCACTGCTCCGTCCACGCCTGGGCGATCTTCCAGCGGATGGTGAGCACGTTGCCCGCCACGGTGTACGTCCCGGTGCGGCTCTCGTCGGGAGAGCCGGTGAAGCCGCCGGCGGTGAGCACCTCGCAGGCGCGCGGCCGCGACTGCTTGCCGCCCGCCTTGGTGGTGCAGCTCCCGTCGGGACGCGTTCCGGTGCGCTGCCTGGCCTGGGGATTGCGCTGCCACCACAGGTACATGGCGGAGGTCACCGTGCCGTTCGCGGCGAAGCGGTAGTTGCCCAGCCGAACCCAGTTCTGCTGGGAAGCGGCCTTCAGATGGCCCTGTGAGACGACATAGGTGCTCTTGCCGCCCGGCAGTGGTGAAGCGGCCACCGTGGCGGTGGCCGGCAGGGCCGGCAGGAGGGTGATGGCTAGCAGGAAGGACAGGATTGCCGCTGCGGTACGCAT
Organism: Nonomuraea sp. B12E4; assembly: GCF_039871825.1. Taxonomy (NCBI): domain Bacteria; kingdom Bacillati; phylum Actinomycetota; class Actinomycetes; order Streptosporangiales; family Streptosporangiaceae; genus Nonomuraea; species Nonomuraea sp. B12E4. The sequence goes on along the minus strand of NZ_JBDPME010000017.1, from coordinate 45,849 downwards.
GAAGAAGCTCTCCGGAAGGCTTGCGGGCGTGGCCGATCTTCAACGGGTCACCGTATTGGGTCCGGACCGGATGTGTCAGCGAAACGGTCAGTCCGCGCCGCCCTGGCGGGTGCGCTGGTAGTGGCGCCGGGCCTTCATGCGGTTGCCGCAGACGGCCATCGAGCACCAGCGGGCGCGGTTCGGTTTGCTGTGGTCGATCAGGAACAGCCGGCAGCCCGGGTTCTCGCACGGGCGCAGGCGCCCGGGGCTGGACACCCGGAGGGCATCCCACGCGAGCACCGCCCGCGCCGCCGTCCACGCTGGACGGAAGGAGGAGTCCAGAAGTAGTTGACACTGACTAGTTGGATCCGGATAGTTGGTAGTGGCCCGGGAGGGGAGAGATGGCGGCGAAGAAGCGCAAGGTGGCCAACCTGCTGGCCCTGGCGGTCCTGTCCTACCTGAGCCGGCGGCCGATGCATCCGTACGAGCTGAGCAGGACCCTGCGCGACCACGGGGACGACCGCAGCATCAAGTTCAACCACGGGTCCCTCTACATGGTGGTCGGGCAGCTCGCCCGGGCGGGGCTGATCGTCGAGGTGGCGACGGGCCGTCAGGGGCAACTGCCGGAGCGGACCGTCTACGGCCTGACCGACGAGGGACGGCGGGAACAGCGCGACTGGCTGCGCGAGCTGGTAGAACAGCCCAGGCACGAATACCCGGGCTTCGTCGCCGCCCTGTCGCTGATCGGGGCGCTGCCTCCGGACGAGGCCGTCGAGCTGCTGCGCAGGCGGCTGGAGCGGCTGGCCGAGGCACGCGAGGAGACCGCCGTGCTGATCGAGGGCACGGTGAGCTCCGGAATGCCGGAGCTGTTCGTCATCGAGGAGGAATACCGGCTCGCGCTGCTGGAAGCCGAGATCGCGTTCGTCGAGCGGTTCGTCCAGCGGATCATCGATCCGGAGAAGGGCTGGGGCCCCGGGTGGGCGCGGGCACACGCCCATCATCGGGAGGGGGGTGGCCCGCCAGGCTGACCCGGAAACGACCCCGGTCGCGGTGCGGGAACACCACGGCCGGGGTCGGCCTCGCACTGATCCCGCGGGAACGGAACCGGTTGCACGAGGTCGGCAACCGTAAGGGTAGCCGGAACTCTTCCCGCGGGGCACGTCATCACGACCCTGCTCACTGGAGGAGCTCTGCCATGTTACGTACCGTCAGTCCGCCGATGACCGCCCGCTGGGCCGCTCTCGGAGCCGTCGCCGGTCCCGTGCTGTTCGAGCTGTCCTGGCTCGTGCTCGGATTCGTCAGCCCCGGCTACACCCTCTTCGGCCACAGGTTCGCCGATTACTCGCCCATCAGCCAGCCGGTCAGCGGGCTCGGCCTCGGAGTGACCGCGCCGTACATGAACGCCGCGTTCGTCGTCACCGGCCTGATGCTCATCGCCGGCGTGGCCGGCGTCTACCTGACGGTCCCGGCGCCGGCGCGCCGGACCTGCGCGGCCCTGCTCGGGCTCACCGGCGTGGGCCAGATCATCTGCGGGGTCTACGATCTGGAGCAGATGATGCCGCACACGCTCGGCTTCCTGCTGGCCATCGGCACCCCGGTGGTCGCCTTCCTGGTCGCCGGGCTGTCCTTCCGCCGCCTGCCGCGGTGGCGCCGGTTCGGCACCTGGCTGCTGGCGGGCAGCCCGCTGACGCTGATCCTGCTCGTGGCGTTCTTCCTGACCTTCCGGCAGACCGCGGCGGGGGCGGAGCAAGGGACGGCCGGGCTGGTGCAGCGGCTGGGCATCGTCGAGGTACACGCCTGGTTCGTGGCCCTGGGCTGGCCGGCCTTCCGGCGGGCGGGGCGGGGGCGGTCAGGGCGTCAGGACGCCGGGCCGGCATCGCGTACGAACTGCTCGACGGTGGCCGGCTTGACCTCCGGGTAGCGGTCGTTGTCGAGCGCGGCGAACTTGGCCTTACCGGTCACCATGCACCACTGGTACTGCAGCGCCACATAGTCGAACGGGTTCCGGGTCCGGGCGGCCCGGCGCTCGATCTCGGCCCGCAGGTCGTCGGCGGTGCCCAGGGTCCGCAGGTCCAGCCTGCGGCCGCTGCCGCGCTCGACCGCCTCGTGGAACCCGCGCATCGAGAGGACCTCGCCGGCGAACCGTACCGTGCCGCCGCCCGCCAGTGCCGGGTCCAGGACGGCGGCGGCGGTGTAGTCGGCGGTGTCCTGAACGGTGGTCACGTCCAGCGGCTGGTCAGGGTCGCCCCAGTGGGAAAGGGTCCCCTTCTCCCAGTCGACCAGGCCCATGAAGCCCACCATCACCTCGGCGAAGGCGCCGTTCAGGACCGACAGCACCCCGAGCGGGGACCCGGCGAACCGGGCCGCCGCCTGCCTTCGCCAGTCGATCATGAAGTTGTCGCCGTCGTCGAGCCGGGTGAGGTCGCAGGCGAAGTCCGAGGGGACGAACCGGGCCGCCCCGGCCCGCTCGGCCGCCCTCAGCAGGTTCACCTGGCCCTCCACGATCACCTCGGGCCCGCCCTGGACGGCCGAGACGACCGCCGACGCCCCGCCGACGGCCGCGGCCAACCGGTCGACCGGATCGGTGAGATCGCCCTCGACCAGCTCGACACCCCTGGCCCGCAGTGCGTCGAGGGCCCGCCGCTTCTCCCCGGTGGCCCCGGGGCGGACCAGGGCCCGTACGGTGGCTCCACGCGCCAGCAGCGCCGACGCGAGCCGGTTGCCGAGCAGCCCGGTCGCACCCACCAAAAGCACTTTCTGCTGTGCCGGCATCATGATGAATCCCCTTGTGTTCCGTTGGTTCTTCGGGTGGTTCATCGCGAAGGTAAGGTCTATAACCGGTTACAAGGTCAAGGGGAAGGCAGCCCGCACATGCGCATCGGGGAACTGGCCAGGCGCACCAGCGTCGATGAGCAGCTACTGCGCTACTACGAGAAGCAGGGGCTGCTGGCACCCGAGCGGTCCTCGAACGGCTATCGCGAGTACGCCGATACGGACGTCGGCGTCGTACTGAAGATCCGGGCGATGCTGGCCGCCGGCCTGTCCACCGCCACCATCTCCCAGGTCGGTTCCTGCCTGCGGGAGGAGGCGCTGCCCGCCCCGGCCTGCTCGGGAGTCGTCGAACGACTGCGCGGCGAGCGCGACCGCCTGGACCGGGCCATCGAGGAGTTGCAGTCCGCCCGCGCCGCCCTGGACGACGTGATCCGCCGCGGCGAGAACGCGGAACCGGGCGGCCGCCCGGGGGAGCAGCCGCCTTGGGCCCCCGCCCAAGCAGGCCCTGCGCAAGCAGGCCCCGCCCAGAGAGGCCCCGCCCAGAGAGGCCCCGCCTTCCACCTTCGCCGGTCCGCCTGACAGCCCCGGCGGCGCGACCAGTGCGCGGCACTCGGCCCGCACCAGCCGCGTCACGATCCCCGAAAGCTCATGCTTCCGCGTGTTCGGGCAGCTCCATCTCCAGCGGTGTCCTGGCCCGGCCGGAGACCTGGGGACATGAGTCGGCCGGAGACCCCTCTTGGGGCCTCCGGCCGGGCGAGCGATCAGCAGATCAGCAGGTGTGCCAGGGCTCTCCGCAGGGGATCGGGGCGGCGTTCGCGGCGGTGGCGGTCATCGCGCTGGAGAGGGCCAGTCCGCCGGTGCCGGCGATCATGGTGATGAGGACGATCCGGATGGCCTGGATGCTGAGTCGCTTGCTCATTTTCTGCCTGCCTTTGGTTCGTCCGGCAGCCCCGCCGGCTCCCGATCAGGTGAACTGCCGCAACATTCACAACGGGGGCCATCCGCTCCTTATCCGATCTCTTCCACGCTGATATCAGGGCAGGTCGGAAGCGTTTCGCGCCCTCTTCCCCCGCTCTCGTGCACCCCGGCGGGCGGCATTATGCGAGATCACGGCCCGCTGTCCGGCCGGATAACGCGGAAGGCCATCGGGATAGCGCGGCGAAGGCGATCCGATTGCGCGCCCCGGCACATTCACCCGCAGAGCCGGGCGCGACCCAACAACGGATCACGACCGGATGAATCCATACAGTTCGCCCGACGAGATCCCCTCATCCCGGACGACGGCAATACCTTCGCTCCAGGCACGTCCGGGATCCACAATTCCGGAGATGGTTTGACCTGATCGCCCTACTCGGTGCGGAAGTGGAAGACGTCCGGGCGCGCGTAGTGGCCCACGACGTCGAGGTCGAGGTACGCGCCGTCGAGCAGGCCGAGGTCGAGGTCGGCGACGAGCAGGTCCGGCCCGCCGAACGACGGCCCCGCCAGCAGGTTGCCGAAGGGGTCCACGATGCAGCTACCTCCTCGGATGACGGCATCGTCCTGATCGGAGGTGAAGAAGCCGGGAGCGAAGAAGTCGGGCGGGTAGTCGGCGCGGGTGGCGTACTGGTTGGCCGACAGCACGAAGCAGCGGCCCTCGACGGCGATGTGGCGCATGCTCGATGTCCACACGTCGCGCTCATCCACGGTGGGCGCGCAGTAGATCTGCACGTTCTGCTGGTAGAGGGCGGTGCGGTAGAGCGGCATGTAGCTCTCCCAGCAGATCGACATGCCGACGCGGCCTGCCTCGCTGTCGGCGACGACGACGTCACTCGCGTCGCCGCGACCCCAGATCACCCGCTCGGTCCCGGTGGGGACGAGCTTGCGGTGCCGGGCCAGCAGCGTGCCGCCGGGGGAGAGCAGCAGGGCCGAGCAGTACAGGGTACCGCCGTGACGCTCGATCACCCCGACCACCACGTGCACCCGATGGGCGGCCACCGCGGCGGCGATCTCCTCGAACGCCTCACCGGGGATCTCGATCGCGGACCTGCGGTAGTCGGCGAACAACGCCCGTCCCCGGTCGTCGCGGCGGCCCACGGTGGCGCCGAAGGTCTCCCCCTTGGGGTAGCCGCCGATGAACGCCTCGGGGAAGACCACGAGCCGCGCTCCCTGGTCCGCCGCCCGGCCCAGGAGCTCGCGGAAGCGGCGCAACGTCTCGGGAAGGTCGAACAGGCGGGGCGCGGCCTGCACGACGGCGACCCGCCGGGTCCGCGCCGTGGCTGCGGGGTCGGGTACGGCTCCTGTCACGGCGTCCGGATCCGTCACGACCGCGGCTCCTCTCGAGTGGTGCTGACGTGAGATCGCCGGAGATGCCCAGGCCGCCGGGCATCTCAGGACATGCTCGACCCTAGCCTGCCCGATCGCCGGCCGGCGGCCCGAGTCCTGGGCGGCCCACGCGACCGAGCCTCCCGCTCGGCACGCGACCTGCCGGCGCGGCAGGTCATGGAGGGTCTGGGCGGGTGCCATCGCCGCGGCCCTCGGCGAAGTGGTACGTAGCGCCACGGGACGGCAGGTCGTGCGGCGGGAACTCCCACTGGCAGCCGGTCCGGCCCTGGATCGCGTTCACGATCTCCCGCATCTCATGGCCGGGCCGCTGAGCCCGAAGTCCCCTTCATGTACAAGATCCCGACGCGAACGTGCACACTTGTCAGCTGTGTTGACTTTGCATGTCTTTGATATGGATGGAACTCTGCTGAGCGGAACGACGGCCAGCCTCCAGATAGCCCGGCATCTTGGATCCACGCAGAAGGTCGTCGAGTTGGAAGCATGGTTCGCGGCCGGCGAGATCGACACTCGCGGGTTCGCGGCCGCCATCCATGACTTGTGGCGAGACCTGACGCCGTCGGTGGTCGCGGACGTGTTCGCCGGCAGTCCATGGCTGACTGGAATCCGTGAGGTCTGCGCGGACATCCATGAGCGTGGTGAACGTTCTGTGGTGATCACCATGTCACCCGACTTCTTCGCGCGGCACCTGCTTGAGCTTGGCTTCGACGACGTGGTGGCTTCCCGGTTCCCGCCGCTGCCCTTCCAGGAGCCGCTGGATCCGGCGAACATCCTCACCCCCCGCGACAAGGTCCGCGTCGTGAAGGACATGTGCCAGCGGTACGGCCTTTCGCCCGCACAATGCGTCGCCTACGGCGACTCGATGTCCGACGCTCCGCTGTTCCGCCAGTTGACCAAAACAGTGGCGGTGAACGCCGACCATCACCTCGCCGACCTGGCCGCCCTCAGCTACTGCGGCGATGACCTGGCCGAGGTGTACGCACTTGGCCGTGCACTCCTCGCCCGTGACGCCTCCTGATCGATGTCTGAGGAGGACTGCGGGCTGGATGGGGACCGGCTTCGGCGATGGACGGTAGCACCACACCAGATCGGGTGCCGTAGCGCCTGTGGGCCGTCGTCATGATCTACGTTGTAAAGGGCGAGGGATCATGTGAAACCTTGAGGAGGGGCCTGCGACCCTGACTGAGCGACGACGCGACCCCGGCACGGTGATGGCCGAGGTTTACCCTGAAAGCGTGGATCGGGTGGAAACGCGCGAGGTGGAGTGCTTCGTCGCCGTCGCGGAAGAGCTGCACTTCGGGCGGGCGGCCGAGCGGCTCGGTATCGCCCAGCCGCCGCTCTCGCGGACCATCGGCCGGCTCGAACGCCGGCTCGGCGTGCGGTTGTTCGAGCGGACCAGCCGCCGGGTCGAACTGACCGCCGCCGGCAGCGTCTTCCTGGCCGAGAGCCGGCGGGCGCTCGATGCGATGGACGCCGCCGTACGACGAACCCAGCGCGCCGCCCGGCAACAGCGACTGGTCGTCGCCACCAGGCCGGGGACCGGGCCCGGACTGATGGCCCGCATCCTGCGGGCCTACGAGCGGCTGCCCGGGGCGGTGCCCGTCGAGGTCGTCTTCACCCATGACCAGGCCGGCGCGCTGCGCAGTGGCGTGGCGGACCTCGGGCTGATGTGCGCTCGCGGCGACCTGGACGGGATGACCACCGTCGAACTGGCCCAGGAATCCGCCGTCGCGCTGCTACCGCCCGGCCATCGCCTGGCCGGGCGGCCCGCGGTGGTGTTCGCCGAGCTGGCCGGGGAGGACGCGTACCGGGAGAACCGCCCGACCGACACCCTGGACCAGATCGTCGAGCTGGTGTCGCTCGGCCGGTTGGTCGTGGTGGTCGGCGCCAGTGTGACCGAACGGATCGGGGACACCGTGGTGGCGGTGCCGGTTGTGGACGTCCCGGCCACCCGGCTCGTGCTGGCGTGGCCGGGCGGCGGTACGGACGCGGCCCGCACCCTGTTCACCCGGACCGCGCAGGCCGTCGCGACCAACCGGGACGAGCTGGAACGAGCGTCCTAGACGAGCCCGATACCGAGCTGGGTCGCGCCCCCGTCGGTGGCCAGCTCGACGCCCGTGATGTAGCTGCTTTCCGGCGAGGCGAGGAAGAGCGCGGCGGCGGCCTGCTCCTCGGGGCGGGCCAGCCGTCGCAGGGGGATCGCCGCCGAGTGCTCCACCCGCCACTGCTCGCGCGCGGGCGCGTCCAGGCCGGACGCGGCCAGGGCGGAGTCCATCGCGGGCGTGTCTGTTCCGCCGGGTGCCAGCGCGTTGACGCGGATGTCGCGTCCACGCAGCCACCCTTGATCGGCATCGGGTCGCCGTCGGCGATACTTCCCCGGGAGTAGGTGCCGCCGCGTCAACGCTGCCTGGCGTAAGTGACACCCTCAGCCCGCACGTTCCCCTGCGACGGGCTCCGAGATCGCCGCCGGTGAGGTGAGCGGGCGTCCAGGAGACGCGATCAAGACCTTACTCTACAACGCGTAGAGCTCTCCTCGGCAGCCTGGGGGAGCAGGACGGTGATGGGGCTCCGATGGCGGCGGGCCGCCGAGCCGGTCGGGTGCCGCGGCGGTGGTGGTGGGGGTGGTCGTGGGGGTGGCGGAGGCGGCGCCGGCGGTGGTGGCGAGGATGCCGCCGGCGACGGCGAGGGTGGCGGCCGCGGTGGCGAGGCGTCGGATGGTCGTGTTCATGTCGTGTCCCCCTTGTGTGTGGTGTGCGCGCTTTCCTTGGCACGCTTTCAACCTAGATGGGCGAAATGTCCCTTTCCGTGCAGAAAGGCACACTGGGGACGAATGCTTACAAAGACACACAAAGGGAGTCGCGTAACGTGATCCTGCGCCCTCAGGGCCACCACTGGTGGACGTCGTTGACCGCGGCGGCGATCTCCAGCAGGTTCTCGTCGGTGTCGCGTATTTCGCGGACGATGCTTTCGCAGCCGGCGCGATCGGTGTGCGGCAGATGACGTCTCACCGCGGTGACCATGGCCGGGAAGCCGTCCTCGCCGTGTGCGTCCCGCGCTCTCGACAGTAGTTCCACCAGGTTGCCGGCGTCACCCTGTGGCCAGACGGTCAGCGCTTCATCCAGCAGTCGCACGGGCAGGGATGAGGCGAGGTCGTGCAGGGCCTCCTTTTCGTCCCAGTCGTCCAGGTCGGATATGGCGGCCAGAACGTCCGGCACCTGTCCCGGCGACAGGAACGCGACCACCTTGTGCGCTTGGTGGACGAGCATGAAATCCCCGGCAGGAAGCTCTCGTACGAGCTCGGGGCGCGGGTCCTCGGGAAGGTCGGCGAGGATTTCGCCAAGAACCTCCGCCTTGCTGCCGCCTGTCCCCGAAAGCGAACGGATCGCAGCCACCGCCTCCTCCAACGCCTCGTCTCGCGACTCCGGCGGCAGGCGCGACGACAGCACGGCCATGAGCCATGCGCGGTGGCGGGCACCGGTGATGCCGCGCGCGGCACTCAGCACCTCACCCACGACCTCCGCCCGCAGGGACAGCGGCAACCCGGCGAGGGTGACCGCCCGAGACTCCTCCGGCTCGGCGTGGACGGTGGCCAGTACCTCGCGTACGAGATCGAGGCATTCCCGCGCCGACAGCACCGACGTCACGTCGGCCAGCGCGCGGACACGCCACGGGTCGGGAATCGCCCGTGCCGCGGCAAGCGCCTCGCGCGCGAACTCGGCCCGCCGCTCGCCCTCGGCGCGCTGCGCCAGCTCCCGCAACACCCCGGCGCGAAAGTGAACGCTGGAAAGGTCACGCACCGCGTCGACGGCCTCGGAGACCTCCCTGCCGAGCAGCGCGTGCGGGAACAGCACGGCCAGTGTCCTGTCGCGTTCTTCCTCGTCGCCAAGGGCGCGGGCGATGCTCAGCGCCTCGTCGCACCACTCCCGCGGCAGGCGTTCGGCCGTTTTGCGCAGCAGTTGCGCGCGGTCGGCCTCCTCGCGCACGGTGCGGATGGCGGCCAGCACGTCGCCCGCCAGGTGCGGCCAGTCCCGCTCCGACGGGCTGTCAACGACCTCGCCGAGCACGATGACAGGGTCCCGGCCTTCGGGGGCCTCGCGTAGGTCGGCCAGTGCCGTACGGGCCGCGTCCACTCCCTCCTGGCCGTCCAGGCCGGCCCTGATCACCTCGCCGATCGCCTGCGCGCCGTAGACGGCGTCGGGAATCGTGCGAGTGACGGTCAGCGCCTCCCGCAGCACCTCTTGACGCCGCGGCTGCGGGAGCCGCACGGCCAGCGCGTTCAGCGCGCGCACCCGGTCGTGCTCGTCAGCGGTCTCACGGGCGATCACCAGCGCGTCGTCCCACCACTGCGGCGGCAGGTGCTCGGCCAGCTCCGCCAGCAACAACCAGCGATGCAGGTCATCGACCGTACGGGCGATGTCCAGCGCCCGGCCCCACAACCGTGGGGGCAGGTGCGGCGCCACCCCCTCCAACGCCCGCACCCGGGACATCTCATGGTCCACGGCCCGCACAGCGGCCAAGACCTCTGTCATGGCCTCCGCCGGCAGCCCCTCGGCGATCTCCGCCAGCAACCGCGCGCGATTCGAGTCGTCGGTGAGCCCGCGAGCGGCCGCCAGAAGTTCGGCCAGAGCGTCATCGCGTTGTCCGGCCGACATCCGGGAAACCACTGCCCCCAGCGCCTGTGCCCGGCGAAAGTCGCTGGTCATGGTGTGGGCCACTGCCAGTGCCTCGCGCCACAACTCCCCGGGCAACACCTTGACCGTCTCGGACAGCAGCCGGTCGCGGGACCACTCGTCATCGATGTCGATCGCGGCCGCCAGCACCTGCCGCAGGATGGCCGGCCGTGAATCCTGCGACAGGTGCGCGGCCACCCCGGCGAGCGTGTGGAGCCGGCCGAACTCCTCGCCGCGCTCCCTGTCGCGGACGCGGGCGGCCATGAGGGCATAACGGACCTCGGCGGCGAACGCGGGCGCCGGCTGCCCCGCGGCCAACGCGGCGTCGGTCAGCCGTTCGGCATGGTGACGGGCCAGGCTCAGATCGTCCAGGAACAGCTCGGGGGTCCCCATCGCCTCGTGCGCCGCGAACCAGACATTGACCACCTCGCCATCGGCTCGGGTGTGGCCGCGGGTGAGCAGGGAGTGCAGGTCGGCGTGGCGGCCGGCGGAAGCCAGATGGCGGGCGAGATGACGTTGGGCGTACCCGCCGTGGACGGCTCCGATCGCGGGCTCACCGGCCAGGGTCGCGAGGCCGCCGGTCAGCCCGCCGAAGGCGTCCAGGAAGTGGCCGGCGATCCGGGAATGAGCGCTGTCGCCGATGACACGCAGGACGTACTCACGCAAGCCTGGCTCTTCGAGCCGCCACCGACGGTGCTCATCCGGGACAACCGTCAGAAACGGCCGCAACGGCCCCTCACACAGCCGCTTCACCAGCGCCGCGTCCGTCACACCGCTCCAGGCGGCCAGGACGGCGGCGTCCACGGGTTCCTCGGTGGCGGCAAGAGTTTCCAGCAGTGGCGCGACGGCCCGTTCCCACCCGGCTTCCTGCCGCCACGCCGTGAGGCGCCCGGCGAAAACCTCCTCGCTTCCAGGTTCCCCTGCCACCGCATCCTCCGTTCATGGCGCCGTTCGCCAGATACGACCCTTGGGCCGAGCTTTCGGCCGCATCCTGTATGCCAGACATGAACCCCAGCCGCAACAAGATCAGCCGCGCGACAGCGGGCCAGGTGGCGGACGCACCTCACCGTTACGTTCGCGCGGGAGACGCCTTCAACGTTCGCGTTCGAGCCGGGAAGGCACAAAGGCCGCCTTCCGGGTGGAGGCGGGCCGGTGCGGCCACAGCCACCGCGTCTGTCACCACGGGACCGGTGTTCCGTCCCAGGAGAGGAACCCTCCGGAGGGGCCGTCGCCGGACAGGACCGCCGACCGGACCGCCCCCGCCCCCGCCCCCGCCCCCGCCTCGGCCGGGTCGCATCGCTCCCCGCTCTGGTCAGCGTGACTGGAAGCCCACGTCACATGCCGGACGCGTGCTCGGAAGGCCACGCCACATCGTCGCGCGCGAGAAACGGCGAGACCGCGACCGCGGCCGGCGTCATCCCGGCGAAGGCCATGACGTCCCGGTGAAGGTGGGACTGGTCGGCGTAACCGCTCTCCGCCGCCACCAGGGCGGCGCCATGGCCGGCGGCGAGACGGCGGGCGGCGTGGTCGAAGCGGATGAGCCGGGCGACACGCTTGGGGGTGAGGCCGATCTGGGCGCGGAACCGGGACCAAAGGCGCTTGCGGCTCCATCCGATCTCGGCGACCAGCCGTTCGACACGTACCCGCCCTCGGCTGGCCACCAGCTTCCCCCAGGTGAAGGTGACTTCCGGGTCGACGGCTCGGCCCGCGCCGCCCCGCCGACCCAGCGCGCCCCGAAGGGCGGGGCGGCGTACGGGATCCCGAGGAACGCCGCCACCCCCTGGTCCATCCGGCCCCGCACCCGGCCACCCGCCACCCGCACCTCTGGCACGCTGTCCATGCCCTTCGCCATCATTTCTCCTGTCGCTCGGAGCCTCGATGCCCCGGCACCGTGCCGGACCCGCGGTCGAGCATCACAAGCTCGGCGCCAGGAGTCTTGAACAAATGTTCCGCCTATCGTGAGCGCGGGGAGCGCAGCCGGGTCCAGGCCATCAGCACGTGCAGGCGGTCGGGAAGCCCCAGCTTGGTCAGGATGCTGGACACGTGGACCTTCACCGTGCAGCGGCTGATCAGGAGACGGCCGGCGATGTCGTCGTTGGACAGTCCCTCGGCGATCAGCGCGCAGACGTCGCGTGCGCGATCGGTGAGCCGGCGTGCCGCCTCCAGCAGCGCATGGTCCTCGGCCGTGGGGATCGGCGGTTGCAGCGCCTCGATCATCCGGGTGGTCGCCTCCGGCGCGAGCACGGACTGACCGCTCGCGACGACGCGGCGCAGGCGTACCCGTGGGCCGCCCGCGGGCAGGGCGGCCACCAGGTCGTCGAGCCGGTCGAGCCGCGGGGGAGGCACCAGCGGGTCGTGTCCCGAGGGACCTCCCGCAGGACGCCGAGCAGCCTGCGCAGCTCCGCCAGCGACGCGCGGCCGGTGTCCGCCACCCGCCGCAGCGTGGCTTCGGAGTGGTCGCCGGTGTCGGCGGCGGCCTCGGCGTCCACCACCGTGGTGGTCACCGAATGGTTGAGAAGGTCGTGCGCCTCCCTGGCCGGCAGCGCCCGCTCCCGCTCGGTGGCGCGCCGTTGCGGCTCGTCTCGGACGGCGACGGGGAGTGAAGGCCGAGTGCTGGTCGTCACCCACGTTGGGCGCGCGGCCGGGCGTCCGGCGATGTGGCCGGACGCTTCGAACCGGAGGACCGTGTATCGGCAGGTGGGGGTCCGTCCTCTCTGGAGACGGAGCAGGTGCCGGGCAGGGCCGGGCACCTGGGGTTTCGGGTTCGGCCTGACGGGGGTCAGATGGGGTGGGAATCGGATCTGCGGCCAGGGTTCGCGCTGCGGTTGCGGGCCTTGAAGGACGCCGCGCAGTTGTCGGTCCGCGAGTTGGAGGTCGCCAGCAGCCGTACGCCGCGTCGCCGCGCGGGACAGGCTCCCCTGCGGTTGAGGCGCAGCACCATCGACGGGATGATCAGCAAGACGCGGCCGGTGTGCCCGCGGCAGGAGCATTTCGAGGTGTTCGTCGACACCTGTCTACGCGTGGCCGAACAGTCCGGCCGGTCGCTGCCGGACGAGTTCGGGGATCGTCAGACGTGGGACGCCGCCTACCGGGAGATGTTGGTGGGCATGGCCGGGGCTCGCAGTACGAACCGCCTGGCGGCCGAGGCGGCCGTACGGCTGCGCGAGGTGGGATCGCCGCCGTCCGGGGGACAACCCGGGAGCCCTCGCGGGCGGGCAGGAGTCCCCCCGCCGTCGTCCGGACCGGCTGACTCCGCTCCGCCGTCCAGCGCGTCCCCCGCCGGGCCGGCCGACCTCGGTCCGCCGTCCAGCGCGTCCTCCGCCGGGCCGGCCGCGGCTCCCGGCAGGCGCAGGCAGGGCGTCCTGGTCAAAGGAGCCGGTGCGATCGCGCTGACCGGCGTGGCCGTCGCCGCCTGGGCCCTGTCGCCGGTCTCCCAGCACGACGGCGGCACCGCGAAGGCCACCATCGCCCCGGCCGACGTGGGCGGTGACGGGGTGCTGAAGCTGGGCGCGCTGGTGCCCAAGAGCGGCGCCCTGCAGTTCTTCAACCGTCCCATGGCCGCGGGCATCCGCCTCGCCGTCGCCGACGTCAACGCCGCCGGTGGGGTGTTCGGCCGGAAGATGATCGGTACCGAGGTGGACGCCGGCGACAGCGACGACCGCGGCACCCAGGCGCTGGCCCAGTTGATCTCCCAGGGGAGCGACGTCGTCATCGGCCCGGTCACGTCCTCGACGTCGCTGACGATGATCGACCAGGTCAAGCGGGCCGGCGTGGTGCAGATCTCGCCCACCGCGACCTCCGACCAGCTCACCGACGCCGACGACCACGGCCTGTTCTTCCGCATGGCCGCCCCGGACGCCATCCAGGGCGACGTCCTCGCGGAGCTCATCCGGGCCGAAGGCGGCCGGCGGGTGGGCATCCTCGCCCTGGACGACCCGTACGGGAGAGGACTGGGCGGGCACATCCGCAGGTCACTGGAGCGCCGCGGCGTCGACCAGGTCCAGGTCGAGACCTACGACACCGCGGACAGGAGCTACGCCACCGAGGTGCGGAGGATCGGCGCGGCACGCCCGGACGCCGTCGTGGTCGTCGGCTACACCGAGACCGCGGCCATCGCCCGCGAGCTGGAGCTGCACGGGCTGGGCGAGAGCAGGTGGTATTTCACGGACGGCTACCTGTCCTCCGGCGACACCGGCAGCGGCCTGCCCCGCGGCACCCTCACCGGCGTCAAGGCGACCCAGGCCGGCGCCGAGGTGGGCGCCGCCTTCCAGGAGCGGTTGCGCTCGGTCGACTCCGCGCCGACGGACTTCACCTACGCGCCGGAGGCGTACGACGCCACGATCGTCGCCGCGCTGGCCGCCGTCGCCGCCGGCCGCGACGAGCCGAAAGGCCTCGCCAGGACCATGGCCGAGGTGACCAGGGACGGCCAGCGGTGCACCGACTTCCTGGACTGCGCCCGGTTGCTGGCCTCCGGCAAGGACATCGACTATGACGGAGTCAGCGGCCCGATCGACTTCACCGACAAGGGCGACCCGGCGAAGGCACCGATCGGGGTGTACCAGTACAGCGCCGATCACACCGCCACGGCCTTCTCCCACGAACTCGGCGAGCTGCCGGCCTGAAGCGGGCGGGGGACAACCGTTGAGTCTCCCCTGAGGGGAGGCGGCAGACTGTGCGCATGGACGGCGACGCGCTGCTGACGATCGGAGACCTGGCCCGGCGCACCGGGCTCACGGTGAAGGCGATCAGGTTCTACTCCGACCGCGGGCTCGTACCGCCCACCACTCGCAGTCCCGCCGGTTACCGGCTGTACGACGTCGGCGCGCTGGCCCGGCTGGAGTTCGTGCGCACACTGCGTGAGCTGGGGATCGACCTGCCCACCGTGCGGCGCCTGCTGGAACGCGATCTCCCGGTGGCGCAGGTCGCCGAGGAGTACGCCGAGGCCCTGGACGTGCAGATCCGCATCCTGCGGCTGCGCCGGGCCGTGCTGCGCACGGTGGCCAGGCGGGGATCGACGTTAGAGGAGACGGAACTCATGCACAGGCTCGCCAAACTCTCCAACGAGGAACGCCACCGCCTCGTCACCGACTTCATCGACGAGGTCCTGGGCGATCTCGACGCCAACCCCGAGTGGGTCGCGATGATGCGCTCGGCCATGCCGGACCTGCCCGACGACCCCGATCCCGAGCAGGTGGACGCCTGGGTGGAGCTGGCCGAGCTGGTCCAGGACCCGGAGTTCCGCGCGGCGGTCCGCCGGCTGGCCGGGTACCAGGCGGCCGAGCGCGCCCAGGGTGACACCACGGGGCTGCACCACGAGCTCACCGAGGAGGTCCGCGACCGCGTCGGCGCGGCGGTGGCCGCGGAGGTGGACCCCGCGTCGCCGCAGGCGGCCGCCATCGTCGGCGCCCTCGCCACCCGGTACGCCCAGACCTTCGGCCGCGCCGACGACGCCGACCTGCGGGGCTGGATGCTGGTCCGCCTGGAAACGGCCGCCGAACCCCTCGCCGAGCGTTACCTGCAACTGCTCGCGTCGATCAACGGCTGGCCGGTGCCGCCGAGCATGGCACCGCTGTTCGGCTGGTTCATCCAGGCCCTGCGCGCGGGCCGGTAAGCCTCCTGCTCGGGCCGAGCGTGCGACTGCGCCTGGCCCGCGGCCGGGAAGCCGGCGATCTGGGCTGCTCCGGTCCGCTCCGAACGCCGCACGACCCGGCGTCGACATCGAAGGCGATCTTCCCGATGCGGTCGCTGATCAGGTGGTGGCCGCCGTCACTCGCCAGATCGCGGAATACTCGGGGATTCCGTCGAGGTGGGTCCTGATCACGTGACCGGGTGATCCCGGCCCGCCAGTTGATGGGGCCGTTCGTGGTCGCCGTCGGGGTGGACGAGCTTCCCGGAGGCGTATGTGGCATATTCGGGCCCCCACCCATAGGCGTAGTCAGGGTCATCGGCGAACGACAAAGCCAGGGATCTGATCCGCAGGCACGGCCATTCTTCGACTTTGACATGGCGTCGCCGGCCCGGCCCGGTCATCTCGTCCTGGTCTGGCGTTCGGCGACCAGCTTGAAGACACGTTTGAACTCCGCGTACGCCTCCTCGCCGACCGTCCGCGCGTGCTCGGCCTCCATCTCCACCAGGACGGCGTCCGACTTCACCATGTGATCGCGGCCCAGCTCGGTGGGCACGATGAGCTTGGCCCTGCGGTCGGCGGGATCCGGCTGCCGCTCCACGTATCCGAGCGCCACCAGCTCGTCCACCAACGTGCCGATCACCTGCTTGTGCTGGCCCGACTGCGCGGCCAGCTCGGAGGCCCGGCTGCCCGTCACGTCCAGGTAGGCCAGCACGGCTCCGTGCCGCGGCCTGACCTGTGGGTGCCCCATCTCCGACAGCCGGGAGTACAGCTCCTTCTGCAGGCTGAACAGCGTCCGGCTGGACAGGATCCCCAGGTCGGGCGCCTCCCGCTTGCGCTCGCTCCTACGCACGGCCCCGCCTCCCATTTAGTCACTGATTTTGACTGTCACTGATCCTTACTATATCGTCCCTGGCATGACGGCGACAGTGGAAATCACCAGGTTCCGCGTCTCTCCCGAGCACGCGACGGACCTGCTGGGCGCGCGTGGCGCGATGATCGCGGACTTCCAGGCCGACCGGGACGGGTTCCTGGGCGCCAAGCTGGTCGAGCTGCCCGACGGCGAATGGCTGGACCTCGTGGAGTGGCGCTCGCCGGCCGGCTTCGCGGCCTCCCGCGCCAAGGGCGGCAACCTGCCAGGAATCCAGGCCTTCTTCGCCCTGATCGACGAACTCGTTTCCACGGAAGAGGGGACACTGCGATGACCATCCTGATCACCGGTGCCAACGGCACCGTCTCCCGAGAGGTGCTGCGCTCGCTGCAGGGCACGGTGGACCTGCGGGTCCTGGTGCGTGACAAGGCCAAGGCGCCGTCAGGTGCCGAGGTGGCGGTCGGCGACCTCCACCACCCGGAGACGCTGCACCAGGCATTCGAGGGCGTGGACACGGTGTGG
Source organism: Nonomuraea sp. B12E4 (assembly GCF_039871825.1). Taxonomy (NCBI): domain Bacteria; kingdom Bacillati; phylum Actinomycetota; class Actinomycetes; order Streptosporangiales; family Streptosporangiaceae; genus Nonomuraea; species Nonomuraea sp. B12E4. The sequence goes on along the minus strand of NZ_JBDPME010000017.1, from coordinate 29,090 downwards.
CTGCTGGTCCCCATGGGCCCGGACTCCACGCACGCCAGCGGCAACGCACTCTGGGCGGCCAAGCAGGCGGGCGTGCGGCACCTCGTCCGCATGTCGGCCATCGGCGCGGGACACGACGCGCCGACCCGCAACGGCCGGCTGCACGCCCTGTCGGACATCGAGCTGAGGGCCTCGGGCCTCGGCTGGACCGTCCTCCGCCCGGCGAACTTCATGCAGAACCTGCTCGGCTCCGTCAACGGCGACACCTTCTACGGCGCTCCGGGGGAGGGGCGGATCGGCATGATCGACGTGCGGGACATCGCCGACTTCGCCGCAGTCGTGCTCCGCGACCCCGCGCGCCACCAGGGGGAGACCTACACGCTCACCGGGCCGGAGAGCATCCGGCTGCGGGACATGACGGACACGCTGTCGGAGGTGTACGGCAGGCCGATCGCCTACCAGCCGCTGACCCCGGACGACGCCTACCCCGTGCTGCTGCAGGCCGGGCTGAAGGAGTGGGACGCAGAGGTCACCAAGGAATACCTGAAGGCCTACGACGCGGGCTGGGGCGACTACACCACGCCCACGTTCACCGCCGTGACGGGCCGGCCGGGCAGGACGTTCGCCCAGTTCGCCCGCGACTACGCCGACCGGCTCGGCGGATGAGACCGCGCCGGGTGCGGGAGGTCAGTCCGACGGGTGCAGCCGCAGCCACAACTCGGCGCGTTCGGCATGAAGCTCCCGTCCGAGCTGCCGATAGGCCTCACGCATCAAGATCACGGTCGTGCGGTCGTAACTCGAGAGCGACTTGAGCACGCATAGCGCCGAGCCGGGATACCCGTCGGCGAGGAATCGCCGGGCCGACGGCTCGTACGCTTCGGAATCCCACGGGTGGTCCACCCGTACGGTGCCGGGCGCGAACGCCGCCGCGTCGGCGAGCACGCCGATGCCGTCGCCGGTCGGTTCGTACCGCCATCCCTGAGGGACCACCGGACGGATCGCCCGCTTCGAACGGGCCCCTGCCGCGATCTGCGTGGAGCCGAGGTCGGGGCGCAGGCCGAGGGCACGGCACACCGGCGCCCAGCGCGCGTCCTCGGCAGGGGGCTCCCGCCTCTTCTCGGGCCCGCCCCTGGCCGACCAGTTCGCCACGCTGCCGACGAGCAGGTTCTCCAGCGCCTCCTTCGTGTTGTCGCCGAGCCAGAGCGCCCGATCGTCGACCGGGGCGAACGACACGCACAGGTGGTCCTCCGCGTCCAGCTCCGGCGCGAGTACCGCCCACCCGTAATGCAGCGCGTCACCGCCGTTCCAGCAGAAGGGGAGGATTTCGAGCGGCTGAAAGTGATAGGTCAGCTCGCCGCACAGCGCCCGCGGATCGTCGCCGCTGGGCGGCTCGCCGAGAAGGCTCGGGTCGAGGTCCCCGCAGAAAAGGTCGCCACCCCGGTCGATCCACTCGGCGTAACGCCATACGTCCGGATCGTTCGGGTCCAATCCGTCCATGATGAACTCGACCAGCGAGACGAACGTGGCAGGCAGCCGGAACGTTCGATGCAGGGGGTGGCGCAAGACGACCTCCGGACAAATCGTGATCTTGTACGGCAGCGTAGTGCAGCGCGGGCCTGTGGCGGGCTCAGCTCGCGGGGACGCGCAGGGCTGAGCGGCGGGCCCAGGTGGCCCAGCGCCAGAGCCACTCGATGGGACCCTGGCGGTGGCGGCGCAGCCAGAGCGTGGAGAACAGCCACTGGGCCGCCAGGATGGCTCCCGCGGTGACGAACGCCACCGTCAAGGACTGCCCGATCGGCAGGCCGAGGACCCGACCGGCGGCCAGAACGAGGAGGGTGGCGGTCAGGTAGTTGGTCAGGGCCATCCGGCCCAGGGGCGCGAAGACGGCCCGTAGCACCGGTCGCAGCGGTGTTCTGAGCAGGACCAGCAGGGCGCACACGTACACGCCGGCGATCAGCAGGTCGGCCGGGGAGGATGCCAGGGACCGCGGCATCGGGCCCGCGCCGGCCGGCAGATGGGCCTGCGCCCATCGGGTGGCGGCTGCCCCCGCCGCGAAGGCCAGGCCCAGCAGGAGCGGTCCTCGGGTGGAGTGCTCGATCCGCTCGATCACCTCGTACCGGACCAGTGCCGAGCCCAGCAGGAACAGCCCGGCGATCAGCAGGAGACCGCCCCCGCCGCTGACCAGCGCCCCCGTGACGGCCACCGCGGCGAGACCCGCGGTGGCCCACCGCGGCAGCCAGGTCGAGGGCAGCAGCACCAGCAGGCCGACGACGGCGTACTTGGTCAGGATCTCGCCCGGCCACAGCAGCATGTGGGCGAGGCCGATCGCGAGCAGCGTCAGGAGCCGGCGCAGCAGGACCAGCCGCGGACGGGGGACGCGGTTCGCGGCGGAGTCCAGCAGCAGCGAGAACCCCACACCGAACAGCAAGGAGAAGACCGGGAGCCCGAGCCAGGGGTCCGCGTCCCCCATGGGCGTCGCCGCGACGGCGGTGCCGCCGGTGGCGATGAGCTGGACGTTGGCGAGCAGGATCTCGCACAGCACGAACCCGCGCAGAACGTCGAGGGCGGCGATACGCGCCCGGCCGGGGGAGGTCATCGCTGGGCCTCCCATCCCGTCGCCGGCACCGGAACCACCAGCGGAGCATGATCGTTACAGGACATGGGGCTAATCCTGCGGATGCCGCCCCATGCCGGACCTCGACCACAAGTTTGGTCACGGCAGTACTTTCGGCCTGGTTCCGATACTCAGGTGAACTCGAGCGGAAGGAAGCGAGAAGGCGGGCGAAGGCAGGAAGACGCCTTGGTACGGGGGAGGTCTGTGGTGCTGGAATCGGTGTGGCGGACTGTCGATGTGCCACCGATGGACCGGTTCGACTTGTGGCGGGAGAAAACAGCTTCGACTGTCTGCCCGATGGACATGACCAGCCCGCACGCGGAGGACTTCCGGGCGGAGATGCGGCAGGTCCGGCTCGGTGAGGTGGGCGTGTGGCGGGCGGACTGCCAGCAGATGGACTTCCACCGGACGGCCAGGCTGATCAGGCGCTCCGATCCCGAGAGCTACCAGCTCGCCTTCCCGCTGACCGGGGCGGTGGGCATCAGCCAGGCGGGCAGGCAGGAGGTGCACGGCTCCCACCAGATGTACCTCGTCACCACCTCACAGCCGTTCGTGGGCAGGAACTTCCCTGCCATGCGCGTGGTGGGCCTGGAGGTCCCCAGGCATCGGCTGCCGTTGCCGGACCAGAGCGTCGACGGGCTCGTCACCCGGCCGCTGCCGGGGCACCGGGGGGTCGGGGGGCTTCTGGCCGGCACGCTCACGCGGGTGCTGCGGGACAGTGGCACCTATCGGGCGGCGGACGCGTCCCGGCTGGAGGCGGTCGTGGTGGACCTGTTCTCGGCCACCCTCGCTCATCATCTCGATACCGAGGATGCCCTTCCGGCGCATACGCGCTCCCGTACGCTGGCGTTGCGCATCCAGTCTTTCGTGCGGCGCCATTTGCATGATCCCGATCTGACGCCGCGGACGATCGCGGCCGCTCATCACATCTCCACCGGTCACCTGCACCGGCTCTTCCACACGCTCGGTCATGACGCGACCCTGGCGGCCTGGATCCGCCGTGAGCGGCTGGAGCGTGCCCGCCGGGACCTGGCCGACCCCGCCCAGCGGGCCACGCCGGTGCAGCACATCGCCGGGCGCTGGGGCTTCACCGATGCCGCGGTCTTCTCCCGGTCCTTCCGCGCCGCGTTCGGCGCTCCGCCCCGGGACTACCGCCACCACGCCCTGACCGACACAGCCGCGGGAACCGGCGAACCGTCGTCGTCGGCGCCGCCCCCGAACAGTGCGTGAGCGGGAGGCGGCGCCGTGGTGTTCATCCCCAGGCATCACAGGACGCACACCAGATCGCGGCACTTTCAGCGAGCGACGACCGGGATCGGGCGCGCGACGGGATGGCCGTCGCGTACCCGCTCCCTGGTGCGGGCCGGTTTCCCGTGAGGGTCGACCGGCGTCTGGTTCACGCCTTGGTCACCCGGACCACGGCGCTCCCCGTGGACTCCTTCACGACCTCGATGGTCACGCCGGTCGCCGGGTCGCGGAACACCGGGTTCTTCCCCGCGCCGAGGCCGAGCGTGCCGATGTCGAGTTCGGTGCACGACCCCTGCCGTCCCGAGTCCTGGCCTGGCGTCGTGGACCTTGATCGAGCCGTCGCCGTTCGGGATCGAGGCGTCGACCCGATAGACGAGTACGCCGGGATCACAGATGGTGGGGTCGTCGTTGACCTGGTTCCGCCGCAGCTCCGCTTCTCCGCATGTCTGCCTTTCGTTCGAGTGGGTGTGCCGCGAATCCCTACGTGCCGACCTTCGACCGGGCGGCGGCGCTGACGAGTGCGGACCGTTCCCGGGCGTCGATCACGTTCGCCGTGACGAGTTGCCCGGCGACTTCGGTCACGTGCCGGACGAACTGGCCGTGGTCCGGCCAGTCCTCCGTGTCCAGGATGTGGTCGTTGACCGTGCAGGTGCCGGTCAGCGACCGGTTCGGCACCCCGCTGTCGATCCCGCCGACCACCACCGTCGGCCGGACGTCCGGCTCGGCGCAGATCGGCATCGCCGGCGGCCCGCCGACGACGGGCAGCTCGACCGACGTCCTGGCCAGATCGACGGTGAGCACGGTGCCCGGCTCGGGATGCAGGGTGAACTCGTGGTCGGTCGAGAAGATCATCAGTCCGATCCGCGACCCGGCGGGAAGCAACTGCCCGCCGGTCTGGACCTGGAGGTCGTCATCGGCCTGCTCAGCGGCCCGTTCTTCTACCGCCGCCTCATCGCGCACCGGCCCATCCCGCCTGACCTGGTGCAGGGCGTCGTCGGCGGCGTGCTCCCCGTCAGGGACCGCTGATCCGCGGCGTGCACCCACTGTCTGGGCTGGTCGCCGTGGCGGGATCGGCGGGACGTGATGAGTTTCTGATCGTGTGTGCGGTGGGACAGACCTCGCATGGACGACATGTGGGACGTGGTGATCGTGGGAGCGGGTCCGGCGGGCTCGGCGGCGGCGCTGCGGGCCGCGCAGCTGGGCCCGGAGCTGCGCGTGCTCCTGCTGGACAGGGCCGACTTCCCCCGTGACAAGCCGTGCGGCGACGGCATCGCCGCCCACGGGCGCGACGAGCTGGCCCTGCTGGGGTTGCCCGCGCTCATCGACGACTACCGGCCCGCACCCCGCCTGACCGTGGTCTCGCCCGGCGGGGTGCGGGTCTCCGCCGAGGCCGCGCGGCCCAACCACGTGGTGCCGCGCCGGGTGTTCGACGCTCGCCTGGTGGCCGCCGCACGGGCCAGGGGCGTCGAGGTACGCCGCCACCGCGTCAAGGAACTCGCCTTCGACGGGTCCGGGGTGGTCATCGACGGGCGGCTGCGGGCCCGTACGGTGGTGGCCGCCGACGGGGCCGGCTCGGTCGTCCGCCGCCTGATCGGCCTGGCCGCCCCCGCCGAGAAGCACACCGCCATCGCCGTGCGCGGCTACGCCGACGTGCCCGAAGAGGACGACGTCCAGCTCATCGCCATGCAGAAGGCGGGCTGGCCGGCCTATGCCTGGTCGTTCCCGATCGGCGACGGCACCGCGAACGTCGGTTTCGGCATGCTGCTGCCCCGGCTGCGCGCGGCGGGGGCGCCCGGGCGCCAGGTGCTGCACGGCAGGCTCGCCGAGCTGCTGCCCGACCGGCCCGCCCGCGAGCTGCGCGCCCACCACCTGCCGCTCTCGACCGGGCGCCCGGCGCCCGGCGCCGGACGGGTCCTGCTCGCCGGAGACGCCGCGGGGCTGATCAACCCGCTCACCGGCGAGGGCATCTACTACGCGCTGCTGTCCGGGCGGCTGGCGGCCGAGGCGGCGGTGGAGTCGCCGGGCGATCCGCTGGCGCTGTACCGGGGGAAGCTGCGCGAGGCGCTCGGGCGGCACCTGCGCACCACCGACGTGCTGGCCCGGCTGGCCCAGTCCCCGGGTTTCATCGACGCGGCGATCGAGGTCGCCGCGAGCAGGAAGGAGGTGTTCGACCTGCTGGTGGAGGTGGGACTCGGAGCCGGTACGGTGCCCGCGCCGCTCGCCCTGGCCGTGGGGATGCGCTGGCTGCGCGGGTCCCTGCACGCCGGGCGGTGAGCGGGGCGTGGGGACCTGCGGGTCATGCGGTGAGGGAGGCGCCGCCGGCGAGCAGGAGGATCACGTCCACGGCCGCCACGGCGACGGCGGTGACGAACGGCACCCGTGAGGACCGGGCGGCGAGCAGCAACCCCGTGGCCGCGAGGGCCGAGGCGGCGGCCACGGCCAGCCAGCCCGCCACACCGGGGGCGCCGCCGGGCCCGAAGACGAGCAGGCAGGTGGCGGCCAGCAGCGGCACGGGAACCAGAAGCCGAACGCGGGCGGTGCCCATGCGCTGCGGCCAGCCGCGTACGCCGGTGCGCAGGTCACCCGCGATGTCCGGCAACACGTTGGCCAGGTGCGCACCCACACCGAGCAGCGCGGCGGCCAGGACCGCCCACCACGCGGGCCACGGCTCACCGGGCAGGCCCAGCGTCACGAAGGCCGGCAGCACACCGAATCCCACGGCGTACGGTGCCCACGACAGGAGCGTCGCCTTCAGCCCGAAGTCGTACCCCCAGGCCGCCAGCACCCCCGCCAGGTGCAGCGCGCCGGCCCGCCAGCCGGAGGCCAGGGACAGCGGCACGCAGCAGGCCAGCGCGACCAGGGCGGCGATCCAGACGGCACGCGCGCTCACCGTGCCGCCCGCGACGGGCTTGCCCGCGCGCCCGGCCGCCGCGTCCCGCTCGGCGTCGATCGCGTCGTTGCACCAGCCGATCGAGAGCTGCCCCGCCAGCACGGCCGCGCCCACCAGGACGCACCCCGCCGCGTCCCGCCCCGTGGCCACGGCCAGCGCGGTGACCAGCGAGGTCACGGCCACGGTCGGGCCGGGATGGCACGCGCGCGCCAGCCCGGCAGCCGGCCGTCCCGGCCGCTCGCGCACGACGGCGGCGGCCGCGGGGTCGGGATCAGTCACAAGATGATCGTAGACCGGGTGACCGGCGCCGAGAATTCCCACGCCTCCCGTGTGGCTTAAATGACCATTTGAAAGGGAAACGTGCGGGAGTGAGAGTTGTCGGCTGCTGAGGGAGAACTGCATGACCCGTATCGCCGCAGTCCGTTGTGCTTTCCCTCCCCACCGCTACCCTCAGTCCGAGCTCACCGACCTGGCCGCCCGCGTGTGCCTGCCGGAGAACGCCGACCGGCGCCTCCTCGACCGCCTGCACCGCAGCGCCCGGGTGGACTTCCGCCACCTCGCCCTGCCCATCGAGCAGTACGAGAAGCTCAACGGTTTCGGCGCCGCCAACGACGCCTTCGTCTCGGTCGCCGTGGACCTGGGACTCGAGAGTGTGAAGGCCGCTCTGGACGCGGCCGAACTGGAGCCGACCGACGTGGACATGATCATGTTCACGTCGGTGACCGGCATCGCCGCGCCCTCGGTCGACGCCCGGCTGGCGACGGCGCTCGGCCTGCGGCCCGACGTCAAGCGGATCCCCGTCTTCGGCCTGGGCTGCGTGGCCGGCGCGGCGGGCATCGCCAGGATCCACGACTACCTGCGCGGCTGGCCGGACCACGTGGCCGTGCTGCTGTCGGTGGAGTTGTGCTCGCTCACCGTGCAGCGGGGCGACTCCTCGCCCGCGAACCTGGTCGCCAGCGCGTTGTTCGGCGACGGCGCGGCCGCCGTGGTGGCCTGCGGCGGCGAACGCGGGGCCGCCGGTCCGACCGTGGTGGCCACGCGCAGCCACCTGTATCCGGGCTCCGAGCACGTCATGGGATGGCAGGTGGGTGACACCGGGTTCCGGGTGATGCTGGACCCGAGCGTCCCGGCGGTCGTGCGACGCTACCTGGCCGACGACGTGCACGGCCTGCTGGCCGAGCACGGCGTGACGGCGGGGGAGGTGACGGCGTGGGTGTGCCATCCCGGCGGGCCGAAGGTGCTCGAAGCCGTGTCGGACGCGCTCGGCCTGCCCGCCGACGCGCTCGACGTGACGTGGCGCTCCCTGGCCGCCAACGGCAACCTGTCCTCGTCCTCGGTCCTGCAGGTGCTCGGTGACACCCTCGCCACCCGGCGGCCCGAGCCGGGAACCTGGGGACTGATCATCGCCATGGGTCCGGGCTTCTGCTCGGAACTCGTCCTGATCCGCTGGTGACCGCTCCCATGATCCGACTGCGGGTGACTGCCTCATGACCTGGTATCTCGTGCTCGTCGTACTGGTCGGCCTGGAACGTGTGGCCGAGCTGGTCGTCGCCCGGCGCAACGCCGCGTGGAGCATGGCGCGCGGCGGTGTCATGACCGGTCAGGGACACTATCCGTGGATGGTGGCCCTGCACACCGGGTTGCTCCTCTGCGCGCCGCTGGAGGTCGCGCTGGGGGAGCGGCCCTTCCTGGCCGGGCTCGGCTGGCCGATGTTCGCCCTCGTCGTGGCGGCCCAGGGGCTGCGGTGGTGGTGCATCGCCTCGCTCGGGCCGCGCTGGAACACGCAGGTGATCGTGGTGCCCGGCCTGCCGCTGGTGACGCGCGGTCCCTATCGGTTCCGGTGGTTGCGGCATCCCAATTACGTGGCGGTGGCGGTGGAGGGGCTCGCGCTGCCGCTGGTGCACACGGCGTGGGTGACCGCACTGGCGTTCACGGTGCTCAACGCCGCGCTGATGGTGGTGCGGATCCGATGCGAGAACGCGGCCCTCGCCCTCGCCGCGGGGCGGTGACGGCGTGATCGACGTGCTCGTCGCGGGCGGCGGCCCGGCGGGGCTGGCGGTGGCCGTCCACGCGGCGCTGGCGGGGATGGAGGCGGTCGTCGTCGAGCCGCGGGCCGGGCCGGTGGACAAGGCGTGCGGCGAGGGCGTCATGCCGGGCGGGGTGGCGGCGCTGAAGGCGATGGGGGTGGAGGTCGAGGGGCTCGGGTTCCGCGGCATCCACTACCTCGACGGCCGGCGGGAGGTGCGCGCCGCCTTCGCCACCGCCCCCGGGCTGGGCGTACGGCGTACGCGCCTGCATGCCGCGCTCGCGCGGCGGGCCGCCGAGCTGGGCGTCAAGACGGTCACCGGCAAGATCACCCGCGTCGAGCAGGACCGGGACGGCGTGACGGCCGGCGGGCTGCGGGCCCGCTGGCTGGTGGCCGCCGACGGGCTGCACTCGCCGCTGCGCCGCTCCCTCGGCCTCGACCTGCCCGCGCGCGGACCCCGCCGGTACGGGCAGCGCAGGCACTACCGGATCGAGCCATGGACCGACTTCGTCGAGGTCCACTGGTCGGGCACCGGCGAAGCGTACGTCACGCCCGTCGCCGCGGACCTGATCGGCGTCGCGATCCTGAGCTCGGTACGGCGCGGCTACGACGAGCACCTGCGCGGCTTCCCCGCCCTGAGCCGCCGCCTGTCCGGCCCGGCCGTCACCCCGGTACGCGGCGCGGGCCCGCTGCGCCAGGCCGTGCGCGCCCGCCGCGCGGGACGCGTCCTGCTGGTAGGGGACGCCGCCGGCTACGTGGACGCGCTCACCGGCGAGGGCGTCTCGCTGGCCGTGCGCTCGGCCGAACTGCTGGTCAGATGCCTGGCCGAGGACCGGCCCGAGGACTACGACGGCGCGTGGCTCCGGCTGTCCCGCACGCACCGGCTGCTGACGGGCGCGCTGGTGCAGGCCGCGCGCCGCCCCGGCACGGCCCGGCTGGTGGTGCCCGCCGCCTGCCGCCTGCCCGGCCTGTTCACGGGCATCGTCAGGACCCTCGCCTGACACTCCCGCCCAGCGGTGAGGGCCTCGGCCGTTCACCAACCGCGCAGCGAGTAGACGATCACGCCCTTGGGCAGGTCGGCGACGCGTGACAGGGCGCCGGTGCCGATGTTCCAGCCGATCAGCCTGTCCGCGCTCTCGATGATCACCGTGTCCTGCCCGATCCAGCCGCGCACGGAGCAGCCGATCTTCCCGCACCTCATGTCAGGAGGATCGCCCCAGGGCAGGAGCAGCGTCCTGACCACCCGTCCCGTGGCGATGTCGGCCACGACGACGACGTCGGCCGGCTTCCCCCGGTCATAGCGGGCCAACACGGACCTGGCGACGAGGCCGCCGCGCTGCCATCCGTGGTTGCCCAGCATGCCCACGGGCATGCTGCCCTCGTTGGTGATGTCCCGGACGTCCAGCTCCACCTCCGACTCGCCCTCCCGGACGACCGTCCAGCCGCCTTCGTCGGGCGAGACGATCCTGAGGTCGCGGTAGCCCGCGACACCCATGAACCCCTTGTACGGCTGCCGCCGCACCTCCCCCGTGGCCAGGTCGAGCAGGTAGTTCGCCTCCTCCTGCTCGACGAGGAGCCGTCCGCCGCGCCAGAGCACCACCTCGTTGAACCCCGGCACCGGGTAGCGCCTGGCCTGGCCGACCACGAGGTCGACGACCACCACCTCGTCCTTCTGCGGGAAGGCGGCCATCGTCCCGTCGGGGGCGAGCGAGTTGGGCTTCAGCGGCCCCGCCACGTTGCCGCCCGCGTCCACGGAATCGGCCAGCTTCACGTCGAGGGGGATGCGGCCGCCGGATTTCATGACGTAGATCCGCCCGTCGCCGTACTCGGCCAGTGCCAGGACGGGGCCGGGAACCGCGGTCACGACGGGGATGTCGGCCCACCGCTCCGGCAGCCCGGTCGCCACCGCGGGCAGCCCGGCCTGAGCACTGGGCGGCGGCGCGGTGTCCATGACGGGCGGGATCGCGGGCGTGGGTGTGACGCTGGGACGAGCGGTGACGGCGCGTTCGACCGGCTCCGGGAACACGGCGATCCCCGCCACGACGAGCGCCGTGACCGTCGCGGCCGCCGCGGCCGCCGCGGCCGCCGCGGCCACCGTCCACCGGCGGCGGCTACGGCTCCGCGTGCCCTGCCGCCACAGCTCGCCCGCGCGCGATGACCCCTCGGGCAGAGTCCCGGCGAGATCGTCGAAGAGCTCCCGCAGTCTCTGGTCCGTCATATCAGCACCTCTTCCAGCTCGGGAGCGATCTCGCGCAACCGCTTCAGCGCCGCGTACGTCTGGCTCTTCACCGTCCCGGACGAGACCTGGAGGATCTCGGCGACCTCCCCGACGGGCAGGTCCTCGTAGAAGCGCAGCACCAGCACCGCCCGCTGCTTCACCGGCAGCCTGGCCAGCGCGCCGGCGAACACCACCTTCAGGTCCGACGCTCCCGAGGTGTCACGATCCGCCTGGTCGAGCGGCTCCCCGGAGGCGAACTCCCGACGCCTCCGCCACCTGGACGCCACGTCCCTGTACAGGGTGGTACGCACGTAACCGACCGGGTCGGTGTGCACCTTCGTCCAGCGGCGCGCCAGTTTGATCAGGGCATCCTGGAGCAGGTCCTCGGCGAGATGCCTGTCACCGCTGATGAGAATGGCGGCACGCAGCAGCCGCGGGTGCCAGGCAGCGACGAAGGCCTCGAACGCCTCGGAATCCGTCATATAGACAAGACGCCCGAGAGGGGGTGAACGGTTGGGTTCCTACCCGATGACGAGCTCGCCGTTGTCCACAGAGGCCGGCTGGAGGACATCGTCCTCACAGAAAACGCATGTGGACGCTGAGATCGGACCTCCAGTCGACCACCCGTTCCCGCAACCATGCGATGAGCCGCGCCGGCGGGTCGAAGTACGCGGCGTGAATCTCCTGGCGTGAGGTCAGTGCCCAGCCCGGCCGAGATCCCCGAGCGTCGCGACGCTCCAGCCCGGAGAAGAGCACCCCACGGAATGTGGGCCTGCCCCCGCTCAGCAGGCGCGGGAGCGGGGAACACCTTCCAGCGGCCGTCCCCGCTCGCGGCGACCTGGGTTCGTCGGGGTCGTCGACGAACCTAGCGGGAGAGATAGCCGCCGGTGGTGTCGAGGTCGTGGCCCACGACGGCGCTCGCGTCGTCCGAGGCGAGGAACATGACCACCCGGGCGATCTCCCCGGCGCCCACGATCCGCTTGATCGGGTAGTCCTGGGCGATCTGCTCGTACGTCAGCCCGAACGCCTCGGCCGCGCGCCGCAGCATGGGCGTGTCCACGGCGCCGGGTGCCAGCGCGTTCACCCGGATGCCGTCGGCCGCGTACTCCAGGCCCGCGACCTTCGTCAGCGACGCGACGGCGTGCTTGCTCGCGTTGTAGGGCGCGATCGTGGCCCACCCGACCTCGGCGGACACCGACGCGGTGTTCACGATGGCGCCGCCGCCCCGCTCCAGCATCCTCGGGATCTCGTACTTCATGCCCAGGAAGACGCCGGCGGCGTTGGTGCGCCACACCGCCTCCAGGTCGGCGAGCGTCTGCTCGTGCAGGCGGACCGCGCGCGGGCTCTCGATCCCGGCGTTGTTGACGGCGATGTCGATCCGGCCGTGGCGGCGTACGCACGCCTCGACGAAGTCGCGCACCTGGTCCTCCTCGCGTACGTCGGCGCGCCGGAACGTGGCCTTGCCGCCCGCGGCCCGGATGCTCGCGGCGACCTGGTCGCCGAGCGCCTCGCGGCGGCCGCAGAAGAACACCGTCGCCCCCTCGGCCGCGAACGCGCGGGCGGTGGCCTCGCCGATGCCGGACGTGGCACCGGTGATCAAAACCACCTTGCCCGCGAACCGGTCCCGGGTCCGCTGGGCGGTGCCGGGCGTAGGGGAGGGGGTGGCGGCTTCGGCGGTGCCGGGCGCGAGGGCGGCCACCGCGGTGGCGGCGAGGACGGTCCTTCTCGACGGCGCTGACATGTGCGTGGTCATGCCGACAGGCAACCAGCCGGTGCGCGCCACGGGCCAATACCTGAGCCCATACATTTCAGGCATGGACGTGGACACCCGGGTGCTGCGCTACTTCGTCACCGTCGCCGAGCGGCTGAGCTTCACGCAGGCGGCGAAGGAGCTGTTCGTGGCGCAGCCGTCGCTGTCCCGGCAGATCCGGCAACTGGAGGAGCGGCTCGGCGCCGACCTGTTCACCCGGCCCGAGGTCCGGCTCACCCCGGCCGGCGAGCAGCTGCTGGCCGCGGCGCGCCGCCACCTCGCCGAGTGGCAGGAGACGACGAGGCTCGTACGGACCACCGCCGCGGCCGACCGCAACGTACTGCGGGTCGGGTTCGTCGTTGCGGGCGGCGGCCCGCTCGCCCGGCGGGCCAGGGCCGCCCTCACCGCCCGCCACCCGGAGGCGACCGTCGAGCCGAAACGGTTCGAGTGGGCGGGCGAGACGCAGGCGCTGCGGGACGGGCGGGTGGACGTCGCCTTCGTGTGGCTGCCCGCCGACCTGACCGGGTTGTGCGACGAGGTGGTCGCCACGGAACCCAGATGCGTGGCGGTGGCCGCCACCCACCCGCTGGCCGCACGGGAGTCGGTGGGCATAGCCGACCTGCGCGACGAGCCGATCGGGTGGACCGGGGTGGCGCCGGCCGAGTGGGTCGACTGGTGGGCGGTGAACCCCCGGCCCGACGGGTCCGCGCCGGTCTGGGGGCCGAAGAACGACAATGTGGACGAGATGCTGGAGCACGTGGCCACGGGAGCGGCGGTGTGCATCGGCGCCCGCTCGATGGCCGAGTACTACGCGCACCCGGAGTTGAAGTGGCTGCCGATCATCGACGTCGAGCCGCTCCGGATCGCGCTGGCGTGGCCGGCGGGCACGGTCAACCCGCTGGTGGGCGAGTTCGTCCGGATCGTACGCGTGTTGTCGTCGTAGTCGGACCGGGCGCCGGCCCCGATCCGGTGCCCTGAGCAGGCACCCGGCGGCGGGATTCGGCAACCGTCGGAATCGGGGGCGTGCGTTCGCGACAAACGACCACTGCTCCGCAGAACGGTCGTTTTGTACGGTCCGCCACATGGTATCCCTTTTAGCAGCATCATTGGCGGAACCCGCATGAGCCGCCCACGCCGCAGGACGGCATTCGGCGTGGGACTGTTCGCCGCCGCGTCACTGCTCGCATCGCAGGGTCAGATCACGCCCGCCGCCGCCGACGGCAGGCCCGGCATCGTGGTGGAGAACGGTGTCACGCAACCGGTGTTCGGCTACGCCGACGCGATCCGCGAGCACGTCTGGGTGGACGCCCCTTTCGACAGCGACCATGACGGGGCCATGGACCAGATCTCGGTGGACATCATGCGTCCACGCGCCACCGAGCAGGGCCTGAAGGCGCCGGTCGTCATGGACGCCAGCCCGTACTACTCCACACTCGGCCGGGGCAACGAGTCCGAGCACAAGCAGGACACCGACGGCGACGGCCTGCTCGACAAGTGGCCGCTGTTCTACGACAACTACTTCGTGCCCCGTGGATACGCCGTCGTCCTGCTGGACATGGTGGGCACCAACAACTCCACCGGCTGCCCGACCACCAACGGCACACCGGACAACCTGTCCGCCAAGGTGGCCATCGACTGGCTGAACGGCCGGGGCACCGCGCGGGACGCCGACGGCAACGTGGTCCCCTCCCCACGCTGGCACAACGGCAAGACCGGGATGATCGGAAAGTCGTACGACGGCAACCTGGCGCTCGCGACGGCGGTGACCGGGGTCAGGGGCCTCAGCACGATCGTCGACATCTCCGGCCCGTCGAACTACTACGACTACACCCGCAAGAACGGCGTCGTGACCCGCTCCAACCACTACGTGGCGAGCCTCGCCAACACCGTGACCGACCCCGACCGGCGCGAGCACTGCGCCCCGGTACGGGCCGAGCTCAGCGCGGCGGACGGCGACGCCACCGGCGACTACTCGGAGTTCTGGGCGGAGCGCAACTACGTCAAGGACGTCGCGAAGGTGCGGGCCAGCGTCTTCATGGTGCACGGCCTGAACGACGACAACGTACGGCCCGATCACTTCAGCCAGTTCTGGACCGAGCTCGCCAGGCACAACGTGCCGCGCAAGCTGCTGCTCTCGCAGGAAGGGCACGTCGACCCGTTCGACTTCCGGCGTACGGCATGGGTGGACACCCTGCACCGGTGGTTCGACAACTGGCTGCAGGGCGTGCCCAACAGGATCACGAAGGAGCCCCGGGTCGACATCGAGCGGTCGCCGGATGTCTTCGAGTCCTACCGCGACTGGCCGATCCCCGGCGCGAGGGAGACCAGCCTGTGGTTCCAGCCCGGCGAGGTCGCCGGCGGTCCCGCCGGCCTGTCGGTGAAACGCGCCAAGGGAAACCCGGCCGACCTCACCTTCCAGGACAACCCCACCCAGACCGAGACCCAGATGGTCAGCGACACCTCCAACGTCGGTCCGAACCGGCTGGTGTTCCTCTCCGCGCCGCTCACCGCGCCGCTGCACGTCTCCGGCAGCCCGGTCGTACGGCTGAACGCGTCGGCGGACCAGACCGACACCAACCTCGGCGCGGTCCTGGTCGATTACGGCCCGCAGACCCGGGTCAGCTGGGAGACCTCCGGTGAGGGCATCAGGACGCTGACCACCGAGGACTGCTGGGGCGAGAGCGGCCCGAGCGACGACGCCTGCTACAAGCAGACGGAGAAGAACATCGTGACCAGCGACCGGGAGCGGGTCAGCAAGGGCGTCATGGACGCGCTCAACCGGAACTCGCTCACCACGCCCGAGCCGCTCGTCCCGGGTGAGAAGTACGACTTCAACCTGCCGCTGCTGCCGGTCGACCACGTGTTCGCGCCGGGCCACCGGCTCGGTCTGATCGTGGTCGGCAGCTACCGCGGCTACTCCAGCGTGGCGGACCAGACCCGGGCGAACATCAGCGTGACGACCAAGATCAGCAACTTCCGGTTGCCGCTGGTCGGCGGCCACCAGGCCGCGAGCCGGGCCGGTCTCTGACCAGCCCGCCCGATCACTCCCGACATTCCCAACGCCCCGGCCGGTGCCGCCCACCGGCCGGGCCGGCCTTCCCGGCGCCCCGAACCTGCGGCACCCGCTTGGGAGGGTGGTTGCCGTACGGCTGGATCTCGTGCTGTGACCTGGGCAGATGTGTCTTGCAGCCCGTATCGCCTGGAAGATCATCCCGCGTATGTCCCGCACTCGACGAAGAGGTTCAGCGGCGTCGCCGAGGCATGGCAGTCGGCGGGACCCCAGTCTGTTGACTGATTCGGTTCGCGGGACCGGGTGACACGATCTTTCCTGCTTCCCGCAGCCGGAGGGAGGTGAACCGCGGGCAGGAAGAAGCGCACCGGCTGGGAGTAGACGGGACAAGCGCCACCTGATGGAGATCTAGGGACAGGCCCATTTGGACTGGTTTCAAAGGACCTGGGCAAGCTCGTCGAGGTCCCCCGTGACCTCAGCGACACCGCCCCGGCCGCATAGGCGTACACCTCACCAGCAGGAGAGACCATGGCCTACCCCGATCCGCGCTACTACGGCGACAAAGGTGAGATCAACGCACTGTTCCGCCCGGCCACCGCCGCGCCCGACTTCATCTCGACGTCCGTCGCCACCGGCGGTGTGGACGGTCAGGAACTTCTCCAGGTGGGCGGCCAGCCTGATCCAGGCTGGCGGCCATGAGATCTCCAGGTAGACGGACATGCGGCGTCCGGGTGGGCGGTCAGGTCAGGGAAACGACGCCTCTTCCGGCAAGGGCCTCGGCCAGGCGATGGGATTCGCCGCTGGTCTCGACCATGTGGGCGTGGTGCATCAGGCGGTCGGCTTCAGAATCGCGGACCCAAAGCTCTAGGCTCACCAGGATGAATCTTGACGAGGCGGTACGCCTGTGGGACCCAGAGCCGGGATGGCTTAACACCGCGAGCTACGGCATACCGCCGGAGCCGGGGTTCGCGGCGCTGCAGGGCGCGCTCGCCGAATGGCGTCGCGGGGCCAACGGCTGGGACAAGTGGGACCGGTCCACCGGTCGCGCGCGCAGCGCGTTCGCGCGCCTGGTCGGCGTCGCGGCCGACGACGTGGCCGTGGGCGCCTCCGCCTCGCAGGTGCTGGCCCCGGTCGCGGCCTCGCTGCCGCCCGGCTCGCGCGTCGTCGTCCCCGACATCGAGCAGACGTCGAACCTGTTCCCCTGGCTCGTGCACGATCTCGACGTGCGCACGGTGCCGCCCGCCGACCTGCCCAACGCGATCGATGAGCGCACGGACGCGGTCGCCTTCAGCTTGGTCCAGTCCGCGACGGGTGAGGTCGCCGCCACGGACGAGGTCGTCGCGGCGGCGCGGGCGCACGGCGCGCTCATCGTCGCCGACGCCACCCAGGCGGTCGGCTGGCGCCCGATCGACGCGACGCCTTTCGACGTCCTCGCCGTCTCGGCGTACAAGTGGCTGATGTGCCCGCGCGGCACCGCCTTCTGCTACGTGAGCCCGGCTGTGCGCGACCGCATCCGACCGCTCGCCGCCAACTGGTACGCCGGTGACGGAGATGCCTCGTACGGCCCGCCGCTGCGGCTGGCGAAGGACGCCCGGCGATTCGACATCGCCGCCCCCTGGTTCTCCTATGTCGCGGCCGCCCCCACTCTGGAACTGCTCCTGGAGATCGGTATCGGTCCGATCCACGACCATGATGTACGGCTGTCCAACCGATTCCGGACCGGCCTTGGCATGCCGCCTGGCGACAGCGCGATCGTCAGCGTCACCCGCCCGGGCGCGGCCGAGCGGCTCGCAGCGGCCGGCATCCGCGCATCCGTCCGCAACGGCGCGGCACGCCTCGCCTTCCACCTTTATACGACGGAAGCCGACGTGGACACCGCCGTCGCGGCGCTGATCTGAGTCCGGCGGACCAGTGCGCTGGGGGCGATACCGGCAGAGACCGTTGGAGCATGAGCTGGCGCAGGGTGGCTTCCCTGGCGGCGCCGCTGGGGAAACCAAGCAGCCGGAGTTGCTCTCGAATGGCGGGGGTCCTCCGGCGTTCTAGCCAGGGAAGAGTCAGCAGACCCGGGGGTTAGTGTCGGATCTCCCTGGCCGGGAGGCCCGTTCCGGGCTGAAAATCGGGGTGGTTGCCCGCCGACGTCGTTCGTCTTTGGTCCGTCTTGAGGCCGAGGGTTGACGCTCCCGGCCGTTCACCGGTTCGTGGCTGAGCGACGGAACTGGGCGGCTTTGGCGCGGTTGCCGCAGGTGGCCATCGAACACCAGCGCCGACGGCGTCCCGCTGACTTGTCGACGAACAGGGCGTTGCACGGCGCCGAAGCACAGACGCGTATGGTCGCGCGGGCGTCCGTGCCGATGAGTTCCGCCGCGTCGAGTGCGATGCGGCACAGCGCGCCGTGAGCGTCGGACGGCGTGGTGGTGAGGGTCCGCAGAACAGGGACGCGTTGGCTGGTGTCCAGGTGCGGCGGGTTGCCGACCGCGCGGACGAGCCATGCGTTGATGATCTGCTCCGATGCCGGCGGGAAGTCCTCTTCCAGCAGGATCGCCCTGATCCCTTGGTCGATGGCTTCACGCAGTTCTCTGGCCCGCGTGAGCAGTTCATCGTCCACGGTGAGGGGGCGGTCGCCGATCCCGGCGGCGACGAACCAGCCGGCGAGGTCGGCGGGGGTCTCCAGCAGGTCCCGCCAGGCTGTGGCGCGCTCGCGGACCGTGTTGGCGAAGTCGATGGCGGGCCGGCCGCCGAACCAGACCCACGGCCGGCCCTGCACCCGATCTCCATCCATAACCTCATGATAGGTTACCGGGCACAGTAACCTGACATATGGTTACTCGGGAAGGAGATCGATCTTGATGGCTCGCGAAACGGGGGCAGCGCAAGCCCGATCCGCAGGCACCCGGACATGGCTGCTCGCGCTGGGCATGTTCGCGATCGGCACCGATTTGTTCATCGTGTCCGGCCTGCTGCCTGACCTCGGGCACGACCTACGGTTGTCAACGGCCGCAGCCGGCCAGACGGTGACCGTCTTCGCCATCACCTACGCCGTGGCGGCACCGATCCTGGCCAGTCTCACCTCCAAGATGGATCGGCGGATTCTCCTGTTCGCCGTTCTCCTCGTCTTCACCGCCGGCAACGCCTTGTCAGCGCTCGCACCGGCCTTCGCCGTCCTGCTGGCAGGCCGGATCGTCGCCGGAGCGTCGGCGGCACTGTTCGCGGCGACCGCGTCGGCGGTGGCGGGCCGGATCGCCGCGCCGGAGCGACGCGGTCACGCACTGGCGATCGTGTACGCGGGCATGACCACCGCCATCGCCCTCGGCGTCCCCTTGGGCAATGCGATCGGGGCCCTGTCATCGTGGCGATGGGCGTTCGGATTCGTGGCGATCATCACCCTCGTCGCCGCGGCCGGACTGTGGCTGAGTCTTCCGCGCCTGCCCGGGTCGGCGGCGGCCGGTGTACGTGACAGGCTCGGGGCGATCCGGATCCGCCGCGCTCCCCTCGCGATGCTAACCACCACGCTGTGGGTGATCGGAACCTTCGTGGTCTACACCTACCTGGGCAGCATCCTCGACACCATCACCCATGCTGGCGCCTCCGACCGTACCTGGCTGCTGCTGGCCTTCGGGATCGGCAGCTTCGCCGGGGTCATGAGCGGAGGGCGCCTGGCGGACCGTACCAACGCCGTCACCGGCCTGACAGCGACCATCGCGCTGCTCGCGATCGTCCTCGCGGGGCTCGGCGTCGCCGTGTACTCCCTCCCCTGGACGGCCGCGACGCTCGCGCTCTGGGGACTGGTCCACTGGGCGAGTTTCCCGCTCATCCAGCACCGGCTCCTGGCCCTCGGCGGCCGCGACGGCGATATGCTCCTCGCTCTCAACAACAGCGCCGTCTACCTCGGCCAGACCGTGGCCGCCGCCATCGGCGGCGTTCTGGTGGGAGCCGGTCTGCTCTCCCGGCTACCACTGGCCGGAGCCGCCTTCGAAGTTCTGGCTCTCCTCGCGCTCGCCGTCGGCGCAGGCAGGCGCCGTCCAGCCCGCCAGGCGGCGGAACCAGCAGGTGACGGGTACCCCACCAGCGAGCGCCGAGACGTCCGTCGATGATGTGGCGGGGAACGGGGCGCCGGCTGCAGCTGCTGCTGGCTGATCCCGCCACCGCCGCGCATGCCGAGGGGTGCTTGTGATCGATGATCGCAAGGACGGCAGTGCGACGGCCTTCACCGGCCGCCAAGTGGCTAGGCCGCCTCGGCAAGGCCGACAACGGCATCGTGACGGTCACCACGCTGCGGGCCGATGAACGGCTGTATTTCCGCTGTACGCCCGGCTCTACACTCCGGCGCGCCGGCGGACGGGCGGCAGGCACGGAACATCTCGAAGATCACGGACTGTCGCCAAGGCCGTGATCATCAGATTCCGTGCCTGCGGTCTGTTACGACACGACCCACGCGCCCATTTGTCGGTCGCTCTAATTCAGCGGGGGCGGTATCTCCCCGCTTCGGACTTTCGACCTCGGCTTCCTCAAGGGTCGCGAGTATGGCCTGAGCGACCTCCGTGGGCTGTTCCCGGTGTGGGAAATGGCCGGCGCCTGCGACGACCCTGACGCCGAGGGGGTGAGCGAAGCCGACCGCGGCGAGGTCGGCGGGAGGCGGCGGAGCGACGCCGTCGTCGGCGCCAAGGATGACGGTCGTGGGGACGGTCACCGGTGGTCGCCTCGAGGATTGCGGCGCCCTGCGCGGTCAGAGCCCCCCCAGTCGTGCCCACCGACCAGAACGGGCACGAGGCCGGCCGCGTCGAGGAAATCCAGCAGGTCGCGAGCGAGTGCGGCCTGCTGCGCGCTCCGTGGCCGGTCTCGATCGCGGAAGCTCGTTGGGCCGTAGCCCCGCAGGTACGGGGCCACCACCCGGAACCCGGCCGGCACCAACTGGTCGGCGACGGCCCGCCAAGCCCCCGCTCCGTCAGGGAACCCGTGCATGAGAACGATCAACGGCGCATCCTCGCTGCCCCACTGCTCGTAGCCGATCCACAGCGCCTCCGTTTGGACTTTCCGCATCGCCAACCCCTCTATGAACTGGGAGAGCGCTCCCCAGGGCAGGCTGCCGCGTGCGGACTCTGCCGATCTGAGTGCTCGTGTCCGTCTCGACGCTCACCGGGTCGCCCCAGGGACGTCACGGTGGCGCTGCATATCGGCCAGAGATGCCCAGTCGGCGTGCTCGTGCCCGGCCTCGATCGCCTGCGTCAGCAGTTCGGAGAGCAGGTCACCGACAGGCAGACGCATACCGGTCGACGCGGCCTGGGCGCGGGCGAGGTCAACGTCCTTGCGACCCAGCACCGGCGTGAACCCTGCTGGCGCATACTTCGCCGCGGCGATGAGCCCGCCGTAGTTCGTGTACACAGGGCCGGGCGTAATGGTCGAGGTGAACAACTCCACCAGTGTCCTGGCGTCGACACCGCCGCGCTCTCCGATCGCAACCGCTTCCGACATTGACTGAATCGCCGATGCGATGAGCACCTGCCCTGCGACCTTGACCACGTTCGCCTGCCGCGGGGCCCGGCCAACCGGCCAAACACGGGAGCTGACGGCCTCCAACATCGGCAGCACTCGTTCCATGAGCTCAGGCTCACCGGCGGTGACGATGTTGAGCTTGCCCGCCTCCGCAACCGGCACACCACCGAACATCGGGCCGGCGACATATCCCACGTGCTGCTCGGCGTGCACCGCTGCCGCTACCTCGGCCAGATCAGGACTGATCGTTGCGAGGTTGACATGCACCGCACCCTCGCCAGCCCGCTGCAGCGCACCGCTGTCGAGGAACACCTCGCGCACTGCGGTGTCGTCGGCGAGTACCGAGAACACCACACCAAAAGCGAAAACCTCCCGCGGGTCTTCGACCTCGATCACACCCACGTCGAGCAGCGGAGCGAGCCGGGAGCGGTCCCGGTTCCATGCCGCGACCTCGAATCCTGCCTTGACGAGGTTCCGGGCGATCGCTGCGCCCATCCCGCCGGTACCGACCACCGTGACATCGGTCATTCAGTCACACACTCCTAGTGGAACCGTCTAAGCCGGTTCCACTCTACTCGTCGTCGGCATGCGAACCAACTAAAATGGTTCCATGAGTGGACGAGCTACATATGCGGCAGGAGGGGCTCCGATGGAAGCGCCGACATTCCGACTCGACAACGAACATCTCTCGTTCCGATTCACCGCCACACTCAGTGACCGGTACGGCGAGCCGGTCGAGCGGCTTCCCACGCCAAAGCGCCTGAATGACTGGCTCGACGCGAACAGTCTTCGCCTCGGCAAGGAGCAAACCACCGACCAGGACCTCGTCCTGGCGTGCCAGCTCCGAGAGGCCATCCACCGCGCCGGCACAGCGGTCGTCGGCGGTGACGTGCCCCAGCGGGCGGACATCGGGCTCATCAACAGGCTCTCCCGCGAGAGCCGGACCTATCCCCAGCTCACCGCATCCGGCGCGCACTGGTGCAGCTGGTCCAGGCATCCGATCCATGCGGCACTGGGCCTCATCGCGCAGCATGCAATCGCCATCCTCGGAGGTGACGAGCGCTCCCAGGTGAAGGTGTGCAAGAACCCGGAGTGCGGCGGGCTCTACGTCGACACCAGCCGAGGCCAGAACAGGCGCTGGTGCTCGATGAACATCTGCGGCAACCGAGCCAAGAAGGCCAAGTTCCGCAGAGCCGACGCTCAAACCCCTGCACACCCCTGATCCGCACTTCACCGCCTGGCTGGTCGCCTGGTTACCCCAAACTCGTGCTGATGACCTTGGCGGAGACCGGCACGCGCGGCCCGTTGGGGGCTGTGTTCGGCCCGGCCGTGGCTGGGGAACGCGCCTATGCTTTGCGGCTGGGGACACGGTAGATCAGGCCATCGCCGAGCAGTTCGCGCGCGCCCACCCGCTCGCTCTGCCGCCGGCCTGCGGCGGGTTCTCGATCGGATCGGCAAGGGCCTGCTGGACATCGCGACCACGGATGTCGATTCGCTCGCGGACGTGCCGTCGTTCACCAGTTGCTGGCCGAGGGCCGGGGCGAGGGCAAGTACATTGCCCGCCTTCATGGGTGAGCCCGTCGAGACAACCCGGACGATGCGGGGCGTGGCTTTGTCCGCAGGCCGGTACGTTCGGTTTCGTTGTCGGCGGGCCATGGTCCGAGCTGCGCCATGTGCCTTCGATCAGGCTCTGTCCACCCCTCGGCGAGACCAGCCTCTTCATGGTCATCAAGCAGGACAACAACGGCACCGTCTTTGTTGTCAGCGACGGTCAATTTCGACCGGCTCTTGCCCGACGCGGGCCACCACGCGGAGGTGGCCCGGCGCCCGTGCGAGCGTGATAGCCCACGTACATCATGGCCTGGACGCGGCCTGCCCGGCGGACACATCACGTCTCCGGATTGAGGCGTGCGCTAGTTCGGCGGCTGCGAGCCCACCCAGGATGAGGGCAGCGCCGAACGGCCCCAGCAGGTAGGGGCCCACGGTGGCCATGCCGAGCGCCCCGACGGCGGCGGCCACGGAAACGCCTATGTAGACGCTGGAGGAGGCCAGTCCGGTCAGCACGGGCGTGGCCGAGGGCAGCACGGAGATGAGGCGATGGGTCTGTGGGGTCAGGGCTCCCCAGCCGGATATCCCCCAGATGATCAGGGCGGCGGCGGCGGTCGCGATGTGCTGGCTGGTCCAGGGCAGGAGGGCGAAGTCCACGGCGGCCACGGCGACGGCGGTGTTGATGACGCGTCGGCTGCCGAGGCGGTCGGTGAGCGGGCCGGACACCAGGGTGCCGGCCGTCGCTGCCAGTCCCCAGATGAACAGCAGCAGGGCGAGCGTGGTCCCGCTGCCCTGGGTGGCGCGATGGAAGCTGACACTGATGTAGGAGTAGACGGTGTAGAGGCCGGTGTAGACCAGCACCGACGTGCCCAGCGTGAGCGCTATACGCCGGTCGGCCACTGGCGCCAGACGTTGCCGCAGGGTGAGGGGCGCCGGTGCGGGAACCTCGGGCAGCAGCGCCGCGACGGCCAGCAGGGCCAGGACGCCGAAGGCCACAACCGCCCACATGGTCGCCTGCCAGCTTCCGGTCAGGCTGCCGATCGCGGTACCGATCGGCGCGCCGAGCGCGGTGGCCGCGCTCAGCCCGGTCATCACCACGGCGATGGCTCGGCCGCGCCGGTCGGGTGGTGCCAGGGCGGCGCCGGTCGCGGTCGAGGTGGGCGTGATGATCGCGCCGCCAAGCCCCGCCACGATCCGCCCGGCCAGCACGAGTGCGTAGACCGGCAGTACGGCGGTGGCCATGTTGCCCAAGGTGAAGACGGTGAGGCCCACGAGCAGCAGCCGTTTGCGCGGCCAGTTCGCCGTGATGGCACCCATGACGGGGGAGAGCAGCGCGTACGCCAGGGCGTAGGCAGTGATCAACTGGCCGGCGGTTGTGGTGCTCACCTGCAGCGATTCCGCCATCGCGGGAAGAATACCGGCGATCACGAAGCTGTCGGTGCCCACGACGAACACGCCGAGTGCGAGCACGACGAGATTTCGATGCACTGATCTCTCCTATTGTAACAATATCTGTTACATCAATGAGTGGAAATAAGGCCGACCTGGTGGCCGGCCGTGGACTTTACGCGACGGTTTCCTTCAGCACGTCGGCGATCGAGGTGCCGGCGAGGTCGGCGCGCAGCGCGGCTTCGGCCCTGCTGTACCTCCGCCTGAGCACGGGCTGAATACCTCGCCCGACGGGACAAGCCTGGTTGGGAGGGGCGGGGTGCAGGTCAAAGAGCGGATCACCCTCAACGGCGCCGTACACCGCTGCCAGGTTGATCGCGGCCGGCTCGCGAGTCAGCAGCCACCCCGCGCCCTGACCCCGCCGTGCCTCGACCAGTCCGGCCTCGCGCAGCTGCCCCAGGATGCGGCGAATCACCACGGGGTTGGTGTTGACGCTGCCGGCGATCTCGTCGGAGGTCATCACGCCGCCGTCTCGCTTGGGCTGCACCAGTGCCATCCAGGCCAGAGCGTGGATGGCGACCGTGAACCTGCTGTTCGAACTCATCGTAATCAACTTTGTTACGACACGGCCATGTCTGTCAAGTGGCACCAGAGCCGACAGGTCGGGCTCGACGCTCTCGTCGGCGACCCCCGAAGGAGACGGTGCGGTAGCTCGACCTGGCTCGACCTGTCGCACGGGCGTGCACCAGCGGCGCCCCGAGGCTTCCCACCACCGCGACGACCAAGGCGATGAACATCAGCGCGGGCACCAGCAGCCGGTCCGCCTGGCGAGGTTCGTTCGCGGTGTTGGTCATCGGTTCGCCTCCGTCGTCAGGTGCTCGAACAGCCCCGCATGGATCAGCGTGGTCGCCTGGGCGGCCCACTCGGCGTCAAGGTCCGCCAGTTCCAGGGCGGCGCTGTTCGCGATTTGGAGATCTCCAGTACCCCGGACGCCGCCGCGGCGCAACGGCTGGGCGCCGTTGCGGTTGAAACGCAGCACCATCGCCGTAATGATCAGCAGAACTCGGCCGGTGCGCCCTGAACGCGAACATTTCGAGGTCTTCGTCGACACCTGCCTGCGGGTCGCTGAGGAATCAGGCCAGCCGTTATCCGACGACCTGATGGACCGGCGGGAGCCGGTACAGGTCACGGCTTGATCGCGTACGGCGTGGCGACGGCGTGAGATGCAACAAGGCCCCGTAGAACGACGGTTCTCACACCAAGTCGATCTACCGGAGCCTCGTTGTCCGTGCAGTCTGCCATGCCACCTGTCCTGTCCGCTATCGCCGCTGTGGCCGGCGGTGCCGACCTGGGCGAATCCGTCGAACAGGCAGGAGGCGGACCTGCGGGATCTGCGCCGGGTGTGGGAGCAGGTGCCCGATCCCCGCGACTCACGCGGGCGCCGGCATCCGCTGGCGGTACTGCTCGGCCTGGTCCAGGCGGCGCTGGTGTCCGGGGCGAACAGCTACGCCGCGATCCGGCACTGGGTCGCCGCCGCGCCTCAGGAGGTCCTGGCCCAGCTCGGAGCCCGGCAACAGCGGCATACCGGGATGTTCATGGCCCCGCATCCTGACACCGTGTGCCGCACGATCAAGCTGGTCAATGCCGCCAGCGTGGATGCCGCCTACGCCGCGCACCGCGCCAGTCAGCTCGCCGACCTGTACGACGACCCTGACGAACTCATCCCGATGAGTGTCGACGGCAAGAGCCTGCGCGGCACCGCCACCGCCGATCGGCCCGCCCGGCACCGGCTCGGCGCGCTGCTGAGCGAGGAAGGCGTCATGGTCGCCACCCTCGACGTCGCCTCCAAGAGCAACGAGATCACCGCTTTCGCGCCGCTGCTGGACCAGATCGGCTGCCTGAAGAACGTCGTCATCACCGCCGATCGGCTGCACTGCCAGCGTGAGCATGCCCGCTACCCGCACCGCCGTGAGGCCTTCTATCTCTTCCCGGTCGGCGGCAACCAGCCGAAGCTGTTCGACCAGCTCGACGCCCTGCCGTGGAAGGACGTGCCGATCGAGTGGACCACCTACGACCGCGGCCACGGCCGCACCGAGATCCGTACCATCCAGGTGCAACCGGCTCCGCCGGGCACTCGTTTCCCGCACGTGCGGCAGGTCTTCCTTCTTGAGCGTTACGTCTACGACCTGCATTGGACACCCCTGTCGGCTGTCGCCGTGCTCGGCGTCACCAGCCTGCCCGCCACCTTGGCCGGTCCGCGTCGCCTCGCGGAACTGGCCAGAGGCGAGTGGGCCATCGAAAATCAAGATCATTACGTGCGCGACACGACGCTCAGCGAGGACCGCTGTCGAGTACGGACCGCCTCGGCTCCGTCCATCCTGGCCACCATGAGAAGCTACGCGATCGGCGCATTACGCCTGCTCAACCACCCCAACATCGCCGAAGGCGCCCGCTGGGCACGCGACGACTTCACCAACCCGCTCATCGCCCTCGGTCTCACATAATGAGAACTCCTTCAGCCCTTGGTTTCTTGTAGGAATCAGCGCGCTCAGCCCGCGGCGGCCTTGGCATTGTGCAACACTTCGGGCCCAATCTCACTCCGGAGCGGGAACCTTGCAGAATGCCGCCCACTTTCGCTCAGCCTCGTGCAGCCTCTCCAGCTCTGCTTGGCTGTTCTGCTCTCCTTGTAGTGCGGCCGCCCAGTCCTGGTGGGCGTATACCGACTCGCGCAAGCTCCCACGGAGCTTCGGCTCATCGGTTGCCTCCGCAGCCGTGAGCAACCTGTCGGCATATGCCAGGGCATTCGCTTGCCATTCCTCTGGCGTCACAGTGATCGTCTGGACATTGCGAGCAGCGACTGCCAGGGCGCAAGCTTTGGACCGTGCAGAATCCTTGTTGTTCAACAGGTCATCGAAACTTTTGATGCCGAAGAACGCCAAGATGGTGATCACGGACACCGCGATCCCCAGGCCCACAGCGAATTTCGGTTTATCAGAACCGTCGCTCACCTCTGTGCCTCCGTCACCCGAAAGCGTTGCTGCCCCGAGTATAGGATTAGGACGGTAGTTGGGCGGGAGCTTTCGTTTGGAACCGGACCTGGCCATGCAATCCGGCAAGCTCGCCCTCTCAGAGAGCGAGCCTGCGATGCCATGGTCATCCGAACGTGGATGACACCGTCGGCTGCGGGTATGGCTGAGCGCATGGGGCGGGGGCATCGTGCGGTCCTGAGGGCGGCGGACGTCGTGGGGGAGGCGTGGGCGGACAGCCGGGAGGAGTGCTTGGCCGAGGCGGTGCAGGCGCTGGTCGAGTGCTGCGTCCGGGTGGGCGACGCGGTGCCCGATGCCTGCGTGATGTTCTCCCTGGCAGAGGAGAGCGACGAGGCGCTGCTGGTGGCCGTACTGGACGAGGTGATCGACCAGATTGAGGCGAATGGCCGGGTGACGGTGGACGTCTCGGTGGACGAGCGAACCGTTGCGACCAGGGGCCAGGTGGAGGTGCGGCTTGCTACCGTGCCTGTGGAGGCCGTCGAGCGCGTGGGGACGGCGCCTGCGGCGGTCGTTGTGCACGGCGTGCGGTTCGGATGTGTGAACGGGGTGTGGCGCGCCGGACTGCAGCTGGACCTCTGACACGTGAATCAACCTATTGCGGTCCTTGAACGCCTGGCCTGGCTTCAGGCAACGCCAGGAAAATCAGCTTCCCCTGATCGGGCCTATGCGATGTGCTGCTGATAGGTGGCTTTCCCTCGGTTTCTCCTCCGGTAGGTGAGATTACCGTCCCGTGCTGGCCTGGGGCCGCCGGGACTGGCGTGGGCGCAGTCTGGGCCCGGCTGGACGCGACATGGGGGCGTGACGAACTCCACGGCGAGGGTGCCGTCCGCCAGGTCATGACGTGATGATGCCCGCCATTCGAGCAGGGCGACCTCGTGGAGTTACTGGCCGACGAACGGCTCGAGCCGCTCGTCGGTGCCGGACCACGCCGGTGTCTGCTCGACGTACTCCCAGCCGCTGATCGCAGCCGTCGTGTCGATGGCGTTCCACCCGATCGACAGCTCGTCGAACTTCCAGTGGCAGATCTCCGCCTGGACGCCGTCGAAGTCCAGGATGACGGGGCACTCGGCGAACCAGTCCCCGTCCTCGGCGAAACCTACGAGCGCGAACCCCGTCAGACGCCTGCCGGCAAGCGCGGCCAGAGCCGGTCCGTGTGCCTGGCGGACGGCTTCGAGTCCGACGAGGAAGGTCGGTTTGAAGCCGGAGATCCCCATCACGATAGGCGATTGTCCAGGTTTATCGCGGAACCAGCCAGCCGATATTTTCCGCCAGGCCGTAGGGCCCCACCTGGCTATTGGCATCCAGGAGGGTGATCCGGTTGACGTGTCCTTCAGTTGACCCAGAGCTGAAGGGGCGAGTCGGATGCCGGGGCGGCGTCCGCAGTGGCTCTCCTACGGTCTGGTCGTAGCCTGCTGGACTCTGGTGGCCACGGCTCGCCTTGGGGCGGGACGCGTACCTGGCAGACGAAGGTGCGCCTGCGGCGCAGGTTTACGCACGCATTTGGCATGGTCACCGTGGCGTTCGTCCAATGTGCAGGTGGTCGTGGCGGGTAGCGGTGGCCGGGACGGCGGAGAATTGGGCCCATGAGCTGGGGAAACGCTTTCAAGATCATCCCGCGCATATCCCCTGATCATGGTCTTACGGCTCGCATGCGGGCACCGTCGGTTGCCTGCCAAGGGCACAAAACAAAAGACCTGCGGCTGAGAAACCGCAGGTCGGGGGCCTGGAATGCCTATCTAGGTGAGTGCCCCCGGCAGTGTGCTGGTTCAGGACATAGGAAACCCATGTCGCAAGACATAGGAAACTTCAACAGAGTGTGTCTCGGGACATAGGCAACCGCCGTTGTCATGAACGTGGGCGGTGTGTCCAAGGCCAGAGTTG